>NZ_JBIUFR010000001.1:0-1040000 GCF_053545315.1 Bacillus sp. CIS52
GTATGAAGCGATTCAGCCGGCGAAAACACAGGACACTTATCCGGTGTCTTCAGCGCAGAAACGGATGTATGTGCTCCAGCAGCTTGAAGACGGCGGTGTCGGCTACAATATGCCGGCTGTGCTGGAACTGACGGGCCGGCTTGACCGCGGCCGGCTGGAGGAGACGTTCCGGCAGCTTGTCGAGCGGCACGAGTCGCTCAGAACGTCCTTTGAAACGGGACATGACGGTGAACCGGTGCAGCGCATCCATGACAGCGTGCCGTTTCAGCTGGATGAAGCCGAGTCAGCTGACGCATTCGTCCGGCCGTTTTGTCTGGAGGAAGCGCCGCTCTTCCGGGCGGCCCTCGTGAAAGAATCGGACAAACGCCATCTTTTATTAACGGATATGCATCATATTATTTCCGACGGTGTGTCCGTCAACACCTTGATTAAAGAATTCGGCGAGCTGTACGCAGGGCGCTCGCTTGCGCCGATGCGCCTTCAATATAAAGACTATGCCGTCTGGCAGCGGTCGTTTCAGGAGAAGGAAGGATACCAGAAGCAGGAAACCTACTGGCTGAAGCGGCTTGAAGGTGAGCTTCCGGTGCTTGAGCTTCCGGCTGACAAGCCTCGTCCGGCTGTCAGAAGCTTTGCGGGTGGGAACGTCTCGTGCACGCTTGATGCTGAAACGGCATCCGGCCTTCACCGCATCGCTCGCGATCACGGCTCCACTTTGTATATGGTGCTTCTCGCCGCGTACAATACGCTGCTCGCGCGATTGAGCGGACAGGAAGATATCATCGTCGGCTCGCCGATTGCCGGGCGCCCGCACAAAGACCTTGAACCGATTCTCGGAATGTTCGTCAACACGCTCGCCATCAGAACGGAGCCGAAGGGAGACAAACGGTTTACCGATTATTTGGCGGAAGTCCGCCAGGCGGCGCTTGAGGCGTATGAGCATCAGGACTATCCGTTTGAAGAGCTTGTGGAACGGCTCGGCGTGCAGCGGGACACAAGCCGCAATCCGCTGTTTGACGTGATGTTTGTGCTCCAGAATATGGAGCGTGAATCCTTGGTTTTAAATGAGCTGCATTTGACTCAAGCTGCGGATACCGGCCATAAAACAGCAAAATTTGATGCCACGCTTTATGCGGCAGAAGGGTCTGACGGCACCATCAGCTTTGATTTTGAATTCAATGCAGATATCTATCAAAAACAGACAATCGAAAAATGGCTTTCTTATTTTACCCGTATTCTTACGAAAGTGATTGAAGACCAAACAATACCGCTTGGTGACATTCACGTGCTGGATGATGCTGAAACAAATCGCGTCATTTATCAATTTAATCAGACGAAAAGCGATTATCCCAAACACGAAACCATCAGCCGTTTATTTGAGCGGCAGGCGGAAGAAACACCTGATGCCCAGGCAGTTGTGCATCACGGGCAAATCTTGACATACAGAGAGCTGAACGAACGGGCTAACAGAATTGCTGCGGCGCTCCGATCAAATGGCGCCGGTCCGGAAAGTGTGGTCGCAATATTAACCGGCCGCACAACAGAGCTTGTTTCCGGCATTCTCGGAATATTAAAAGCGGGGGGCGCCTACTTGCCTATCGCTGACGATGTGCCGCGGGAACGGGCTGAATGGATGCTTAAAGACTGCAAAGCTGATATTCTCCTTCAATCTGATAAAGTTGACGGTCTGCCGCTTTCAGGAAAACGTTTATTCATAGAGGATATTCAAACACAGGCTGGATTGAGTGCAGTTAATCCCGAACCGCTCGGCGGACCCGAATCATTGGCCTACATGATTTATACGTCCGGGTCAACGGGTGCGCCAAAAGGCGTCATGGTTGAACAGCGAAGCGTGATCCGCCTTGTGAAAAATAGCAATTATATTGATTTCACGCCGAAAGACAGACTGTTGTTTACTTCATCATTAGGATTTGACGTCACGACATTTGAGATATTCGGCCCGCTTTTAAACGGCGCTTCTTTATATGTAAGTGACCAGGAAACCTATCTCGATTCTGATGTTTTGGAAACATTTATACAGCAAAACGGTATAACGACACTTTGGCTTACATCGTCTCTGTTTAACCATTTATCTGAACAAAATGAACATGTGTTTTCGGGATTATCACGATTGATTATCGGCGGAGAAGCACTGTCCCCAAGCCATGTCAACCGGGTTCGGGGAGCACTGCCGCATCTTGCAGTATGGAATGGATACGGGCCGACGGAAAATACAACGTTCTCGACATGCTTTTTGATTGAACAATCATACGATCATTCGATCCCGATCGGGCGCCCTGTCGGAAATTCAACCGCGTATATTATAAACGGCAGGGGAACACCCCAGCCGATCGGTGTCATCGGCGAATTATGCACGGGCGGGGACGGTGTGGCGAGAGGATATTTCGGACGTCCTGAGCTGACGGAAGAAAAATTTGTCCCTAATCCATTTGTTCCTGGAGAACGAATGTACCGCACCGGAGATTTAGCCCGCTGGCTGCCGGACGGAACGATCGAGTATGCGGGCCGAATGGATGATCAAGTGAAAATCCGCGGTTATCGGGTGGAGCTGGGAGAAATTGAAGCCGCTCTGAGGAGCTTGGACGGCGTGAAAGAAGCCGCAGTGTCAGTCAGAACCGGACAGTCCGGCAATAAAGAACTGATCGCATACATGAGCCTGCAGGCGGACATGAACATAGAAACAGTGCGTTCTTTACTTTCTCAGCGCCTGCCGAATTACATGGTTCCGTCCTATATGATGAAGCTTGAGAGGCTGCCGCTTACGCCGAACGGTAAATTGGATCGGAAAAATCTGCCCGAACCGGAGCTCGCGCTTCAAACCGTATACACAGCTCCCCGCACTGAGCTTGAAGAACAGCTTTCCGTGATCTGGCAGGAAGTGCTCGGCGCAAAGCAAGTCGGAATTGAAGACTCATTTTTTGAATTGGGCGGCGATTCAATCAAAGCGCTGCAAGTTTCCGCACGGCTCGGACGCTATGGGTGGAAAATGGCGGCAAGTGACTTGTTCCGCCATCCGACCATAAAGGAACTCGCGCCTCTTATCCGGAAAGCGGAAAGAGTCATCGATCAGCGGCCGGTTGAAGGGGATATTCCTTGGACCCCCGTTCAGCACTGGTTTTTATCACAGCGGATGGAAAACAGAAATCATTTCAATCAGTCCGTCATGATGTTCAGCTCGGACGCTTTGCGTAAACAGCCGCTCAAAGAAGCGTTGCAGCATCTCGTCATTCATCATGATGCACTCCGGATCACCGTCAGTGCAGAAAACGGAAGTCTCAGACAAATCAATCAAGGCATCCAAAAGGATGAACTGTACAGCTTGGATACATGGGATCTGTCTGAAACGGATTCATGGGAAAGAGAAATAGAAACTGAAGTGGCAGCACTCCAACAGCGGATGGATATTGAAAAAGGGCCATTATTAAAAGCCGGCTGGTTCAAAACCCGGTCTGGGGATTATTTATTCATTACCATCCATCACTTGGCAGTTGACGGAGTGTCATGGCGTATTTTGCTGGAGGATTTATCAGCCGCTTACACTCAAGCCGTAAAAGGTCAGCCGGTTCAGCTTCCGCCAAAGACTGATTCCTTTAAGCAGTACGCAGAAAGGCTTTCAGAATACGCAAAAAGCAGCAAGCTGATGCGTGAAGAAGACTATTGGCGTTTTACTGAAGAAGAAACCGCCTCCTCACTTCCTTATGAAAAACCGCTCCATCAGACGGGAGCCGACAGTATTCGGCAAACGGTAAGCTTTACGCTTTCAGAAGAAGAAACATCCGTTTTGCTGCAGCAGGTCAACCGGGCCTACCATACCGATACGCAGGATATTCTTCTGACTGCCGCAGCCTTGGCTTTACGGGACTGGACAGGAGGCAGAATCCGCATCGCGATGGAAGGGCACGGAAGAGAGCATATCATGCCGGAGCTTGACATCAGCCGTACCGTAGGCTGGTTTACTTCCATGTATCCGGTGCTCATTGACTTGAATACAGCCGGTTCAGAACTTGGGACGGCGGTAAAAACAGTAAAAGACACACTCGGAAGAATACCGGATAAAGGAATAGGCTACGGCATTTTAAAATATATGACACCGCCTGAGCAAAAAACAATTCGGTTCGGACAAGCGCCTGAAATCAGCTTTAACTATTTAGGGCAATTCAATGATACAGAAGATCAGCAAACGTTCAGTTTATCCGGTCTTGCGAGCGGGCACGACATTACGCCGACATGGCAACGGGAACAAGCGGTGGAAATGAGCGCGATGGCTGCACAGCACAAGCTTCACTTCAGTTTGAGCTATCCGCCGAGCCGCTTTCGCAAAGAAACGATGGAACAGCTGCTGCAAACCTTACAACAATATTTGCGTGATATTATGGCGCACTGCACCGGCAAAGAAGAATCAGAAAAAACCGTTAGTGATTTTAGCAGCAAAACGTTAACATCTGATGATTTGGACAGCATAGCGAGTTTTGTCGAGGAACTGTAGAAAAAGGCGACAGGGAGATCATAACATGACAAAAAAGAATGCAATTCAGGATATTTATCCGCTGTCTTATATGCAGGAAGGAATGCTTTTTCATTCCCTCCTGCAAAAGGAATCACAGGCTTACGCCGAACAGGCCTCCTTTTCAATCACGGGGAAGGTTGACACCCGCGTGTTTGAAGAGAGCGTCCATGTTCTTTTCGGAAGACATGATATTTTCAGAACGATCTTTATCAGCCAGAACGTGTCCGTTCCGCAGCAGGTCGTATTAAAAGAGCGGAACGTCAGCATCATCGAAGAAAACCTCACCAATTTAAATAAGGCTGATCAAACAAAATATATCGAAGAAGCCAAACGAAGAGACCGTGAGAAAGGATTTCATCTGCAAAAGGACATGCTGATGCGGGTGACGCTGCTGCAAACCGGAGAACGTGAATACACGTGCATATGGAGTTTCCATCACATCATTATGGATGGCTGGTGTCTCGGAATCGTGCTGAAAGAGTTCTTCCAGATATACGCCTCGCGGCTCCGCCGAACACCGTTAACGCTTGAGCCCGCTGTGCCGTACGGGACCTATATCAAGTGGCTGATGGAGCAAGATAAAGAAAAAGCCGCTTCGTACTGGGAGCGATATCTTGAAGGCTTTGAACAGCAGACTGTTCTGCCGAAACAGAAAAAAGCCGGCGGCAGCAGACAGGAGGAAGTGACGTTTTCCTTTTCAAAAGGGGACACAGCCAAGCTGAAAGAGCTGGCCGTGAAAGAAGAGGTCACACTGAGCACCATTTTCCACACGCTCTGGGGCATTTTGCTCCAGGCGTACAATCAGACAGAGGATGCGGTTTTTGGTTCTGTCATCTCCGGAAGGCCGTCTGAAATTGAAGGCATCGAGCGAATGATCGGCCTGTTCATTAACACCGTCCCTGTCCGGATCAGCGGAGCGGACATCCCGTTTCAAAAACTGATCAAAAACGTGCAAAAGGACGTTTTGAAAGGGCAGGCGTACAGCTACCATCCGCTTTATGACATACAAGCGAAATCACAAGTAAAACAAGGCTTAATTGACCATATTCTCGTCTTTGAGAATTATCCGGTTGAACAGGAGCTTGACGTGCTGAACAGCGAGGGGGATACGAAAGATCTTTTCCACATCCATGATTTCAGCATGGAAGACGAAACCAATTACAGTTTTTATCTTATGGTGGCGCCGGGTGACGAGATTCATTTGAAAATGAGATACGATTCAAGCGTGTATGACCGCCAATTTATCGAAAATATCAAAGGTCATTTGACACATATTGTTTCCCAGATTCTCGACAAACCTGATATCACGCCGGATAACCTTGTAATCATAACTCCTGAGGAAAAAGAGCAGCTGCTTGCTCCAATTTCTGAAGAAACTGAAAAGCCTGAATATGACACAATTCATGCGATGTTTGAACGGCAGGCCGCACAAACGCCGGATCAAATCGCGATCAAGTATGAAGGCGAGTCAGTGACGTACAAAGAGCTGAACGAATCGGCTAATAAGCTGGCCCGCCTTCTGCAAAAACGCGGGTTAAAGCGGGGGGAGCCGGTAGGCGTCATGCTCGGCCGTTCCTCTTCTTTAGCGGCGGCCGTTCTCGGTATTTTAAAAGCGGGCGGCGCCTTTGTCCCGATAGATCCCGGCAGTCCAAAGGAGCGTATCCGCTATATCATTGAAAACAGCGGCTGCGTCCATGTTGTAACAGAGCGGCATCAGACAGTTCCCTCGGAACAAACGCTGCAAGTTACATATATAGAAGAAGCCGGGACAGAAGCGGACGGAAGCAATGTGCAATCCATTAATACAGCGGACGATCTGCTTTATATGATTTATACATCCGGAACGACAGGGAAACCGAAGGGTGTGCTGCTCGAACATAAAAATATGGCCAACCTGCTTTCTGACCAATTGACGAACACAGACATTGATTTTTGCACAAATGTGCTGCAGTACGCATCTGTGGCATTTGACGTCTGCTACCAGGAGTTATTTTCAGTACTCTTGAGCGGCGGCACTCTTTGTATCGTGCCGGAATCAATCAAACGAGATGTTTCTCAGCTGTATTCGTTTATCGATCAGCATAAAGCGGAAGTGGTATTTTTCCCAACTGCCTTTGTCAAAATGCTTTTCAATGAAGACGATTATGCACAGTCTTTTCCCCGCTGTGTGAAGCATGTCATTACGGCCGGAGAGCAGCTGACCGTCTCGCGGTTGTTCAGGCAGACGCTCCGTTTACACGGTATGCATTTGCATAATCATTACGGGCCGTCAGAAACCCATGTCGTTTCAACGTATACGATTTCTCCGGGAGATGACATACCTGAACATCCGCCGATCGGGAAACCGATCCATCATAACAAGATGTATATTTTCAGCAAAAACAGACAGCTTCAGCCTCTCGGAATTGCTGGAGAATTGTATATTTCCGGAGCGAATACAGGAAGAGGCTATGTGAACAATCCGGCGCTGACCGAAGAGAAATTTTTGCCGGATCCGTTCAGAAAGGGTGCCGTCATGTACCGTACCGGAGATTTGGCAAGACTGCGTGCGGACGGCCAAATTGAATACATCGGCCGGACAGATGATCAAGTGAAGATCAGAGGGTACCGGATTGAACCGAAAGAAATTGAAACCGTTCTGGCAAATCATCATGCCGTGAAAGAAGCTGCCGTGCTGATTCAAACGAATGAGTCGGGCGAAAATGAATTATGCGCCTACTGCAGCGTCTCACAAGCAACTGATCCTTCTCAGCTGCGGAGCGATTTGGCGAAAGAGCTGCCTGATTATATGATTCCGGTTAAATGGGCTTTTGTTGACACGATTCCGCTCACTGCAAACGGAAAAGTCGACCAGCGTGCCCTTCCGGAAGCTTCGGGGTACGCCGCAGGCCGTCAATACACGGCTCCCCGGAATGTGACGGAGCTGAAACTGACCCGGATATGGGAAGAAGTGCTTCAGAGCGGCCCGATCGGTGTTCACGATCACTTTTTCGAGCTTGGCGGCCATTCATTAAAGGCGACGGCGCTTGTGGCAAAAATAGCCAAAGAGTGCAGCGTGCAAATTCCGCTGAGCGATGTCTTCAGCCATCCGACCGTAGAAGAACTCGCCAATATCATCAGCGAAGCAGAAGAGAATCCGTTCGCATCTATAGAAAAAACAGAAACGAAAGAAACCTATCCTGTCTCATCCGCCCAAAAACGGATGTACGTCCTTCACCAGCTTGAAAATGGAGGAGTCAGCTATAACATTCCAGCCGTTTTAGAGGTGAAGGGGCCGTTTGACCCAAACAGGATAGAAGCCGTGTTCAAGGAACTGATCCGGCGGCATGAACCGCTAAGAACGTCCTTTGAAGAAAAAGACGGACGGCCGGTGCAGAGGATTCATGACGAGGTTCCGTTTGCATTTACACAAGAACAATCAGCTGAAGCGTTTATCCGGCCGTTTGACCTCGGCAAAGCACCTCTTTTCCGGGCCGGATTTGTCCAAATTGAAAAAGACCGGCACCTGCTTTTAGCTGACATGCATCATATTATTTCAGACGGCGTATCCGTCAATCTTTTGATACGTGAATTCAGTGAACTGTATGCTGGGAGAAGTCTGCCTCCGTTACGGATTCAATACAAAGATTATGCCGTTTGGCAGCAATCATTCATGGCCGGCGCCGCATACAAAAAACAAGAGGAGTACTGGCTGAACCGTCTTGCCGGGGTGCTTCCCGTACTTGAATTGCCGGCTGATAAGCCGCGTCCGCCGGTGCGGAGCTTTTCCGGTGACCGGGTGTCATTTGTCATCAGCGAAAAACATACAGCACAGTTGAAAAAGCTGGCGAAAGAAAACAAATGCACACTGTATATGACGCTGCTCGGTGTGTACACCGTTCTGTTAGCCCGTTTAAGCGGACAGGAAGATATGATTGTCGGGTCTCCGATTGCGGGAAGGCCTCATGCCGATCTTGATAGCGTTCTGGGCATGTTTGTCAATACGCTTGCAGTCAGGACGCGCCCCGCAGGAAGCAAGACATTTAAAGATTATTTACAGGAGATTCGCCAAACAGCGCTTGAGGCCTACGAACATCAGGATTATCCGTTGGAGGAACTCGTCGATAAGCTCGGTGTGCCGCGGGATATGTCCCGAAATCCGCTGTTCGATACAACATTTGCGCTGCAGAACATGGAACAGCAAAAGCTTAGAGCAGACGGGCTTGAACTGCAGCCGGCAGACATCAGCCTGCCGATTTCTAAATTTGATATGTCACTGTACATCTCGGAAAATGCTGGGGAATTGTACTGCCAGTTTGAATACAGTACCGATTTGTTTGAGAGAAAAACGATTCAAAAATGGGCGGGATTTTTTGCAACACTTGCCGAAAACGCCGCGGCTGATCCAGGATTGGAATTAGACGATATTTCTGTCTTATCAGAAAAAGAAGAAATGTCCCTGCTTCACGATTTCAGCCCCTTGCAGAAAACAGCGTTTCCGCTTGAGCAGCCTCTTCATGCTCTGCTGGAACAGCGGGCGGAGAAAACGCCGGACCGTCCGGCAATTTTAACTGACGACATTTCGATTACGTATCAAGAGCTGAACGAAAGGGCAAATGAGCTTGCGCACCAGCTGATAAAGCGGGGGATAAGGCTGGAGGATAAAACCGCCATCATGGGCCGGCGTTCTCCTGACATGCTGATCGGCATTTACGCCATCTTAAAAGCAGGCGGTGCATATCTGCCGATTGATCCCGATTACCCGAAAGAGCGGATTCGCTTTTTACTGAAAGACAGCGGCGTAAGATTCTTACTTGCGGAACCGGAACTTTCGGCCGCAGATCTTTTTGACGGAGAGATCATATCGCTGAAAAGCGGGCAAACAGGAAACCCGGAAGCCGCGGCCAACCCGAATGTTCCCGTAAAACCCGATTCATTGGCTTATATTATCTACACATCCGGTTCTACCGGACGCCCAAAAGGCGTGCAGGTTGAACATCAGTCAGCTGTAAACTTTTTATACTCGCTGCAAACGCGTTATAGATTAAGTGATTCTGACATCATTTTGCATAAAACATCATACTCTTTCGATGCTTCGATTTGGGAGCTGTTTTGGTGGCCGATCGCGGGAGCTTCTGTTTTCCTTCTTCCGCAAGGCGGCGAGAAAGACCCTGAAATAATACTGAACGCACTGGAGAATAACCGCATAACGGCGGCCCATTTTGTGCCTTCCATGCTTCATGCTTTCTTGGAATATATAAATTCCAGAAAACAGTCCGTCAAAAAGACCAGCTTAAAAAGGGTTTTTGCCGGCGGGGAACAATTGGGCCCGCACCTGGTTTCCCGTTTTTATGACCTTCTGCCGAAAACGGAATTGACAAATTCCTACGGACCGACAGAAGCGACTGTGGAAGCCTCGTACTTTGATTTACGGCGAGGAAGTGAATTTCATAATGTTCCGATCGGCATTCCAGGACATAACATGCGGCTGTATGTTTTAAATCAAAAGAAACGGCTTCTCCCGCCGGGATGTATCGGAGAGCTGTACATCGCGGGGACAGGGGTGGCCCGGGGCTATTTGAACCGGCCTGAACTGACGGCGGAACGTTTTC
The DNA here is from genome assembly GCF_053545315.1 of Bacillus sp. CIS52. Taxonomy (NCBI): domain Bacteria; kingdom Bacillati; phylum Bacillota; class Bacilli; order Caryophanales; family Bacillaceae; genus Bacillus; species Bacillus sp. CIS52. The sequence continues at coordinate 10,117 of NZ_JBIUFR010000001.1, forward strand.
TCGATGATCCGTTTTATCCGGGAGAGCGCATGTATCAGACGGGCGATATCGCACGCTGGACAGAAGACGGGCTAGTCGAATGGCTCGGCCGGTCAGACGGACAGGTAAAAGTCCGCGGCTACCGGATTGAACCGGGGGAAATCGAAGCGGCGATCCGGCGCATTGACGGCATTCGTGAGGCGGCGGTCACTGCCCGGACCAAAAACGGCGAGACCGCGCTTTACGCCTATATCGAAGGACGGGAAAGCGATGACGTGCGGGCGGAGCTTGCGACACGCCTTCCGGCCTACATGATGCCGGCTCAGTTTATTGAGATGAGCGAGTGGCCGGTCACACCGAGCGGAAAGCTTGACCGCCGCGCGCTGCCGGCTCCTGACGGAGCGGCAGGCAGACAGGCGTACACCGCACCGCGGAACGTCACGGAAATGAAGCTTTGCGCCCTTTGGGAAGAGGTGCTGAAAAACGGCCCCGTCGGCATCCGGGATCACTTTTTTGAGCGGGGCGGCCATTCGTTAAAAGCGACGGCTCTCGTCTCCCGCATCGCCAAGGAGTTCGGCGTTCAGGTGCCGTTACAGGACATCTTCGCCCGGCCGACGGTGGAAGAGCTCGCTTCGGTCATTCAGGACCTCGAAGAGAGCCCGTATGAAGCGATTCAGCCGGCGAAAACACAGGATACTTATCCGGTGTCTTCAGCGCAGAAACGGATGTATGTGCTCCAGCAGCTTGAAGACGGCGGTGTCGGCTACAATATGCCGGCAGTGCTGGAACTGACGGGCCCGCTTGACCGCGGCCGGCTGGAGGAGACGTTCCGGCAGCTTGTCGAGCGGCATGAGTCGCTTAGAACGTCCTTTGAAACGGGGCATGACGGCGAACCGATGCAGCGCATCCATGACAGCGTGATGTTTCAGCTGGATGAGGCCGATTCAGCTGACGCATTCGTCCGGCCGTTTTGTCTGGAGGAAGCGCCCCTCTTCCGCGCGGCCCTCGTGAAAGAATCGGACGAACGCCATCTTTTATTAACGGATATGCATCACATTATTTCCGACGGTGTGTCCGTCAACACCTTGATTAAAGAATTCGGCGAGCTGTATGCCGGCCGCTCGCTTGCGCCGATGCGTCTTCAATATAAAGACTATGCCGTCTGGCAGCGGGCATTTCAGGAAAAGGAAGGATATCAGAAGCAGGAAACCTACTGGCTGAAGCGGCTTGAAGGTGAGCTTCCGGTGCTTGAGCTTCCGGCTGACAAGCCCCGCCCGGCCGTCAGAAGCTTTGCGGGTGGGAACGTCTCGTGCACGCTTGATGCTGAAACGGCATCCGGTCTTCACCGCATCGCCCGCGATCACGGCTCCACTTTGTATATGGTGCTTCTCGCCGCGTACAATACGCTGCTCGCGCGGTTGAGCGGACAGGAAGACATCATCGTCGGGTCGCCGATTGCCGGGCGCCCGCATAAAGACCTTGAACCGATTCTCGGCATGTTCGTCAACACACTCGCCATCAGAACGGAGCCGAAAGGAGACAAACGGTTTACCGATTACTTGGCGGAAGTCCGCCAGGCGGCGCTTGAAGCGTATGAACATCAGGACTACCCGTTTGAAGAGCTTGTGGAACGGCTCGGCGTGCAGCGGGACATGAGCCGCAATCCGCTGTTTGATGCGATGTTTATTCTTCAGAATATGGAGCGAGAGGAGATAAATCTGGCCGGGCTGAAGGCATCACGATCAGAGCATACCGAACATGATGTATCAAGTTTTGACCTGACCTTATCAGCGGCTGAATCCGACGGAAACATCCGCTTTGAGATGGAATTCAGCACCGAGCTTTTTATGAAAGAAACGATTGAACGCTGGATGGGCCACTTATTGAATCTCTTGCGCCATGTTGCCGCCGAACCGGAAGTCACACTCTCAAAAGCTGATATGTTGACAGAAGAGGAAAAGCAAAAGATACTGACTGAATTTAATAATACACAAACCGAGTTCTCGGAAAAAAACAAACTGTTCCATCAGCTATTTGAAGCGAAAGCAGCAGAAACGCCTCATCAGACGGCCGTCATTGAAGGAACACAACAGATCAGCTATTCGCAGCTTAATGAGCGGGCAAATCGGCTTGCACGAACATTACACAAAAATGGATTCGGTCCGGGAAAAAGAGCAGCTATATTGGCAAATCGTTCGATTGAAGCGATCGTCAGTGTTCTTGCCGTCATGAAATCGGGAGGGGCGTATATCCCCATTGATTCACATTATCCTAAGGAACGGATTCGCTATTTATTAAAGGACAGCGCGGCATCCGTCTTGTTGGTGCAGTCTGAATACAAAGAGCTTGCTTCACAGCTCGCGGATCACAATTTGTTGCTCATTCAGCTTGATCATGAAGATCAATACGATATTTGTGCGGAGAATATTCATTCATCAGTGTCTCCGGATGATACTGCTTATATCATATATACTTCGGGAACGACGGGAACGCCGAAGGGAGTCGAAGTCAGAAATCGCAGCTTTACCCATGCAGCACTTGCATGGCGCAGCATTTATGAGCTTGACCGTATACCGGTCAAGGTGCTGCAGATGGCGAGTTTCTCATTTGATGTTTTTTCAGGAGATCTTGCCCGCGCCTTGCTAAATGGAGGGACGCTTGTTATTTGTCCGGATGACGTCCGGCTTGAGCCGAAACAGCTTTATCAGCTCATTGATCAGCACCGTATCACATTTATGGAGTCGACACCCGCGCTGATTGTTCCGTTTATGGAATATATATATCGCCGGAACCTAGCACTGCAAAGTGTAAAAGTACTGGTACTGGGCTCAGATATGATCAAAGCGAAAGATTTTTATACGCTTCATAAGCGTTTCGGAGAAGACATGCGGATCATAAACAGCTACGGTGTAACAGAAGCGACAATTGATTCTTCGTATTATGAAGCCAAAATGAGCGAAAAGCCGCGGGAAGATGATGTGCCGATCGGTGTTCCGCTTCCGAATGTGCAAATGTACGTCTTAAACAAAGACAAACAGGTTCAGCCAATCGGCGTTTTCGGAGAGCTGTATATCGGAGGCACCGGCGTCGCCAAAGGATATTGGGGACAGCCGGAGCTGACAAAGGGCGCATTCAGCGACCCGTTACAAACGGGAGAAATACTTTACAGAACCGGAGATCAAGCCTGCTGGCTGCCGGATGGCACTCTTCGTTTTCAAGGGCGGATTGATAAGCAGGTAAAAATCAGAGGATACAGAATTGAGACGGGAGAAATTGAAAGTGTGCTTTTGAAACACGATCAAGTCAAAGAAGCGGCTGTTACCGTGATGAAAGATGCCGAAGGACAGGGCAGATTAGCGGCGTACATCGTACCTAAAACAGCTGACATCTCATCACTTCGCGAGTTTCTCATGCAGGAGCTCCCTGCTTATATGATGCCGTCTCATATTATCGGTTTAGACAGCATGCCCCTGACACTGAACGGCAAGCTTGATAAATCGGCTCTGCCGGCAGAAGAGATACATTCATCACAGGCATTTGTCGCGCCCGGCGATGAAAAACAGGCGTTGTTATGCCGAATTTGGGAAGATGTGCTTCATATTCAGAAAGCAGGCATTCATCACTCTTTCTTTGAGCTTGGGGGAGATTCCATTAAGGCGCTTCAAGTGTCAGCCCGACTCGCGGGAGAAGGCTGGAACATGTCGATCCGCGATTTGTTTCAGTTCCCGACGATTGCAGAACTCGCGAAGCACCTCACGCCGGCTGTTGCAATGGCTGATCAGGGGCCGATAGAAGGAAGCGCACCGCTGACACCGATCCAGAAGAGATTTTTTGAGGAACCGGGTGCTTTTGATCTTCATTATAACCAATCAGTCATGCTGTGCAGTGAAGAGAGATTCCAAATAAATGCTTTGTCTCAGGCGGTTCGCTCGCTGACAGAACATCACGATGCGCTGCGAATGACATTCACTGAAAATGAGCATGGGGAAGTTGTTCAATATAACCGCGGAATCACAGAGCAGCATGAAGAAATCTTTACACTTAACGTCATAGATCTTTCAGAAGAAACACAGCCGGAAAAACGGATAGCCGCCGAGGAAAAAGAAATACAGCAGGCCATGCGCCTTGATCAAGGGCCTCTGTTTCATCTCGGAGTGTTCCGGCTGAAAGAAGCCGACCATCTGCTGATCACGATTCATCACCTTATCACGGACGGCGTGTCGTGGAGAATATTGCTTGAAGATCTGCAGACAGCTTATCAGCAGGCATTAGAAGGCCGACAAATCAAACTGCCGCCGAAAAGCGATTCTTATATCACATATGCCGAACAACTTTTTGACATATCCAAAAGCAAAGCGCTGCTTGAAGAAGCCGCGTACTGGGACAGTGTGATGTCTTTTGAAACAGCGCCGCTGCCGAAAATAAATGATGGAAATGCCGGACGGATGCAGGAAAACGCGCGCACGGCATCGTGGATATTAAGCAGGGAGCTCACAAAACAGCTGCTTTTAGAAACACAGCAGGCATACGGCACGGATGTTCATGAATTGCTTTTAACGGCGCTTGGAATGGCGCTTCATGAGTGGACGGGTTCTGAACGGATGCTTATCAGCACTGAAGGACACGGACGCCAGGGACATATGCCTGACATTGATATTTCGAGAACGGCAGGCTGGTTTACATCTGTTTATCCCGTGCTCTTAGATATGAGAGTGCCGGACGGCTCAGGCGAAAAAACCGCTCACCGTATAAAGACAGTAAAAGACATGATGAGACGGGTTCCTCATTACGGAACCGGCTACGGGCTGCTGAGATATTCGCGAAACATTCTTTATAAAGACCCAGAAATAAGCTTTAACTATCTCGGTGCGTTTGACGGTCTTGAGGGAGGACTGAAGATGTCGCCATTTAAGCCGCAGCATGATATAGCGGCCGGGCGCATCCGCGAGTTTGACCTGGATATTAACGCGATGACGGCGGACGGACGTCTGGAGGTAAAAGCCGTTTATACCGGCGTATTTGCACCGGGGGCAGTCGAGTCTTTCATGAATCGTTTCCAAACTCGTCTTGAGGACATCATCGCCCACTGTTCTGGCAAGAAAGAGCGGGAAAAAACATTGACTGATTACAGCCATAAGGAATTGACCGCTCAAGCACTATCAAGCATTGAAGATCTCGTAAAAGGACTTTAATTTCATAAAAAGGTGTGTGGCATTCGTGACACAAGCGACAGAAATTCAAGATATTTACCCTTTATCATATATGCAGGAAGGCATGCTGTTTCATTCGCTTCTGGATTCCGGATCAAACGCATATGTCGAGCAGATTTCATTTACGGTCAGCGGAGATTTATGCGTTGATACATTTCAAAAAAGCCTTGATATGCTTGTCAGCCGCTATGATATTTTCAGAACAATTTTCATAAAAGAAGTACCTGACCTTGAAGGGCCGCAGCAGGTAGTCCTTTCGCGCCGTGACACTGCCGTACGGACTGAAGACATTTCAGATTATTCGGAAGAACAGCAGCAAAGCATCATTGACGAATTTAAGGAAAACGACCGGCATAAGGGGTTTGATCTGCAAAAAGGCCCCTTAATGCGCCTTGCTCTTTTTCATACGGGAAAAAACCGCCATACATGCGTTTGGACTCACCATCACATTATGATGGACGGCTGGAGCCTGGGCATTGTGCTGAAAGATTTCTTCAGCATGTATTATTCGATCCGGAACGGGCGGCCTGTAAACCTCGGCAGTCCGAATCCTTACAGCACTTATATCAAATGGCTACGAAGCCGGAATAAAGAAGAAACGTCAGCGTTCTGGTCCGGCTATTTGAAAGATTACGGAGAAACCGTTTCTGTTCCGCAAACGAAGAATAAACCGGCGCAAAACGGTTATACATCTGAGCATTTTCAATTTTCCCTTGAGCCTGAAACCGTACAAAAACTGACAGACATAGCCCGGGGCATCGGGGTCACGCTGAATACTATATTTACGGGCATTTGGGGCCTGCTTCTCCATCGTTACAACGGGACTGAAGATGCGGTCTTCGGTTCGGTTGTTTCCGGCAGGCCGTCAGCTATCAGCGGCATTGAATCCATGGCCGGGCTGTTTATCAATACCGTTCCGGTGAGGGTGCGCGCAGCTAAGGATATGACTTTTGCATCGCTTGTTAAAGCAGTGCAAAAAGATTCACTCGCAGCGGAAGAGCATAGCTATTATCCGCTTTATGACATTCAAAACGAGAGCGGTCTGCAAAAAGATCTCTTGAACCATATCCTTGTCTTTGAAAATTATCCGGTTCAGATGCAGGCTGCGGTAAACGGCTGGCAGCAGACTGAAAGCCATGCGCTCTCTCTTGAAAACTTTTCGATGGCGGAAGAAACGAACTATGATCTCAACGTCGTCATCGTTCCGGGGGAAGAGTTTTATGTGAAATTCAGCTACAATGCTGACATTTATGATCGGGAGGACATGAAACGGATCAAAGGGCATATTCTTGAGGTCATCTCCTGTGTAACAGAGGATCCGGACAGGCTCTTATCAAGCATCAGTCTCGTGCCGCCGGAGGAAGAGGCCTTGATTCATTCGTTTAACGACACAAGCCGTCCGTATCCTGAGACAACCGTTCACGGGCTTTTTGAAGAACAGGCTGCCAAAACGCCCGACCAGGAAGCGTTGAGATATAACGGGATAAGCTGGAGCTATAAGAAATTAAATCAGCGGGCGAATCAGATTGCGCATGCGTTAAGGGAAAAAGGCGCCCGTCCCGATCAGATTACCGCTGTTATGCTGCGCCGATCGATGAATACGGTCGCCGCTCTGCTCGGAATTTGGAAATCGGGCAGCGCTTATATGCCGATTGATGCGGAATATCCGCCTGAACGGATCTCATTTTTGCTGAGAGACAGTGAAGCTTCACTGCTCGTGACTGAAAAAGACCTGCTTCCTCTCATTCCGCCTCATTTCAAGGGAAACGTCGTCATCTTGGAGGAAACGGTTTCCCGGCACACCGGGCCGCTTCCGCCGGTGTCCGGCAGCGGAAATTGGGCGTATGTCATTTACACCTCGGGAACGACAGGCCGTCCGAAAGGTGTGCTTGTACAACACAAAGCGATCAGCAATACATTGCAATGGCGGCGTGAAGAATACGGCATGACAGAAGGCGACATAGCGCTTCATCTTTTTTCATACGTATTTGACGGCTCTTTGACAAGTCTTTTCACTCCGCTGCTGTCCGGCGCTTGTGTACTGTTGACTGATGAAGACGATGCAAAAGACGTTCTTTCAATGAAACAGAAAATCGCCCGCCACGGGGTAAGCCATCTTCTGATCGTCCCGTCTCTGTATCGCGTCCTGCTTGACTCTCTGACAAAAAAAGATGCACAGACGCTTCGGGCGGTGACATTTGCCGGGGAAGCGGCAACCCCTGATATCGTGGAAGCGAGCCGGAATATATGCCCGAATGCCGAGCTGCTGAATGAATACGGCCCGACGGAGAACAGTGTGGCAGCGACGATCCTGCGCAATCTGCAAAAAAGCAGCCGGATTACGATCGGACGCCCGATCGCCAATACATCCGTCTATATCATGCACGGTGTCCAGCTGCAGCCGGTCGGAGCCGTCGGTGAACTGTGTATTTCAGGAAAAGGTCTTGCACACGGATATTTTCAGCAAAAAGAGCTGACGGACAAAGCCTTTACCCCTCATCCGTTTCGTGAAGGTGAACGGCTGTACAGAACGGGGGATGCAGCCCGCTTTTTACCGGACGGAACGATTGAATATATGGGGCGTTTTGATGATCAGGTGAAAGTCAGAGGCTACAGAATCGAATTAGGAGAAATCGAAACGGCACTCAGAAGTCTGTCCGGGGTAAAAGAGGCGGCAGTTACCGTTCGCAAAACGGCGGACGGAGAACAGGAGCTTGCAGCTTATGTCGTACTGCAAAACGCGGGTGTGACATTTGATCCGCACGCCGAATTGGCGGGGACATTACCTGCTTATATGATACCGGGAAGCTTTACCAAACTGACGGAAATGCCGCTGTCTGCGAGCGGAAAACTTGATAGGGCCGCGCTTCCTGAACCGGAAGAAGCTGAGAGAACCGGTGATTATCAAGCGCCCCGCACAATGCTTGAGACTGAGCTGCTGTCTATTTGGCAAGATGTGCTGAAACGGGACCGCATCAGTATGAGAGATGATTTCTTCCAAATCGGCGGACAGTCGCTGAAAGCCGCATCACTTGTTTCAAACATACATAAACGGCTGCAAATTGAACTTGCCGTCCGCCATGTCTTTGAACATCCGACCATTGAGAGCATGGCCCGCTTCCTTGAACAGAGGAAAAGAGGAGAATATGCGGAAATCACGCCTGCAAAGACGAAGGACTTGTACCCGTTATCTTTTGCTCAAAAAAGGCTCTATGCCCTTCACCAGCTTGCGGCGGACAGCACGGGCTATCATATGCCCGCTTGTCTGGAACTGAGCGGCAGGCTCAATCGGAACCGTCTGCAAGAAGCCTTTTCAGTGCTGCTGCAAAGGCATGAAGCGTTACGCACATCATTTGTGTTACGAAACGGGGAGCCGATGCAGCACATACATTCACATGCCGATCTCGAACTCACAGAGCTTCACATGCCGTCCGAGTCACTTCTTCATGAGACGATGGAAACTTTCGTTAAGCCGTTTGACGTGGAAAAAGCGCCGCTTTTGAGGGTGACTTTAGCCAAAGTCAATGAAGACCGTCATTTTCTGCTGCTCGATATGCATCATCTTATCGCAGACGGTGTGTCAATGAGCGTTCTGATTCAGGAATTGACGGATTTGTACAGAGGGAAGGAATTGCGGCCGTTAAAACTGCAGTACAAAGATTTTTCCGTCTGGCAGCATGACCGGTCTGCCGCTGAAGAGTTCAAAAAACATGAGCGGTATTGGCTGGATGCGCTCGGGGAAAACATTCCCGTTCTTGATCTGCCGCTGGATAAAAAGCGCCCTCAGCTTCCTGATTTCAGCGGATCCGCGGTTCGAACGCGTCTTCAAAAGGAAACGGGGGAGAATTTGCGCCGGCTCATGGATGAGACGGGTTCCACGCTGTATATGATTCTTTTGGCCGGCTATTCCCTGTTCCTGTCTAAATTGAGCGGACAGGAAGATGTTGTCGTCGGTTCACCTGCGGCAGGCAGAAGCCGCGCTGAGCTTGAAGGGGTTATCGGCATGTTTGTTAACACCGTGGCCATGAGAAGCAGGCCGGAAAGTGATAAGACATTCCGCGCTTATTTAGAAGAGGTGAAAATGCTCGCCCTCGGCGCAGCCGAACATCAGGAATTCCCGTTTGAAGAACTCGCCCAAAAGCTTGATACACCTCGGGAAGTCAATCGCAATCCGCTGTTTGATGCCATGCTCGTTCTGCAAAACAGTGATGATTTCAAAGTGAATCTTCCGGGCTTATCCGTTTCTGCACATGCAGTGAAGCATGACATTTCAAAATTCGACTTGACGCTACATGCTGAGGAACGGCCGGATGGCGCCCTGGATTTTCATTTTGAATACAGTACCGCATTGTTTGAAAAAGAAACGATCGAACGGTGGGCCGGTCATTTTAAAGAGCTTTTAGGACAAATCGCGTCGGATTACGATCGGAAGCTGTCTGACATTCATTTGCTGGACACAAACGAGCGGCAGATGCTTTTGGAAGCTGATAATCAAACGGCTGAGTATCCGCGGCATGAAACGATCGTCAGTTTATTTGAAACACAGGCGGAAAAAACGCCGGATCAAATCGCAGCCGTCATGGCCGATGAGCGTCTCACCTACCGCGAGCTCAATGAAAAGGCGGATCGAATCGCCGATATGCTCTCAGAAAACGGGATCCGCTCCGGACAGATTGTCGGGATGATGACTGAACGATCTCCGGATATGCTGATTGGGATTCTCGGTATTTTAAAAGCGGGAGGGGCGTATCTGCCGATTGATCCTGAATATCCGGACGAGCGGATTTCATTTATGCTGACTGACAGCGGCGCGCGTGTTCTTTTGACGCAATCGGGTCTCGGGGTTTCCGGAATGGACGGTCTGCCGGTTTTATACATTGATAAGCCTGAATCTGTCTCAGCAGACAGTCCGAAAGAAACGATAACACCTCAACAGCCGGCTTACGTGATTTACACATCGGGCACAACAGGGAAACCGAAAGGCGTTATGACGGAACACCGTAATGTCATCAGCCTTATCACACATAAAGGGCTGCCGTTTGATTTTGGGCCAGCAGACGTCTGGACGCTGTTTCATTCCTATTGCTTTGATTTTTCTGTTTGGGAAATATTCGGTGCGCTTTTATACGGCGGAAAAGTAGTCATCGTGCCGAAAGAAACAGCCCGTGATCCGCATTTGTACCGGCAGCTGCTGCTAAGTGAAGGCGTAACGGTGCTGAACCAAACGCCGACCGCTTTTTCCGGACTCATTCATGAAGAAGCCGGGCATACGGACAAGCTGAAGCTTCGATATGTCATTTTCGGCGGAGAAGCGCTTCAGCCCGGCATGCTGAAAAGCTGGAAAGAGAAGTACCCGGAGACAGAGCTTGTGAACATGTACGGCATTACAGAAACCACGGTTCACGTCACATACAAAAAACTGAATATGGAAGATATCGAGAGAAATAAAAGCAATATCGGCAGACCGCTGGAAACCCTTCATGCTTTTGTCATGGACGCCTATATGAATCCGCAGCCGATCGGAATTCCCGGTGAGCTTTATATCGGCGGAGAGGGTGTCGCGAGGGGATACGTAAATAGAGATGATTTAACTGCCTCCCGTTTCATCACGAATCCGCACGTTTCCGGTATGCGGCTCTACCGGACGGGCGATATCGCCAAAAGGCTCTCAAATGGCGAGCTGGAGTATGTCGGGCGGAAAGATGCGCAAGTAAAAGTCAGAGGCCACAGAATTGAATTGGGAGAAATTAAATCAGCGCTCCAGAAGCTTTCTTTCGTGAAAGAGGCCGCCGTGATCACACGTGCTGATCAGCACGGTCAGCACTCCATTTACGCCTATGCCGTCTTACACGGAAACGAAAAGTTAAAAGAAGCAGAGATTCAGGCCTCTCTCAGAGCTTTCTTGCCGGAATATATGATTCCCGCACGCTTGACAGAGCTTAATGAACTGCCTCTGACGGCGAATGGGAAGCTGGATGAGAAGGCGCTCCCGCAGCCTGAATTAAACGAAAACCCCGGAGATGATATCAGCCTGAGGAATGAAACTGAAGAAATGATGGCTGACATTTGGGAGGAACTCTTAGGTGTTGAAGGCCTTGGCCCCAATGCTCATTTCTTCCATCTCGGCGGAGATTCGATTAAAGCGCTGCAAGTATGTGCGAGGCTGAAGCAGCAGGGCTACGAAACGACCGTCCGTGAGCTGTTTGAGCATCAGACACTGGGAGAGGTGTCGATGCGGCTCCGGAAAGTCCGCCGCGTAATTGATCAGGCTCCCGTCACAGGCGAAGTGCCGTTGACGCCGATCCAGCACTGGTTCTTGTCACAATCATTGCCGCATGATCATTTTAATCAGACCGTTATGCTCCGCAGTGCGGACAGAATCAATGAATCTGCCATGAGAAAAGCGCTGGCGCATCTGGCGGTTCATCATGACGCATTACGGATGATATGCGGCACGCAAAATGGATCGGTGATGCAATATAACAGAGCTGAGAACCTTTCTGAAGAAGAACTCTTTACGTTTGAAACGCTTGACGTGAGAGGGACAGGGTCATTACAAGAGGAGCACGCCGCAATTGAACAGGCGGCCGCCCGCATACAAACTTCCATTAGGCTGGAAACGGGTCCGCTCATAGCTGTCGGTTTATTTCACGCCGCTGATGGCGATCATCTGCTGCTTTCCATTCATCACCTTGTCATTGACGGAGTGTCATGGCGGATTTTATTTGAAGATCTCACCGCGTGCTACAGGCAGGCGCTTGTTGGAAAAGAAGCCGTTCTTCCGGCGAAAACTGATTCCTATCAGACTTATGCAAAGCAGATTTCTGATTATGCAAAAAGCCGCCGGCTTCTGCAGGAAGCAGATTACTGGTCTGAAAGAGAAGAAGCGGCGGTCAAACCGCTTCCAAAAGATGCCCGCATCTCTTCCAATCTCCTTAAAGATACAGATGTGATGACCATTACATTGACAAAACAGGAGACTGAGCAGCTGTTAACGGAGGCAAACAGAGCGTACACAACGGAGACGGGTGAATTATTGCTTGCGGCGTTAAGCCTTGCGCTGAACAGATGGACCGGAAACGAGACATTCAAAATCAGCATGGAAGGCCACGGAAGGGAAGAGCACCTGGAGCATCTTGATATCAGCAGAACCATCGGCTGGTTTACGTCAATTTATCCGGTATTGGTTGATGCAAGTTTTCAAGATCAGGCTGATGACAGCGGGCGTCTCGGTTATCACATTAAGCGGACAAAAGACATGATGCGCCGCATTCCGCATAAAGGAGCGGGATACGGGGTGCTGAAATATATAAGCAAATTCTGGGAAGAGGCTGAATCTGATTCTCCTGAAATCAGTTTTAACTATTTGGGGCAGTTTGACCGGGAGATCCGTTCCACCGGCTTCGATGTTTCTCCCGTAAAAGCGGGAAATGAAGTCAGCCCAGACTGGGAACGTCCGTACACACTTGATATCAGCGGCTCCGTATCATCGGAATGTCTCAGCTTGAATGTGGTGTATAACCGTTTTCAGTACCAAAAAGAAACGATTGAAGTTTTGACGGGGCATTTTCATACTTTTCTCAAGCAGATCATCGCGCATTGCACAGGCAAAGAGGAGCGTGAATGGAGCGCTGCTGATTTCAGTGATGAAGAGTTAACGCTGGAAGATCTGAGTGACATTATGGGAGCCGTCAACAAACTATAGAAAAGGAGAGGCGCAATGGGGCAGCAACCGGAAATACAAGATATATACCCTTTATCTTTTATGCAGGAGGGCATGCTTTTTCATTCTCTTTTGGATCATGACTCAAGAGCCTACTTCGAACAAGCAGTGTTTACGATCAGCGGACAGCTTGACCGGGAACGATTCCAAAAAAGTATAGATGCTGTTTTTGAACGATATGATATTTTCCGTACGACGTTTATTCATAAGAATGTGGCTAAGCCCCGCCAAGTCGTGTTAAAAAACAGGCCGAGCCGCGTTCAGTTTCATGATATTTCTCATTTGGATGAGAAGGCGCAAGACATGTATGCCGACCGGTTCAGTAAAGAAGACAAAGATAAAGGCTTTGATTTGCAATCAGACCCTCTCATGAGAGTCTCCATTCTGAAAAAAGCGCCCGAACGCTATGTTTGTATTTGGAGCCACCATCATATCGTCATGGACGGCTGGTGCTTCGGAATTGTCATGAAGGAATTTCTGATGATCTATCAATCTCTCGGAGACGGACACCTCCCGTCTCTCGAGCCTGTTCAGCCATATGGGAAGTATATTAAATGGCTCATGAAGCAAGATCGTAAAGAAGCCGAGTCATTTTGGAAAACGAGACTTGCCGATCTTGAGCAAACGGCGTCTCTTCCGAAAAAATCCGCCGAACCAAACGGCGAGCTTGAGCAGGCTGTTTTCACTATTCCTGAAGAGCAGACAAATGAGCTGAAGAACATTGCGGCAAGGGCGGGAGCAACGCTGAATACGGTGTTTCAGGCACTGTGGGGCATTTTGCTGCAGCGTGTCAGCCGCTGTGAAGACGCCGTTTTCGGTTCTGTCGTTTCCGGCCGGCCGTCGGATCTGGCGGGCGTAGAAAAAATGGTAGGGCTGTTTATCAATACGATTCCCGTGCGGGTAAAAAGCGGTTCGTTTTCTTTCCTGGAGCTCGTCAGGCATTTGCAGCAGGAGACGCTGCAAGCAGAAGCGTACAGCTATTATCCGCTGTATGACATTCAGGCGCAAAGCCCTCTGAAGCAGGCGCTGTTTGACCATATTATCGTGTTTGAAAATGTGCCGGCCCAGCGTGAAATTGAAAATGTGAGTCAGGCCGGTTCATTTGATTTTGCGGTAGAGGATTTCACGATGGAGGAAGTCACAAACTACGGATGCAGCGTAAAGGTGATTCCGGGAAGTTCTCTTTATATCCGCTTAAACTTTGATACCGGTATATACGATCGTGTTTTTATGAAGAAGATTGAAACCTTTTTACGGTATATGATGAAATCAGTCATTTCCGACCCTGAAATGAGCGCCTCCGAGATCGCATTGTTGGATGCGTGTGAAGCCAGAAATATGCTGGATGCGTTTAACCGGACAGAAGCGGCTGAACCGCCGGCTCCTACGCTTCACGGGCTGTTTACCCGCCGCGCTGCACTTTCGCCGCATCGTCCGGCGCTCCGTTTCCCAGACGGTATGCTGACGTACGCCGAGCTTGACCGGTACACAGACAGGCTCGCTGTTCGGCTCCGCCAAAAAGGCGTCCGAAAAGAAAGCATGGTCGGTGTGCTCGCTGAACGCTCGCCGGAGATGGTGATTTCAGTGCTTGCCGTGTTAAAAGCAGGCGGCGCCTACGTGCCGCTTGACCCGGAATATCCGGAGGACAGGCTGCGCTATATGCTCGACGACAGCGGCGCCTGTCTCCTGCTTCAACAGTCGGGATTATCCGTTCCCGGTTTTTCCGGCGAGACGCTAGAAGTGTCTCTTTCTGCCCTTACAGGTGAGACGGAGACAGGGGCTGTCTCTGAAGAAGCGGATGCCGATTCGCTCGCTTATATCATTTACACGTCCGGTTCGACGGGAACACCGAAGGGGGTGGCTGTTGAACACCGTCAGGCCGCCGCCTTTTTATCCGGGATGCAAGGGCAGTTTCCGTTAACGGAGGAGGATATGATCGTGCTGAAATCATCCTTTTCCTTCGACGCTTCCATCTGGCAATTGTTTTGGTGGACGATGTCCGGCGCCTCCGTGTATCTGCTTCCGTCCGGATGGGAGAAAGATCCCGCGCGGATGATTGAAGCGTTTGCCTCGGAAAAGGTGACGACCGCGCATTTTATTCCGGCGATGGTCAACAGCTTTTTAGATGCGCTGGAAACAGAGCCTGAGGAAACAAGAATCCGCCTCGGCAAAACCTTGACACGCGTGTTTGCCGGAGGGGAAGCTCTTTCACCGCTTACGGCTTCCCGGTTTGCCGATCTTCTGCCGGAAACCGTGCTCATTCACGGCTACGGGCCGACAGAAGCGACGGTTGATGCGGCGTTTTACGTCTGTGACCGAAAACGGGACAGCGGACGGACAAGGCTTCCGATCGGAAAACCCGTTCCGGGTGCCCGTCTTTATGTGTTAGACGGCGGGGGAACCGTTCAGCCTGCGGGCGTTGCCGGAGAGCTGTACATTGCGGGGACAGGGGTGGCCCGGGGCTATTGGAACCGGCCTGAACTGACGGCAGAGCGTTTTCTCGATGATCCGTTTTATCCGGGAGAGCGCATGTATCAGACGGGTGATATCGCACGCTGGACAGAAGAAGGACTTGTCGAATGGCTTGGCCGTTCAGACGGACAGGTGAAAGTTCGCGGCTACCGGATTGAACCGG
The DNA here is from genome assembly GCF_053545315.1 of Bacillus sp. CIS52. NCBI lineage: Bacteria > Bacillati > Bacillota > Bacilli > Caryophanales > Bacillaceae > Bacillus > Bacillus sp. CIS52. The sequence continues at coordinate 25,664 of NZ_JBIUFR010000001.1, forward strand.
GGGAAATCGAAACGGCGATCCGTCGCGTTGACGGCATTCGTGAGGCGGCGGTCACTGCCCGGACCGAACACGGCGAAACCGCGCTTTACGCCTATATCGAAGGACGGGAAAGCGATGACGTGCGGGCAGAACTTGCGACACGCCTTCCAGCCTACATGATGCCGGCTCAGTTTATAGAAATGAGCGAGTGGCCGGTCACACCGAGCGGAAAGCTTGACCGCCGTGCGCTGCCGGCTCCTGACGGAACGGCAGGCAGACAGGCGTACACCGCACCGCGTAACGTCACGGAAATGAAGCTTTGCGCCCTTTGGGAAGAGGTGCTGAAAAACGGCCCCGTCGGCATTCGGGATCACTTTTTTGAGCGGGGCGGCCATTCGTTAAAAGCGACGGCTCTCGTCTCCCGCATCGCCAAAGAATTCGGCGTTCAGGTGCCGTTACAGGACATCTTCGCCCGGCCGACGGTGGAAGAGCTCGCTAAGGTCATTCAGGACCTCGAAGAGAGCCCGTATGAAGCGATTCAGCCGGCGAAAACACAGGACACTTATCCGGTGTCTTCAGCGCAGAAACGGATGTATGTGCTCCAGCAGCTTGAAGACGGCGGTGTCGGCTACAATATGCCGGCTGTGCTGGAACTGACGGGCCCGCTTGACCGCGGCCGGCTGGAGGAGACGTTCCGGCAGCTTGTCGAGCGGCATGAGTCGCTCAGAACGTCCTTTGAAACGGGACATGACGGCGAACCGGTGCAGCGCATCCATGACAGCGTGACGTTTCAGCTGGATGAAGCCGAGTCAGCTGACGCATTCGTCCGGCCGTTTTGTCTAGAGGAAGCGCCGCTCTTCCGGGCGGCCCTCGTGAAAGAATCGGACGAACGCCATCTTTTATTAACGGATATGCATCACATTATTTCCGACGGTGTGTCCGTCAACACCTTGATAAAAGAATTCGGCGAGCTGTATGCAGGCCGCTCGCTTGCGCCGATGCGCCTTCAATATAAAGACTATGCCGTCTGGCAGCGGTCGTTTCAGGAGAAGGAAGGATATCAGAAGCAGGAAGCATATTGGCTGAAGCGGCTGGAAGGTGAGCTTCCGGTGCTTGAGCTTCCGGCTGACAAGCCTCGTCCGGCTGTCAGAAGCTTTGCGGGCGGGAACGTATCGTGCACGCTTGACGCTGAAACGGCATCCGGCCTTCACCGCATCGCCCGCGATCACGGCTCCACTTTGTATATGGTGCTTCTCGCCGCGTACAATACGCTGCTCGCGCGGTTGAGCGGACAGGAAGACATCATCGTCGGCTCGCCGATTGCCGGGCGCCCGCATAAAGACCTTGAACCGATTCTCGGGATGTTCGTCAATACACTCGCCATCAGAACGGAGCCGAAAGGGGACAAACGGTTTACCGATTACTTGGCGGAAGTCCGTCAGGCGGCACTTGAGGCGTATGAGCATCAGGACTATCCGTTTGAAGAGCTTGTGGAACGGCTCGGCGTGCAGCGGGACACAAGCCGCAATCCGCTGTTTGATGCTATGCTTGTCGTACAAAATATGGAGCATGAGGAATTGCTTCTGGACGGTTTGCATATTCAGCCTGCGGACATGTCCCGTCCGGTTTCCAAATTTGATTTCACTTTGCAGGCTTCTGAAGGCGGGGGACAGATTCATTTTCTGTTCGAATATGCCGCGGCTTTATTCCGGAAAGAAACGATGGAACGCTGGGCTTCCCACTTTTTGACGATGCTTGAACACATTGTCCGTGAACCGGAATCCTCTTTACGGGAGATCAATATGCTGACAGAACCGGAACGCAACCGGATTCTTGCGGATTTTAACGGCATGACGGATAAACAGCTGCCGGAAAAAACAGTTCATGAACTGTTCATCACCCAGGCACAAAAAACACCTGACGCTGCGGCCCTTATCAGCGGGGAAACATTGGTCACATATAAAGATTTAGATGAATGGTCGAATAAAATCGCCAGAGCTCTGCAAAAACGGCAGATCGGACCTGATGCAGCCGTCGGCATTGTGATACCAAGATCGCCGGAACAAGTAGCGGCAGTCTTCGGAGTTTGGAAAGCCGGAGGCGCCTACGTCCCGATAGATCCTGAATATCCGGAGGAACGTAAGCAATATATCACCTCAGACAGCGGCGCAGCGATTCTTCTTACCGTACGGGGCGCGATAGATCAAGTGCCTGATCATTTTAAAGGTGAAGTACTCGCATTGGAAGATATCCAGGAACAGGACGCTTCACCGGTTCAGTCACTGTCGGCGCCGGAGGATTTGGCTTACATCATTTATACGTCAGGGACAACAGGCAGGCCGAAAGGGGTTATGGTCGAACATCGATCCGTCAGCCAGACCCTTCAATGGCGGAGAGGATTTTATGATCTGAATGAGAAAGATACGGTTCTTCAGCTCTTTTCATTTTCCTTTGACGGATTTGTAACAAGTATGTTCACACCGCTGATTTCCGGCGCGAAAGTGGCCGTTTTAGCTGAAGACGAAGCGAAAGATATTCTGGCCATCAAACACTATCTCGCTTCTTGCCGCATTACTCACATGATTATTGTTCCCGTGCTGTACCGTACACTGCTTGACGTACTGGAGCCGGGAGATGCCGAGTCTCTCCGGATTGTCACATTAGCGGGAGAAGCGGTCGATCAAAATATTATCAGCCGTAGTTTATCGGTTTGTCCTCACACGGAACTTGCCAACGAGTACGGTCCGACGGAAAACAGCGTCGCCACTGCAGCGGCAAGACATATAGAACAAAATGAGGAGATTACGATCGGCCGGCCGATTGATCATTCGCACGTTTATATTTTAAACGGGGATCATCTGCAGCCGATCGGTGTAACAGGGGAACTTTGCATCTCAGGTTCCGGCCTTGCAAGAGGGTACCGCAATCTTCCTCAGCAAACAGCTCAAGCCTTTGTCCAAGACCCGTTCCACAAGAACCGGCGCATGTACCGCACGGGCGATCTGGCAAAATGGCTGCCGGACGGCACGCTGCAATATATCGGCCGAATGGATGAGCAAGTCAAAATCAGAGGCTACCGGGTGGAGCTGCAAGAAATTGAGGCCGCCTTAACAGGCATAAAAGGTGTCAAAGAAGCCGCCGTTACCGCTCTGCCCGCATCAGCAGGCCAAACGGAACTATGCGCTTATATCGTGACAGAAGAAGGAACAGAAAGCGAAACGGTGCAGCGGGCGCTCAGAAATGAAATGCCCGCTTATATGGTGCCGGCGCTCTTTGAAACCCTTGAGGCCCTGCCGGTCACACCGAACGGGAAGCTCGACCGCCGCGCGCTTCCTGAGCCGCGGAAAAAAATGCAAACGGGACGGGTGTTTACAGAACCTGCCAGCGCCATTGAAAAGGAACTGGCTGCGATTTGGAGCGACGTGCTCGGAACTGAAAACATTGCAGCGGATCAATCATTTTTTGAGCTTGGCGGCGATTCCATCAAAGCCCTGCAAGTCTCGGCCCGATTACACCAGACAGGAAAACAGATCGCTGTAAAAGATATTTTCAGCCGGCCGACAATTAAAGAACTGGCGCCTTATGTCCGAACAGAGCGGCAGCCGGTCAGCCAAGCTCCCGCAGAAGGAGAAGTGAAGTGGTCACCTGTTCAAAAATGGTTCTTCGCACAGGACATGAAGGAAGCAAACCATTTTAACCAGTCCGTTATGCTGACGAGAACAAATGCAATTGATGAAGAGGCTTTGAGGAAGACGTTAAAAGCCATTACCGTTCATCATGATGCCTTGCGCCTTGTGTGCAAAAAAGACGGAGAGAAAGGCCTCTTCCTCTTCAACAGACCGGCTGGCCTCCCAGATGAGCAGCTTTACAGCCTGACTATTTTGGAAGCGGCAGGCAATGAGCATGAAAAGGAACGTTTTATAAAACGCCGCGTCGCAGAGCTTCAGAGAAACATGGATTTGGAGAACGGGCCGCTTGTACAGGCAGGGCTGTTCCGCTCTGAAGCAGAAGATTACTTGTTTCTTACCGTCCATCATCTCGCCGTCGACGGGATGTCATGGCGGATTTTATTGGAAGACTTGGCTTCTGCCTATGAGCAGGCCGTCTCCGGAAAAGAAATCAATCTTCCGCCGAAAACCATGTCATTCAAATCATATACGGAGCAGCTGAAGGATTATGCTGAAAGCCGACAGCTGCTTCAGCAGGCGGAGTATTGGCGGGAGATAGAACACTATGAAACAGAAAGTCTCCCTTGCGAGCAGGCAGAACGATCTGAAACTTCTGCGGAAAAACGGAACACGGTATCTTTCACATTGACAGAAAGTGAAACAAATGCGCTGTTGAAAGATGTGCACAGCGCCTACAATACGGATACGCAAGATGTGATTTTGGCTTCCGCCGTGCTCGCTGTTCAGAAATGGTCGCCGCGGGATGCTTTGAAAATCGCCCTTGAAGGACACGGACGCCAATCGGAGCAGGGCGGTGCGGACATCAGCAGAACGGTGGGGTGGTTCACTTCCATTTATCCGGTGCTTTTCCGGGCGGGAGCTTATGAACCTCTTGAAGAATATGAAATTCGCACATTGAAAACCGTCAAAGACACATTGCGGCGCATTCCGGATAAAGGGAACGGATACGGCGTCCTTAAATATTTGACACCGCCGAAGCTTGCCGGGATGACTTTCGGGAAAGCACCGGAGATCAGCTTTAACTATCTCGGACAATTCGATGCGCCCGGCGGGAATCCGGCAGAAACGGAACAGCCTGACGCGTTTCAATTTTCTCCTTTGGGCAGCGGAGATGATGTGACGGATACATGGAAACGGGAGCAGTCACTTGAAATCAGCGCGATTGCGGCAAAAGGCCGGATGACCGTCAGCATTTCCTATGAAACGGGACGCTTCCGGCAGGATACGATCGAACGGCTGTCCGAAAGCTGCCGGTATTTTCTCCTGAAACTGTCGGAACATTGCCTCAGTAAAACCGATACGGAGAAAACCGTCAGTGACTTTGATGATCGGGAGCTGACCGAGGAAGCATTGCAGGATATTGCCGACTTACTCAGCTTCCACTAAACCGAGCGGGAGGAACACATGGACAAAACGAAAAATATCCAAAATATTTATCCCCTCAGCCGAATGCAGGAAGGAATGCTTTTTCATTCCTTTCTGCAAAAGGAGGGGGCTGCATATATCGAGCAATCCGTCTTCACCATAAAAGGCCGGCTTCGTCCGGAATTGTTTGAGCAAAGCGTACAGTCTGTCATCAGCCGCCACGATATTTTCAGAACGGTATTTTTACCTCATGTCGCTCAGCTGAACGGCCCCCGCCAAGTCGTGCTTCGTGAGCGGGAATTCCGGCTGCACCGCGAAGATCTTACACATTTGGATGAAGCGGGACAAAACAGCTATATACAGCGATTTAAGGAACGTGACCGCTTAAAGGGCTTTGATTTGCAAAAGGATATGCTGATGCGTGTTTCTTTGTTTAAAACAGCTGACGAAGAATATGTATGCGTCTGGAGCCATCATCACATCCTCATGGACGGCTGGTGCCTCGGCATCGTCCTTCAGGAATTTATGCATATGTACCGGGCGATTGAATCAGGCTCACCCGTCACCTTGGAGCCCGCTAAGCCGTACAGCACTTATATTACATGGCTGACCGATCAGGACAACGACGCAGCTTCTGAGTATTGGAAAGGATATTTAGCGGGCTTTGAGACCCCATCAGGACTGCCGAAAATATCGGTCCGGCCCCTGGAAAAAGGCTACCGCAAGAAAGAGCTGCTGTTTTCTTTAGATCAAAACCTGACGGATAAGCTGAAAACGATCGCCAAAGAAGAGGGCGCAACGCTTGCAGTTCTTATGCAGACCATATGGGGCCTGATGCTGCAGCGCTACAACCGGACGGACGATGCCGTGTTCGGCGCCGTCGTATCAGGGCGGCCTTCTGTCATTGATGGCGTGGAAAGCATGATCGGACTGTTTATCAATACCGTCCCGGTACGCATTAAAACGGGTGATGAAAGCTTTAGAGAACTGCTGGGACGCTGTCAGAAGGAAATGCTTGATTCAGAGGCGTTCAGTTATCATCCGCTTGCCGACATCCAATCTCAGACTGAGCTGAAACAGGATTTAATCGACCATATTATCGTGTTTGAAAATTATCCGATTCAGCAGCAGATGAAAGACGCGGAAAAGGAATCGGATGCGCCGTTTAGAATCGGGAATGTCAACGTGTCGGAACAATCGGGCTACGACTTTAACCTCATCATAGCGCCCGGCGATGAGCTGCTCATCAAATTCAGCTACAATGCGAACGTTTATGACGAAGTATGGATAGAGAGCGTAAAAGGCCACTTGGAAGAAGCGCTGCGCGGCGCCGCTTTTAATCCCGATGTTCCTGCTGACCGGCTTCCGATGCTCGGACAAAAGGAAAAATCAAGAATAATCGGCGAATTTAATAACACGAAAACAACTTATGAAAGAGACGAAAGCATCATCAGCCTATTCAGCCGTCAGGCGGAGAAAACCCCGGATCATCAGGCGCTTCACGCCGGCGGGATGACGTTGACGTACCGGGAGCTTGATGAACGGTCAACTGCATTCGCCCGCACCCTGCTGGAAAACGGTTTGGCGCAAAAGGGAATTGCCGGGATTTTAGCCGAACGCTCACCGGAATTTATCATCGCTGTTCTCGCTGTTTTGAAAGCGGGAGGGACGTACCTTCCGCTCGATGCAGATCTGCCTTCCGACAGGATCGCCGATATGCTCACTGAGAGCGGAGCACAGCTGTTAACGGTGCAAAACGGGATTGAGACTGATATTTACTTTTCTCGCATCATCTCTATCCCGGCTGCCGCTGAGAAACAAACCGCTGACGCGGGAAAACTGAATACCGTTACATCGCCTGATGATCTTGCCTATATTATGTATACATCCGGTTCAACAGGAAAACCGAAGGGCGTGATGATTTCCAACCGCAACGTCGTATCGCTCGTGTCCAACAGCAATTACACGTCGGCCGGCACGACGGACCGTCTCATTCTGACAGGGTCCATCGGTTTTGACGCAGTGACGTTTGAAATCTTCGGAGCGCTTTTGAACGGAGCGTGCCTTCATGTAGTTGACCGCACGACAATGCTTGCGCCTGAGAGGTTCGGCCATTATCTTTGTTCCAATCGAATTACGATTCTGTTTTTGACGACGGCGCTCTTTAACCAGTTTGCTCAGGCGGATCCGGAGATGTTTTCCGGATTGCACACCTTATATGTCGGCGGAGAAGCTTTGTCACCGGCGCTCATCAATAAGGTCAGACACCGCTGTCCGAATCTCAGCCTTTATAACATATACGGACCGACGGAAAATACGACATTTTCCACCTTTTATGAAATCAAGCATGATTTTTCTCAGCCGATCCCAATCGGAAAACCGATCACTAATTCAACCGCGTATATCATTGAGAAAAATGGCGGACTTGCGCCGATCGGCGTGCCCGGTGAGCTTTGTGTCGGCGGCGACGGGGTTGCCAAAGGCTACTTAAACAGGCCTGACTTAACAAGTGAAGCATTTGTCAGCCACCCGATTCATCCTGAAGAAAAGATTTACAAAACAGGCGACTTGGCTTATTGGCTGCCGGATGGAAGCATCGGATACATCAGCCGTATCGACCGTCAATTCAAGATTCGCGGAAAGCGTATCGAGCCGGCCGAAATTGAAGCGCGGCTGACTGAAATTGAGGGAATCAGGGAAGCGGCAGTCATCGTGTCAGACGAAGGACAAGAAGCCATCCTTTGTGCGTATTATACAGGCGCGCATGTTGAAGAAAGAACCATTCGCTCCCTATTGGCAAGGCCGCTTCCCGACTATATGATTCCGCAGTATGTGGTAAAGCTTGACCGTATGCCGCTTACCGCAAACGGCAAAGTGGACCGCCGCAGACTCCCTGCGCCAGAACGGAAAAAGACGTCATCAAAAGCCGTTCCCCCGCGAAACTGGGTAGAGCGTGAGCTGATCGACATTTGGTCGCCGATACTCGGCTGCGGCGAGCTGGGCATACAGGATGACTTTTTTGAGCTTGGCGGGCACTCTTTGAAAGCATTGCAAGTCATTCACCAGCTGAAGACCAGGCAGCAGATGGATGTCCCGATTGAAATGATATTTGAATATCCGACAATTGAACAATTGGCTGAAAAGCTGTATTCCAGCAAACTGTCAGAAGCTGCCGAACAGCATATCAGCAGATTGAATCAGCCGAAAGGCCGCAACCTTTTCTGTTTTCCGCCAATCTCAGGTTTCGGTATTTTCTTCAAAGATCTGGCGGCAGCATTAAATGGACGGGCTGCTGTGTACGGTTTTAACTTTATTGAAGAAGACAGCAGAATGGAACAATACATTGATAAAATGCTGGAAATCCAGCCGGAAGGCCCTTATATCCTCTTCGGATATTCAGCGGGCGGCAATACGGCATTCGAGGCGGCAAAAGCAATGGAAAAGCGCGGCTTAGAAATCAGCGACGTCATTATCGCAGACGCGTACAGAAAGCTTGACGCGCTGCCGCCGCAGCCAACAAACGCAACAGCCGAAAATGTCCCGGAGGCCGTCAGGGAAGCGGTCATCAGAAAAACAGAGCGCTATCAAACGTATTGGGCGGAACTGATAAATGACGGCCAAATTGCGGCAAACCTCCATTTTATTGAGGCCGGCATAAAGGAAGAGCACAATGCTGAGCCTGAGCCGAAGAAATGGGAAGGCGCCACAACGGGACTCTATCAGGAATATCAGGGCGAGGGAGCCCATAAAGATATGTTTGAACCCGAGTTTGCACACAAAAATGCCGAGGTCATACTGGACATCGTTGCAAACAGCGGCAGACGCTTGGAACGGAATATGTAGCATCCGGCAGAATGGTTCAGGATGACAGAGGGCAAGATAGGGGAATCAAACCAGGTTTTTGGAGGCTTTGTCATGACGAACCTATCTTGGCTTACATATGTAATGATCATCCTTGCCAGCTATCGGCTGACCCATTTAATTGTATTTGATAAGATTACCGAATTCATAAGAAAACCCTTTTTAAAGCAAGAAAAAACCATCGACCAAAACGGGCGCGCCGTCCAAAAAAAAGTCCCTTCCTCCGCATTCGGTTATATGCTGCAGTGTTATTGGTGTGCGGGTGTCTGGTGCGCCATATTGATCGGCATCTGCTACTTGGTCTGGCCCCGCTATGCACATCCGGTTATTTTCATTTTGTCCATTGCCGGAGCGCAGGCTATTCTTGAAACCTGTGTCGGCGTCGGAACGAAGGTCATTGACGTGCTCGCCGCCATGAAACATAAAAAGTCCTGAAGCGTTTCATCCGCTTTAGGACTTTTTTCTTTTTTTAAGGCAGAGAGGAATAAAGCAGGCTTTTTGATTCACCGCCCGGAATGCTTCGGAATACCGTAAAGCTGAAAGGGGGAAAAACATGAAAGGCTGCCGTTCCAGCATCATATGGTTTTTGGCCGTTTTACTGACAGCAGGCATCTTTACAGTCTCAGCACCAGCAAAAGCTGGCGGCACTCAGGCGAAGAGGGAAATGAGAGCCGTATGGATCGCGTCTGTCACCAATATCGACTGGCCCTCTAAAAAAGGGCTGTCACCCGATGAGCAAAAAAAAGAATACAGCAAGCTGCTGGATGACGTTCAGGCAATGGGGATGAACGCCGTGATCGTTCAAATTAAACCGACGGCTGATGCTTTTTATCCATCAGATTACGGTCCATGGTCAGAGTATTTGACAGGAACGCAAGGCAAAAATCCGGGCTACGATCCGCTTGCTTTTTTAGTTGAAGAGACACATAAACGGAATCTTGAATTCCACGCTTGGTTCAACCCTTACCGGATCACGATGAATCACACAAATTTGAATGCGCTTTCAGATGATCATCCCGCCCGTTCTCATCCGGACTGGGTCGCCGCATACGGAAATCAGCTGTATTATAATCCGGGCATTCCCGAAGTACGGCAATTTATAACGGATGGGATCAAAGAGGTGGTCAGCCGATATGACATTGATGCGGTTCATATGGATGACTATTTTTACCCTTATAAAATCGCCGGAAAGGAATTTCCCGATCAGGCGGCATACGAACGGTACGGAAAAGCTCACTTTGCATCAGTTGATGACTGGCGCAGGGATAACGTCAACCAGCTTGTAAAAGAGATCAATCAGGCCATTAAACGAGAAAAATCTTATGTCAAATTCGGAATCAGCCCATTTGGCGTATGGAGAAATGCCGCAGATGACCCGACAGGCTCCAAAACGGCCGCCGGAGTGCGGAACTACGATGACTTATACGCTGATACGAGAGAATGGATCCAAAAAGGATATATTGATTACATCGCACCGCAGATTTACTGGAGTATCGGCTTTAAAGCGGCGGCATATGACGTCTTAGCGGATTGGTGGGGCAATGAAGTGAAAAATCGTCCCGTGCATTTATATATCGGGCAGGCAGCTTATAAAATCAACAACAACGCTGATCCGCCTTGGGCCGATCCGGAGGAATACGGAAGACAGATTGCTCTTAACAGGGAATCAGCTTGGATTAAAGGCAGCATGCATTTCAGTTTAAAGGATCTGAACCGTAATCCGCTCGATGTGAAAAACCGCTTGATCAATGACATGTACAGCCGGCCAGCATTAATACCCGAGATGCCTTGGCTCGGACATTCCGCTTTAAAAAAACCGGCTGTCAAACGGGCGGAGAAGAACGCTTCAGGCAATACACTCTTTATCGAAGATGCAAAATCCAACGGTAAAAAAACGGCTTATTACGCCATTTACCGCGCAGAAAAGGGAAAGCAGCCTTATTTAGTTGATACAGTCAGAAAAACAGCACCACGGACGCAGACATTTTCAGATACTGATATCCAGGCGAAAGGCTCCTGCACCTATATCGTTACTTCCGTTGACAGGCTTCACCATGAAAGCCGTCCTTCCGCAAAACGGACGGTTAAATAGCATGTCTAAACAAACTGACAGTTGCCGCGCTGTCAGTTTTTTGCGGCGGATGAGTCCGAATGTTCAGACTTTATTTGGATGGAATGAATAAAGACCCCCATTAATAAAATGTAGAAAGCAGCAGAAGGAGGAAGGTTAATGAATTTTCAACTGACAAAAGAACAGCAGATGGTGCGCGAAATGGTCAGAGATTTCGCCAAAAATGAAATTGCCCCGAAAGCCCATGAGGTTGATCAATCAGCCGCGTTTCCGATAGACACATTTAAAAAAATGGGCGAACTCGGGCTTCTCGGAATTCCGTTTCCGGAAGAATACGGAGGAGCGGGCGGTGACACCATTTCCTATGCAGCGGCAGTTGAAGAAATCGGAAAAGCCTGCGGAAGCACGGGGCTGAGCTATGCGGCAGCCGTGTCACTCGGTGCAAGCCCATTATACTATTTCGGTACTGAACAGCAAAAACAAGAACACCTTACTCCGCTAGCTTCCGGAAAAGCGCTCGGATCATTCGGATTGACGGAGCCGAATGCCGGTTCAGATGCCGGCGGCACCCAGACAAAAGCCGAGAAAATGGGTGCTGACTATGTGATAAACGGAGAGAAATGCTGGATCACTAACGCCAATTATGCCCGCACGGTCATTGTCACCGCCGTTACGGGAAAGAACTCCGCCGGAAAACCGATCATTTCAGCTCTTATCGTCCCGACAGACACACCAGGATTTACGATCACAAGTCCGTACGACAAGATGGGTGTGAGAGGATCTGATACGGCCGAACTTGTGCTGGAAGATGTCAGGGTGCCTGCCGACAACCTGCTCGGTGATCCTGAAAAAGGTTTCAAGCAATTTTTATATACATTAGACGGCGGACGGATTTCGATTGCGGCGCTGGCTGTCGGTATCGCTCAAGGAGCATTGGAGGCGTCGCTGTCATATGCGAAGGAACGCAAGCAGTTCGGCAGCCCGATATCGTCATTTCAAGCCATCCAATTTAAGCTCGCTGACATGGCGATGGAAATTGACCTTGCCAGACAAATGGTGCTTAAAGCGGCCTGGCTGAAGGATCAAAACCTGCCATTTACGAAAGAAGCGGCATTCGCCAAGCTCTATGCTTCAGAAATGGCCGTCAGAACATGCCTTCAGGCCATCCAAATTCACGGCGGTTCCGGCTATATGAAGGAGTGCGGTGTCGAACGCATGCTTCGTGACGCAAAGCTGATGGAGATTGGCGAAGGAACGTCAGAAATTCAAAGAATGGTCATTGCAAGACAGCTCTTGAAGTGAAATGAAAACGTTTACCAAAACAAGAATGGAAGGAAGCAGGTCATATGGCTGAACTTATCCATTTAACAGCAGGAAAGCTGCTTGAGCGGACCGCGGAGCTTTTTCCGGATCATGAAGCAGTTGTTTACCCTGAGCGCGGCCTTCGTTATACGTATGCCGAGTTTGAACGGTTATGCCGGCAAACCGCAAAAGGGCTGATGAAGCTGGGAGTTGAAAAAGGAGATCATGTGGCCATATGGACATCCAACATACCGGAATGGCTCGCGGCGCAATTTGCAACGGCGAAAATCGGCGCCGTCCTGGTCACCATCAATACGAATTTTCAAATCGCAGAGCTCGATTACCTGCTGACACATTCAGACGTCACGTCCCTGATTATCATGGATTCCTACAGGCAGACATCTTATGTTGAGATGGTGAATAAGCTGATTCCGGAGCTGAAAACTTGTGAGCGCGGCAGGCTGCGTTCGAAACGGTATCCCTTTTTACGGACGGTGTTATATATCGGTGATCAAAGACCGCCCGGCATGCAACGGTGGGATTCTTTGCTGAAGGGTGCCGAGTCTGTAACGGATGCAGCGCTTAACGGAAGGATGGACAGCCTGGATAAGGATGATTGCATTCATATGCAATATACATCGGGTACGACCGGATTTCCGAAAGGTGTCATGCTCTCACATTTTAATATCGTCAATAACGCGGCCAATATCGCAGAGTGCATGAAGCTTACCCCAAGTGACCGTTTATGTATTCCCGTGCCGTTTTTCCACTGCTTCGGGTGTGTGCTCGGCGTGCTGGCATGTGTTTCCGCGGGTGCAGCGATGATCCCGATTGAACAGTTTTCTCCGCCGGCCGTTCTGAAAACGGTGGAGCAAGAAGCCTGCACGGCTCTGCACGGTGTGCCGACGATGTTTATCGCCCTCCTAAATGACAGCCGTTTTTCTGAATATGATCTTTCTCACGTCCGAACCGGAATTATGGCCGGCTCGCCATGTCCGGCGGAAGTCATGAAAGAAGTGATCGGCAAAATGGGGATGGCCGGCATTACCATTGCCTACGGACAGACCGAAGCATCACCTGTCATTACGCAGACAAGAACGGATGATCCGTTTGAAAGAAGAGTGGAAACAGCCGGGCGGGCGCTTCCTCATATCGAAATCAAAATCGTTCGGCCCGGAACATCCGAGGAGGCCGCCCGGGGCGAACAGGGAGAGCTCTGCACCCGCGGATATCATGTCATGAAAGGCTATTATAAAAATCAAGAAGCGACCGAAGAAGCGATAGACAAAGACGGCTGGCTGCATACGGGTGATTTGGCAGTCATGGATGAAGACGGGTACTGCAAAATCACGGGCCGTCTGAAAGACATGCTGATAAGAGGCGGCGAAAATATCTATCCCCGGGAGATTGAAGAAATGTTATATCGGCATCCCGCAGTAGCAGACGTTCAAGTTGTCGGCGTGCCTGATCCGAAATACGGAGAAGAAGCCGCGGCGTGGATCAGGCTCAAAGACGGACAAACCGCTTCCACAGAAGACATCAGAACCTTTTGCAAAGAACATATCGCCCGCTACAAAGTCCCCCGGTATGTGTTATTCACAGATGAATATCCCATGACAGCCTCAGGAAAAATTCAGAAATTCAAGCTGCGGGAAAAAACGATTGAAGAGCTCAAGTTAACTTAATGAAAAAGGAGTGCTTCACATTTGTTCACAAAAATCCTGATTGCCAACAGAGGAGAAATCGCCTTACGAATTATCCGCACCTGCAAACGTCTCGGCATTCCCTCGGCAGCTGTCTATTCAGAAGCCGATCAGAATGCGCTCCATGTAAAAGCGGCAGATGAGGCCTATCCGATCGGTAAATCGAGAGTAAATGAAAGCTATTTACATATCGACAGAATCATAGAAGCCGCTAAAGCCGCCGGAGCAGACGCCATTCACCCCGGCTACGGACTGCTGTCAGAAAACAGTTCGTTCGCCGAACGCTGCCGGAAGGAACAAATCACGTTTATCGGCCCGCCCGGTGACATCATCGCCAAGATGGGCAGCAAGATAGAAGCCCGAAAAACGATGCAAAAAGCAAAGGTCCCGATCGTTCCCGGTGTTTCAGAACCGTTGCCCGATGTACACTCGGCCTTAGCCGAGGCCCGCGCCATCGGCTTTCCGGTCATGCTGAAAGCATCCGCTGGAGGCGGAGGAATCGGCATGCAGATCGTACATTCAGAAGAAGAGCTGGCCAAAGCGTTTGAAGGCAATCAAAAGCGGGCCGCATCCTTTTTCGCAGACGGCGCGATGTATATGGAAAAAGTCATTGAAAACGCCCGTCATATTGAAATTCAGATTCTCGCAGATTCTTTCGGCAATACCGTTCATCTGTTTGAACGTGACTGTTCAGTGCAAAGGCGCCATCAAAAAGTGATAGAAGAAGCGCCGTCCCCGTTTGTTGATGATGAATTAAGACAAAGACTCGGCGAAACCGCCGTTAAAGCCGCTAAATCGATCGGCTACCAAAATGCGGGCACCATAGAGTTTCTCGTCGACCAAAAGAAACAAATCTATTTCTTAGAAATGAATACAAGACTGCAGGTAGAGCATCCGGTGACAGAAGAAATTACAGGACTGGATCTTGTGGAAGAGCAGCTGAAAATTGCCGCGGGGCAGCCGCTGACTTTTTCACAGAAAGACATCACACATCACGGGCATGCGATCGAAGTGCGGATTTATGCGGAAGATCCGGTCACCTTTTATCCGTCACCCGGCACCATCTCGTCTTTCTCCGTATTACGGCATCCGTCAGTGAGACACGAATGCGCCGTTGAAAAGGGAAGCACCATTTCTCCGTTTTACGATCCGATGATTGCCAAAATGATCGTCACGGCGAA
This sequence comes from Bacillus sp. CIS52, assembly GCF_053545315.1. Classification (NCBI taxonomy): domain Bacteria; kingdom Bacillati; phylum Bacillota; class Bacilli; order Caryophanales; family Bacillaceae; genus Bacillus; species Bacillus sp. CIS52. Next base: position 40,815 of record NZ_JBIUFR010000001.1, read on the forward strand.
TACGAGAAAACAAGCCATTGAACAACTGAAAACCGCTCTTCGCGAATACCATGTAGAAGGGATTAAAACCAATATTCCCCTGCTGTCAAAGATTGCCCATTCAGAAGCGTTTGAAAAGGGTGAAGCGACAACCGGATTTTTACAAACCATGAACGGGGAGGCGTCCAAATGAGCGAGATAAAAATTCAGATGGCGGGAAATCTGTGGAAAATTCATGTGAAACCGGGCGATGTCATCGAAAAAGGACAGGAAGTAGCTGTCTTGGAATCAATGAAAATGGAAATTCCGATTATTGCTGATGTATCCGGAACGGTGAAAGAAGTGAAAAAAGCAGAAGGTGATTTCACCGATGAAGGAGAGGTCCTGATTGAGCTCCAATAAAACGGGAGGTGCAGCATGAACTGTCCGAAGCATGTCCGAATCAATGAAGTAGGGCCTCGTGACGGCCTGCAGAATGAGTCCGCGTGGGTGGATACAGAAGATAAGATTGAGTGGATCAATATGCTGTCAAAAACAGGACTTTCCTATATCGAAGTGACTTCATTCGTGAATCCGAGGTGGATTCCGGCGCTGCGTGACAGTCTGGACGTTGCAAAGGGAATTGCCAGAACAGAACATACAGTATACGCGGCTCTCGTTCCAAACCTCACCGGGCTGGAGCATGCGGCAGAAGGCAGAATTGATCAAGCCTGTGTGTTTTTATCAGCAAGCGAAACCCATAACCAAAAAAACGTCAACAAACCGATTGACCGGACCGTTCAAGAGCTCAGGCAGGTCATTTCTGAAGCAAAATCTGAAAAAATGGCAACGAGAGCTTATCTTTCCACCGTATTCGGATGCCCGTATGAACAAAACGTACCGATCGAACAAGTCATCCGGCTCACAGACACGCTTCTTGAAATGGGCGTTGATGAATTATCACTCGGCGACACAATCGGCGCGGCGAACCCCTTGCAGGTCATAGCCGTGCTTGAAGCTCTTTTGCCGAGAGTTCCCGCCTCAAAAATCGCACTCCATTTCCATGATACAAGAGGCACGGCTCTTGCAAATATCATTCCCGCTCTTGATATGGGGATTACATCCTTTGATACCTCCTCAGGCGGGCTTGGCGGCTGTCCGTATGCTCCGGGATCAGCAGGGAATGCCGCCACAGAAGACGTCATTTATATGCTTGAACAAATGGGGATTGATACCGGGACGGACATGAATAAACTACTTGAAGCCGCCGGCTGGATCGGAGATAAAATCGGCAAAGACCTGCCAAGCAGAAACCTGCAGGTCTTCAGAACGAAATGAGAGAGAGGAGAAGCCATGGGAGATTGTGTATTGTTTTCCGTCTGTCAAGAAACAATCGGCCTGATCACGCTGAACCGCCCGCATGCGGCCAACTCACTGTCATCAGAAATGATTGATGATTTACAGCGTGTAATTACAGACATCAATAACTCGCCATCCATTCGCTGTGTCATTCTCACCGGCTTCGGAAACACATTCTGCGCCGGTGCTGATTTAAAAGAAAGAGCGGGGATGAATCATGAACAAGTCAAACAAAGCGTCAGTCGTATCGGTGAAACCGCCGCCTCAATTGAAGCACTCCCGCAGCCGGTCATTGCAGCGCTGAATGGAACGGCAGTCGGCGGCGGACTTGAACTCGCCCTCGCTTGCGATATCAGAATCGCTGTCAGCCGGGCAGGCCTCGGCCTCCCTGAAACAGGCCTTGCGATCATACCCGGGGCGGGCGGAACACAGAGACTGCCTAGGCTTATCGGACCCGGTGCGGCAAAAGAGTTGATCTACACCGGCCGGAGGCTCACGGCCCAAGAGGGAAAAGACATAAAGCTGGTCGAGCATGTATGTGAAACTGAAGAACTTTTGGAAAAAGCAAAAGCACTGGCCGGCCGCATCGCCGCCAATGGGCCGATCGCCGTCAGACAAGCAAAATTCGCGATAAACAAAGGGCTGGAGACTGATCTCAATACAGGGCTCGAAATCGAACGAAAAGCATATGAACAAGTCATCCCGACACTTGACAGAGAAGAGGGGCTGCGCGCCTTTAAAGAAAAAAGACCCCCTGAATACAAAGGAAAATAAAACTTGGAGGGACTCGGATGGATTACGAAAAAGAACGGCAGACACGCAGCAAAACGATTGAAAAGGGAGGAGCGGCTAAATATCACGCAAGCAACGAAAAAAAGGGAAAACTTTTTGTAAGAGACAGGCTGAAGCTTCTATTCGATGACGGCATATCCGTTGAAGACGCTTTTTTCGCCGAATGCATGTCAGACGGACTGCCGGCTGACGGGGTTGTCACCGGGCTCGGAACCATCAGCGGCCGAACCGTTTGTGTGATGGCAAACGACTCAACCGTAAAGGCGGGCTCATGGGGCGCGAAGACGGTGGAAAAAATCATCCGCATTCAGGAAACGGCTGAAAAACTGCAGTGTCCGCTTCTGTACTTAGTCGATTCAGCAGGTGCAAGAATTACCGATCAGGTCGACATGTTCCCGGGCAGAAGGGGAGCCGGCCGCATTTTTTATAATCAAGTAAAGCTGTCGGGACGCATACCGCAAATCTGTTTATTGTTCGGTCCTTCCGCTGCGGGCGGCGCTTACATTCCTGCCTTTTGCGACATTGTTATTATGGTTGAAGGCAATGCATCCATGTACTTAGGCTCTCCGCGCATGGCGGAAATGGTAATCGGCGAAAAGGTATCGCTTGAAGAAATGGGCGGCGCCCGTATGCATTGTTCCGTATCAGGCTGCGGTGATCTCCTCGCCCGGACGGAACAGGAAGCAATCACGATGGCGCGGACATATCTCAGCTACTTTCCGGCAAATTATAAGGAAAAAGCGCCTGTCAGCGAATCCAAGAACCCGAAAGATTTTGAAAAACCGCTCTCAGATGTCATCCCGGCACATCAAAATGCACCGTTCAACATGCTGGATTTAATTGAACGTGTCATCGATGAAGACTCTTTTTTTGAGATTAAACCGTTATTTGCGCAGGAATTAATAACGGGACTTGCGCGGATTCACGGACAGCCGGTCGGCATTATCGCCAACCAGCCGCGTGTCAAAGGCGGGGTTTTATTTCTCGATTCGGCGGATAAAGCCGCAAAATTCATCGCTTTGTGCGATGCATTTCATATTCCGCTTCTGTTTTTGGCAGACATCCCCGGATTTATGATCGGAACGAAGGTTGAGCAGGCGGGCATCATCAGGCATGGCGCAAAAATGATCTCCGCAATGGCGGAAGCGACTGTTCCGAAGCTTTCCGTTATTGTCAGAAAAGCCTACGGTGCGGGATTATATGCGATGGCGGGCCCGGCTTTTGAACCGGACTGCTGCTTAGCGCTTCCGACTGCGCAAATTGCCGTAATGGGGCCAGAAGCAGCGGTAAATGCGGTCTACGCAAACAAAATCAGCGAACTCGCTCCAGAAGAAAGGCCGGCCTTTATTCAGGAAAAGCGAGATGAATACAAGGAAGACATTAACCTTTACCGTCTTGCCTCTGAAATGGTGATTGACGGCATCGTTCCCGCTGATTCCTTGCGGGACGAACTCAATAAACGCCTCACTGCTTACATGTCTAAACAACTGACTTTCACACACCGGAAACACCCCGTATACCCGGTATAAATAAAAAAGACCGCATAGATCCGGCCCGCGGCCGTTCTTCTATGCAGTCTTTTTTTCATAGTCTTGATCTCATCTTTTTCACGACAAAATAAACAACAATAAATACAAGAGCCAATATAATGATCGGAGTCGTGTACATTCCGGCATAGCTGTCTACATCTTTCCACTGTCCGCCGAGCTGATACCCGAGATAAACGAAAATGACAGACCACGGAATAATCGCAAGCGTCGTCAAGGTGACAAACTTGGAAAGCGGCATTTTCGCGAGGCCGGCCGGGATGGAAATCGCGTGTCTGACGACCGGGATAAACCGGGCCGAGAATACTACGCCCGCACCGTAACGGCGAAACCAGTTTTCGGCAACATCAATATGATGCTTTTTCAGCAGTAAGTACTTGCCGTACTTGTCCAAAAACGGCCGCCCCCCATAACGGGCGATCCAGTAAATAAAGCACTGCGCGATCGTTCCCCCGATCACGCCGGCGATAACGGCGCCGATAAAACTGATCGTGCCTTCTGACACCATATAGCCTCCATAGGCCAAAACGATTTCACTCGGAATGATTTCGATCATTAATCCGAGCGCAATCCCGAAATAGCCCATACTTGTCAGCCAGGATAATATTTCACTAATAAAATTGCCCACACTGTTCACAACCTCTTTATCTTTTTACCCAATTATATGACTGATTGACAAGCAAAATGGTTACAAATTATTTTTTAACGCACGTTTTCTTCAGATTCTCTTTTTAACACCTCTTCTAAATAAGCTAAGAGTTTCGGTCTCATTTCCTTCCGCAGCAGCCCGATCTCCGTGCCGGCCTTAAAACAGCCGAGCTTGTCGCCTATATCAAACCGTCTTCCTTCGAGCTCCCGCGCATAGATACTTTGGGTGCGGCACACTTCGCGCAGCGCGTCTGTCAATTGGATTTCGTTGCCTGCGCCTCTTCCGATCGTCTTCAGCGCTTTAAAAATGGCAGGGGTTAATATGTAACGGCCCATCACGGCGATGTGAGAGGGCGCCTTTTCAACAGCCGGCTTTTCAATCAGATCCTCAACCTGGTATACATGACCGTTCTGCTGCCCCGTCTGTATAATACCATATTTGCTGACATCGGCGGGATCGACGGGCTGTACGCCGATCGTTTCTGTGCAGTGTTGGTTATAGACGTCTATGAGCTGCGAGAGCGCGGGAGTGTCAGATACCATAATATCATCACCTAAGAGAACGGCAAAAGGCTCTTCTCCGATAAAATGCTCCGCACACAGCACCGCATGACCTAAGCCGAGCGGCTCTTTTTGGCGGATGTAATGAATATTGGCCAATTCGGCAATCTGCTGCATTTCCTTCAGCATCTCCGTCTTGCCTTTTTCCTCAAGATTGAATTCCAATTCCGCCGACCGGTCAAAATGATCTTCAATCGAGCGTTTGTTTCTCCCTGTAATAATCAATATATCTTCAATTCCTGACGCTGCGGCCTCTTCGACAATATATTGGATGGCCGGTTTGTCGACGATTGGCAGCATTTCTTTCGGCTGCGCCTTTGTCGCCGGCAGAAATCTCGTTCCTAAACCCGCTGCGGGAATGACCGCTTTTCTCACTTTTTTTCTCATTCATCTTCACTCCTGATCCTGTATGTTTTTCAGCGAATCTCCGAACACCCAGATTCGGTTTCCGATAAAATTCATCATCATTCCGCCGATAGTGGCGGCGAGCTTACTCACCAAAAGCGAACAACCGCCTTTTTGAAACGCGTACAGCAGCAAAAAGGTGATCCCCGACGCTGCAAGATTAATGATGAGAAAGCGCACGATCTCTTTCCCGTCAGCCTTGCGCTTTACACGAAACGTCCAATTCCGGTTCCACACATAGCTGTTGATCATTCCGGCCGAATAGGAGCAGATCTGTGCCGGCAGATAAGGAACATGGCAGGCAGTAAGCAGAAAGAAGACCCCAAAATCGATCAGCGTATTGCCGGCCCCTACCGTGCAGAAACGGCCTAATGTCTTTATTTTTCCTTTCAGCATAACGGTGACCTCCCCTCATAATAAGATGCGGATGGCTGTCCTATTTGTTGATATCGATTACTTTAGCGGACAGCCTTGAAAAAACAATGACTAAAATATGAACAAAACATGAAAACGTTAAGTTAACAGTTTGATAGATTAGGTTGACATATTTCGAGAGGGGCACTAATATTCTGTATAAGTGTTAACCTTTAATTATTTTGGTTAACATTATTTTTCAAGGCAAGAGAAAGGAGGGGAAAGGAATGGAGGAAGAAACATATTACAGCGTCAGAATGAGAGCTTCCCGAAACGCCCCTCATGAACAGGGCGGGAAACACATTTCCGGCGGAGAACGGCTTATCACTTACAGCGGAATACAGGAAGCGGTGAATGGCTTATTACATAAAGGCTTCTCGCATTCAAGAGGGACGCCTGATTTTATGCAGATCCAGCTTGAAAGCGTCAATGAACCGATCAAAACGATCCGCCCTTTGCCGATTACCGTACATCAAACAGATACGGCAGAGAAAGGACAAGCAATCGCCCGGACGCTTTTGCAAAAAGCAGGAATTCCTCCGCGCATGATAGAGAAAGCCTATCAAAACATCGCGGAATATGCAGAAGCAAGAGGAGCGGTCCTGTTTGACATCCGGACGGGAAAACGCATTGACGGCAGAAGGGAAAGAGGTGTGCGGGTATCCCGAATGGATTGGCCGGCACACGATTTTCAAAAATGGGCTTTAGATCACAACATGCCGGAAAATTCACGAATCAAAGAAGCACATGCCATCGCGGCAAAGGTTTGCGCGCATCCGGGAATCATAGCTGAAGTGTGCTGGTCAGATGACCCTGATTACATAACGGGCTACGTTGCCTCAAAAGAGCTGGGCTATCAGCGGATTACCAAGATGAAGAATGACGGCGATGAGAGCGGCTGCCGGATTTTCTTTACAGATGGAATCACAGATACAGAGAGCTGTATTCATTTTTTAGAGAAACAGCCTGTATTCATTCAGCGGGAGGGGAACATATGAAACAATCAATGATTGAAAAAAGCAAAAAGCATCTTTGGCTGCCTTTCACACAAATGAAAGATTACGATGAGGATCCGTTAATAATTGAAAGCGGAAACGGAATCATGCTGAAAGACACAAGCGGCAAAGAATACTATGACGGCTTTTCCTCAGTATGGCTCAATGTACACGGCCACCGCAAAAAAGAAATAGATGAGGCGATTCAACAACAGCTTAAAAAAATCGCTCATTCGACCTTGCTGGGCATGACGAATGTTCCCGCGACAGAACTTGCCGAGATGCTGACGGGCATTGCACCTGAAAATCTGACACGTGTTTTTTACTCTGACAGCGGAGCGGAAGCAATGGAAATCGCTCTGAAAATGGCCTTTCAATACTGGAAAAACATAGGGAGGCCCAAAAAGCAGACATTCATTTCGATGCAGAACGGCTATCACGGCGATACGATCGGAGCGGTCAGCGTCGGTTCTATTGAACTCTTTCACCATGTATACGGCCCGCTGATGTTTGAAAGCTACAAAGCGCCGATTCCTTACGTATACAGATCTGAAAGCGGCGACCCCGTACAGTGCCGGGATGAATGTCTGAACGCGCTCGAACAGCTGCTTGCAAAGCATCACGAAGAGATTGCCGCACTTACGATTGAATCGATGGTGCAAGGCGCATCCGGCATGATCGTCATGCCTGAAGGCTTTCTGGCAGGCGTACGAAAGCTGTGTACGGCATATGATGTGTTAATGATCGTTGACGAAGTGGCGACGGGGTTCGGCCGCACCGGAAAAATGTTTGCCTGTGAGCATGAAAATGTCCAGCCGGACTTGATGGCCGCAGGGAAAGGAATTACGGGAGGCTATTTGCCGATCGCCGTGACGTTTGCCGCAGAAGCGATTTATGAAGCTTTTTATGATGACTATGAAAACATGAAAACATTTTTCCACGGCCACTCCTATACAGGAAATCAGCTGGGCTGTGCCGCGGCAATTGAAAATCTCCGTTTATTTGAATCAGAGCGCATCGTTGAACAAGTCGCCGAAAAATCAAAAACGGCAGCGATGCTTCTTCATGATCTGAAGCAGCTTCCCCATGTCGGCGATGTCCGCCAGCTCGGTTTCATGTGCGGCATAGAGCTCGTGCAGGATAAGGGGACAAAACAGCCTTATCCGCCTGAAAAGCGTGTTGGATATAAGGTGTCTTTGAAAATGAGAGAGCTCGGTATGCTGACGAGGCCGCTCGGAGACGTCATCGCCTTTCTTCCGCCGCTCGCCAGCACGACTGATCAGTTAAAAGCCATGATCTCCATTATGAAAGAAGCGATAGCCGAGGTGACCGGCCGTGGATTTTGACGGATGGCTCTTCGAAAGGCTCGATGTGGTGAAAAGAGACGGGCTGTATCGGACGCTGCGGAAACAGGAAACCGCTCTCAAAAACAAAGGGGAAAAGATCTGGGCATCCAATGACTATTTAGGCCTATCTAAAGATGAGCGCCTGATCACAGCCGCGCAAACGGCGCTAAACTGCTTCGGAGCGGGAAGCAGCGGTTCCCGGTTAACGACAGGAAATACTTTTTGGCATGAAACACTTGAACAAACAATCGCGGATTTTAAACAGACGGAAGCTGCTTTATTGTTTTCCAGCGGTTACTTGGCGAATATAGGCGTGCTTGCTTCACTGCCGCAAAAAGGCGATGTCATTTTAAGCGATCAATTGAACCATGCGAGCATTGTTGACGGCTGCCGTTTATCGAAAGCGGAAACCATCGTGTACCGCCATATTGATATGGCTGATCTTGAGGAAAAACTTGCCTCCGTCCAGTCTCGGAACCGCCGCTTTATCGTCACGGACGGCGTCTTCAGCATGGACGGCACCATTGCGCCTCTTGACCGCATAATGGCGCTTGCAAAGCAGTATCAGGCATTTGTGATAGCAGACGACGCGCATGCAACCGGTGTACTCGGGGAAAACGGCGGGGGAACCAGTGAATATTTTGGTGTTTGTCCTGATGTTGTCATCGGCACGTTAAGTAAAGCGGTCGGAACGGAAGGAGGTTTTGCCGCAGGGTCAAACATTTTCATTGATTTTTTGCTGAATCATGCGCGGACGTTTATTTTTCAGACGGCCCTTCCGCCGGCAATTTGTGCGGCTTCCCATACGGCATTTGACATCATATCAGATATGTACGATACGCGCCGTGAACTGCTGTCGTCTGTCAAAACGATCAAAACCCGTCTGGCCGATATGGGTTTTACCGTAAGAGGCGGAGATACACCAATCATCGCCGTCATCATCGGTGATGCAAAAACAGCGGTTTCAGTTGCTGCACTGCTGGAGAAAAAGGGAATCTGCGCCCCGGCCATCCGCCCGCCATCCGTTCCTGACGGTGAAAGCAGAATCAGGCTGACCGTCACGGCGGACCGCAGCTTACAGGACATAGATGGGCTTACAGAAGCATTTGATTCCATTAGAAAAGAGCTGAATATAAACAAATGAGAAGTTTTTTTATCACAGGAACAGATACGGGCGTCGGAAAAACCATCGTCTCTTGCGGACTGGCCGCGGCATTCAGGCAGAAACGTGCGGATGTCGGAGTGTTTAAGCCGTTTTTAAGCGGGGTGCCGCGGACTCATCCGGAAAGTGACACCTCGCTGTTGAAAAACATGTCACAAACCGCACTGTCTCATGAAGAGATTACGCCATTTGAATGGAAAGAGCCGCTTGCACCGTACACGGCCGCCATGCTTGAAGGAAAATCCGTGAGCATGGAAGAGGTCACGGCCCACTGGAGAAAGATCAAAAATCGTCATGAGTGTTTCATCGTCGAAGGGGCAGGCGGCATTTCCGTCCCGCTTGGTGAAAATTATTTAGTCAGTGATCTGATAAAAGCCTTGGAATTGCCGGCAGTGATTGTGGCCAGGCCTGATCTCGGAACCATCAACCACACGTATTTAACCGTTGAATATGCGAAAAACGTGGGGATAGAGGTTCTCGGCATCATTATCAACGGCGTAAAGAGCCGGCCGGGGCTGGACGAGAAGACAAACCCGAGCATCATTGAAACCTTATGCAAAGTTCCGATTTTGGGAATCACACCAAAGCTGGATCTCGTTTCAGCAGAAAACATTCAACACATGATTGAGAAACATGTAGATGTTTCCTCTTTCATGAATCTGACACAAATGGGGAGATAAACATGAATCAATGGATGGATCTTGCAGAGAGAGTGCTGGACGGGGCGGAAGTAACGAACCAGGAAGCGCTTGCCATTTTAAATTGCCCTGATGAGGATCTTTTATTGCTGATGCATGCCGCTTTTCATATCAGAAAACGATTTTACGGAAAAAAGGTAAAGCTGAATATGATTATGAATGCAAAGTCAGGCCTGTGTCCCGAAAATTGCGGGTACTGTTCACAATCTGCAATATCAAAAGCGCCGATTGAGTCTTATCGGATGGTGGATAAGCATATATTGCTTAAAGGGGCAAAACGCGCCCATGACCTGAATATAGGAACATACTGCATCGTCGCCAGCGGCCGGGGACCGTCAAACAGAGAAGTAGACCAAGTGGTTGATGCTGTCAAAGAAATAAAAGAAACGTACGGTTTGAAAATCTGCGCATGCCTCGGTCTGCTGAAGCCGGAACAGGCAGAGCGGCTGAAACAGGCAGGAGTCGACCGGTACAATCATAACATCAATACGTCACAAAGGAATCACGCAAACATTACGACCTCACACACGTATGACGACAGGGTCAATACGGTACAAATGGCGAAACAATCAGGGATGTCACCTTGTTCGGGTGTCATCGTCGGCATGAAAGAGACGAAACAGGACGTCATTGATATGGCGAACAGCTTGAAAGCGCTTGACGCCGACAGCATCCCGGTTAATTTTCTGCATGCGATTGACGGAACTCCGTTAGAAGGGGTAAGCGAATTAAATCCGGTGTACTGCCTGAAAGTGCTCGCCTTGTTCCGTTTTATCAATCCGGCAAAAGAAATCCGAATCTCAGGAGGCCGGGAAGTCAACCTGCGTTCGCTGCAGCCGCTCGGCCTGTACGCGGCAAACTCTATATTCGTCGGTGATTACTTAACAACCTCAGGACAGCATGAAACAGAGGATCATAAAATGCTCCATGATCTAGGTTTTGAAGTTGAATCCGTCGAAGAAATGAAAGCCGGCTTACAATCCGCCTGCAAAACGGAGGTATAAGATGACGGCGGGCGTATCAATTTCACATCCGTCCCTCCAGGCGGATTCAGATTTTTGGAATAACCCTTACCCGTTTTATGACAACCTGCGGGCCATTGATCCTGTTTATAAAGGAACCGTATTAAAATATCCGGGCTGGTATGTCACCGGGTATAAAGAAGCGGAAGCGATTCTGAAAGACAACCGGTTTAAAAACCGCATTCCTCTTCCGGAAGCTTCAACGAAATATCAAAATCTATCGCATATCCAGCACGATATGCTGTTATTTAAAAATCAATCAGACCATAAGCGGATCCGGATGGTTATAGGGAAAGAATTCACCGCAAAGACGGCGGAATCACTCCGCCCCTGTATAAAAGAAACGGCGCATGACTTATTGGATCAAGTCCAAAACAAAAAAACTACAGACCTTGTTTCAGAGTTTGCCTTTCCATTGGCAAGCCTCATCATTGCGAAGATACTCGGAGTGCCGAAAGAGGAGAGATATCAATTCAGACAATGGACGGCAGACGTCATTCAGGCCATTGATTTTACCCGGTCAAGAAAGACGTTAGTCAGAGCAAGCGGCACCGCAGGCAGGATGACGTCATATTTCAGAGATTTGATTCACAAGCGGAAAATCCAGCCTCAGGAAGACTTGATCAGCAGGTTTATTGTAGAAGAACAGCTTTCAAAAGAGGAAGTACTCGCGACATGTGTATTACTTATCATAGCCGGACACGAGACGACGGTAAACCTCATAAGCAACGGTGTGTATACTTTATTGAAACACCCTGAACAGCTTAGCGCACTGAGAGAAAACCCCTCGCTTATTGAAACTGCAGTCGAGGAATGTTTGCGTTATGACAGCCCTACACAGCTGACGGCCCGCACCGCTTCAGAAGACTGCGAAATAAATGGAAAGATCATAAAAAAAGGAGAGCAGGTATATATCCTTTTAGGTGCAGCTAATCGCGATCCAAGCATATTCGATCAGCCTCACAAAATGGACATTGAAAGAAAACCGAATCCTCATCTTGCATTCGGAAAGAACGCCCATTTTTGCGTAGGTTCACGATTAGCGCGCATTGAAGCACAAATAGCCATTCTCGCGCTGTTAGAGCGGATGCCTAAGCTTCGGCTGGCTGCACCCAAGCTTGAATACCGGAAGCTCATTGGTTTTAGGTCACTCACAGAGCTTCCAGTTGTCATCGGCTGATGACCATGCAGGAGGGTCGGATTTTACCGGTTCCTCCTGCAGGAAATAAATGAAAGAAAAAAGAATACATATTTATAAAGCAAAAATCCTCTCTCGCATATCCAAAAAAACTCACCGCTCAGCCATTCAATATAACCGTAACAAGGGCTTCCTTTTCTTTCCGCCAAAATGGAAACTTCCGATTTTCCGGAATTCATGCGTCTTTTTTCGAAAAAACGAAGCATGATGTAAGCTTGGCATGGTTGTTGCATTTTCTTCCTTCGAATCAATTTGTAAGCGTTTGCTATCATGAAGCAGAAAAGAGGGGGATTTGTGGACATTGTCATTATTTTATTGGCATTATGCTTGCTGATGTTTGCGGCTTATCGAGGCTTTTCAGTCATTTTATTTGCCCCGATTTGCGCGCTGTTTGCTGTGCTTCTGACAGATCCGAGCTTCGTACTTCCTTTCTTCTCGAATATATTTATGGAGAAGATGGCGGGCTTTATTAAGCTGTATTTTCCCGTATTTCTTTTGGGGGCTGTTTTTGGCAAGGTTGTTGAAATATCCGGGCTCGCCGAGTCGATCGCAAAAACAATCGTCAGGCTTGTGGGAGCAAAAAGAGCCATTCTCGCCATCGTCTTAATGGGTGCGATTTTAACGTACAGCGGCGTCAGTCTCTTCGTAGCGGTGTTTGCCGTCTATCCGTTTGCTAAAAACCTATTTATGAAAGCTGATATTCCCAAACGTCTGATACCCGGAACGATTGCATTGGGCGCTTTTACATTTACAATGGATGCGCTTCCCGGCACACCGCAAATTCAAAATGTCATTCCGACAGCATTTTTTAAAACAAACATTTATGCCGCTCCCTGGCTCGGACTGATTGGTGCAGCGTTTGTGCTTACGGCCGGGATGTTTTATTTAGAATTCCGTCGCAAGAAAGCGGCCGATGCAGGAGAAGGCTATGCTGGGTTTCCGTCTGAAGTTTCCGCTGCAAAGGAATCCTCAGGTCTGGCTTATGAAAAAAACACGCCTGATTTATCGCAGGAGGCAGAACCCAGTACCGCGCGGCAAGTGCTCGCCTTTATTCCGCTTATCCTTGTCGGGGTATTGAACAAATGCTTCACGATGTGGCTCCCGCATTGGTATCCCGCCGGATTTGATTTTGCGCCGCTCGGTTTAGAAGCGTTCGGAAAGATTGATCTTTCTTCCGTCACTGCGATCTGGTCAGTAGAGCTCGCACTGTTCATCGGTATCATGACAACGATTTTGTTCGATTGGAAAAAAGTGCTCTTCAATTTGAAGGAAGGACTGAATGTGGGCATCGGGGGCGCCTTGCTGGCGTCAATGAATACAGGAGCCGAATACGGATTTGGCGGCATCATTGCAGCGCTTCCCGGCTTCAAAGCAGTCAGCAGCGGCATATCGCAGACGTTTACTGATCCGCTTGTCAATGGAGCGGTGACGACCACTGCGCTTGCCGGGATTACAGGGTCGGCCTCAGGAGGAATGGGCATCGCTTTAAGTACGATGTCCGCAGCGTATACAGAAGCAATCCATACATTTCACATCCCGCCGGAAGTCATGCACCGGGTGATCTCGATGGCCTCCGGCGGGATGGACACTCTTCCGCATAATGGCGCCGTCATTACGCTGCTCGCGGTCACAGGGTTGACTCACCGCCAATCCTACAGAGATATCTTTGCCATTACCGTCATTAAAACAGCCGCTGTGTTTGTCATCATCGGTATTTACAGTCTGACGGGCCTTGTGTAGCCAAAACAGAAAGGGGAAGCGAATATGGGAAAAGGGAAAATCATGGATTCGTTTAAAGAAGCTGCTGAACTGATCAAAGACGGAGACACCCTCATCGCAGGAGGATTCGGCCTGTGCGGCATTCCGGAACAATTAATTCTCGCGATCAGGGACAGCGGCGTGAAAAACCTGACCGTTGTCAGTAATAACTGCGGTGTTGATGACTGGGGATTGGGCCTCTTGCTTGCAAATCGGCAGATCAAAAAAATGGTCGCATCCTATGTGGGAGAAAACAAAACATTTGAACGGCAGTTTTTAAGCGGGGAGCTGGAAGTCGAATTGGTTCCCCAAGGAACGCTCGCAGAACGAATTCGCGCGGGAGGGGCGGGCATCCCGGGTTTTTATACATCTGCGGGCGTCGGGACATCAGTAGCCGAAGGAAAAGAACAGAAGACATTTGAAGGACGCACCTATCTTCTGGAGAAAGGAATTACAGGGAACGCCGCCATCGTAAAGGCCTGGAAAGCTGATCCTCTGGGCAACCTGGTTTTCAGAAAGACGGCGAGAAACTTCAATCCGCTCGCTGCCATGGCAGGCAAAGTGACGATTGCAGAGGCTGAAGAAATCGTCGATATCGGTGAGCTTGATCCGGATCACATTCATACACCGGGTATCTTTGTTCAGCATGTGCTCAAAAGCACAACACAAGAAAAACGGATCGAACGCCGCACCGTCCGGGAAGCATGAAGAAGGGAGCTGATCTCATGAAAGATGGCAGAAAACGAATGATCGCACGGGCAGTAAAGGAAATTAAAGACGGAATGAATGTGAATTTAGGGATAGGCATGCCGACGCTTGTCGCCAATGAAATCCCGGATCATTACAATGTGATGCTTCAGTCGGAAAACGGCTTGCTCGGAATCGGCCCTTATCCCCTTGCCGGAACGGAGGACCCAGATCTTATTAACGCCGGGAAAGAAACCATTACCGAAGTCAAAGGAGCCTCGTATTTTGACAGTGCCGAATCGTTTGCTATGATTCGCGGGGGGCACATTGATGTCGCCATCCTCGGCGGCATGGAAGTGTCCGAACGGGGAGATTTGGCGAACTGGATGATCCCCGGAAAAATGATTAAAGGAATGGGCGGCGCCATGGACTTGGTTCACGGAGCAAAACGGATCGTTGTCATCATGGAGCATGTGAATAAATATGGAGAGTCCAAAGTGAAATCGGAATGTACGCTGCCTTTAACTGGCAGGCAGGTCGTCGATCGGCTGATCACAGATTTGGCGGTATTCGATTTCTGCCAAGGCCGTATGACGCTGACCGAATTGCAGGAAGGCGCGGTATTAGAGGAAGTCCTCGAGAAAACCGAAGGCCGGTTCACTGTCAGTGAAGCATTAACGTCCCGGCGGAAATAAGGAGGTATCATCATGCATTCAATGCTGAAACACAAAACAGCTGTGGTGACAGGGGCAGCCAGAGGAATCGGATTTGAAATCGCTCAAGAATTCACCCGTGAAGGAGCCTCCGTTCTCATAGCGGATGTTAATGAACAGGCGGGAAAAGAAGCTGCTGCAAAACTCAGCGGAGAAGGCGCCCATGCCATCAGCCTCACGTGTGATGTAACAGATGAAAAACAAACGGCCGATATGATTCAAACAGCTCTGACAGAATTCGGCCGGCTCGATATTCTCGTAAATAACGCGGGCATTCAGCATATCGCGCCCATCGAGGAATTTCCCGCGGAACAGTTTGAAAGGCTCATCCGCGTCATGCTGACTGGACCGTTTCTCACCACGAAACATGCATTCCCCGTCATGAAAAAACAGCAGTTCGGACGGATCATCAATATGGCGTCTGTCAACGGACTGATCGGCTTTTACGGAAAAGCGGCATATAACAGCGCCAAGCATGGCGTCATCGGCTTAACGAAAGTCGGCGCACTTGAAGGCGCGGCTGACGGCATTACCGTCAATGCGCTTTGCCCAGGATATGTGGACACTCAGCTTGTCCGCAATCAGTTAAAGGATATTTCAGCAACAAGGAATGTACCGTACGAACGGGTGCTGGAGGACGTCATCTTCCCGCTCGTTCCCCAAAAACGTCTGCTTTCAGTGAAGGAAATTGCGGATTACGCCGTATTTTTGGCCAGCGACAAAGCAAAAGGCGTCACCGGTCAGGCCGTCGTTATGGACGGCGGTTATACCGCTCAATAGTTCTGATATCCATGAAAAAACAGCCGTTTTGAGCGGCTGTTTTTTTCTGTCCAAATAAGATTGGGGTTCTTGATAAGCAAGATGGTGAATGCTGACGGAAGGTTACAAAACAATGTAAACAAAAAAACAGCCGGAATTTAATCGATTGAGAATGCATCAATCGGTATCGGAGCAGGATCATCCATATGTTCTGCACCGCATTTCACTGCAGATTTTCCTCTTCCAATCCCATTCCTGCACAACCAGTTTACAATCCTTCACAGATATACAAATGAACTTTTACAATAAACAGAAAAGATGTAATTTCTGACACAATTATGCCTATATACCCAAAAAATATGAAACATTAAGGGCGCTCCCTAAGTGAAGAAGAGTCGGAAACAGGCTTCCGGCCCGGCTCTCATCACCTCTCTTTAAGACTGATTTTTCAGTGTCAGCTCCATCTTATATTTTATGAACAATTATAACCAGTTCGTTTGTGAAATCGAACAATAACTCCTCCGAAAGTATTCTATACACCTTTGTTATAATCATGCTACGATGTTATATAAAGGGATATATTGTATGATATTGGATCGATGTTCAATGCGATCGGAGGGAGCTCATGAACAATCTTGCCTTTTTATTTCCTGGACAAGGATCTCAATTTGTAGGAATGGGCAAACAATTTTGGAATGATTTTGCGGCCGCAAAAAGATTATTTGAAGAAGCTGGCGACGCGATCTCCTTGGATATAAAAAAGCTGTGTTTTAACGGTGATATGAATGAATTAACAAAAACAATGAATGCGCAGCCCGCTATTTTAACGGTCAGTGTGATTGCGTTTCAAGTGTATATGCAAGAAATAGGGGT
Source organism: Bacillus sp. CIS52 (assembly GCF_053545315.1). Lineage (NCBI taxonomy): Bacteria > Bacillati > Bacillota > Bacilli > Caryophanales > Bacillaceae > Bacillus > Bacillus sp. CIS52. The sequence continues at coordinate 57,710 of NZ_JBIUFR010000001.1, forward strand.
TAAGCCGCGCTTTCTTGCAGGTCACAGCTTAGGAGAATACTCGGCGCTTGTCTGTGCCGGCGCCCTTTCTTTTCATGATGCCGTTACACTTGTAAGGCGGCGGGGGATTCTTATGCAAAATGCGGATCCCCAGCAGCAGGGGACGATGGCTGCCGTGACCCGGCTCTCTCTTCAAACATTGCAAGAAATGTGTGCGAAAGTGTCGACAGAAGACTTTCCGGCAGGTGTAGCCTGCATGAATTCAGACCGGCAGCATGTCATTTCCGGACACCGGCAAGCTGTGGAGCGTGTCATCAGGATGGCGGAGGAAAAGGGGGCGGCATACACTTATTTAAATGTAAGTGCACCTTTTCACAGCTCAATGATAAGATCGGCATCCGAACAATTCCAGAGTGCATTACACCAGTATTCCTTCCGGGATGCCGCATGGCCGATCATTTCAAATGTCACCGCGCGCCCTTACAGCAGCGGAAATTCGATCTGCGAACATCTCAAGCAGCACATGACGATGCCGGTAAGATGGGCGGAATCAATGCATTACTTGCTTTTACAAGGAGTCACGGAAGTCATCGAAATGGGGCCGAACAATGTCTTATCCGGTCTGCTGAAAAAAATAACGAATCACATTGTACCTTATCCCTTTGGACAGACATCTGATATTCACCCGCTTTCCAATTCAGCGGAAAGAAAGAAGCATATTGTCCGTTTACGCAAAAAACAACTGAATAAATTGATGATTCAATCCGTTATTGCGCGAAATTATAACAACGATTCAGCGGCTTATTCCAATATGACGACGTCATTATTTACGCAAATCCAAGAGCTGAAAGAGAGAATGGAAAGGCATGAAGAAGAGCTTTCAGAACAAGAGCTCGAACATTCGATCCATTTATGCAAATTAATTTGCGAGGCTAAACAGCTTCCGGCATGGGAAGAATTGCGGATTTTAAAATAAAGCGCCCAGGAGGGGACCTATGTATACCAGTCAATTCCAAACCTTAGTAGATGTCATTCGGGAAAGAAGCAATATCTCTGATCGCGGAATCCGTTTTATCGAATCCGATAAAAAAGAGACGGTTGTCTCTTACCGCCAATTGTTTGAAGAAGCGAAAGGCTTTCTTGGCTATTTACAGCATATCGGCATTCAGCCCAAGCAGGAAATTGTATTTCAAATCCAAGAAAACAAATCATTTGTCGTTGCTTTTTGGGCTTGTATATTAGGAGGAATGATCCCGGTACCGGTCAGTATCGGAGAAGATGATGACCATAAGCTGAAGGTGTGGCGCATTTGGAATATATTAAATCATCCGTTTCTGATTGCCTCTGAAAAAGTATTGGACAAAATAAAGAAATACGCTGCAGAACACGATTTACAGGATTTCCATCATCAATTAAACGAAAAATCTGACATCATTCAAGATCAAACCTACGATTACCCCGCTTCGTTTTATGAACCTGATGCGGATGAACTGGCTTTTATCCAATTTTCTTCCGGATCGACAGGAGATCCAAAAGGAGTCATGTTAACGCATCACAACTTAATACATAACACGTGCGCCATTGGGACTGCCCTAGCCATTCATTCGAAAGACTCTTTCTTATCATGGATGCCTTTAACACATGATATGGGGCTCATCGCCTGCCACCTTGTTCCCTTCATAACCGGAATCAATCAAAATCTAATGCCTACAGAATTATTTATTCGCAGACCTATTCTTTGGATGAAAAAAGCTCATGAACATAAAGCCAGTATTCTATCCTCTCCTAATTTCGGGTACAACTACTTCCTTAAATTTCTGAAAAACGAACCAGACTGGGATTTATCCCATATCAAAGTCATCGCAAACGGTGCAGAACCGATATTGCCGGAGCTCTGTGACGAATTTTTGAAAAGATGCGCAGCATTCAATCTGAAAAGATCCGCTATTTTGAATGTTTACGGTTTAGCGGAAGCTTCGGTTGGCGCAGCGTTTTCTAAAATAGGTAAAGAATTCGTTCCTGTTTATTTGCATCGTGACTATTTAAATCTTGGTGAACGAGCTGTAAAAGTCAGCAAAGAGGATCAACATTGCGCTTCATTCGTCGAAGTGGGACAACCCATTGACTATTGTCAGCTTCGGATCTCCGACGGAGCAAATGAAAGAGCAGAAGACGGAATCATCGGTCACATCCAGATTAAAGGGGACAATGTGACTCAAGGGTATTATAACAACCCCGAGAGTACGGAAAAAGCGCTGACTTCTGACGGCTGGGTAAAAACGGGAGACCTCGGATTCATTAATGAAAGTGGCAACTTAGTCGTAACCGGAAGAGAAAAGGACATTATTTTCGTGAACGGAAAAAATATCTACCCGCACGATATTGAACGGGTTGCGATTGAAATGGAAGAGGTTGACTTAGGAAGGGTTGCCGCCTGCGGTGTATATGACCAAAAGACACAAAGCGGAGAAATCGTGCTGTTTGTTGTTTTCAAAAAATCGCCTGAAAAATTTGCCCCGCTTGTCAAAGAGATCAAAAAGCATTTATACCAGCGGGGCGGCTGGAGCATAAAAGAAGTCCTCCCGATCAAAAAGCTGCCAAAAACGACGAGCGGGAAGGTGAAACGTTATGAACTGGCCAGACAGTATGAGGCAGGGGATTTTTCATTAGAGTCTGCCGCCATCAATGCTTGTTTGGAGAGCAACCCTGTAAAAACCGGAGAGACTCCCATTCATGAAATCGAAACGGAATTACTGTCTATCTTTTCCGATGTGCTCGATGGGAAAAAGGTTTACCTCACTGACAGTTATTTTGATATGGGCGCAAATTCATTACAGTTATCACAGGCTGCCGAGCGTATAGAACAGAGATTTGGACGCGAGCTTGCCGTCTCCGATCTCTTTACGTATCCTTCTATCACTGATTTAGCGGCATATCTGTCTGAAAGCCGGGCTGAAATCAAGCAGAACGTGACAGCAAAACCAAGCCATGTGACACCGAAAGATATCGCCATTATCGGGATGTCGCTCAATGTTCCGGGAGCATCGACCAAAAGTGATTTTTGGGATTTGCTAGAAAAAGGAGAGCACAGCATTCGAGAATACCCTGCATCCCGGCTGAAAGATGCGGCGGATTATTTAAAGTCCATCCAAAGTGAATTCAATGAGAATCAGTTTGTGAAGGGCGGTTATTTAGATGAAATCGACCGTTTTGATTATTCGTTTTTCGGTTTAGCGCCTAAAACCGCTCAGTTTATGGATCCTAACCAAAGACTGTTTTTGCAGTCTGCATGGCATGCGATTGAAGATGCGGGCTATGCCGGGGACGGGATAAACGGGAGCCGGGTCGGGGTATATGCGGGGTACTCGAAGGTGGGCTACGATTATGAACGCCTCCTTTCTGCGAATTATCCGGAGGAACTTCATCAATATATAGTAGGCAATCTTCCTTCCGTGTTAGCCAGCCGGATTGCTTATTTCTTAAATTTAAAAGGGCCGGCGGTCACGGTGGATACGGCCTGCTCTTCATCGCTTGCCGCCGTTCATATGGCATGCAAATCTTTAATTTCCGGCGATTGTGACATGGCTCTTGCCGGCGGGATCCGGACATCGCTCTTGCCGATCCGTATCGGACTTGATATGGAATCCTCGGACGGGTACACGAAAACGTTCAGCAAAGATTCAGACGGCACTGGCTCGGGTGAAGGCGCGGCGGCAGTCCTGTTAAAACCTTTGCAGGATGCAGTTCGCGACGGAGACCATATTTACGGCGTGATTAAAGGAAGCGCGATAAATCAAGACGGAACGACCGCCGGAATTACCGCACCGAATCCGGCAGCTCAGACTGAGGTCATTGAGACGGCCTGGAAAGACGCGGGCATTGCTCCTGAAACGCTGTCTTTCATCGAAGCGCATGGCACCGGAACAAAGCTCGGCGATCCGGTTGAATTCAACGGGCTTTGTAAAGCGTTTGAAAAACACACGGCAAAAAAGCAATTTTGTGCGATTGGTTCTGTTAAATCGAACATCGGTCATTTGTTTGAAGCAGCAGGCATCGTCGGACTGATCAAATCTGTCCTCATGCTGAATCATAAGAAAAACCCGCCTTTAGCGCACTTTAATGAACCTAATCCGCTCATTCATTTTCACTCTTCACCATTTTATGTGAATCAGGAAGCTGCGGAGTTCACATCCGGTGATGAGCCGCTGCGAGGCGGAATCAGCTCGTTCGGTTTTAGCGGAACGAACGCTCATGTGGTATTAGAGGAATATACTTCTCAAAATGAGGATGCACCCGATGACGGTGAGCCGCACCTATTTGTTTTATCTGCTCATACTGAAAAATCACTCTATGAACTTGCACAGCAGTACCGGCAATATGCAGCAGATGACAGACAAGCTTCATTAAAGTCCATTTGCTATACAGCCGGCACGGGCAGGGCTCATTTGGATCATGGTATTGCCATGATTGTATTCAGTAAGCAGGAATTATGTGACAAGCTGACTTCCGTAATTCAAGGAGACAGACATCTTCCCGGAGTATACGTTGGTTATAAGAACTTGAAGGAAATGCTGCCTGCTCATAAAGAGGAGCTGAATAAACAAGCAGCCGCTCTGTTGGAGCAGCGTATACGAACGCATGATGAACGGATCACATGGCTGAATCGCGCCGCCGAATTATTTGTGCAGGGAGCCGTTATAGACTGGAGCGCCATTTACGCCGGTGAAACCGTACAAAAAACGCCATTGCCCCTGTATCCGTTTGAACGGAACCGCTGCTGGGCTGAAGCTGACCAATTGCGCCTAAACGAGGGCCGAGAGAAAGGAGAAGCCGCATTGAACATCAATCAATCGAAGGCGCATATTGAATCCTTCCTGAAAACAGTCATCAGCAATGCTTCTGGAATCAGAGCGGAGGAACTCGATCTGAATGCCCATTTTATCGGGCTCGGAATGGATTCTATCATGCTGTCACAGGTCAAAAAAGCTATCGCTGATGAATTTGGGATAGACATCCCGATGGATCGTTTTTTTGATACGATGAACAACCTTCAAAGTGTCATCGAATACTTGGCTGAGACTGTTCCATCATCTCATGCATCCGCTCCGGCTCAAGAGAATGTTCCGGCGCAGGAAACACTGGTCATTCCAGAAGCACAGCCTGAATCTGGCCACAGAGAAGATCATCAAGGACATATGCTCGAAAAAATAATTGCTTCTCAGAATCAATTAATCCAGGACACCTTGCAAGCTCAGTTAAATAGCTTTAATTTGCTGAGAAACGGCGGTCATCATTCCGATGTGAAAGAACACGATAAAACCCAAGAGAAATCAATTCCTTCTGTCAAGCAGGGGCCTCCGGCTGTCACTGCAGAAAAGACATTGACTCGAGAAACGAAACCTTATGTTCCTTTTCAGCCTCAGAACCTGCATGAACAGGGACACTATACCGCACGGCAAAAACAATATTTAGAAGATTTCATCGTGAAATATGCAGATAAAACGAAAGGTTCCAAACAGTATACGGACAAAACCCGATTTGCTCATGCAAATAACCGCAACTTGTCCAGCTTCCGTTCATATTGGAAGGAAATCGTGTACCCGATTATTGCCGAACGTTCTGACGGTTCCAAGATGTGGGATGTTGACGGCAACGAATACATTGATATCACCATGGGATTCGGGGTTAACCTTTTCGGACACCATCCTTCCTTTATTACACAGGTTATCGATGATTCAGTCCGTTCATCATTGCCTCCGCTCGGCCCGATGTCGGATGTCGCAGGAGAAGTTGCCGATCGGATCCGCACATGCACTGGGGTGGAAAGGGTCGCTTTCTATAATTCCGGAACAGAGGCTGTCATGGTTGCCCTTCGTTTAGCGCGGGCGGCAACAGGAAGAAAGAAAGTTGTGGCCTTCTCGGGGTCTTATCACGGTACATTTGACGGCGTATTAGGGGTTGCCGGCACTAAAGGCGGAGCCTCGTCTGCGAATCCGCTGGCTCCGGGTATACTGCAGAGCTATATGGATGATTTGATTATTTTACATTACAACAATCCCGATTCGCTCGATGTGATTCGCAGCCTCGGTGATGAATTGGCAGCCGTACTGGTGGAACCGGTACAAAGCCGCAGGCCGGATTTGCAGCCGCAGGCATTTTTGAAAGAATTGCGGGCGATCACGCAGCAATCCGGAACAGCTTTGATTATCGATGAAATTATTACCGGATTTCGGATCGGTCTCGGCGGCGCCCAGGAATGGTTCGGTATTCAGGCTGATTTAGTGACCTACGGAAAAATCATCGGCGGCGGACAGCCGTTAGGGATTGTTGCCGGAAAAGCTGAATTCATGAATGCGATCGACGGGGGAACCTGGCAGTATGGGGACGATTCCTATCCGCAAGATGAGGCGAAACGCACGTTTGTGGCCGGCACCTTCAATACTCACCCGCTTACCATGAGAATGTCGTTAGCCGTGCTTCGCCATTTACAAACCGAGGGAGAACACCTGTATGAACAGCTGAATCAAAAAACAGCCTCCCTGGTTGATCGGCTAAATCGCTTCTTTGAACAATCGCAAGTGCCTATCCGCATGGTTCAATTCGGTTCTTTATTCCGGTTTGTCTCATCGCTTGATAACGACTTGTTCTTTTACCATCTCAATTATAAAGGGATCTATGTGTGGGAAGGACGCAACTGCTTCCTATCCACGGCGCATACCGCGGATGATATTGAACACATCATTCAAGCTGTTAAAGACACGGTGAAGGATCTTCGCCGAGGCGGATTTATTCCGGAAGGCCCGGATTCTCCTGATGACGGCGGACATAACAAATCAGGGGCGTACGAGCTTTCAGATGAACAAAAACAATTGGTCATGGCATCCCATTATGGGAATGAAGCTTCTGCAGCTTTAAACCAGTCCATTATGCTGAAAGTAAAGGGCGAACTGCAGCATACACCATTAAAACAAGCCGTCCGGCATATCGTCGACCGTCATGAAGCTTTACGTACGGTGATTCATCCCGATGACGAAGTACAGCAAGTGCAGGAACGGATGACTATAGAAATACCTGTCATTGATTTTACCGGTCACCCGGAAGAGCAGCGGGAAACAGAAATTCAGAAATGGCTGACAGAAGATGCTAAACGGCCGTTTGATTTCCATGACCAAAAGCCTTTGTTTAGAATCCATGTGCTTACATCGGCTCACAATGAGCATCTGATTGTGCTCACGTTCCACCATATCATTGCCGATGGATGGTCGATCGCCGTTTTTGTTCAAGAGCTGGAGAGCAGCTACGCGGCAATCGTACAAGGAAAATCATTTCAGCAAAAAGAGGCCGCTGCTTCATTTCGCCAATATTTAGACTGGCAGCAGGCGCAAATTGACAGCGGCCATTATGAAGAAGGAGTCCGGTATTGGCGGCATCATTTCTCAGAACCGATACAGCAGGCAGTCCTGCCGGGCGCCGCTTCTCCCCGCCATCAGAACGGATACGAGGGAGACCGGTGTACCGTCCGGCTTGGGCGGCCTTTAAGCGAGGCCTTAAAGTCTTTAAGCATTCGGATGAAAAATAGCGTATTTGTAACGATGCTTGGTGCATTTCACCTTTTTCTGCACCGGCTTACCAAACAGACGGGCCTTGTAATCGGGATGCCGACAGCCGGTCAATCCCATATGAAACAGCATGATCTGATTGGAAATTGCGTCAATATGATTCCGGTAAAAAACACGGCTTCTTCAGAAAGCACTTTATCCGGCTATCTGGGCCGGATGAAAGAAAACGTGAATCAAGCCATGCGCCATCAAGCCGTTCCGATGACACTGACGGCCAGAGAACTTCCGCACGATCATGTGCCGGACATGCGTATTATTTTTAATTTGGACAGGCCTTTTCGAAAGCTTCACTTCGGAAAGGCGGAAGCTGAGCTCGTTGCTTACCCTATGAAATGCATTTCATACGATCTGTTTCTTAACGTAACGGATGTGGATCAAGAATACATTCTTGATTTTGATTTTAATACGAATGTCGTCAGTCCGGAGATCATGAAAAAGTGGGGAGCGGGCTTTACGACATTGCTGCAAAAGATGGTTGAGGGGGATTCAGTCCCTCTTAACGCCTTGGTGATGTTTTCCGATGAAGAACAGCATCATTTACAAGAACTTTACGCTGAACACCAAAAGCGGGTTTCTTCAATTGTAAGCAATACGGAAAACCTTGCTGATGCCTACGAGGCGCCGGCAAATGAAACGGAGCGGCAGCTGGCGCAGATTTGGGAGGAGCTTTTCGGCCTTGAGCGGGTTGGCAGATTAGATCGCTTTCTGGAACTGGGAGGAAACTCACTCCAAGCGACGCTTATGCTTTCCAAAGTTCAGAAGACATTTCAGCAAAAAGTTTCCATCGGACAATTTTTCAATCACCAGACTGTTAAGGAATTAGCACGTTTCATTCAGAATGAAACGAAAGTCATGCACCTCCCAATCAAAGCTGCTGAGAAAAAAGCGTATTACCCGACATCGCCGGCGCAGCAAAGAGTATATTTCCTCCACCAAATGGAGCCGGATCAGCTGGCTCAAAATATGTTCGGCCAAATATCAATTATAGGGAAGTACGATGAGCATGCCTTGATTTCTTCCCTTCAGCAAGTCATAGAGCGGCATGAAGCGTTTCGCACATACTTTGAAATGATAGACGGGGAAATCGTTCAGAAACTTGAAAACGAAGTCGATTTTAACGTTAAAGTCCGGACCATGAGCCGGAACGAATTTGAAGCTTATGCAGACCGATTTGTAAAACCGTTCCGCTTGGAACAAGCTCCTTTGGTTCGCGCGGAGCTGATCAAGATTGAAAACGAGCAGGCCGAACTGCTCATCGATATGCACCATATCATTTCGGACGGTTATTCCGTCAACATCCTTACAAATGAATTGCTGGCTTTATATCATCAAAAACCGCTAGCGGATATTGAATTTGAATATAAAGATTTCGCAGAATGGCAAAACCAATGGCTGAATGAGGATGCCATGAAGCGGCAGGAGGCATATTGGCTGGAACAATTTCAAGACGAAATCCCGGTCCTTCAATTGCCGACAGACGGCTCAAAAGCGGCAGAGCAGTCTTCTGAGGGACAGCGCGTGACGTGCTCTTTACAGCCGGATATCATCCGTTCGCTGCAAGATCTGGCGCAAAAAGCGGGAACGACTCTCTATACGGTGATGCTGGCGGCCTACAAAGTGCTGCTACATAAATATACGGGCCAAGAAGACATAGTCGTAGGTACGCCTGCTTCAGGAAGAAATCATCCGGATATTGAAAATATCATCGGTATTTTCATACAAACCATCGGAATCCGAACGAAGCCGCACGCCAATCGAAAGTTCTCGGATTATCTGGAAGAAGTAAAGCGGCAGACGCTTGACGCTTTCGAAAACCAAGACTATCCATTCGACAGGCTTGTGGAGAAATTAAATGTTCAGCGAGAAACAACGGGAACATCGCTGTTTAACACGATGTTTGTATTTCAAAATATTGAATTTCATGAAATCCGGCACGATGAATGTACGTTTAAGGTGAAAGAGCGAAATCCCGGAGTCTCTTTATATGATTTGATGCTCACGATCGAAGATGCCGGACAACAAATCGAGATGCATTTTGATTTTAAATCGGGACAGTTTGAAAAAGACACCATTGAACAGATCACCAGACACTATACCGGCATTTTAAACAGCCTTGTGGAGCAGCCGGAGATGACGCTGTCTTCCGTTCCTATGCTGTCTGAAACCGAACGGCATCAATTGCTGACGGAGTGTAATGACACAAAGACGCCGTATCCGCATAAGGAAACAGTAACCCGATGGTTTGAAAAACAAGCGGCACAGCGGCCCGATCATCCAGCCGTTATTTTTGGCAATGAGCAGTATACGTACAGACAGCTCAATGAACGGGCGAACCAATTGGCGCGGACGTTACGGACAAAAGGCGTACAAGCGGATCAATTCGTTGCCATCCTTTCTCCGCATTGCCTTGAGCTGATTGTTGGAATTTTGGCAGTTCTGAAATCCGGCGGCGCATACGTGCCTATTGACCCTGAATATCCGGAAGATCGGATTCAATATATGCTGAGAGATTCAAAAGCGGAGGTTGTGTTGACACTGCAGAGCCTGCAAGATCAATTACCGTATGATGGTGACGTTGTGCTTTTGGATGAGGAAAGTTCATATCATGAGGACCGCTCGAATCTTGAATTGGATAGCAATGTACATGATTTGGCCTACATGATCTATACGTCGGGTTCTACGGGAAATCCGAAAGGTGTACTCATTGAGCACCAAGGGCTGGCTAATTATATTTGGTGGGCGAAAGAGGTTTATGTAAAGGGTGAGAAAACCAACTTCCCATTATACTCTTCCATCTCTTTCGATCTGACGGTGACTTCGATATTTACACCGCTGGCTACAGGAAATACCATCGTTGTCTTCGATGGAGAGGACAAAAGCACCGTGCTTTCTGAGATTATAAAGGACACAAGAATAGACATGATCAAATTGACACCGGCACATTTGCACGTCATCAAGGAGATGAATATAGCAGGCGGCACCGCAATTCGGAAAATGATTGTGGGCGGAGAAAATTTAAGCACCCGTCTGGCCAAAAGTGTCAGCGAGCAGTTTAAAGACCGGCTGGACATTTTCAATGAATACGGACCGACGGAAGCTGTCGTCGGATGTATGATTTATCACTTCGACGCAGAACGGGACAAGCGGGAATTTGTACCGATCGGCACTCCGGCTGCCAATACGGATATTTATGTGGCCGATGCAAGCAGAAACCTGGTTCCGGTCGGGGTAATCGGCGAAATGTATATCAGCGGACCGGGTGTGGCCAGAGGGTATTGGAACCGCCCGGATTTAACGGCAGAGAAATTTATTGAAAACCCATTTATACCGGGAGCGAAGATGTACAAAACAGGGGATTTGGCTAAACGATTGAAGGATGGAAATCTTGTATATATTGGGCGCGTTGATGAACAAGTCAAAATCAGGGGACACCGAATCGAGCTTGGTGAAATCGAAGCGGCGATGCATAACGCGGAAGCGGTGCAAAAAGCCGCGGTTACAGTGAAAGAAGAAGAAGACGGCTTAAAACAATTATGCGCGTATTACGTAAGCGACAAGCCTATAGCGGCTGCGCAGCTTAGGGAACAACTGTCATCCGAGCTTCCGGACTTCATGATTCCTTCTTATTTTGTCCGTCTGGACGATATGCCGTTAACGTCCAACGGGAAAATAAACCGTAAGGCACTGCCCGCGCCAGAAGCGAGTCTTCAGCAGACAGCTGAATATGTTCCGCCGGGCAATGAGGCGGAGTCCAAACTCGCAGATTTATGGCAGGAAGTGCTCGGAATAAGCCGTGCGGGGATTAAACATAATTTCTTTGATCTCGGAGGAAACTCCATTCGCGCAGCGGCCTTAGCCGCCAGAATTCAAAAAGAGCTGGATGTGAATCTGTCTCTAAAAGACATATTCAAGTTTCCTACCATTGAACAATTGGCTGAAAAGACGTTACACATGGACAAAAATCAATATATACCGATCCCGGCCGCAAAGGAAATGTCCTATTATCCGGTTTCTTCAGCTCAGAGACGGATGTATTTGTTAAGTCACGCAGAAGGCGGCGAGCTGACTTACAATATGACGGGTGCCGTGAGCGTGGAAGGAGAAGTTGATCCCGACCGGTTAAACGACGCTTTTCAAAAATTAATCGAGCGTCATGAAGCGTTGCGGACCAGCTTTGAATTATATGAAGGTGAGCCGGCACAGCGAATTCATCAAAGCGTCGAATTTACAATAGAACAAATTCAAGCAAGCAAGGAAGAAGCGGAAGACCGTGTGCTTGAATTCATCCAAGCGTTTGATTTAGCCAAACCGCCTCTGATGCGAGCGGGATTAATTGAAATTGAACCTTTGCGGCATGTGCTTGTGGTTGATATGCATCATATCATTTCTGACGGCGTGTCCGTCAATATTATGATGAACGATCTGAGCCGGCTCTACGCAGGGAACCAACCGGACCCGCTTTCAGTTCAATATAAAGATTATGCGGTTTGGCAGCAATCGGACATTCAGAGACGGAACATCAAGAGCCAGGAAGCGTATTGGCTGGATCAGTTTCACGATGACATTCCCGTACTGGATATGCCTGCGGATTATGAGAGACCTGCCATACGCGATTACGAAGGCGAATCATTCGAATTTGTTATACCGGAACACTTGAAACAGCGTTTAAGCCATATGGAAGAAGAAACAGGCGCAACACTGTATATGATTTTATTGGCGGCCTATACGATTCTTTTATCTAAATACAGCGGACAAGAGGATATTATCGTAGGAACGCCGTCTGCCGGGCGGACTCATTTGGATGTGGAGTCAGTTGTGGGAATGTTCGTCAATACGTTAGTCATTCGGAATCACCCGGCGGGCCGTAAAACATTTGATGCCTACTTAAACGAAGTAAAGGAAAACATGCTGAACGCCTATAAAAATCAAGACTATCCGTTGGAAGAATTGATACAGCATTTACATCTTCCGAAAGATTCAAGCCGCAATCCTTTATTCGATACGATGTTTGTGCTGCAAAATCTCGACCAGGCTGAATTGACATTTGATTCCCTGCAGCTCAAGCCGTATCCATTTCATCATCCGGTTGCCAAGTTCGATTTGACCTTGTCGATTCAGGCGGATCACGACAACTATCACGGGCTGTTTGAATATTCGAAAAAACTGTTTAAGAAAAGCAGAATCGAGATTCTATCAAACGACTATTTACACATCCTATTAGCGATTCTGGAACAGCCGGACATTCTGATCGATCAAATCGGATTGAGCGGAAGTATTGAGGAAGAAGAGAACGCGCTTGATTCTATTCAATTGAACTTTTAGGGAAAAGCATTTATTTCTTTAAATTATATAAAATGAGGTGCTCCAATGTCGGTATTTAGAAATCAAGAAACGTACTGGGAAAACCTGTTTGACGAAGAAGACGGCCTAAGCGTATTCCCTTACTTTAAAGCAACGGATAATGTGTCATTGGCCCGTACCGGCTACCAGGAAAAATGCATCAGCCGTTCCTTATCTCCGGAAGTATCTCAAAGAGTCATGACAATGGCCAATCATTCCGAAATGGCGGCCTATTTGATTTTATTGGCAGGTATTGAATGCTTGCTGTATAAATATACCGATCGAACGAGCCTGATTCTCGGCATTCCAACGGTATCGAAGCAAAAAAGCAGCCAGTCAGCCGTTAACACCGTTGTTCTTTTGAAAAATACGCTTTCAAACGAGAGTACATTTAAAACCGTGTTTGAACAGCTGAAAGAAGCCGTTAATGATTCTCTGAAAAATCAAAACCTGCCGTTTAGAAAAATGGTTCAACATCTAAACGTGCATTACAATGATGAGCGTCTGCCACTGATTCATACTGTCGTTTCGCTTAACGAAATTCATTCTTTGCAATTTAAAGAAGACATTGCAGCCGATACGCTGTTTCACTTTGATTTAGAAAACAACGGGATTCATTTGAAGCTTTTTTATAACGGCAATCTGTACGATGAGCGCTATATGGATCAAATGACAGCCCATTTGGATCAGCTGCTGTCCGTAATCTTGTTTCACCCTCAAGCGAAGATCCATACGGCAGAAATGATACCCGAAGCAGAAAAACAGAAACTATTGTTTGATTTTAATGATACCGGCAGAGATTACTCCGGGAGCAGAACCGTCTATCAATTATTTGAAGAACAGGCAGAAAGAACGCCTGAGCACACGGCGGTCAAGTTTAAAAACGCCCATTTGACGTACAGGGAATTGAATGAAAAGGCGAACCGTTTGGCAAGAACATTGCGTAATTGCGGGGTTCAAGCCGATACATTGGTCGCCATTCTGGCTGATCGTTCATTAGAGATGATCGTGTCAATCATAGCCGTTTGGAAGGCGGGGGGCGCTTATGTGCCCCTGGACCCTGAATATCCAAACGAGCGGATTCAATATTTGCTTCATGATGCGAATGCAGACGTTCTCCTTGTTCAGCATCATTTAAAAAACAGTCTCACCTTTGACGGCCCGGTGATTGATTTAAATGATGAAGCATCTTACCATGCGAATGCCTCATTGTTATCACCGATAGCGGGACACAACCATTTAGCCTATGTTATATACACCTCGGGCACAACAGGAAAGCCGAAAGGAGTCATGGTTGAACACGGCGGTATTGTGAATTCGCTCCAGTGGAAGAAGGCGTTTTTCAAGCATTCTTCAGCGGATCGCGTGCTTGTCTTGTACCCGTATGTTTTTGATGCGTTCATTTTAAATTTCTTCGGCCCGCTTATCTCGGGTGCGACTTTGCACCTTTTGCCGAATGAAGAAAATAAAGACCTTTTCGCCATTCAAAATGTCTTGAAACAAGAGCGGATTACACATTTTTCAACTTCTCCCCGTCTTTTGAAAACGATGATCGAAGAGATGAACGCGGACGACTTCATTCATGTTCAGCATGTTGTTGTAGGCGGAGAGCAGCTGGAAACAGACACAGTTGAGAAGCTGTATTCTCTGCAGCCTCACATTCGGATCAATAATGAATACGGACCGACAGAAAACAGCGTGGTATCGACCTTTCACCCTGTTCAGTCTGCTGATGAACAGATCACAATCGGCAAACCGGTGGCGAACCATCAAGCCTATATTTTAGGAGCGCACCAGCAAATCCAGCCGATCGGCGTACCGGGAGAGCTGTATGTCGGAGGCGCCGGGGTGGCCCGCGGCTACCTGAATCGGCCTGAGCTGACGGAGGAAAAATTTGTTCAGCATTTGCATCTCTCCGGTCAAAAGATGTATAGAACGGGGGATCTCGCCAGATGGCTGCCAGATGGAAGAATCGAATACGCAGGGCGGATCGATCATCAAGTGAAAATTCGCGGCTACCGAATCGAAATCGGCGAGGTAGAGGCGGCCATGTTCAATCTGGAAAATGTTCGTGAAGCTGCAGTCATTGCGCGGGAAGGCGCAGACGGAGCCAAGCAATTGTATGCCTATTATGTCGGCGAGCCTTCTATGACTGCACAGTTCAGAGCCGACTTATCCCGTAAACTGCCGGATTATATGATTCCCTCTTACTTTATCCATTTGGAACGCATACCGCTCACTTCCAATGGAAAAATTGATTTGAAAGCTTTGCCTGCTGATGAAGAAAATACGCGGACGGATAACGAATACATAGCCCCGCGGAACATAACAGAAGAACTGCTGGCGTCCATCTGGCAAGAAGTATTAGGGGCAGAACGTATCGGAATTCTGGATAATTTCTTTGATTATGGCGGAGATTCGATTAAATCAATTCAGGTGTCTTCCAGATTGTATCAAGCCGGATACAAGGTTGATATGAAACATCTGTTTAAATATCCCGCGATTGCAGAACTAAGTCAATTTGTCGTGCCGATCGGCAGGATGGCTGTTCAAGAGGAAGTGACCGGCAGCACAAACCTGACCCCGATACAGCATTGGTTTTTTGAACAAAAAATGCCGCAAGCTCACCATTACAATCAGGCCGTCATGTTATATTCGGCGGAAGGCTTGAAAGAGGCTCCGCTTCGCCGGACGATGGAACGGATCGCGTCGCATCACGATGCCCTTAGGATGGTTTTCGAAAAAACACCGAACGGGTACGCTCCGCGAATTACAGGAACGGATGAAAGTGAATTATATCATCTGGAAGTGATGAATTATAAAGAGGAAACCGATCCGGCTCAAGCGATTGCCGATAAAGCGAATGAGATTCAAAGCAGCATGGCATTAGACCGGGGGCCTTTGATGAAACTTGGTTTGTTCCAATGCCCCGACGGAGATCATTTGCTGATTGCAATTCATCATTTGGTGATTGACGGAGTATCGTGGCGCATTTTACTTGAAGATTTTGCAAGCGGTTATGAGCAGGCAGAGGGCGGACAAACCATCCGCCTTCCGCAAAAAACAGATTCATTTCCATTCTGGGCTGATCAATTGTCCAAATATGCGAAAGAAACCGACATGGAAGAAGAGATTGCTTATTGGGCCGAGCTTTCAAGCACGGAGCCGCAGCCATTGCCTAAGGACAAAATAAGCGAAGGTTCATTATTAAGAGACAGCGAAGAAGTGACGATTCAATGGACAAAAGAGGAAACGGAGCAATTGTTAAAACAAGCGAACCGGGCCTACAACACGGATATCAATGATCTGCTGCTGACTTCGTTAGGTCTCGCCGTTCACAGGTGGACTGGCATGGAAGACATTGTCGTAAATGTGGAAGGGCACGGGAGAGAGCCGATTATTCCGGATGCGGATATCTCCCGCACGATCGGATGGTTTACAAGCCAGTACCCTGTCGTCCTGAGGATGGAAGCCGGAAAAGACTTGTCACAGCGGATTAAGACCGTGAAAGAAGGGCTGCGCCGTATCCCGGATAAAGGCATGAATTACAGCATCATCAAATATGTATCCGGGCATCCCGAAGCCGACAGCCTGCAGCTGAAACCGGAAATATCGTTTAATTACTTGGGTCAGTTTGATCAAAACCTGAATCATCAAGCTTTGCGCATATCGCCTTTTTCCACAGGGTTATCGATGAACGAAAACCAAGAGAGAACAGCCATTCTTGATGTAAACGGCATGATTTCTGAAGGGACATTATCGCTGACACTGAGCTACAGCAGCAAACAATACGAAAGATCTACTATGGCGCAATTTGCACGGAACTTGAAAGAAAGTCTGCAAGAAGTCATTGCACATTGCGTAAGCCGGCAGCAGACTTCCCTCACACCAAGTGACATCCTGTTGAAAGACATCTCAATCGGCGAACTTGAACAGCTTTTAGAGCAGACGCGTGAATTAGGCGAGGCGGAAAATATTTATCCATTAACACCGATGCAGAAGGGCATGCTGTTTCACAGCTTATTTGATCCGAATTCAGGTGCTTATTTTCAGCAAACGATGTTTGATCTGCACGGAGAGTTAGACATTGATGCATTTTCAAAAAGCTTGGATGGCTTATCGCAAAAATATGATATTTTCCGGACGAATTTTTACAGAGGCTGGAAGGATCAGCCGCTGCAAATCATATTGAAAACGAAAAAGATCGGTTTTGAATTCATTGACTTACGCGAGATGAAGGAATCACAAAGAGAAGAGATGATTCAGCAGTATGCCAGAGAAGATAAAATGCGGGGGTTCGATTTAGAGAAAGGCGCATTAATGCGGTTACTCATTCTTCGAACGGATGAAAAGACATACCGTTTCATATGGAGTTTTCACCATATTCTGATGGACGGCTGGTGCCTGCCGCTGATTACAAAAGAAATATTCGAGCATTACTTTGCCTTGCTTCACAAAAAACAGCCTGAACAATCGCCAATTACTCCGTACAGTCAATATATTGAATGGCTCAGCCGGCAAGATGCAAAAGAGGCCATGGCTTATTGGGATCAATACTTGGAGGGATATGAAGAGCAAACCGGCCTTCCTAAGGATCACCATGCACCAGAAGAACGATACATTCCAGAAAAAGTGACGTGTGACATAAGCACCGACCTCACTTTAAAAATGAAGCAGACGGCCGGCGGGCGCCAAGTCACGCTGAACACGCTGCTGCAGACGGCATGGGCGGTTTTGCTGCAAAAATATAACCGAAGCAAGGACGTTGTTTTTGGGAGTGTCGTATCCGGAAGACCGGCTGGAATTCCGAATGTGGAAACAATGATCGGCTTATTCATTAACACCATTCCCGTCCGGTTCAGGTATGAAGCCGGGACAACGTTTGCCGAGCTTATGAAAGAAGCGCAGGAAAGGGCTGTAGCATCTCAACAATTCGAGACGCACCCGTTGTACGATATTCAAGCGCGTACAACGCAAAAGCAAGATTTAATTACACATTTAATGATCTTCGAAAATTATCCTGTTGATCAATATATGGAGAGCATTGGCCGGCAAAACGGATCATCCATCACCATTTCCAACGTACAAATGGAAGAGCAGACCAACTATGATTTTAATATGACCGTTATACCGGGCGACGAGATGAACATCTCTTTTGAATACAATGCCAATGTGTATGAGCGGGCAAGCGTAGAGCGGGTTCGGGAACATTTCATGCAAATCCTGCATCAAGTCGTGACAGATCCGGATGTCCGGGTGGATCAAGTGGATTTGTTGACGGAAGGCGAAAAAAGAACCCTTCTGCAGACGCTTAACGACACGGATGCGCCATTTCCGCAGACGCCCGTTCATCAATTATTTGAAGAGCAATCGCAGCGTACGCCCGATCAAGCGGCCGTCATTGATAAGGACAGGCAGCTCACGTACGGAGAGCTCAATAAGCGGGCAAACCGGCTGGCGCGAACGTTAAGAGCAAAGGGAGTGCAGGCGGATCATCCTGTAGCCATCATCAGCAGAAACAGCATCGAATCGGTGGTCGGAATCCTTGCCGTTTTAAAATCAGGCGGCGCCTATGTCCCTATAGATCCGGAATATCCGCAAGACCGCATCCGGTATATGCTCGATGACTCCCAAGCCGGAATCGTTTTGACGCAGCGAGATGTCAGGGAACAGCTTTCCTATGAAGGCGTCACGATTTTACTGGATGATGAAGAGTCGTATCATCAAGATGACTCTGACCTTGAGCCGATAAGTGATGCAAGCCATTTGGCATATGTCATTTATACGTCAGGCTCTACAGGGCGGCCAAAAGGCGTATTAATCGAGCACCGGGGCTTGACCAATTATATTTGGTGGGCGAAAGAAGTTTATGTAAAAGGCGAGAAAACCAACTTCCCGCTGTACTCTTCCATCTCTTTTGATCTGACGGTGACTTCTATTTTCACACCGCTTATCACAGGTAATACGATCATCGTCTATGACGGAGAGGATAAAACAGCTCTGCTTGAATCGATTGTGCAAGACCCGAGGGTGGATATTATTAAATTGACCCCGGCCCATTTGCAGGTTTTGAAGGAAATGAACATCGCCGATCAAACGGCTGTCCGAAGAATGATTGTGGGCGGAGAAAACTTAAGCACCCGGTTAGCCCAAAGTATTCATGAACAGTTCGAAGGCCGGATTGAAATATGCAATGAATACGGGCCCACGGAAACCGTTGTCGGCTGCATGATTTACCGTTATGATGCCGCAAAGGACAGACGGGAATCGGTACCGATCGGAACCGCTGCGGCAAACACGAGCATTTATGTGCTGGATGAGAATATGAAACCCGCGCCGATCGGTGTCCCAGGAGAAATCTATATCAGCGGCGCCGGTGTAGCAAGAGGATATTTGAACCGTCCGGAATTGACGGCAGAGAAATTCGTCGATGACCCGTTCGAACCGGGAGCCAAGATGTATAAGACCGGAGATTTGGCGAAGTGGCTGGCTGACGGAAACATTGAATATGCGGGCAGAATAGATGAACAAGTGAAAATCAGAGGCTACCGTATCGAATTAGGCGAAATCGAGGCGGCGCTGCTTCAAGAAGAAGCGGTCAAGGAAGCTGTCGTTACAGCAAGAGTTGATGCCAACGGGTTTAAACAATTGTGTGCATATTACGTGAGCGGCGGGCAAACAACGGCAGCCCGGCTCCGGAAACAACTGTCTCACAGCCTGGCGGGTTATATGGTTCCGGCTTATTTTATCGAGCTTGATGAAATGCCTTTAACGTCTAACGGAAAAATAAACAAAAAAGGGCTGCCGGCTCCGGATTTCGAGCTGCAGGACAGAGCAGAGTATAAAGCTCCCCGAACAAAAGCGGAAGAAATATTAGTTTCTGCCTGGGAATCGGTATTAGGCGCAGAGAATATCAGTATTCTTGATAATTTCTTTGAACTTGGCGGAGATTCCATTAAGTCAATCCAAGTGTCATCCAGATTAAAACAGAGCGGATACAAAATGGAAATCAAAGACTTGTTTCAATATGCTACGATTGCTGAATTGAGTCAGCATATCAAGCAGAATCTGCGTATAGCCGATCAAGGTGAGGTCAAAGGAAAAGTCAGCCTGACTCCTATTCAGCATTGGTTTTTTGAACAAACAACAATAGATCCGCATTATTATAATCAAGCCGTCATGCTGCATGCGCCGGAAGGTTTTCGGGAAACGCCGCTTCGTCAAACCCTGCAAAAGATAGCAGAGCATCACGATGCGCTCCGGATGACGTTCCAGACTAAGGGAAAGGGTTACGAGGCACATCATGCAGAGATCGCCCAAAGCGGACTGTACAACCTTGAAGTCCTGAATCTGAAAGCAGAATCCGACCCAGGGCAGACCATTGAAGCCAAGGCTGATGAGATACAAAGCAGTATGCATTTAAGTGATGGCCCGTTAATGAAAGCCGGATTGTTTCAATGTGCAGATGGAGATCATTTGCTCATCGCCATCCATCATTTGATGGTAGACGGGGTGTCATGGCGCATTTTACTGGAGGATCTCGTGACCGGCTACAGGCAAGCCGAGAACGGGCAAGTGATTCAACTGCCGCAAAAAACAGACTCTTTCCAATTATGGGCTAAGAGACTTTCAGAATATGCGCAAAGTGAAACGATAAAACAAGAACAGGAATATTGGACAAAGATCGAACAAACCGAAGTAAAACCGCTGCCTAAAGATTTTCAGGAAACCCATACAACTGCAAAAGACAGTGAAACAGCAACTGCGGAATGGACGAAAGAGGAAACGGAGCTCTTATTAAAACAAGCGAATCGCGCTTATAACACGGAAATAAATGATTTGCTTTTAACTTCTCTTGGTCTTTCTATATCCCATTGGTCGGGGCTTGACCGGATTCCGATTCATTTAGAGGGACACGGAAGAGAACAGATCATTCAAGATATGGATATATCGCGCACGGTCGGCTGGTTTACTAGTCTGTACCCGGTTGTGCTGCACGCGCAGCCAGGCAAAGAAATCTCTGATTATATCAAAACGACCAAAGAAGGACTGCGCCAAATTCCGCATAAAGGAATCGGATATGGAATAGCAAGGTACTTAAGCGGCGGAATGCCATCGAAACTCAATCCTGAGGTCAGCTTTAACTACCTGGGACAGTTTGACCAAGATTTACAGCAGCATGGGGTTCAATTATCTTCTTATTCTTGCGGTTCAGACTCGAGCGGAAATCAAGAAAGACCGTATGTATTGAATATAAACGGAATGATCACCGAGGGCCGGCTCAAGCTCACGATCAGCTACAGCAGCAAACAGTACGCAAAAGAAACAATCAAGCGGTTATCGGAAACGATTCAAAGCCGCCTGCGGTCAATCATTACGCATTGCGTTCAGAAAGAACAATCGGAACTGACACCAAGCGATATTTTGTTAAAAGGCATGTCCATTGACGAATTGGATCAGCTCCTCATTCAACTGCCGCATACAGGTGAGATTGAAAACGTGTATCCGCTCACTCCGATGCAGAAAGGAATGCTCTTCCACAGCTTGCTGGACGAGGCCTCACATTCTTATTTTGAACAAGCATCGTTCGATTTGCAGGGAGAGTTAAAGGTTGATTGGTTTAAACAAAGCTTGGAGCGATTGTTTGAAAGATACGCCGTGCTCAGAACCCGTTTTTACAGCGGCTGGAACGATACTCCTTTACAAATTGTCTATAAAACGCAAAAACCGCATATCCATTTTGCAGATTTGCGTGACATAGAGGAGCACCGGCGTGAGGGTGCAATCGCAGCCTATCAAAGAGAAGACAAGGCAAAAGGATTTGACTTGGCTCGCGATCCTCTGATGCGCATAGCAATTTTCCGCATGGAAGACCGCAGCTATCATTTGATTTGGAGCTTCCATCATATTGTCATGGATGGCTGGTGCCTGTCTCTTATCACGAAGGAAGTGTTTGATCATTATAGCGCCTTACAAAAAGGAAGGGGAACAGAACCGTCATCTGCAGCGCCTTACAGCGACTATATCGAGTGGCTTGACCGCCAAGATCAGGGAGCAGCAAAGCGGTTCTGGAGCGAGTATCTTGAAGGATATAAAGGTGAAACCGCGCTTCTTCATAAAACACCGCAGCATGAGCAAAAAGAATACGCTTATGCCAAGGTGATCTGCCAATTTGATCACGAACAGACAAAACAATTACAGCAGATCGCAAATCAGCATCAGGTTACGTTAAATACGTTGATCCAAACGTTGTGGGGAATTTTATTACAGAAATACAGCGGGTCCGCAGACGTTGTATTTGGCAGTGTCGTGTCGGGAAGGCCGGCGGAAATTCCTGATGTGGAACAGATGATCGGCCTGTTCATCAATACCATTCCGGTTCGGGTCTGCTGCGATGAGACCAGCTCTTTTGCTGATACGATGCAAATGGTTCAACAAAACGCGCTGGCTTCCCAATCGTATGATACTTATCCTTTATACGAAATTCAGGCCCAAACGGAACAAAAGCAGAACCTGATTGACCATATCATGATCTTTGAAAACTATCCGATAGGACAGCAGGTCGAAGAGACGGGCCATCATGGTACGAAGCTGAACATTACGAATTTTTATATGCAGGAACACTCCCACTATGATTTGAATGTGGTTGTCATACCTGGCAAACAGCTGGCCGTTCATTTCGGTTTTAATGAAAACGAATATGAAAAATCAGAAGTGGAGCGGCTCTCCGGACATTTTGAACAGCTCATGCAGCAAGTATTACAGCAGCCGTCTGTCAAAATAGAAGAATTGGAGCTTCTCTCTCAGCAAGAAAAAGAACATCTGCTCAGCAGCTTTCAGTCTAATGACATGCATTACCCGCGTGAAAAAACGATTCATGAGCTGTTTGAGGAGCAAGCGTATCGTACTCCGGACAATACAGCGGTTGTATTCGAGGGTAAACAATTCACCTACGAAGAACTGAATCGGCGTGCCAATCAGCTTGCGCGAACCTTGCAGGCAAAAGGTGTGCGGAACGATCAGCTTGTAGGTATTATGACAGAACGCTCGCTTGAGATGCTTGTAGGCATCTTGGGAGTTTTAAAAGCGGGCGGCGCATATTTGCCGATAGATCCTGATTCTCCGTCTGAACGCATCAGTTATATTTTAAATGATTCAAGTCTCAGCGTATTGCTTTACCGCGGGAAGCTTCCGGATGACATCGGCTTTCCAGGAACATGTATCGATCTCATGGAGGAACATTTCTATCACGAAAAAGACAGCAGTCTTGCACTCTCTTATCAGTCCAGTCAACTGGCCTATGCCATTTATACTTCCGGTACGACAGGCAAGCCTAAAGGCACGTTAATTGAACATCGCCAGGTCATTCACCTGATTGAAGGACTTCGACGCCAAATTTACTCTGCCTACGATGCGGAGCTGAATGTAGCCATGCTCGCTCCATATTATTTCGATGCTTCTGTTCAGCAAATGTATGCTTCCTTGCTGTCAGGACATACCTTGTTTATTGTTCCGAAAGAGATTGTGTCAGACGGTGCTGCCTTATGCCGTTACTATCGGCAGCATTCGATTGACATCACCGACGGAACACCTGCCCACTTAAAGCTTTTGATAGCTGCAGGTGATTTGCAGGGAGTCACGCTTCAGCATCTTTTAATCGGAGGAGAGGCTCTTTCCAAAACGACGGTAAATAAGCTCATGCAATTATTCGGCGATCATGGCGCTTCACCTGGGGTTACCAATGTTTATGGGCCTACGGAGACTTGCGTAGACGCGTCTCTGTTCAACATTGAATGTTCTTCCGATGCGTGGGCACGCAGCCAAAACTATGTCCCTATAGGCAAGCCGTTAGGCAGAAACCGCATGTACATTCTTGATTCAAAAAAACGGCTGCAGCCGGCGGGCGTCCAAGGCGAGCTGTATATTGCAGGGGACGGTGTCGGGCGGGGTTACTTGAACCTGCCGGAACTGACGGACGAAAAATTTGTTGCCGATCCGTTTGTACCGGAGGACCGAATGTACAGAACCGGTGATCTGGCCCGCCTTCTGCCGGATGGAAATATTGAATATATCGGCCGGATTGATCATCAGGTGAAAATTCAAGGTTTTCGGATTGAACTCGGTGAAATTGAATCGGTGATGCTGAACGTTCCTGATATTCAAGAAGCCGCCGCAGCTGCCCTTAAAGATGCAGATGATGAATATTACTTGTGCGGATACTTTGCTGCGGATAAGACAATACAGATCAGTGAACTTCGCGAAAGAATGGCCCGGCATTTACCGGTATATATGATCCCGGCTCATTTTGTGCAGCTGGATAAGATGCCGCTGACGCCAAACGGGAAGTTGAATCGCCAGTTATTGCCGGCTCCGGTCAAAAAGCGTGACAGCGGCATAGAGTACGTCCCTCCGCAAACTTCGGCAGAAATCCAACTGACAGCAATTTGGGAGGATGTCCTCGGATTAGAGCAGGTGGGGATCAGAGATCACTTTTTTGAGATCGGCGGACACTCCCTGCGGGCAACGGCGCTGATTGCAAAAATACAAAAGCAATTGCATGTCCAAATTCCTTTGCGGGACGTCTTCCGTTTCCCAACCATTGAACAGCTCGCACAGACGATCACGAAGACGGAGCTGACCGGATATGCTGCGATTCCTGCAATTGAAAAAAGACCTTATTATCCGGTATCCTCAGCACAAAAACGGTTGTACATCCTGAATCACTTGGAAGGCGGAGAACTCAGTTACAACATGCTGGGACTGATGGCTGTCGAAGGCAAGCTTGACCGTGACAAGCTGCAGCAAGCCTTCCGCACGCTGATTTTGCGCCATGAATCTTTGCGCACCGGTTTTAAAATGGCTGACGGTGAACCCGTTCAGTATGTATTGGATCATGCAGCGTTTGAAGCAGAGTGGTACCAAGGGGAAGAAGATGATGCGGACCTTTATATCCGCCAATTTATTCGTCCTTTTCATCTGGATGAGCCGCCGCTGCTTCGCGTGGGGCTGATTGAACTTCAACCTGACCGCGGAATTCTGATGTTTGATATGCACCATATTATTTCTGACGGAACATCCATGAGCGTATTGATTAAAGAATTTATCCGGATTTATGAAGGAGAAACATTACCGCCTTTGCGCATCCAGTACAAGGACTACGCAGTATGGCAGACCGGCGAAGCGCGGTTAAAACAGATCCAAAATCAAGAAGCCTATTGGTTAGAGCTGTACAGCGGCGACGTTCCTGTCCTTCATCTGCCGACCGATTATATCCGGCCGTCGGCACGGGATTTTGCGGGAGCCACAATGCAGTTTACGCTTGATAAGCAAAAAAGCGCCGGATTAAAGCAGCTGGCATCCCAAACCGAATCGACTTTATATATGGTGCTCCTTGCGTCTTATACATTATTGCTTTCAAAATACAGCGGCCAGGAAGACATAATTGTCGGCAGTCCTATAGCGGGAAGACCGCACGCCGATTTAGAACCGATTATCGGAATGTTTGTGAATACACTGGCCATGAGAAATTACCCTGAAAAAGGGAAGACGTTCTCTCAGTATCTGTCCGAGGTGAAGGAGAATGCATTAAAAGCTTATGAACATCAAGATTATCCGTTCGAAGCGCTGATCGATCAACTGAATATCGCCAGAGACTTGAGCCGTAATCCGTTGTTTGACACCATGTTTGTGCTTCAAAACACGGAGCAGGAACAGTTAGAGATAAATGACGTCACTTTCAAACCATATCCAAGCGAACATACGATGGCTAAATTTGATTTAACCTTAACGGCTGTGGAAGAAGAGTCGGGTATTCAGTTCACGATGGAATACTTGACGGCTCTGTTTAAACCGGAAACGATCGAACGCATGATGGGGCATTTTGTGCAGCTGATTGATTCGATTATTAAACAGCCTGATGCCGAGCTGGCTCGTCTGAATATGATGACCAAGGAAGAGGAAAGAGACATTCAGCAACTCTTTAACGATACTGCAGTTGCGGAAAAACGAATTCCAACTACGGTTCATCAGCTTTTTGAGCAGCAGGCTGAGCTTAACCCGGACCATGAAGCCGTCCGGTTTGGAATTCAGACGCTGACTTATCGTCAGCTGAATGAGCGTTCCAATCAGCTGGCGCGCGTCCTTCAGGATAAGGGGGCCTGCACTGATCAGGTGGTTGCCGTTCTCACGGATCGCTCAGCACATATGATCATCGGCATTTTAGCCATATTAAAGGCCGGCGCAGCATTTCTCCCTATCGATCCGGAGCTTCCCGAAAAACGGCGGGCTTTTATGCTGAAAGACAGCGGTGCCGATGTGCTTTTGACTTGTGCAGGTCACGCTATTCCGCCGCTCTTTGAAGGAGAAGTGCTTCTGCTTGATGATCCGATGATATATCAAGGCAGAGCAGACAATCTTAATCTTTCCTGCTCGGAAAATGATTTAATGTATGTTATTTACACGTCAGGCACAACGGGGCAGCCGAAAGGCGTTCAGCTGGAGCACAAGACGATGACGAATCTGCTCGCTTATGAGCAGGATCATACGCAGCTGCAGTTTGACAGAGTGCTGCAATTTGCCGCAATGAGCTTTGATGTTTGCTATCAAGAAATGTTCTCCGCGCTTTCAAGCGGAGGAACACTCTTTATCATCGGCAATGAGGCAAAACGTGACATACGTCAGCTCAATGATTTTGTCAGAACGCACAGGATACAAACAGCATTTCTTCCGACCGCGTTCCTTAAGCTTCTTGCCTCGGAGAAACACTATTTCGAACCGTTTGCCGAGTGCGTAGATCACATCATCGCTGCGGGAGAACAGCTCATCGCAACAAGTATGCTGCGTGACATGCTGGCACGCCATCAAGTCACATTGCATAATCATTACGGTCCGTCGGAGACGCATGTCGTGACCATGTATACCGTTGATCCGAATACAGATCAGGAGCTGCAGCCGATCGGCAAACCGATTTCAAATACGGAGATTTTCATTTTGAATGAAGCCGGAACGCTTCAGCCTGTCGGAATCGTCGGTGAACTTTGTATTTCAGGAGTGAGCCTTGCCAGAGGCTATCATAACAGGGAGCTTTTGACGCTCGAAACTTTTGTTCCGCACCCATATGACTCGAATCAGCGGATGTATAAAACAGGCGATCTGGCCCGTTACCTTCCTGACGGAAACATTGAATATGCGGGAAGGAGAGACCATCAGGTCAAAATTCGCGGTTACCGGATTGAACTCGGTGAGGTGGAGGCCGCTCTTCTCAAGCACGTACAGGAAGCAGTTGTCCTAGCAAAAGAAAATACCGATGGCCAAAGCGATTTATATGCCTATTTTACAGCGGAGCAATCACTCTCGATCAGTCAGCTGAAAGAAAAACTTGCTGGTCAAATACCGGGATACATGATCCCTTCATACTTCATCCAGCTGGAGAAACTGCCGCTAACCGGCAATGGAAAAGTAAATCGAAGAGCATTACCGATGCCTGAAGCAGGTCTGCAAACGGGGACCGACTACGTTGCTCCGCGGACGAATATGGAAGAGCAGCTGATATGCATCTGGCAAGACATTTTGAAGGTAAAAGAAATAGGTGTAAAAGATAACTTTTTCGATTTGGGCGGCCACTCGTTGCGGGGGATGACGCTCATCGCCAAAATTCATAAGCAATTCAGCAAAAACATTTCATTAAGAGAAGTCTTTCAATGTCCGACAGTTGAAGAAATGGCACAGGCTATTGCAGAAGCTGAAACCAACGGGCCGGATGACATTCCGAAAGCCAAAGTAAAAGATGTCTATCCCGTATCGTCCGTACAGAAAATGGTTTACCTGTCAACACAAATAGAAGGCGGAGAACTGAGCTACAATATGCCGGGAATCCTTACATTAGAAGGAAAACTCGACATGAATCGCTTGCAAACCGCTTTCCAAAGACTGATCCAGCGTCATGAATCGCTGCGTACCGGTTTTGAAATGGTCCGCGGAGAACTGATGCAGGTGATCAAACCGCAAGTGGAGTTTTCGATGGAAAGATACAAGGCAACAGCTGACGAGGTTGAGGAATGTTTCCGCACCTTCGTGCGGCCGTTCGATCTCAGCCAGGCTCCATTACTCAGGGCCGGACTCATCGAGTTAGAACAAGACCTGCATATTTTCATGTTTGACATGCACCACATCATCACGGACGGCGCCTCCATGAACATTTTTGTCGAAGAACTGATTCAATTGTATGACGGCAAAGAGTTAGCTCCGCTCCGTATTCAGTACAAAGACTTTACGGAATGGAAACATCAAAAAGAACAAAGAGAACGAATCAAGAAGCAGGAAGAGTATTGGCTTGGTGTATTTCATGAAGAGCTCCCGTCATTCGAGCTGCCGAAAGATTTTGCGAGACCGCCGGTTAGAAGCTTTGATGGAAAAAGGCACAATTTTACGCTCGATAAGACTGTCACCCAAGGGATAAAGCAGCTGGAAGAATTGACCGGAACGACCGCTTACATGATTTTGTTCTCGGCCTATTCCATACTGCTGGCTAAATACAGCGGTCAGGGTGATATCGTCGTCGGCACACCTATTGCAGGGAGACCTCATGCGGATTTGGAACCCATTATCGGAATGTTTGTCAATACATTAGCCATCCGCACCGCTCCGATGGCGGAAAAGACATTTTTGGATTATATAACGGAAACGAAAGAAACCATGCTGAAGGCTTTTGAACATCAAGAGTATCCTTTTGAAGAATTAGTTGAAAAACTGGGTGTGAAACGGGACTTAAGCCGCAATCCATTGTTTGATACGATGTTTGTCCTGCAAAATACGGAACAAACGGATATTGAAGTGGACTCTCTCACAGTCAGACCTTATGAACAAACGGAGACGGCAGCCAAGTTTGATTTACAGCTGAACTTCTTAATAGATCAAGATGAGATTCAAGGCAGTTTTGATTACTGTACGAAACTGTTTAAAAAGAAAACCATTGCTGTATTGGCCAAGGATTACGTCATGATCCTTTCGGCGATTATGAGAAACCCAGCCATTCCTTTAAAAGACATTCAATTAAGCGAAAAAGTAAACAAAAGTAAACATCTCGCAAGCACAATCGAATTGGATTTCTAATCACGGGGGCAGCGGCGGTCCCGGCATGAATGCCGCGGCTGCCGCCAGCTGCCTGAAAACAGGAATGAAACCAACTGGAGGGATATGAATGTCAGAATTCAAACAACAGGAGTTGTTCTGGGGCCGAATGTTTCACACGGAAGACCGTCCCAGTGCATTCCCTTCGTTTCAAGTGTCCGACTCAACAGTAAAGCGTGATATAACAAGCGGATCTGACTGTATTCACAGTTCATTGAGTGCGGATGTATCACGGCGCATCCTGACGATGACGAACCAAACGCCAATGGCCGTCTATCTGGTTCTCCTGATCGGAATTGAATCCCTTATATACAAATACACGGGGGATGAGGGCGTGATTACAGGGGTTCCAACCTTTGAAGACGAAACTGATGAAGATCTTCGTTCAGACCAGCTCATGTTAATCAAACAGCATATCAATTCCGGCAGTACGTTTAAATCAATTTTCCATGAATTGAAACATACGCTGGACGAAGCGATCTTATATCAGGACGTTCCCTTTGATAAAATGGCCGGACAGCTGAGGCTGAACTACAATGCAAATCATTTGCCGATCATCCATACAGTCGTTTCACTAGAGCAAATTCATTCTGATGGTTTCATAGAAACGGCTGCTGCAGATGCTTTATTTCAGTTTGTTATGGGTGAAGACTTGATTGACCTAAAGTTATGTTTTAATGAACAAGTCTATGACCGTCAGTATATGATGCAGGTGCTCGGACATTTAAACCGGCTATTTTCTGTCATATTATTTCAGCCTG
The DNA here is from genome assembly GCF_053545315.1 of Bacillus sp. CIS52. Taxonomy (NCBI): domain Bacteria; kingdom Bacillati; phylum Bacillota; class Bacilli; order Caryophanales; family Bacillaceae; genus Bacillus; species Bacillus sp. CIS52. The sequence goes on from NZ_JBIUFR010000001.1 coordinate 87,537, forward strand.
ACCTCCCCCTCGGCCAAGTGGATATTTTGCCAGAATCGGAGACACATACACTTCTCGTTGACAATCAAACTGCGAAAACTGAATATCCGCGGGATAAGACGATTTATCAGTTATTCGAAGAACAGATGAAACGAACACCGGATCAAGCAGCTGTTATTTGCGGAGAAAAGCAATTCACATATCGTCAGCTCAATGAACGTGCCAATCAATTAGCCCGAACGTTAAGGAAAAAGGGGGTAAAGACGGACCGGCTCACTGCGATTATTTGCGAACATGAGATCGAACTGGTCGTGGGAATACTGGCCGTTTTAAAAGCGGGAGGGGCCTATGTGCCAATTGATCCGGATTATCCGAAGCATCGCATACAGTATATAGTAGAAGACTCCCAAGCTGATATCATCCTGACGCAGAGCCATCTTCAAAAACAGTTGGAACTTGCGGGCACAATGGTTTTCCTCGATCAGGAAAGCTCTTACCACGAAGACGGCTCTGACCTGGAACCGATCAGCAGTACGAAGGATTTGGCTTATGTCATTTATACGTCAGGCTCCACAGGCAAGCCTAAAGGAGTGGCAATTGAGCATCAGGGCTTAACCAATTATATTTGGTGGGCCCGCCGGGTCTATGTCAAAGGGGAAAAAACCAACTTTCCCCTATATTCGTCCATCGCTTTTGATCTGACGATAACGTCTGTTTTCACTCCGCTCATTACAGGAAATTCCATTATTGTCTACAGAGGAGAAAACAGTGCTGCCTTGCTTGATTGCATTATTCAGGATTCAAGGACGGATATTATCAAGCTGACCCCGGCGCACTTGCAGTTATTGAAAGAGATGAATATCCCTGCTGAGTGCACCATTCGGAAATTCATTGTCGGCGGTGACAATTTAAGCACGCGGCTCGCCCGTAGCATCAGCGGGAAATTCGGCGGGAAAATCGAAATTTTTAACGAATACGGGCCTACAGAGACAGTCGTCGGCTGCATGATTTATTCCTTTGATCCGCAAAACGACAGACGGGAATCAGTGCCGATCGGAACCGCCGCGGACAACATGAACATTTTCGTGCTGGATAAGAGCATGAAGCCGGTGCCGGCCGGCGTTCCGGGAGAAATCTATATCAGCGGGGACGGCATCGCCAGAGGATACTTGAACAGAGCGGAATTAACGGCGGAAAGATTTTTGCAGCACCCCTTTGTGCCAGAGGTGAAAATGTACCGGACGGGAGACTTAGCAAGGCGGCTGCCGGACGGAAATATCGAATATTTAGGCCGGATCGACCACCAGGTGAAAATCCGCGGTTACCGCATTGAAATCGGGGAAGTCGAATCCGCATTTTTCCAAATACCGCCGATTCAAGAAGCTCTCGTTACGGCACAAGAAACCAACGGGGAAACATCCTTGTGCGCCTATTATACCGCACAGCATTCTTTAACCGCAGGCGAAATTCGGGAGCGCCTGTCCCGGCAGCTTCCGTCCTATATGATCCCTGCTTATTTTGTACAGCTGGCAGCGATGCCGCTTACTCCCAACGGAAAAATAGATCGTCAGGCGCTGCCTGCTCCAACAGGAAATCTCACTGGCAATCCTTATACAGCTCCGCGGACAGAACTGGAAAAAATACTGGCCGGGGTGTGGGAATCGGTATTAGGCGCAGAACAGGTCGGAATCGATGATCATTTCTTTGAGCTGGGAGGAGATTCGATTAAGTCGATTCAGGTGACCTCAAGCTTATATCAAGCCGGGTATAAGCTTGACATCAAACACTTGTTCAAACACCCGACGATCTCCGGGCTTGCTCCTTTTATTGAGCCCGTTTCCCGAATCGCAGAACAAGGGGAGATCAAAGGCCGTACCTTATTGACGCCGATTCAGCATTGGTTTTTCGCCCGGCAATACCCTGATCCGCACCATTATAATCAATCTGTCATGCTTTATTTTAAAGAGGGTTTGGATGAATCGAAGCTTCAGAAAGTCATGAAGAAGATTTCCGAGCATCACGATGCTTTGCGCATGGTCTATGTTCAGGGAGATCATGAATACGAAGCCAGAACCCGCGGGATCAGTGAAGGAGAATTATTCAGCCTCGACGTGTTCTCTTTACTCGAAGAAAACAACCCTGCCGAAACGATAGAAACGATAGCCAATGACATTCAGCAATCCATCCATTTAGCCGATGGTCCGCTCATGAAACTGGGATTGTTTCAATGTCAGGATGGCGATCATTTGCTGATTGCGATTCATCATCTCGTCGTCGATGGCGTATCGTGGAGGATTTTACTTGAGGATATAACGTCAGCTTATGAGCAGCTCCAAAACGGAGAAGCGATCACGCTCCCTAAGAAGACGGATTCCAATCTGTTATGGGCTGAACGATTGAAACGTTATGCAGAAAGTCCGGAATTTGAAGCGAAAAATCAATATTGGCTTGAGCAGAAACATATCTCGCAACACAAATTGCCAAAGGATAATGAGCAGGAGACCGGTCTGGCCGAAGACCGGGAAACGATCATCGTCCAATGGACAGAGGAAGAAACCGAGCATTTATTAAAAAAATCGAACCGGGCCTATACGACTGACATTAATGATTTATTGCTGACCGGACTCGGAATGGCTGTTCATCGCTGGACGGGGCATGAAGAAATTCATGTTCATCTGGAAGGACACGGCAGGGAATCTATTTTTCAAGACGTTGATATTTCACGTACGGTGGGCTGGTTCACAACCCAATACCCGGTTTCTCTTCAAATCCAGGCGGACCAGGACATCTCCCAGCGGATTAGGACGGTGAAAGAACAGCTGCGTCAGATTCCCCAAAAAGGAATAGGATATGGCCTGATGAAATATTTGACCGATCATCCGAAGGCATCAGAATGGACCGGACATCCGGAAATCAGCTTCAATTACCTCGGACAATTTGATCAAGATTTCGAAAATGGAGGAATCGAGGTATCTCCTTACTCCGGAGGGAAAATTGCAAGCGACAGACATCCCATTGCCTATACGCTTGACATTAACGGCATGATCTCAGACGGCCGGCTGTCATTGGCCATCAGTTACAGCGGTAAACAATATCGAAGAGAAACAATGGAAACATGCGCAGCTCTCTTAAAGAACAGCTTAAAAGAAGTCATCGAACATTGCGCAGCTCAAGAAGACATTCAGCTGACGCCAAGCGATATCTCGCTGAAGGACATAACAATCGAGGAATTAGATCAATTTGTTCAGCAAACACAGCATATCGGCGACATTGAGAATATATATCCTTTAACTCCTATGCAGAAAGGTATGCTGTTCCATAGTTTAATCGATTCGGCTTCCAGAGCTTACTTTGAACAAGCCGCTTTTGATCTCAAAGGCGACTTGGATATCGAGGCATTTACAATGAGTTTGTCGCAGCTGGCGGAAAGACATGAGATTCTCCGGACTCATTTTTATACGGAATGGAAAGATCAGCCTTTGCAGATCGTATTCCGAAAAAAACCGATCGAAATAACTGTTGAAGATATTCGAAGCATGAAGAATAAACAACGAAACGAGTTCATTGCCGGCTTTGTACAAAAAGATAAGGCAAGAGGATTCGACCTTACTCAAGATGCGTTAATGCGCGTATCAATCCTTCGTACAGAGGATGACCAAGCCCGATTGATATGGAGCTTCCATCATATTTTAATGGATGGCTGGTGTCTGCCTCTTATTACGAAAGAAGTGTTTGAAACCTATTATGAGCTTATTGATAGAAGAAAACCGGAGCCCGAAGCCGTCACCCCGTACAGCCGGTATATCGAATGGCTGGAAGACCAGGATCATCAGAACGCTTCAGCCTATTGGCAAAAATATTTGGACGGTTATGAAGGACAAACCGCTTTGCTGAAAAAAACCGATTCAAACCAAGGCAAAGGATATCAAAAACAAAGGCTTGCATGCCGGCTCGGAAAGCAGCTGTCAGAAGAAATCAGACAGACTGCAAGCAAGCATCACGTCACCGTGAATACATTCATTCAAAGTGCGTGGGGACTATTGCTGCAAAGATACAACAACAGTCAGGACGTCGTTTTCGGGTCGGTTGTATCCGGCCGCCCGGCAGAAATTCCGGGTATTGAATCCATGGTCGGTTTATTTATCAACACCATTCCCGTACGTATTACCGCTCAGCCTGGAATGACTGTGGAACAAGTGTTGAAAATGAGCCAGGAGCAGGCATTGGCTTCTCAAGGGTATGATACATTTCCGTTGTATGAAATTCAGGCTCAAACCGAACAAAAGCAGCAGCTGATCAGTCATATCATGGTATTTGAAAATTATCCGGTCGAGAAACAAATGGAACATATGAAACCGAATCGTGACGCGCTGGACATTATCAATTTCCATATGGAAGAGCATACCCATTACGATTTCAATTTCATTGTCATGCCCGCGGGAGAAATCGACATTCATTTTGTATACAATAGCAACGTCTATGATCATGCAAGTGTCAAGCGGATGGAAGAGCATTTTATGCAAATCATTAAGCAGATGGTGAACAGTCAGGCGATTCGCGTCCAAGACTTAGATATACTTACGGGGGATGAACGTTCGCTCCTTATAGAGGCATTTAATGATACGGAAGCAGATTATCCAAAGGAAAAGACGCTTCATAAATTGTTTGAGGAACAAGCACAGCGTACGCCTGATCAAACGGCTGTCGTATACGGGGAAAGCCAGCTGACATACCGGGAACTGAATGAAAGAGCCAATCAACTTGCCCGGACATTGCAATCAGAAGGCGTGCAGCCGGATCAGCCGGTCGGGATTATGGCCGAACGTTCCTTGGAAATGATCGTAGGACTCTTCGGGATCTTAAAAGCCGGCGGCGCGTATGTGCCGATCGATCCGAGCTATCCGGAAGAACGGATTCACTATATATTGGAGGATTCGGATACGAAGCTGTTGTTAGTACAGAGTCACTTGAGGAAAAGCGTGCCTTTTACGGGAAAAGTGCTTGACCTGGAAGATCCGCGATTCTCTTGGGAAGATGGTTCAAACTTGAAACAGACGGCCGGACCGAATCACTTAGCTTATGTTATCTATACTTCGGGATCAACAGGCCGACCGAAAGGGGTTATGGTGGAACACCGATCCGTAATCAATCGTCTCGTTTGGATGCAGGAACATTACCCGCTGGATAAGCAGGATGTCATTCTGCAAAAAACCCCAATCACCTTTGATGTATCGGTGTGGGAATTGTTCTGGTGGTCGATGACTGGTTCTAAAGCGGTATTGCTTCCAAACGGAGGGGAAAAGAACCCTGACGTCATCTTAGATACGATTGCGCAGAAAAATGTCACCGTTATGCATTTTGTGCCTGCGATGCTGCATGCTTTTCTTGAGTCCATGGAGCAGAAATCCGACGAGGAATTAAAGAGAAAGCTGGCGTCATTAAAATATGTATTTGCAAGCGGCGAGGCTTTGACGCCTGCGCACGTTGCCGGGTTTCATCGCTTGATCACACCGGCGGGTGAGGCTCAAATCATCAATTTATACGGGCCGACCGAAGCGACGATCGATGTATCGTATTTTGAATGCGAAGCGGGAGAAACGCTTAACTCAGTTCCGATAGGTAAACCGATTTCCAACATTCAATTGTATATCGTACACCCCGAATCGGAATATTTTCAACCGCTCGGTGTGGCAGGAGAGCTGTGTATCGCCGGAGACGGGCTCGCACGGGGCTATTTGAACCGCCCGGAGCTGACGGCTGAGAAGTTTGCAGCTCACCCATTTGAAGCAGGGAAGCGGATGTACCGGACAGGCGACTTGGCAAGATGGCTGCCCGATGGCAATATCGAGTATTTGGGACGAATCGATCATCAAGTGAAAATCCGAGGCTACCGGATAGAACTCGGCGAGATCGAAGCATCTTTACTACAACTCGATGCTGTCAAAGAAGCGGTCGTCATCGCGATTGAAGAAGAGGGCTCAAAGCAGCTGTGCGCTTACTTGTCAGGAGACGAGTCATTAAATACGGCGCAGCTGAAGCGTCATTTGCTGAACAATCTGCCCGCGTATATGATTCCGGCTTATTTTGTACAAGTAGAGAAGATGCCGATAACCGCTAATGGAAAAATCGATCGAAAAGCGTTGCCGGCTCCTGAGGGAAATAGGCTTACCGGAACCGAATACGCAGCGCCAGGAACGTTAATTGAAAAGCAGCTCGCCGATATATGGAAGGATATTTTAGCTCTGCCTGACCCCGGGATTAAAGATCACTTCTTTGACGTTGGCGGCCATTCACTTAAAGTATTGCAGCTCATTCATCAAATTAACGCCAGTATGGGAATCAAAATGCATTATCAAGCCGTATACGATTTTCCTACCATCGAAACAATGGCACACGCCATTCAAGCTGCAGTTTTCGAATCCGAGACGGATCATAACGTATTCGTCAAGCTGAACCAGGAAGATTCAATCCCTGTGTTCTGTTTCCCGCCTTTAATCGGGTATGGACTCGTTTATAATGAAATGGCGAAAAGACTTGACGGCGGCTGCACCGTCTATGCGGCAGATTTTTTAGAAGAGCCGTCTCATGAGAAAGAGATCGTTGACCGGTATGCAGAAAGCATGATACGCATTCAAGAACAAGGGCCTTTTGTTCTGCTTGGTTACTCTTCAGGATCGAATTTGGCTTTTGAGGCTGCCAAAGCTTTGGAGAAGCGGGGCCGCACCGTATCTGATGTGATTATGCTGGATTCTAAAATCACCGATTCGGTAACTCATTTATCGGAAGAGGAAATCCAAGAGATCGTCCATCTGAATATAGACATTATTCCAGACTATTACAGAGAAATATTAACCATCCCTTCGATTAAGGATAAAATCAGAGGCTATCTTGCGTACATCAATAATCTGATCAATTCCGGCGCCGTTAACGCCAACATCCATCATTTACTATGCGGCGATGTAACCGATGATAGGGGCTGGACACAATCAACAGCACAGCATTATCTTGAGTACAAATTAAAAGGAGATCACGTGACGATCTTTGAACCTCACAATATCGAAGAAAATACGGATGCAATTCGATCTATTATTAAACGGATTGAAGAACGGCATCACCACGGACTTGTTCTTGAAGAACAACTGTCAATGGGATCATTTGCGGGAAATACGAAGTTTGACAAAATGTAAATGATCCAGTGTAAAATGCCGCTGGATGACAGTCAGCGGCATTTTGTACGAAAAAGAAGAGAGTAAACTCATGTATTTGAAACGGTTTCCTCGAATGCGTTCTCCATGACCATTTGTCATCAAATGTTAAAAGAAAATTCTCATTTTAAGGAAAAAGAAGGATATTCAGTCATGACAAAAAAGTGTAGCTTATGTTTATGGGTTCTTGCTTTATGATTGAGCTGCTTATCTGGGAAGTCGTCGTATGCTGCCAGCACTGCAATTTCCCAAAAGGACCCTTATTTTAGGAAAAGGGGGATATTAAGTAATGAGGAAAAAATGTAGCTTATGTTTATGGGTTCTTGTTTTATTATTGAGCTGCTTATCTGGGAAGTCTGCGTATGCTGCCAGTACGCCAATTGCAAAACATGTTGGGAATTCAAATCCGCTGATCGACCATCATCTGGGCGCAGATCCGTTTGCACTGACTTATAACGGAAGAGTCTACATCTATATGTCAAGTGATGATTATGAATATAACAGCAACGGAACGATTAAGGATAATTCATTTGCCAATTTGAATAGAGTATTCGTCATATCTTCAGCGGATATGGTGAACTGGACAGACCACGGAGCCATTCCGGTAGCAGGTGCCTATGGTGCTAATGGCGGCCGGGGGATCGCAAAGTGGGCAGGTGCGTCCTGGGCCCCGTCAGTCGCCGTTAAAAAGATAAATGGCAAGGACAAATTCTTCCTTTATTTCGCAAACAGCGGCGGCGGTATCGGGGTTCTCACTGCAGACAGCCCGACCGGTCCGTGGACAGATCCGATCGGAAAACCGCTGGTGACGCCAAGTACACCAGGAATGTCCGGCGTTGTATGGCTTTTTGATCCGGCAGTATTCGTAGATGACGACGGTACCGGTTACCTGTATGCCGGCGGAGGCATCCCCGGAGGTTCAAATCCGACACAGGAGCAATGGGCAAACCCTAAAACAGCAAGAGTCATAAAATTAGGGCCTGATATGACCAGTGTTGCCGGAAGTGCATCTACGATCGATGCGCCTTTCATGTTTGAAGATTCGGGAATGCACAAATATAACGGGACATATTACTATTCCTATTGCATCAATTTCAGCGGCGCGCACCCGGCCGATAAACCCCCAGGTGAGATCGGCTACATGACCAGCTCAAGTCCCATGGGTCCCTTTACATATAGAGGGCACTTCCTGAAAAATCCGGGTGCATTTTTCGGAGGCGGCGGAAACAACCATCATGCCGTTTTCAATTTTAAAAACGAGTGGTACACGGTGTATCATACTCAAACTGTCAGCTCCGCTCTGTTCGGGGCCGGCAAAGGATACCGTTCTCCCCATATCAATAAGCTTGTGCATAATTCAGACGGATCGATTCAAGAGGTAGCGGCAAATTATACAGGCGTAAAACAGCTTTCTAACTTGAATCCATATCACCGGGTAGAAGCTGAAACGTTTGCCTGGAATGGACGGATTTTGACCGAGAATTCCTCTGCACCCGGCGGGCCGGTAAATAATCAACATATAACAAACATTCAGAACGGAGACTGGGTTGCTGTAGGAAATGCAGACTTCGGGTCAGGCGGTGCCAGGACGTTTAAAGCAAATGTAGCATCCGCTCTTGGCGGGAGAATAGAAGTGCGTCTCGATAGTCCAACTGGTAAACTTGCGGGAACACTGAATGTCCCTTCCACAGGCGGAACACAAAATTGGAGAGAAATAGAAACTGCGGTAAGCGGCGCAGCCGGTGTGCACAACGTATTCTTTGTATTTACCGGAACAGGTTCAGGAAACTTGTTTAATTTTGATTATTGGCAATTTACGCAAAGATAACATCAGTTTTGTGATATAAAAGCAGGACAGAACACATTTTCCTAATACGGTAAAAGACAGATAAAGGAGAGAAAAAATGATGTCGAGCGTAAAAAAAACAATTTGTCTATTATTGGTATGTTTCACTACGCTGTCAGTAATGTTAATGGGCCCAGGCGCTGCTGAGGTCTTGGCGGCAAATGATGTAACAGTTAACATTTCCGCAGAAAGACAAGTGATTCGCGGTTTTGGAGGGATGAACCACCCGGCTTGGGTTGGAGATTTAACAGCTGCTCAAAGAGAAACTGCTTTTGGCAATGGGCAGAACCAGTTAGGCTTTTCGATCTTAAGAATTCATGTAGATGAAAATAGAAATAACTGGTACAAAGAAGTAGAGACTGCAAAGAGTGCGATCAAACATGGAGCAATCGTTTTCGCTTCTCCCTGGAATCCGCCAAACGATATGGTCGAGACTTTCAATCATAATGGTGACACATCAGCTAAGCGGCTGAGATACGATAAGTACGCCGCATACGCGCAGCATCTTAACGATTTCGTTAACTTCATGAAGAGTAATGGTGTGAATCTGTATGCGATTTCCATCCAAAACGAGCCTGATTACGCTCATGAGTGGACATGGTGGACGCCGCAAGAAATACTTCGCTTTATGAGAGAAAACGCCGGCTCGATCAATGCCCGCGTCATTGCGCCTGAATCATTTCAATACTTAAAGAATTTGTCGGACCCGATTTTGAACGATCCTCAGGCCCTTGCCAATATGGATATTCTCGGAACCCACCTGTACGGAACTCAGGTCAGTCAATTCCCTTATCCTCTTTTTAAACAAAAAGGAGCGGGGAAAGACCTTTGGATGACGGAAGTATACTATCCGAACAGTGATAACAACTCGGCGGATCGATGGCCTGAGGCCTTGGATGTTTCGCAACATATTCACAGTTCGATGGTAGAAGGGGATTTACAAGCTTATGTTTGGTGGTACATCCGAAGATCATATGGTCCTATGAAAGAAGATGGCACGATCAGCAAACGCGGCTACAATATGGCCCATTTCTCTAAATTTGTGCGCCCTGGCTATGTAAGGATTGATGCAACGAAAAACCCTAATCCGAATGTTTACGTGTCAGCCTATAAAGGTGACAACAAAGTCGTGATTGTCGCCATTAACAAAACCAATACAGGGGTCAACCAAAACTTTGTGTTGCAGAACGGATCCGCTTCTCAAGTATCCAGATGGATCACGAGCAGCAACAGCAATCTTCAGCCCGGAACGGATCTCAAAGTAACGGACAATCACTTTTGGGCCCATCTGCCGGCTCAGAGCGTGACAACATTTGTTGTAAAGCGTTAAAAGCATCTGATAGATCATAGCAATAAGCCAATTTTCTGACTCCAAAAAGAAAATTGGCTTATTTTCTGTGGGTCTGACTGCATCCCTCACTGAAGTACAATCTCATTGTACAACTCCAACCTTAACCCGTATTAATCCGAACCTTACATCAACCTTAAATTAACCAGTACAGAATAAGGGCTTGTCCTCTTACAGCAATCATAAGATTCAATGCTATATTGAGACTCATCACATTAAGCATATCTACGTTGGAAATAAATTTAATTTTTCGATTCGATTGAAAAATGACGTGTAAAGTCCCGATTCCGTCCAGTTTTCTTTGTTCTATATGTGTCAGGTGTATCTTATTCAATAGAGATAGAGCAAATTGACAGGCTTTTAAACCTCCCAAAAACAAGAAATTAGGTTGATAGACAATCATAAGAAAGATTTTTACAATGAGTTCGTGCTCATAAGAAGTAGAGCCAAAATGATGTGAAGGAGGAAAAGACAGATATGAAACGGTCAATCTCTATTTTTATTACGTGTTTATTGATTGCGGTATTGACAATGGGCGGCATGCTGGCTTCGCCGGCATCTGCAGCAGGGACTAAAACGCCAGTAGCCAAGAATGGTCAGCTTAGCATAAAAGGGACACAGCTCGTAAACCGAGACGGCAAAGCGGTACAGCTGAAAGGGATCAGTTCACACGGATTGCAATGGTATGGCGATTTCGTCAATAAAGACAGCTTAAAATGGCTGAGAGACGATTGGGGCATCACCGTTTTCCGCGCGGCGATGTATACAGCAGATGGCGGTTATATTGACAACCCGTCTGTGAAAAATAAAGTGAAAGAAGCGGTTGAAGCGGCAAAAGAGCTTGGGATATATGTCATCATTGACTGGCATATCTTAAATGACGGCAATCCAAACCAAAATAAAGAGAAGGCGAAAGAATTTTTCAAGGAAATGTCAAGTCTTTACAAAAATACGCCAAACGTCATTTATGAAATTGCAAATGAACCAAACGGTGATGTGAACTGGAAGCGGGATATTAAACCGTATGCGGAAGAAGTGATTTCCGTGATCCGCAAAAATGACCCCGACAATCCCATCATTGTAGGTACCGGTACATGGAGCCAGGATGTGAATGATGCAGCCGATGATCAGCTAAAAGATGCAAACGTCATGTACGCGCTTCATTTTTATGCCGGCACACACGGCCAATCTTTACGTGATAAAGCAAACTATGCACTCAGTAAAGGAGCGCCTATTTTCGTGACGGAATGGGGAACAAGCGACGCGTCTGGGAATGGCGGTGTATTCCTTGACCAGTCGCGGGAATGGCTGAATTATCTCGACAGCAAGAAAATCAGCTGGGTGAACTGGAATCTTTCTGATAAGCAGGAATCATCCTCAGCGTTAAAGCCGGGAGCATCTAAAACAGGCGGCTGGCCGCTGTCAGATTTAACTGCTTCAGGAACATTCGTAAGAGAAAACATTCTCGGCAACAAAGATTCAACGAAAGAACGCCCTGAAACGCCGGCACAAGATAACCCCGCACAGGAAAACAGCATTCCTGTACAATACAAAGCAGGGGATGGGAGTGTGAACAGCAACCAAATCCGCCCGCAGCTTCACATAAAAAATAACGGGAATACGACGGTTGATTTAAAAGATGTCACTGCCCGCTACTGGTATAACGCGAAAAACAAAGGCCAAAACTTTGACTGTGACTACGCGCAGGTTGGATGCAGCAATCTGACCCACAAGTTTGTGACGCTGCATAAACCTAAGCAAGGTGCAGATACCTATCTGGAACTGGGGTTTAAAAAAGGAACGCTGTCACCGGGAGCAAGCACAGGGAATATTCAGCTTCGTCTTCACAACGATGACTGGAGCAATTATGCACAAAGCGGCGATTATTCCTTTTTCCAATCAAATACGTTTAAAACAACGAAAAAAATCACATTATATCATCAAGGAAAACTGATTTGGGGAACAGAACCCAATTAGTTAAGCTTTAGGCGGACATCAGCAACACGATGTCCGCTTTTATGATCTTAAAAACAGCAATACAAAGAAGTTTACGTGGCGGATGAAACTTCTGAATTAAGGACTCTAGGCTATACTATAAGATTAGCAAGTACTTTGCTGACTTTATGGATCACGTGCTGCTTGAAGATCATAAATATTCTGAAATTTTTAGCAATCTCAAGAAAGCAAGGGAGTAAATATGACTCACTGAACATAGGATGTAGTATTCAAAATATGTATTTCACATTCGCCACTTTTATTCATTAAGGGGGCACAAAGAGAATGAAAACTTATGACACATTTCCAAAACCAATTGGCGGCTATACTGTCGGCCGAACCCAGATGGATTTTGATTACACGGCATCAGATCACTCAAAAAGAGAACTGACAGCGTTTGTGTACTATCCGTCCGACAGCAGCGAAGGGAAGACTACATCAACGTACATGTTTCCTGAAGTCTCCGAAATGCTTAATGAGCAGCCGCTTCTCACTGCGTTGAAGGATGCTTACTCTATAGATATCAAGACCCAATGTTACGACGACCTTGCTCTCTCCGGGAAGGAAAAACGCTATCCGGTGTTATTCTATGTTTGCGGCGGAGGCGGTTCTCCGGAATGGGGTACAGTGATCTGTACAGACTTGGCAAGCATGGGGTATGTTGTGGTAAGCATCGGCCATCAGAATAGCACAATGTATAAGCGTAAAGATGGGCGCATGTTTAATGTATCAAAGGATTTTTCGGATGCCATTTTGGCGTTTTCTGAAGATCCGGAGATGCTGGCGTTGGCTGATAAGATGGAGATGCGGCCTGACGATGAAACTGCCATTGAGATGTGCCGTAACGTGCTTACACTGCCGATACTTGACAAGTTAACAGTGTATAGTGAATTACAGGCGGAAGATGTAAGGTATGCAGCCGATTATCTTTACAAACTGGACTCTGGAGAGCTGAATTCTATCTTTAAAGACAGATTGTTGCTTGACATCGGCATGGGCATAGTCGGACATTCTTACGGAGGGCCTACGACAGCGATTGTTTGCCGGGATGACGACCGATTCGCCTGCGGGATTGGCCTGGATAGCGGTGCGTTCGGCCTTCAGGGCAGCGACCTTAAAAAACCCTTTTTGCTGCTGTTTTGTGAACCGAACTATAACATGAATGCGATCATTGGCGCTAACAATAGCATGGAAACCTATTATTTCTCTGTTGATCGTGCTGCGCATTTAGATTACTGCGACATCGTGTTTACTAATGTGAATGCGGAACTCAGAGGCGAACGGGATGCTATGGAGATGCGGAATCTTGTTACAAACTATACGAAGAACTTTTTTGATCATTACATACTGCAGAAGGCTGCAAGTGTGGAAAGTCTGGCATACGATGGCGTGGACTTGATCAAGAAGGCCGGCAACAAGTGACATAACCGATTAAAATACTCAAACCGAAAAACCTGTATGACCAATTTAATTTATTAAGGACGTAGAGGTTTTTTAATAGTACACTGCAAAAAGGGAGTGCTGTTAGAATCCATTTTTATATTCTCTTCACAATTTCTAGTTTACATAATATATATTCTAGGAAGTTAAGTTAAGAGATGAATTATCTGTCTCATAAACTAAGTATACTTTAGTCAATGAGACGAAAAAGAAATGTATAGCAAAATAACCGCATATTCCGTTTGCGCTATTATTAATCTGTCACGCACAAATTTAACTCCGGTTGATACAGCTGAATCAAACCTAACACCGCAAACGCTGCAAAAGTTTTTATTATCCAATCAACACACAAATGAAAAATTCATGTCTGGTAATACTTTTCTGCTCTTTCCTTGCTCATTTTCGAAGATTTTTTGCACTGGCTGCGCACAGCGATTTCAAATAAGTCGGCAAATGACGAATGTTGAGTACAACACAATTACGACAGCGCTTCCATTTCATAATTTCACGATATTTCTATATTTACATGATAAATAAGCCGTCTTGAACAGACGGCTTTACAGCTTGTTATTTGCTTTGCTTACCTGCGGAAGTGTGAGTGATCCGATACTGCACAGTTAAAAACTTCAGGCCGAACAGCCACATATGATGAACGGCCTTCAAGCTTGTTTCGCTCTGGGCCGCAATAAGAAATGTCTCTGCCAGAGGAAGATGGCATGCCCCCCATTTCGTCTGCAGATAAATTCCTTCATCACCCGCTCCGCTTTTTCGGCGTCTGCTCGTCAAAACAAGATTCTGCTTATACGCATAAGGTTTTAAAATGCCCGTCATTTGGCCATACGGCAGCGGTAGAGAAATATTCATGTATCCCTCCCCTTTTGACCTGTACGCTGAATACAGCGCAGTAAAAACGGTTTCCTGCTTGTCATTTGTCCTGATCCACGCTCGGACATTTTTTCTGCCGTCTCTGTCAGAGTCGACTCCTTTCATGCTAGTGTGCATGGTATACCAATCCGGATTCATTGACAAGTGGATCTGCCCCGCTCTTCTGCTGAACGGCTCGTACATGCGCGCGAACGGACGAAACCATCCGCTCCACATCACTTTTGCCTTGATGTCATAATCGATTGTCTCTTCATAAAAGGAAATAACGGCCGGAGCCAGTTTTTCAGTTGAAAAGTCTTCAGAATGCAGTTCTCTCATCTGATCCTGAAGGCCGGTATAATGGATTTCATTTGCTGCATGAATGTCAGTCAAAAAATTTTCGCCTATCGTTCCCTTCCCGTAAATTCGGCTGAACGTTCTTTTACTGCCCTCATCAAACGGTCTCGGATTTTCTATTATCCATCCCGCCAAAGCCGGCAGAATAACGCCGAATGCATTGACGGCCCCGTGAATCCAAATCATCTGACTGATCGTGAGCGTTGCCGCCTCGCGGTAGACACCGAACGAATATATCAAAGAAAAAGCAATTGTAATCATTAACACAGCCGAAGAACTCCTGATCAAGAACCTGGCTGTTTTCACAGCAAACGGCGCTTTAAAGACGAGATACGCATTAACATACAGACCCGTCAGATACAGAGCGACAGCAATCACATCAAGTGTCTTTGAAAATGTAATCCCCAGGGCGATAAGGATCGGCGAAATCAGGATGATGACCGTGCTCAGCCTGTAAAGAACGCGGTTCTCCCGCAGGATCCTGCCGAGCAATCCGTTAAAAATCGGAATGAGAAAAGCCGAATAGTGAAAGTGCACCGCCGTCAGCAGCACGATAAGCGGACCAAAATCCATGATAGGAATCTTAAAGATATATGCAAAAAACCAAAATCCACCGCCGGCCAAATAAATGAAACCCATCATAACAGACATCTCTTCCGCTCTGTGGATATTTGTTTTCATCAGCCGCCATACAGCATACAGTGCCAGGCCAAGCGTATAAATGAGCCAGACAAAGGCAAAAAAGCTGAAGTCTGTAATCAGCGCAAGCACTGCACATAAAGCGGCAATGGGATAACTCCGTAATAGCACATTCTCTAAGGTCTTTGACGGCCGAAACGCAAAGCGGAATACAGCAGGAACGAAAAATAGCACGGATAATAAAACAAACGTCTCAGCAGCTGATATATGCGGTGCTTCAGCCGCCGCAAATCCCAAAAAGCAAACCGCGCCTACCATGAGATGACGCTTCAGCATGTTTCTCCCTCTGTTTCCCGGAAAGTCCCCCGGTAAGAGAAAATTGTGCCGAGTATCCTGTTTTTCACATGAACCTTTATGCTGAAGCAATTCATTTCCTCATCATAAGCCTCATAAACGGTTGAACTGCCGCACAGCCAAGCCGGAAGCGGGATTTTCTTTCCGCCTATCAGGAGCCACTGCTTTCCGGATGTAATAACAAGCCCTCCGTCTGAAGACGCTTCTAAATGCAGTTCAGACAGCAGGATATGAGGTTTACCGAAGTAATCAAGAATTCTGTTTTCCCGCTCGTCATATTCCATGACCGCATCAAAAAACCGTGTTTTGCCTTTAAAGAAAAAGGTTCGGTTCCACTCCACACCATTTTGCCTGTTTTTGTTCTCAATGGTAAAAGGGATATCTGTTCCCCTCTCTGAGAAAAAACATCTGAAAAAAACGCCTGTCTTTAAAAGCATTCTGACAAACAACGAACCTCCTTTAATTTCTGACATCACTCCTTTTCCGCAAAACGTGCGTGATCCGGCAAGCTTGTACCGTTTCTGCAGCATCGGATGCAGGAATTGATAATGAATAATCGCTTTTTCATACATTGAATCCGTCATTTCACTTCTCTCTCTTTCGTTTTGTATGCGCGGCGCTCGGCAGCAGGAATGTAAGAATCATACCCGCTACCGTAAGTAATCCTAATGGAATAGCGAATCCGCCGCCGGAATACTGCATTGCCGTTATACAAAAGAAGGCTGACTGTCCGGTGTGGATCAGCCGCTTTCTCCGCATAGGCAGCATCCATAATATCCCTAATCCTGTCTTCAGCGCTCCCTTCACGATCTCTGCATCGGCACAGCTATCATGAAAACCTTGAAAAAACCAATACAGACTGAATACGAGACACATCAGGACATAGACAAACCCGAAACGGACTGATATCTTCGGATGTCGGTTTTGTTCTATCCAAAGCCGCAACGCATCAAAGCTCCATGCGGTAGCCCAGCCGAGCAGCGGACGAAATAAAAACCGGTCTATCCATCTTCCCGGCAGACCCCAGGCCGTTTCATATTGATATTGAGTCAAAAATGTGATGTCCCCGTTATCCCGCTCTATATACCTCCAGTAGCCCCGGCCGTCTTTTATCAGAGACAGCGGATGATCCGATGCAAAAGCAAGCGCCGACACCCTTTCTGACGATTGAGGCCTTATGTCACCCATTGATTCACCCGTGCCGGACACCTTCAGCCCAAAACCGATTCGAGTTTCATATAGGAATCTCTGCGGTTCATCCGGTAACTTATGAAGATATGTAATGTCAGAAAAGCGCAGGTCCCATTCCTTATGAAGAACCGGATTTTGCGTATATTCCCAAAGCGTTTCTATATCAGACGCTATATTGATCTCGACATATATCGGCTTTTGTTTCATGCTCCCTCCTCTTCCCTTCTTTTGTAAACAATTCCTATATTATCATAGGGATGTATGAAATTCTGCAATAAGATTTCAGGAATATGAAGCTGGTTTTTAACATAAAAAAACCCTTCACATTAAACGTGAAGGGTTTCGTAAATGATATGCATATTCCTCAGTTGGCAGCCTTGTGTTCAGGGCTTGTACTTTCTTCTTCCGCCCATGTTTCAATATGCTTGAGTTCCGGAGTATTCTCTGCTTTAAATACGGGATCAAGTCCTTTTTTGCGCTGAGCGGCATAATCTTTATAGATTTTATAGGCTACATTACTCAGCAGCAAGATTGCCACTAAGTTAATGAGAGCTAAGAGACCCATGAACAAGTTTGCCATGTCCCAGACAATCTGGAAGTCAGCCAAACATCCGTATACCACCATCACTACGACGAATACGCGATAAATATTAAGCCATGTTTTGCTTGTTTTAATAAATTCGATATTCGTTTCACCATAGTAATAGTTGCCGACGACTGAGCTGAATGCGAATAAGAACATCGCAATTGCAATAAACGTCGGGGCCCAGCCTCCGAGATGGTGCTGCAGTGCGGCTTGTGTCACTTGGATGCCGTCGCCTTTAGGCGTAAAGCTGTACAATAAAATGATAAAGGCAGTCGATGTACAAACGATAAATGTATCAAAAAACACGCCGAGCGTCTGGATTAATCCCTGCTTAGCCGGATGCGATACGTGTGCAGCTGCGGCGGCATTCGGCGCGCTCCCCATACCCGCTTCGTTTGAAAACAGGCCGCGCTGCGCACCGATAATAATGATGCTTCCTAAGCTTCCGCCGACGATCTGCTCAAAACCAAACGCATTTTTCACAATCGTCGCAAGCAATTCAGGTACTGCGGTAATATTCACAATCACAACATACAGCGCGATCAAAATATACATACCCGCCATGACCGGAACGATTAATTGCGAAACGGATACAACACGTTTCAGCCCGCCGAATATAATGAAAGCCGTTAATACAGCTAAGATGATGGCGATAACTGTTTTATTCACATGGAAAGCTTCGTCAAACGCGACAGAAATCGTATTTGACTGCACGGCATTAAAGATAAGTCCGAAAGAAACGGTAATCAATACGGCAAATAAAATACCGAGCCACCGGGCGCCGAGACCCTTCGCCATGTAATATGCCGGACCGCCGCGGAATTCATCGCCGGAGCGCACTTTATACAGCTGCGCTAAGGTGCTTTCCACAAAGCTTGAAGCCATACCGACAATCGCTACGATCCACATCCAAAATACTGCGCCGGGACCGCCTGTTGCAATCGCCAGCGCGACACCGGTCAAGTTTCCGGTACCGACACGCGAAGCGGCCGAGATAAAGAATGCCTGCATTGAAGACACTCCTTTATTTCCTTGCGGCTTCTCCCCGACGATTCTAAACATTTCAATAAAGTATTCGAATTGAATAAAGCGAAAACGGAATGTGAAATACAATCCGATTCCTACTAAAATATAAACAAGATACTTCCAAATAAAATCATTTGGAACATTTATGATTTCACTGATGAAAGCCTCCATGTTTAACCTCCCTTTTACATATCTTTTACTGTCATTTTTGCTGCATATGTTAGATCTTTTAACACAACGGGTATTATTATATCACAACAACAGATGTTGAGAAGTTTTTTTAAGAAAATGTTTCGGTTTCTTCATCATGCTTATTGCTGGTATGCCCCGTTTCTTTATCCTGTAACCTGAAAAATGTTGTCACATCAGAAGGGTTGCGTGCATATCATAACAAATAGGCCTTTAAGAATAAAAGAGATGAAAAGACGGACGGAATGGTATATACTTAACCAACATAATAATTTTTTAAATTTAATAAATGTGTTTACTTTCAATTTAAATTAGGGTATTATAATAAAAATATTCAGACTTATGAAGGGGGGAGAACATTTGAAAAAAATCTTGTTTTTAAAAGCTTCTATTTTATTTTTAGCGATTGCAAGCTTTCATTTGCTCTCCATTCCCCATGCGTTTGATACTGCTCATCATTTTAAAGCCGTAGCCGATCAGCAGGAAATGCACGAAATGAAGGCCGGCCAAAATGCTGACGATGAGAAAAAATCGCTGACGGGCTCATTTATTTTGACGGCGCTTTTTGCCGCTTCTGTCTCATTGATCGTGATATCAGACAGAAAACGCCCCGCTTCCCGGAGAAGACAGCGAAAGAAAAGCTTTTTAATCGCTAAATTTTATCAGTCCTCGTATTTCGATGAGCTTCATGTTCAACATCGCCTATCTATGTAACATAAAATGAGGAGGTTGTTCAACATGTTGTTTATCTTACGAATGGTGATTCTAGGCTTATTTTCATTCACTGCATTAAATTTATTTGTGTGGCAGGGAATTGAAGTCGTTCACGCTATCACGGACTTATTCGGCAGCCACGAGAGCTAATAAATAGCAAAACCTCCGCTTTAGGACCAATTGAGCGGAGGTTTTTTTTCACTTTATTTTATTTTTACTCTTAAACATCAGATGCGGGGATGCGCCATACATCTGTTACCGGCCCTGTCTCATCTTCATCTGTAAAGAAGGAACCGTTGCTGTATCGGTCATTAGCCCGCAAAGATTTCACGGAGGCTTCAATTTTCTCGCCTTTTTCGGTTTCAGCAGCGATCATGTCGGCTAAAGCGCACGCGAATACTCCGACAACACGATGCGGGTTCTTTTTAAGCTCACGCAGCATGATGACACCGCGCTTAGCCCTGGATGTTCTTTCGAATTCAGAGAGATTCATCCGTTTGATGGCTCCCCGCTGTGTGACGAGGACAAGCGAATCTGTTTCATGCAGGATTTGTCCTGAAACGACGGTATCATCGTCTTTTAAATTAATGCCCTTCACACCGGCCGCACGGGCTCCGACTACATTTACTTCATCTTCACCGAACCATAAGCCGTACCCGAGGCGGGTGGCGATAAACAGCTGGCAGCAGCCGTCTGTGACATGAACATCAATCAGCTCATCGTCCCCTTTAAGGTTAAGAGCAACAAGCGCTTTTGAGTAACGCTGCGCTTTGTAATGCGTCATTTCAGTTCTTTTCACCATACCGTTTTTCGTCATAAACAATAAATATGAAGATGGATCAAATTCTTTTACCGGTATGGCTTTCACGATGGTTTCGTCACGGTCCATCGTGGTGATGTTCGTGACGTGCTGCCCCATGTCTTTCCACCTGATATCAGGGAGCTGGTGAACCGGACAATATATATAGCTTCCCTTATTGGTAAAGAGCAGGAGCACATCCGTTGTATTCATTTCAAATTGGTGAATCAGCCTGTCCGTATCCTTCATCCCGAAATCCTGGCCGTTAGAAGCGGCAAATGACCGCTGGCTTGTTCGTTTTACATAGCCGTCTTTCGTGACGGTCACATAGACGTCCTCAGAGGCAACCATAACTTCGAGATTGATTTTAATTTCTTCAATCTTCTCTTCAATGACCGACCGTCTGCTGTCGGCATAAGTCTTTTTCACTTTTTTCAGGCTGCTGGTAATGACTTTTAACAGCTTTTTATCATGACTTAAAATGGCTTCAAGCTCCTGAATTTTCTTGCTGAGCTCTTCCGCTTCCTCTTTTAATGCCGTAATATCCGTATTTGTCAGACGATACAGCTGCAAAGATACGATCGCTTCCGCCTGAGGCTCCGTAAATGCGAATTTAGAAATTAAGTTTTGTTTCGCATCTTTCTTGTCGCTGCTTGCCCGGATGACGGCAATGACCTCATCTAGCACAGACAGTGCCTTCATCAGTCCTTCAACAATATGATGCCGCTCTTTTGCTTTTTGCAATTCAAAGACGGAGCGGTTTGTCACCACTTCCTTCTGGTGGGAAATATACGCATCCAGAATGGCCGTAAGACTCATCAGCATCGGCCGGCGGTTATGTATGGCGACCATATTAAAGTTATACGTTGTCTGCAGGTCAGTGTTTTTATATAAGAAATTCAAGATGCCTTTTGCATCGGCTTCTTTCTTTAACTCAACGACAACCCGCAGTCCCGTGCGGTCCGTTTCATCCCGGACTTCAGAAATACCTTCAACTTTTTTGTCAATGCGGTATTCGTCCATTTTCTTCACGAGATTGGCTTTGTTTACTTCAAACGGGATTTCTGTAATGACGATCTGCTCCCGTCCGCCTCTTACGGCTTCCACTTCAGCCTTGCCGCGGATAATAATTTTGCCTTTACCGGTTTCATAGGCCTTCCGAATGCCGTCGACACCTTGGATGATGCCTCCTGTCGGAAAGTCAGGCCCTTTAATCACCTGCATCAAGTCATCGACGGTGCAATCGGGCGATTCAATCCGCTTAATGACAGCATCAATGACCTCACCCAGATGATGAGGGGGAATGTCGGTCGCATAGCCCGCGGAAATCCCGGTAGATCCATTGACCAGCAAGTTAGGAAACATGGCCGGTAAAACAACCGGTTCTTTACTTGTGTCATCAAAGTTCGGAACGAATTCAACCGTATTTTTATCGATGTCCCGCAAAAGCTCTGATGCGATAGAAGATAATCTCGCTTCCGTATAACGCATGGCAGCAGGCGGATCACCGTCAATGCTTCCGTTGTTGCCGTGCATCTCAATCAGCACATTCCGCACTTTCCAATCCTGGCTCATCCGCACCATCGCTTCATAAACGGAGCTGTCTCCGTGCGGATGATAATTACCGATAACGTTCCCGACCGTTTTTGCCGCTTTCCGGAAATTTTTATCGAATGTATTTCCGTCTGCGTGCATGGCGTATAAAATTCTCCGCTGCACCGGCTTTAACCCGTCACGTGCATCGGGCAGCGCCCTGTCCTGGATAATATATTTACTGTAGCGTCCGAAACGGTCGCCGATTACTTCTTCTAACGGTAAATCATGAAATAATTCTGGCTGTGCCACTATTAAACCTCCTCAGCGACCGACAAGTTTTCATTTTCTAAAATATTGCTTTCCTCGTCTAATCCGAAGGCAACATTCTTTTCAATCCATTTTCTTCTCGGTTCTACTTTGTCTCCCATTAATGTCGTTACGCGGCGCTCTACGCGGGCCGCATCGTCAATCTTGACTCTGACGAGCGTTCGCGACTCGGGATTCATCGTTGTTTCCCAGAGCTGGTCTGCGTTCATTTCTCCCAGACCTTTATAACGCTGAATGGTATAGCCTTTGCCGACTTTCTTTAAAACGCCGTCCATTTCTTCGTCGGACCAAGCATATTCAATAATCTCTTTCTTGCCGCTCCCTTTGCTGACTTTGTAAAGAGGCGGAAGCGCGATGAAGACTTTTCCGTGCTCAATTAAAGGTTTCATATAGCGGTAGAAAAACGTTAACAGCAAGACTTGAATATGTGCGCCGTCGGTATCCGCATCGGTCATGATGACGATCTTGTCATAGTTAATGTCGTCTATCTCAAAATCTGCGCCGACTCCCCCGCCGATCGCATGAATAATTGTATTGATCTCTTCATTTTTGAAAATGTCTGCAAGCTTTGCTTTCTCTGTGTTGATGACCTTTCCGCGAAGGGGCAGCACAGCTTGGAATTTCCGGTCTCTTCCCTGTTTTGCAGAACCTCCGGCAGAGTCTCCCTCCACGAGATACAATTCATTCTTCGCCGGATTTCTGGAGCCTGCCGGTGTGAGTTTTCCGCTCAGCGTCGCTTCTGATTTTTTGCGTTTTTTGCCGCTTCTCGCTTCTTCTCTCGCTTTACGGGCAGCTTCGCGGGCCTGGCTTGCTTTAATCGCTTTTTTGACGAGCAGAGTCGCTGTATCGCGGTTTTCTTCCAAGAAATAAGCAAGATTCTCAGAAATGACTGCGTCTGCGGCGGATCTCGCCTCACTTGTGCCAAGTTTCCCTTTTGTCTGGCCTTCAAATTGCAGCAGTTCCTCCGGGATACGCACGGAAATAATCGCGGACAGCCCTTCTCTGATATCGGCGCCTTCAAGGTTTTTGTCTTTCTCTTTTAAAAGCGCGACCTTTCGCGCATATTCATTAAACGCTCTTGTCATTGCCGTTTTGGCTCCTGATTCGTGGGTGCCGCCGTCCTTTGTTCTGACGTTATTAACGAATGACAGCATATTTTCTGAGTATCCGTCATTAAATTGGAAAGCAAAATCGACTTCAATGTCGTGGTGCTCGCCTTCAAAAGAAACCACTTCGCATAAAGCGTCTTTTTCTTCGTTTAAATAGGCGACAAATGCTTCAATTCCGTTCTCATAATAAAATACTTCTTTTACGTTGTTCCGCTCATCAATTAATTCTATTTTTAAGCCTTTTAATAAGAAGGCGGATTCGCGCAGGCGTTCCGACAGCGTGTCAAAATTATAAACCGTTGCGCTGAACATTGACGGATCAGGTTTAAAATGGGTAAGCGTTCCCGTTTTCTTGGTCGTACCGATTTTTTCAAGTGAAGTCACAGGCTTGCCGCCGTTTTCAAACCGTTGTTTATAAACATAGCCGTCACGCTCAATGGTAACTGTCAGCCACTCTGATAAAGCGTTTACGACAGATGCGCCGACACCATGCAGACCGCCGCTTGTTTTATAGCCGCCCTGGCCGAATTTCCCTCCCGCATGCAGCACGGTGAAAATAACTTCCGGTGTCGGCTTTCCGAGCTTATGCATTCCGGTCGGCATTCCGCGCCCCCTGTCCTGCACGGAGATGCTGTTGTCCTTATGTATCGTTACGATAATATGATCTCCGTAGCCGGCAAGGACTTCATCGACGGAATTGTCGACGATCTCATATACCAGATGGTGCAGGCCGCGTGCGTCCGTCGAACCGATATACATTCCCGGTCTTTTTCTGACGGCTTCCAGGCCTTCAAGCACCTGTATGGCATCTTCGTTGTAATCAAATTGCTGTTTTCTAGCCAAACGTACAAACCCCTTTCAAAAAACCTGCTCTTAATCATTCTCTTTTTAAATGTTTTCATGTCTTTGTTTTTCAGTATGCGCAAGCTTCGGTCCAATTCTCCTCGGACTCACAATTATAACCAATATGCTTGATTTCGCAACATCTTTAAGCGAATGGCTCGTTTTTTAGGCCGCAAGACATACATTCGAACGGCTTTTCATCTTTTTGGTGCTCTTTTCCGGAGACGGGAACTTATGTTCGCTTTCTATTATATAGATTTATGCCGTCCATCGCAAACAGACTGCAGCCCCCTTTAATGCAGGGGTTTCTAAAAAAGCTGTTCATGCTTTATTGTATCTGTTTCAACATCATACGCAAAGAGTATTCTTTCAATAAAAAAACAAAAACCCCTGATTTGCCAAGGATTTTTGCCTTTTTTGTTCCTATTTTATAACAGCGCGGGCGACTTTTATACATAAATCCATAATAGCCGTCCGCCCTTTCTCTGTAATCATGCGGTACGCTTCTTCATTTGCCAGGCCCTGCTGCGTCCAAAAAACGGGAGCATCCGTCTGTAAAAACTCTTCAGCGACGCCGGGAAGCTGCTCAGATCGTCTGAACACATTGACGATATCAATCGGTCCCTCAACGTCTTTTAATGAAGCGACGGCTTTAACGCCAAGCGCTTCATCAATCGTCGGATTGACAGGAATAATCTCGTACCCTTCATCCTGCATCGCTTTGGAAACCATGTAAGAAGTCCGGTCGGGACGATCTGACAGCCCGACGACGGCGATACGTTTGCTTCGGTCAAGAATTTCTTTAATCTCTGACTTTGAAGGATTTTGCATCTTTACCATCTCCTTTTGTATTATTGTACACGACAGCTTCACCGGATTCAAAAAAAGCGGTTTGTCAGCTTAATTCTCAAAAAACTTGTCATCAGACAATAACAACTCGTGTTAAAATAAAGTGAAGGGACATTAAAAAGGAGAAATGTAGATGTTGATTGCTTTATTGATTATTTTGGCCTATGTAATAGGCAGCATCCCGTCAGGTTTAGTCGTAGGCAAACTTGCGAAAGGGATTGATATTAGAGAACATGGAAGCGGTAATTTGGGCGCCACAAATGCTTTTCGCACGCTTGGCGTTAAAGCGGGATCTGTCGTCGTTGCAGCCGATATTTTAAAAGGCACCTTGGCCGCGGCGCTGCCGTATTTATTGCACGTTCCCATTCACCCTCTTCTCGCAGGAGTGGCGGCAGTGATCGGTCATGTATTCCCCGTATTCGCAAAATTCAAGGGCGGAAAAGCCGTAGCCACTTCAGGAGGCGTCCTGCTGTTTTATGCTCCGCTGTTATTCGTAACGATGGTTGCAGTGTTTTTCGTATTTTTATTCCTTACGAAATTTGTTTCTCTGTCTTCAATGTTAACAGGGATTTATACGATTATTTACTGTCTGTTTGTAAAAGACCCTTATTTATTAATCGTAGTGACGCTCTTGACCGCGTTTGTTATCTACAGACACAGGGCAAACATCAAACGGATTATGAACAAAACAGAACCGAAAATCAAATGGTTTTGATGAAACTTCAATTTTGACATCAAAATGCCATATGCGTTTATAATAGAGATAATTTCTTTATGAGAAACAAAAAGGGAGTGTACCGGATGAACATGAAAGTAACGAAAGGCGCGCTGGATTGGTACAAAGAAGAGCTTGAACTGGAAACAGGCGATCAGGTCCGTTTCTTTGTCCGTTACGGAGGATGCAGCAGCGTCCAGAAAGGCTTTTCTCTCGGTGTTTCAAAAGACCAGCCGATGAACGTCGGAATCAGCACGGAAGTTGAAGGCATTACCTTTTTTATTGAAGAAAGCGACTTATGGTACTTTGATAATCACGATCTGTCCGTCACATATTCAGATCAGTCAGAAGAGCCGGTATTTGATTACGTGTAAGAAAAAAGAACGCATCCGCTGCGTTCTTTTTTTTACAGTTTGAACCTTCTGATATGATCAGTCAGATGTTCTTTTTCTAATATGCGTTTCTGCGTTTCACCGAGCAGGTCAAAGTGGGGAAATGCATTTTTATGATGAATCCACTCAGGCTTCAGCCCGTATTCCGATCCCCATCGGATCAGCTTATTGAGATCGCTTGACCCGGCCTTCGTCACGGTCTTAGCCTCCGGAAAGCGGTCGTCCAGCCAATAATGCGTTAAAAAAGCGATTTTTCCTTCCGATACATCCCGCTTCCATCTTTCCAGTTCTCTGCGTGTAATTCCAAATGCCATAACTGAGCCGCTCCTTATTTTTTTGCCTTTTCGTAAGCGGCGTGCCAATCAGGAAAGGCCTTGCGGAACTGAATCGGTTTGAAGCTCTGTTTATCGACGCATATGTGAGAGGATGACGCTTCGATCGCAAGTTCTTGATCCGGATTATAGATGCGGTAGCCGTAAATGATTTTAAATCCGTTATATTCTTCAATCCACGTATGTACTTCTGCTGTTTCTCCGTAGCGGAGCGGCTTTTTATAAGAAATGCTGATATCCACTACAGGTGACAGCACCCCTCTTTCTTCCATGTCCTTGTACAGAAATCCGAGGTCCTTAATGAGCGCCGTTCTCCCGACCTCCATCCAGACTAAGTAATTGGCATGATAGACGATGCCCATTTGATCTGTTTCCGCATAACGCACTTCTATTTCTTTTTTTGACACATGCAACGTTCTCTGCTCCCTTATTATCAGATTAGCCCTATTTTATCACAACGAGGCGGAAAGAGAAAAAACCAGGTTTCCCTGGTTTTTATTACGATTGATAGCCGTTTTCTCTCGCAGCCGATTCATCCTGAATTTCACTTCGGAATGATTCAATGCTTTCATTGCGTCTGGCATTCTTCTCCTGAATGCGCTGTTTTTCCTCTTCTGTCGCAAACTCCATTGATTCTTTCGCTTCTTCTATATTTTCGATTGTATTCTGTACCATATCCTGAAGCTTTTCAACGTTATCAGAACGGTCGTCCGGGTTCGGTCTTTGGTTATGATTTGTCATCATGTCAGCTCTCCTTTTAATGATATTATTCGCCTTTCGTCTGCATGACAATCGGATGTCCGTTTGACTTGTCATGAAACTTTTCCCCTTTGTTTCGTTTATATTTAACGGGTTTTGTCCCTAAGTGGCTCGGAGCGTACTGCGGCTGGCCGTCTTTCTTGTTTGTGCCCATGTTCATCCCTCCTTAAGAGTATATTTCGCAAAAGGAGGCGCAAACATGACTGCAAATTAAAGGTTATTTTTGTTTGAACCGCTGCTCCAGCTTTTCTTCAAGCTGATTCAAATATTCCGTATTGGTCATCAGCTCACGTTTATTCTCCATAACCAATTCATGAAAAGAACGTTTTCTCATTTTTTTCAATCTTCTCACCTCCGTGTTTTCATTCATTTTTTCCAATTTTTTAAAAGATAAGCCTTTCGCATAAAAAAAACTGAACCTCTACTTGAGATCCAGTTTTTCTTTCATTTCTTTTTTTGTCATCGTGCCTACTCGGATGTGCTGAATGGTTCCTTTTTCGTCTAATATGTATGTTGTCGGATAAGAAAGCACGTTGAAATCTCCGTTAATCCCGCTTTTGTCAATCAGAATTGGAAAGGTCAGCTGATAAGTATCAGCGAATGATTTCACAGCCTGTATATTTTTTTCAGAGGACGTAAAATTAACGGCTACTACCGCAATATCAGGATTTTCTTTCTGCAGCTCCTGCATATCGGGCATTTCCATCCGGCATGGCTTGCACCACGTCGCCCAGAAATTAAGGAGCACTTTTTTACCTTTATAATCAGAAAGGGAGCTGCTTTTTCCTGACAGTGTGTCGAGTGTAAAGTCAGGAGCCTTCATCCCTTCTTCTGTCCCTTCTTTCGGACTTGTTTGTGCAGAATAAATGTTCCAGCCCGCATACACTAACAACCCGATAAGTAACAATACGCCCAGCCATTTTGCAAGCATCTTAAGGCCTCCCGTATAAAAAGAGAGAAAGCAGTCCGCTTTCTCTCTTTTGTCATTCTGCTACTGTTTCATTTTATCGCGAAGCACCATTTGTAAAATGCCGCCGTGGCGATAGTAATCAATTTCCACTTCACTGTCGAAACGGACAACGACTTCAAATGTTTTTACCGTACCGTCTTCACTGATAGCTCTGACAGTCAGCAAGTCGCGTGGACGTACAGTTTCATCAACATCCACCTCGATAACTTCCTTACCGGTTAAACCGAGTGTATCCGCGTTTTCACCCTGTTTGAACTGGAGCGGCAGCACACCCATGAAGACGAGGTTGCTTCTGTGAATTCTTTCAAAACTTTCCGCAATGACTGTTCTGATGCCTAGCAGGTTTGTTCCTTTTGCAGCCCAGTCACGTGAAGAGCCCATTCCGTAATCTTTGCCGGCCAGGACGACAAGACCCGTTTTATCTTCTTTATACCGCATGCATGCGTCATAAATAGATGTCACGTCACCGGTAGGCCAGTGTGTAGTGTATCCGCCTTCTGTACCAGGCGCGATTTGGTTTTTAATGCGGATATTGGCGAATGTTCCTCTCATCATGACTTCATGGTTTCCGCGGCGTGAGCCGTAAGAGTTAAAGTCCCGAGGAGAAACGCCTTTTTCCTGCAGGTATTTGCCCGCCGGCGTGTCTTTTCCGATCGCTCCGGCCGGAGAAATATGGTCAGTCGTCACGGAATCTCCGAATTTGCCGACAACGCGAAGCCCTCTTAATGGCTCAACTTTTCCCGGTTCTACAGACATTTCTTCAAAGAACGGCGGGTTTTGGATGTAAGTAGAATCCTTATCCCACTTGTAAAGTGCTTCATCCGTCGTTTCGATTTCATTCCAGCGCTGGTTGTCGTCAAATACCGTTTCATATTCTTTACGGAATAATTCCGGCGTCACAGTCTGTTTGACGAGGGAATTGATTTCATCCATTGACGGCCAGATGTCATCGAAGTAAACGTTTTGCCCGTCTTTTCCGACACCGATCGGGTCAGATTTCAAGTTAATATTCACAGTGCCTGCCAATGCGTACGCGACGACAAGCGGCGGTGAAGCAAGGTAGTTTCCTTTGACAAGCGGATGGATCCGGCCTTCAAAGTTTCTGTTGCCTGACAGGACAGAAGTGATCAGAAGATCATTTTTAGCAACCGCTTCTTCAATCTCTGGAGAAAGCGGTCCGGAGTTTCCGATACATGTCGTACAGCCGTAACCGACAAGATTAAAGCCGAGCTCCTTCATATAAGGAAGAAGGCCTGAGTTGACTAAGTATCCAGTAACAACCTTAGATCCCGGTGCAAGTGATGTTTTCACATAATTCGGCACTTTCAATCCCAATTCTACCGCTTTTTTCGCTACCAATCCGGCACCGATTAATACAAAAGGATTAGATGTGTTTGTGCAGCTTGTAATGGCGGCAATTGCAATTGCCCCTGTTTTCATGACCGCATCTTCGCCGCTGTTAAGTTTAAATGAGATTTCTTTGTTCTCTTCAGCAGCATCCATTCCGAATCCTTGGTTGCCGGCCGGGCTGACGAGATGTTTTTTAAACGTTTCCTGCATGACAGAAAGCGGGATTAAATCCTGCGGACGTTTCGGGCCTGATAGGTTCGCTTCAATTTTTGACAGATCAATTTCGACAACGTCTGTAAAAATCGGCTCTTCTGCGTCAGGCGTATAGAATAAACCGTTGTTGCGGCAGTATGCTTCCACGACATCGATCTGCTCTTCTTCACGGCCGGTCAGACGCATGTAAGAAAGTGCTTCCTCGTCAACCGGGAAGAATCCGCAAGTCGCTCCGTATTCCGGCGCCATATTGGCAATAGTCGCCCGATCCGCAAGCGGAAGCTCAGCAACACCAGGGCCGAAGAATTCAACAAATTTATTGACTACGCCTTTTTCGCGCAGCACTTGAGTGACTTTCAGCGCTAAGTCAGTTGCCGTCGTTCCGTTAGGCAATTTTCCGACAAGTTTCGCGCCGATGACCTCAGGAACAGGGAAATATGAAGGCTGGCCGAGCATTCCCGCTTCCGCCTCAATACCGCCGACACCCCAGCCGAGAACGCCGATTCCGTTAATCATCGTGGTATGAGAATCTGTTCCCACCAAAGTATCAGGATATGTCACAAGCTCTCCGTCTTCATCTTTCGTATGAACGACACTTGCCAAAAACTCAAGGTTTACCTGGTGGACGATACCTGTTGCAGGCGGAACGGCCTGATAGTTGTTAAACGCTTTCTTTGCCCAGCTTAAAAATTTATAACGTTCTGCATTTCTTTTGAATTCTAAGTCCATATTAATGGCTAACGCGTCTTCCGTACCTGCTTTGTCGACTTGTACGGAGTGGTCAATGACCAGGTCAACCGGAATTTCAGGATTGATTTTATCAGGGTCTCCGCCGACAGAAGCCATGGCTTTTCTTAAAGATGCCAGGTCAACTACGGCCGGAACGCCGGTAAAGTCCTGAAGGATAACCCGTGACGGTTTAAACGGCACATCGATATCTTTTAATTCAGCAGTACCCCATCTTGCTAAATTTTCAACATGTTCTTTCGTAATGACGCGTCCGTCTACCTGACGCAAAACGGATTCCAAAAGAACCTTAATAGAATAAGGAAGTTTTGAAACATTGCCGACCCCTGCGTCTTCCAATGCTTTTAATGAATAGTAGTGGTATGTTTTCCCGTTTGAAGAAAATGTTTTTCTTGCTTGGAAAACGTCTTGTGTTGCGACTTTTTGCTGATTTGTCATTCTCCAAAATCCCCCTTCAAAGATCAAGATCGTTCTTTAGATGAATGTTCACATTCCATCACAATTTTCTCACAATTTCATCTTAGTATAAAATCATACATAAGTAAATATCAATGTTTTTATTAAATACAATAAGATCGTCTTATCAGAATGATTTCCGGTAAATTTTGTCCTGTTTTATGTCTCATACAACGGGCTGTAAAGAGCCATATTAAAGGTGAGGTGATGATCATGGTAAAACGAAAAGCCAATCATGTGATAAACGGCATGAATGATGCAAAAAGCCAAGGTAAAGGCGCGGGTTATATTGAAAATGACCAGCTTGTCCTGACCGAAGCAGAACGGCAGAACAATAAAAAAAGAAAAACAAACCAATAGCCGTCACCCCTTAAAAAAGGAGGCTTTAACATGACAAATAAAAATACGAGCAAAGATATGCATAAAAATGCTCCGAAGGGCCATAATCCCGGCCAGCCGGAACCGTTAAGCGGAAGCAAAAAAGTGAAAAACCGCAACCATACAAGACAAAAACATAATACAAGCCACGATATGTAAAACAGACCTCGGTGTCTGTTTTTTTGTGCTTTCACCCATTCAAAGCTTCTGCATACGTTATAGCAAGGCTTTTTTAATATGGAGGGATGCTTCCATGAATCATTCAAATCACGCTGAAGAATTTGATGATATCGAAGAATGGCTGCGGCAGTTTTATGAGGACCCGTATGCTTGGTATGACGAGGCGCTTCCGATCGATCTATATGAAACAAGCCGTCAATACATCATTGAAGCTGACCTGACGGCGCTGAAGCCAGTGCAGGCGATGACCGTCACTCTTTCGGGAAATGAGTTCATTCTCTCTGTTAAAACGCTTGAACAGACGTTAAACAAACAAATGATGCTGCCTTTTTATCTAAATGACAAACATATTTTCACTGATTTCACAAACCATATTCTGACCGTCTCCATGAACAAGGAGTCAAATGAAACCCCTGCCTCTTTTTCCTTTCAATTTCCTCTATAACATAAAAAAGCCGTTTTCATCCCTCAATGAAAGCGGCTTTTTTGTCCGGTCATATCAGTCATATACCCTCGAAGTGAATCTCCCATGGCCAAATAGCAGAATCACTATACGATAGAATATGTTCTAGCAATCGGATTGACTGGACATCTATCATTTTTTCTATTCTTTTTTCATGTGTTCTTCTATTCTGTCTTCGTTTACAATATGGTTAAAGTAAGGAGGAGATAAAACAATGCTTGAAGGCTGGTTCATGTGGTTTATTTTATTTTGGGTCATCGTAATGATCGGATTGCTGTCCATCGGCGGGTTTTTTATGTTTCGAAAATTTTTAAAACGCTTACCGAAAGAAGACGGCCGGTCAGAACTGGATTGGCAGGATTATTATATTGAAAAAAGCAGACACCTATGGAATGAAGGCGACAAGGCGTTTTTGGATGAACTGGTCGCCCCCGTGCCAGAGCTCTTTCGGGATGTAGCCAAAGCTAAAATCGCCGGAAAAATCGGTGAAATCTCTTTACAAGAGGAAGCAGAACAAATAAACCGGGATTTAATCATCAGGGGTTACATACTGGCCACTCCTAAGCGGGATCACCAGTTTTTGAAAAAACATCTCCGCGAAAAACAGATTGACCTTACTCCTTATCAAACCCTGCTCAAATAAAAAACCTTTCCGGCGGACGGAAAGGTTTTAATTCATCTGAATATCAGCGGTCTTCAGTTCATTGGCAAGTTTGCGGTACGACATAAACATCGCGATGCGCCACGGGACAATCATTCCGAAAGCCAGAATCCAAAACATTCCGCTTAAAGCTCCGTAATCAATCGTCGTGCTCAAAATGGATTTCATAGCGATTCTGATAACCAGCAAACCAATTAGGATAAACACAAATGCTTTTGACCGTTTTAAATAGATTTCATTATTTTTAATCTCAAATTTAGATGTTTTTATCAGAAAAATAGAGAAGATCACGCCCAGCGTAATGGCCTCCAAAAATTCTTCGCCCGTCACTCTGAAAATCGGAAAAAGAAACATCAGCGCTCCCGTACTCATGAAAATCGGCGGGAGAATTATTTTTTTTGGTGAAGCGGGCTTATCGGAGGATTTAATCCTCACGATCATTACAGAGATTGCCATGGCCGCTGCAATAACGGATGAAATTATAATCATCATCTTTATCATTCCTTTGCTTGCACGGAGTTTGATACTATATACTATACTCCAAAAACATAAAAAAACCAATGTGAAAAGAAAATACGTTTATGTTCCCGTTACCCTGCCTACGGCCTCCAGCACTTTAGACCCTTCAAACGGTTTAACGATAAAATCTTTAGCGCCCAGTTCAATCGCTTCCAGAACGATCCGCTGCTGCCGCATGGCGGTGCACATAATGACATGGGCTTTCGGGTCAAAAGCTAAAATCTCCTGCAGCGCCTGTATTCCGTTTTTAACCGGCATGGTAATATCCATTGTCACCAGATCGGGGCGGATTTTTTGATAAACGGCCAGAGCTTCCTCGCCGTCAGCCGCTTCTCCGGCCACTGTATAATTCGCCGATTCCAGAATCTCTCTGATTTTCACTCTCATGAACTTGGCGTCATCTACAACTAAAACTCGTGTCATATTCCCCTCCACATATTTAACATTAACTAGTCTTATTGTACCAAAAAAGAAAGGGTATATAATAGTTCAAAAGTTATCAATCTCTTACAGCCCCTTGAACCCTCCGAAAAGATTTGACAGAACGATCAGAATATAACTCATCCAGTTAAAAAACAGCATAATTCCGATGACAATCATAACAATGCCGCCGGTTCTCATGATAAGCAGCTGGTGCTTTCGAATCCAATTCATTCTGGTAATAAAAAATGAAAGAACTAGAAAAGGAATGGCGAATCCCAAAACATATAAAAACATATACGGCACCGCTGAAGAAGGATTTGTACCGGCCAGTGAAAACACGGCGCCTAAAATAGGCCCGCTGCACGGCGACCAGCCGGCTGCAAACGCCAGGCCGATCAGAACAGAGCCGATAAACCCCTCGGGCCGGTGCTTAAAATGAATGCGCCGCTCTTTCATCATGATTTTCGGCTGAAACACACCCGCCGTAATGAGCCCGAAAAGCACCAGCATGATAGCGCCAAACTGGCGGATCGCTTCATGATAACGGGTAAAAAAACTGCCGATGAACGAAGTGCCGTATCCAAGTGCAATAAAAATCACGGAGAAACCAAGCAAAAAACAAAGTGTATGCACGAGCCCCCGTTTTTGCAGCATCACCTTTTCCGTTTTCACCTCGTCCATGCTGACACCGGTTATGTATGACAAAAAAGCGGGGTACAGCGGCAGACAGCAGGGAGAAATGAAAGACAGAAACCCGGCCCCGAACGTCAGAAAGTAATTAAAACTCACCATGACACACTCCTTTCGAGTTATGACAAAATCATTTCATTTTTTTAACACTTTCCTATGAAGGATTACTTTTTATAGAAAAAGCTTATATAATTTAATTTGACATCAAGATATTATACTCCTTCTTATTTGAAAAACAGTATAAATGTGGATATAATAATAGCGATTCAAGTGAAAGATTTATGTATGAAAGGATATATCCCTGTGATTAGAGAGCATCTATTAAATGAAATTGAAAAAAAACGGGCAGAGCTGCTTAAAATCGTCATGACAAACGGAATGACATCAAACATTACGATAGAACTCAGCCAGGAGCTTGACCACCTTCTCATACAATATCAAAAGGAACTGCACACCGGCAGTTGGGGTGAAACATGACGCCAAAATAAAAAACCCTCTCCGGGTTTTTTATTTTTATAACCATGTATCTCTATATCATAATCTTTACGTATTATTTCGCTTGATTATTCATGGCTTTCATCATTTGATTAATTTTCTTTTGAGAAGGTTTCATTCCCATTTGCATCATCATCATGCGTAACATTTGTTCATTAATAGGCGGATTCTTTTTCAAATAGCTCATCATATATTTACGAGCAATAAAAAACCCGAGTGCAACACCTATGAGCAATGCGACAACGCCCACTAGGATGCCAACCCATAAAGTCATTTTATTTCCTCCTTCATGTTGTCTAGTTTAAAGTGTACTAAACCAAAGGCTATTATACAACATTTACATCTCTTTTTGCTCGTTTTTAGACAAAATTTCTTTCTCTGACCGGATTTAACCACCCATAACGCCTTGTCTTAAAATCCATCGCAAGAAAGCAGGGGCTGATTTTACGGAGAATCTCGAAGAAAATCGTTTCCGCCTCATAATCTCCCGAAGCTGCAATCTCAATCAAACTGTCTTTCATCATGAAGGTGGCGCGGCCCTTTTCTCCGGGCAGTGTAAGCTGATAAATTGAATCTAAACGACTGTAACACATTCGGTTTAAATGAAGCTGGAGACGCTGATGCATATGTATCACCGGAATCGGTTCTGTTATATAGTGAACTTGCTTTTTTGTCAGTTGATATTCTTGGGGTGTCAGGTTTGTCCAATGATAGTCTCGAAACAATTCAAACATAGCGGTTTCCCGCCCGAAGTAGTGGTTCGCAAACTCATCCTTAATCAGGTGCGTATAGTAATGACGTTCCATTTCCTCATCCCCTTTTACAGCGCTGCGTATTGCTTTCTATTATACAAAAGGAGAAAAGAAAGAATTGTCTATTACTGTTACGGCGCCCCTTCTATTTTTGTCGTATAAACAGGAAAAAGAGGATGATTTGACTCATCCTCTTTTCTTTCTTTATTTGTTTAGCAGTTTCTTCACGCGGTCAGCCACGTTTTCTGCAGTAAACCCGTATTCTTTCATAATTGTTTCTCCCGGAGCCGAAGCACCGAAACGGTCAATTGCGAGAACGTCTCCTTCAAGACCGGTAAATTTGCCCCAGCCGAAGCTTGATCCCATTTCAATTGCAAGACGTTTCGTCACATTCGGAGGAAGTACGCTGTTTTTGTACTCGGCCGATTGTTTTTCGAAACGGTCCCAGCTCGGCATGCTGACTACAGATACATGAATGTTTTCGTCAGCAAGCTTCGCCTGTGCTTCAATCGCAAGTCCGACTTCAGAACCTGTCGCTAAAAGAAGGGCGTCCGGTGAATCGGTTTTTGCTTTGGAAACGGTGTAAGCCCCTTTTTCTACTCCGGCATACGCTTCTTCAGCCTTCTGATCAATTGTCGGCAGGTTTTGGCGTGTCAACACAAGAGCTGTCGGATGATCCTGGCTTTGAACGGCTAGCTTCCACGCAGCTGCGGTTTCATTGCCGTCAGCAGGTCTGATCACAGAAAGATTAGGAAGCGCGCGTAAAGATGCAAGCTGCTCAATCGGTTCGTGAGTCGGTCCGTCTTCTCCTACGGCAATGCTGTCATGCGTAAATACATAAGTGACAGGAAGCCCCATTAATGACGCCAGACGAATAGCAGGTCTTAAATAATCTGAGAACACAAAGAATGTGCCGCCGAATACGCGGAGGCCGCCGTGAAGCGCCATTCCGTTTAAAGCAGCGCCCATCGCAAATTCACGGACACCGAACCAGAAGTTTTTCCCGGCGTAGTCTTTGGCCGTGAAGTCCCCTGCGTTTTTGATTGTCGTTTTGTTTGAACCCGCAAGGTCAGCAGATCCTCCGACAAAGAAAGGAATTTTCTTGGCGATGCCGTTCAGCACCTCACCTGAAGATGCGCGGGAAGCAAGGCTGCTGCCTTTTTCATAGACAGGAATTTCCTGATCCCAGTCTTTCGGCAGTTCGCCTTTCATGCCGAGTGACAGCTGTTCAGCAAGCTCAGGATATTTTTCCTTATAAGCCGCGAACTGTTCATTCCATTCCTGTTCTTTTTTCGCGCCGGCTTCTTTTACAGCTTCGTTGAAATGCGCGTATACTTCTTCTGGAACATAAAAATCTTCTTCAAACGTCCAAGCGTACGCTTCTTTAGTCAGCTTGCTCTCTTCTAGTCCTAGCGGAGCGCCGTGAACACCGGATGTGCCCGCGCGGTTTGGAGAACCGAAACCGATTGTCGTTTTCACTTCAATTAATGTCGGTTTTTTATCATTCTGGCGCGCTTTCTCAATTGCAGCCGTCAATTCAGCGATGTTATTTCCGTCCTCAACATAAAGGACTTCCCAGTTCATGGCTTCAAAACGCTGTTTTACATTTTCAGAGAAAGAGCGGTTTAAATCGCCGTCTAAAGAAATATCATTAGAATCGTATAATACGATCAGGCGGCCTAATTCCAGATGGCCTGCAAGAGAAGCGGCTTCAGAAGAAATGCCTTCCATCAAATCGCCGTCTCCGCAAATACTATATGTATAATGATCAACTACGTTGAATGAATCCCGGTTATATGTTTCAGCCAAATGGCGTTCTGCAATTGCCATTCCCACTGCCATAGCGATACCCTGTCCCAAAGGCCCGGTTGTTGCGTCGACTCCGGCTGTATGCCCGAACTCCGGATGTCCCGGTGTTTTGCTTCCCCATTGGCGGAACTGTTTCAGGTCTTCAATGCTGAGGTCATACCCGCTTAAATGCAGCATGCTGTACAAAAGCATTGAACCGTGTCCTGCTGATAAAACAAAGCGGTCGCGGTTAAACCATCCCGGGTTCTGCGGATTTACGTTCATAAACTTCGTCCACAGCGTGTAAGCCATCGGAGCAGCTCCCATCGGCATCCCTGGGTGTCCGGAATTAGCTTTTTCAATTGCGTCTATAGATAGTGTACGTATGGTGGCAACTGATTTCTTTTCAATTGTATCCATTATAATCCCCTTCCTTATTGTTGTACCTTTTCATCATAAAGCGATGCTGACTTTTTCTCAACTCTTTCAGCTTAAATTTGAGATAAACTTGTTGAAAATTGTCGCAAATCACAGCCTGATATTAGTATATACAAAAAAGAATACGTATTGCCGTATTCTTTCTGTTTAATGAAGATTATTTTTCTGTTGTTCCCTTTTTAATTTTTCAGGAGTGACATCATTACCCTCCGGATCAATAACTTTTACGCTCTTTAACGTATTTTTCATTGAGGAGCGGAACCCTTTCAAATACTCCTGGCGAAGCTTTTGCTGTTCGGCTTTTTCCTCATCGGTTATCGTGTTTGATTTAGCTTTTTGAGCCAATTCGTTAATTCTTGCGATTTTTTCTTTAGAAATCATAATAAGCTCCTTTGGTGCGTGTTGATTATATACTACTAAAACATAGTCTTTTTTACAACTGAAGCATGTCAGCTGCCTTCACTGTCTGCGATATATTCCTGAAAACGCCGGTGAACCGTGGCTTTGGATACATCATAGCCGAATCCTCTTAAGGTAGCCGCGATTTCTGCAAAGGTAAGCTTGTTGGCTCTCAGCCTGATAATTTCCGAAACAGGGACCTCTTTTTTTTCTTTTCCGCTGTTTTCATGTCTGTTTTTCAGATTCCGTTCAGGTTTATAACCGTTTTTTACGGCTCTTTTCATTCCCCGCCGGATTTTCATATTGTGAATTTTCCTTTGATATTCCTCAACAATA
This sequence comes from Bacillus sp. CIS52, assembly GCF_053545315.1. Classification (NCBI taxonomy): domain Bacteria; kingdom Bacillati; phylum Bacillota; class Bacilli; order Caryophanales; family Bacillaceae; genus Bacillus; species Bacillus sp. CIS52. The sequence goes on from NZ_JBIUFR010000001.1 coordinate 126,189, forward strand.
CTGACGATTTCGAGTACCATCGTATCAGCTTCGGAAAGCTCCAGCTCACCTTTATGAGCCGTCGTATATATCTTTACGTTCTCCCTGTAAATACAATGCAAAAGCGCGATCTTGGCGTTTCCTCTTCCCAGTCTTGTTTCATCCTGCACCAATATCGCGTCAATATGTGACTTTTTAATTTCATCAAGCATTTCAAATACTCCGTCGCGGTCCATTTCGTAACCGCTGGCTTTCTCTGAAATGACTTTTACGACTTCCATGCCGTTTGCCGCAGCGATCTCACTGAGCTCCTCTTCCTGTCTTTTTAAAGACGTCTGCTGCTGTTCTTTGTTTGTGCTTACCCGGGCATAAATGAGCGCCTTCATTTCTCTCTTTCCTCTCTAATTGACAATGGCCAGCTGATATACGGCCGGATGCTCCTTCTTAACCGGAAGAATAAGTTCGTCTCCGGGCTTTATATCAGCAGTTTGGAGATGATTATTCTCCGTCACCCACTCAATGAAATCTTCTTTGTTAATATTTTTCATCTCTGCTACTTGATCCGCAAGTGACCACAGAGTATCTCCGTCCTGAACCTTTATTTTAACATATTGGCTGAGTGCCTGATCATTTCCCGCACATGAAACAAGTAAAATAACGGCACTTAAAATCGCAGTAAACAGTCCGACAAATATGATAGATTCCTTCGCCATTTAAACAACCTCCAGAATGTTTGTTCGCTTTTTATACCTTTCAGTATATACGAACAAACGTTTCTGTCAATCGTTTTTTTCGAACCTATGTTTGTACTGTCAGGAAAATCATGCTATAATCTACTTAAAATCGACGTTTTGAGGTGCGAAATATGACGAAGCTATCAAAAAGGCAGCTTGATATCCTGCGTTTTATTAAAGAAGAGGTAAAAACGAAAGGATATCCGCCTTCTGTAAGAGAGATAGGAGAAGCAGTAGGACTGGCTTCCAGTTCAACCGTGCACGGACATTTGGCGCGGCTGGAGACAAAAGGCCTGATCAGACGGGACCCTACTAAACCTAGAGCGATTGAGGTATTGGATGAAGAAGAAGTCCAAATTCCGAAAAGCCAGGTTGTCAATGTCCCGGTCATCGGAAAAGTGACGGCTGGTATTCCGATTACGGCTGTTGAAAATATCGACGAGTATTTTCCGCTTCCTGACCGGATGGTTCCTCCGGGAGAACACGTATTCATGTTAGAAATCATGGGAGAAAGTATGATTGACGCCGGCATTTTTGACAAAGATTACGTCATTGTCAAACAGCAGAGCACGGCCAATAACGGGGAAATCGTGGTGGCTATGACCGAAGATGATGAAGCCACGGTCAAGCGCTTCTATAAAGAAGACAATTATGTGCGGCTGCAGCCGGAAAATCCGACGATGGAACCGATTATCCTGCAAAACGTAAGTATTTTAGGGAAAGTGATCGGCGTATTCAGAGCCGTTCATTAATTCTATTAAACTTTATTTATCGTAAAACCCCTCTGAAAGGGGTTTTTCTTTTGCAAAAAAAGAGCAGATTCGCCCTGGCTTAAGAAACGAACCTGCTAAGGAGGAAAAACTTACATCTTTATTATCTGTCATCTCACTTTTGAAGTCAACAAATAATGTTTCCCTAAGGAAACTTTTTATCCATTTTTCAACTTTTGTATTTGTGCGCGCTGATTTTGATATATATTTATCTTTACCTGGAGCGGGCGGATTACATTGTATTTGTGAAAATTTAGTACATAGTACAATAGGTTTTGATGAGGTGTAAAAAAACCCGCTGCCTTTGCGGGTATCTATTTTCATTCAAAATGATAATATTCCACGCCGTATAACCCTTTAATATGAACAGGTTCACAGACGTTTGAAGAGCTTTCAATCAGAATCCTGTATTTGTGATACGGATCAATTGATTTTTTGTCCTGGGCACTTAGGTTTAACCAGCTGCCGCTGTAGCTTTTAGAACTTAATGTATAAAAGTTTCCGTTCAGCGCCATCCGCTGGAGTTTTACGTTTAAATTGCATGAAGAATTGTTCACAATGGTGAACTTGTATCCTAATAGGTAATCATCAGCTGATACAGCCCCCGGGTTTTCAATAAAAAACTCTTTTGCATCTCCCTCCATAATGAAGCTTGTTTTTGATCCGAATTCAGTGGTAGCCGCTTCAGCTGAGTGTACTCCGCAAAAACATAATAAAAAAACAGCAATACATATCCACCATTTTTTCAATTTTGCATCCCCCTTTTTTACATATTTTAACTTGTGAATATGGTGATGTCTATTTACATTTTATTAAACGCACACTTCATAACCACTATATACCAGTTTAAAAATTTGCTGATTGCCTACAATGAAGACTAAACGAAATAACGAAGGTGGTTCAAATGAAACATGTAATTGCTTTCGCTTCTAAAACAGCGCTCACACTTGCTTTGCTGTACATTGTCCTGGATCTGATGTACCAAGTAACTTTTTTAAACGTTCTGTTTATTACCTTGATTTTAAGTTTGATCACTTACTTTTTGGGTGATTGCATGATTCTGCCGAGAACAAGCAATTTTACAGCCGTTGCAGCTGATTTCGGAATTTCATTCATTATATTATGGATATTTCTAATGAACATTGGCGGGTTTAATGTCTCCCCTGCAGCGGCAGCGGTTATTTCTGCATTTTGCCTTTCTGTTTTTGAAGCATTTTTCCACCGGTATCTGCAGCAATTTGTGCTGCCTGAAGATTATCAGGGCGAAACAGGGACAGACAGCACACAATTGAGATATCAAACCGAGGCGTCTGAAGAATTAATGCCTGAAAAAGATTCTGAAGAAAAAACATAAAAAGGAGGCATCCGCCTCCTTTCTTTTTATTTTTGCTTCTGATCGTCCAGCGGCAGCTGCAGCAGTGAGTCTGTGCCTGTCGCTTTCGGTGTTTTTCCGTCCCATTTTTCAATCCATTTATATTTGATCATTTCATCAGACATTGATTTTTTTATGATTTGGTTATAATCAGCGATCCCTTCCGCTTCAATTTTTTTCTTTTTCGCTTCTGCTTCAGCTATTTTAATTTCAGTCTGCGTCCGTTCAAGCTCCTGTGAAGACTTCACTCTTGCATCAATGGCTTCCTGTGTGGCTTTATCCGGCTTCGGTACGCCAAGCGTCAGATCATCAATTAAAAATCCAAGGTTCTTCATATCCTCAGCAAACCTTTTTTGAACATCGGCAGCGGCTTCTGCAGATTTTTGCCCATATGTGTCAATAACCGAGTATTTGCTGATTGATTTTCGCGCCGCGTCCCACAGTCTTGTTTTTAAATATGTATTTTCAATCGTTTCAACGTCTACCGCCCCGAATTTGTTAAACAGATCGACTACTTTATCAGGCTGCACAACATAGTTGTAAGCGATATCCATTTCAATATTTTTACCGTCTGAGGTTGCCACTTTTATATTTTCATTATTTACGGTCTGCATACGCACCGGATATTCCGTTACTTTATTAAACAAACCGACTAAGTGCCAGCCTTGATCCAAAGTTTCGGATTTTACCCCGCCGTTCGGTGAGTATACGACTCCGACATAACCATTCGGTATTTTTTCAATAAATAATGACGCCGTAACGCCCGCAATTAAAAGGGCTGCGCCTATAATCACACCGCCGAGTATTTTTTTTGTGTTTCTCCGCTTATTTTCGCTCATGCTGATCTTCTTCCTCCCATGACTTTTTAAATTTTTTGGCTCCGCTTCCCACTTGTTTAAAGATTGGACTCAGCATCAGCCATAAACCGAATCCGATGATGGCAAGAAGAATGACAGACCCAATCATCACTTTCATTCGCCCACCTCTTTTCTTTCATCCTGTCAGTTATGTATACGATCTTAAGAACTTAAAGTTTCATAAATTTCAAAAGAAAAAGCTCCGCCGGCAAAAAGCCGCGTGCTTATTTATAATTGTCATTGATAAAATCAGAAATCGTTTTTGTGAATTGTAGAAAGGTATCGTTTTGTGTGGACGCTCTGCTTTTAAGCGTAAAAGTATCAAACAGTGATTTTCTAAAACCGGTGCTCATTTCGATTTGAATACTTAATCCGGATGAAGATTGATTGGCAAGATTGTTCGGACTGACACCTGCGTATTTATCATTTATGCCAAGAAGAACGGCAGGATACCCGTTTCGTTTCAGCACACCTGTCAAAAGTTCGGCCCGTTCTCTGTCTGTACCGCCGATTTTTATCTTTTTATCGTCGCTGCCGTAACCGTGCAATGAAATGACATTTGAGTGCTCTTTCACCATTTGAACGGCTTTAGGTTCGTCGAAATGCGAACTGGTCAAATGCAGCTCAGCATTGCCGGCTGATTTTAGCCCTTCAAATAAATACAGGCTCCGGTTTTCGGCAATTTTTCTAGCCAACTCACTGGTACCCGGCTCTATGCCTCCGCCGTGTATAGCTAATATGAGAACAGAAGGGTCATGTTCTTTCGATGAAATAGAAAAAACGGAGGGGGCCTCATGCAGTTTTAATTCATCGAAACTGCCGTAAGTATCTGAAGCGGCATCAGCCCGTAAAAACGGCAGAAACAAAAACGATAAAATTAAAACTAAAATTCCTTTTTTGGTTATTGATGGCAATTGTATGTTTATGTTACAATACAAATGCTTCAGCCTTTGAAGCGAACGGCAGAACAGGGTGACTTTGGACGGTTTCTTCTGCTCTGCCTCTTTGCCAGCAGCTTTACGGTCTTCTCTTCTAACCCTTTTTTTCATAACATCATCCTTTCTTTTGTTTACACTTTTGTCACAATATTATATACGCTGGACAAGACCTCCGTTCATCTTAAAGAATAAAAACATCAGAGCATCTTCTAGATAGACGGAATGCTGAAGAAGGAATATCGGGAAATCATTCATCAATATGCTAGCGCAGCTGGCGCTTCGAAATCAATAAAAAGACTGCTTAACAGCAGTCTTTAATCGTTTTATTTTGTGCCTGTTGATCCCAGACCGCCGCGGTCATTGTTTCCGAGCTTGTCCACTTCGATCAATTCCACTTGAGGCATTTTCTTCATGATTCTGAATTGGCAGATCCGCTCTCCCTTGGAAATATCGGTATCCCGAAGTGCGTATGCCGGGAAAAACCAGAAATCATTGTCACCTTTATAAGATTCATCGATGACACCCATTGAATTTGTCTGAATAATACCGAAATGCTTATATGTACTTGAACGCGGAACGACATGGGCCTCATATCCTTCCGGCAGCTCCATCGCAACTCCGAGCGGGATAAGTTTGAACTCACCTTTTTTGATTGTTATATCCTCTGCAGCCCGTAGATCGATCCAATCGCCCTGTTCAATTTTACTGATTCTCGTTTGTGTATCATCTGAATATTTAATTTTAATTTGTAAAGTCATGTTCGCCGCTCCTTTTGATTCCCTATTTTAGTCGTATTAATGACCAATCCGTGCACCATTATACCATTTTAACTGAGCAGCTGAGGAAAGGATTTAATGCGAAGAAAAGAAAACGCTTAATTGAGAAGAAACCGATAAGCGGGATATCCCACTCAGGCTTTTGATTACTGTTGGTCATAATAATCATTATACTTTTGATCAAATACTTGTTCGCTTCCGCAGAGATAAATAATATATTCAATAAATGCTTATGAATGCCGAAACCCCCTAGAAAAATGCTAATATTGCAGCCGCAATTCTGCTTTCCTTACTTATCATAACGTCCCCCAACAATCTTTTTCCATCGTTTTCACAGGAGAGCTCCACTTATAATACACACTCTATATAAAGGTAAATTTTATACTAGTTTTCAAAAACTTTCTTCGTTTTGATCTTTCACCTGAAATATTGGCGTTTTTTTGAAATTCAATCTGATTTTAAAAGGGATTTCGTTCTCAACAAAGAATTTGATGAATAAGCGCATAAGGCGCGCGGCTTTTTTCTGCTCCCCTGCGTCAAGCGCTTATATCAAAAGAAAGAGGTGTCTTTAGAATGGTTCAATTTAAAAACTTTCCTGATCCGTCTTTAAACGCCGCATTGCAGTCTCGCCCTTCGCATTCCTCTGAATTGGAACATCTCAAAGCAAGGATGCAAAATTTTATTAAGCATTCCGCAACAGATGATAATCTTGAGATCGCAGATGCCCGAGTGACGGCGGAAGGAATGGTCACCTCACTTTTAAAAGAACGGCTTGATACAGAATACGAAATGCTTATGAATAAAATCACCCGGGAAGTGAATGTAGAGGATTACGGAGCGGTCCCTGACGGCCGGGACAATACGGAAGCCTTTCGGAGAGCGATCGGGAACGGCCGCGTCAAAGTAAATGTTCCCGCAGGAGAATTTTTAGTTCAAGGGATAAAACTTCCGTCGTGGACTACCATCTCCGGTGAGGGACAAGGGATTACCGTAATTAAACTCCATGAGGACACTCCCGCATATGAATGGGTTATAACCAATGATAACTACGAAAATGGAAACCGTAATATTTTTGTCCAGGGCATGACTTTAGACTGGAATCCTGATCGTCAATGCGGAGTCCGAAACCCCGGGGGACAATTTTCCAGCTGTTTAACGTTTGCCAATGTGCAATACGGCTGGGTCAAGAATGTTGAAGCGGTTAACGCAGGTCTGCATGGTATCGATATCACATCCCCGGCTTATGATCATTTGCCTGAAACAGAATGGACGAAAGACGGCTGCCGTTATATATGGATAGATAACTGTGTGGCGTACGGCGCCGGAGACGACGGTATTACCACCCATTACAGCGAATATATTTTCATTTCCAACTGTCATTCAGGGAACCCGCGCGGCACAGAGCATGCCGAGGGCAGCGCAAATTCGAATGGCATTGAAATTGATGACGGCTCTAAACATGTGTGGCTTTTGAATAACTATACGAGCGGAAATATCCGCGGAATTGAAGTAAAGGCGCACAGCCTGTGGCCGGCTTCCCAAAATGTTCATATTATCGGCCATGTTTCGTATCGTGATGTACGTTCGTTTGATATTCGTCATATCGGACACCACCAGGCCTCAGACCCCGAAAGCACGACGGCTTATGATGTTACTTTAACCGACTGCACCGCGATTGAACCGGTCTTCAACGCTCTCTATGACAGCGTGACTCCAAGGGCGCTGGTTATCTCTGCCTATAAAAACGTAAATGTAAACGGATTCACAGCTATTGGTGATCCTTCATATGACTATGGCGGGAATCCTGTCGTAGCCCTTCAATACCGCAGTCAAAATATTACGATCAGCGGCATTAAAATACGCGGTTTTACACAAGCCGGTGTTGACATCAATATATCCGGCGGATCAAATAAAACCGATTATGTTAAAATTTCAAATTTTGATATTTACAAGTCTTCTCCCAAAGGCATCTCAATTGGCGGAGGCCAATATAACGTAAATATTATGAATGGAACGATGATCGGAGATGGCGGTGCTGTCGGAATTACGTCCCCTAACAGTCAGGCTGTCATTCTCGGCGTGCAGGCGGAAGGCTACAGCGCTGCCGCTTCTATAAAAGGACAGACTTACGAGCAGATCCCCGTCAATTTAAAAGGCGGCGCACAGCTTGCGACAAGCTCGGGTTTTGCATTTAACCCGACAAGCGCCGTTATTGCGGGCACAGGCGATATTACGGCAAGAGGTGACAGAAATGCGATCATCAGCTCTTCCGGAGGTTCAAGTTCTGAAGGTTCAAGGGCATTTATCGCTGCTTCAAACAATGTACATGTTACGGGCAGCAAAGTCTCCAGAACTATTCTGTCATCAGAAAGCATTACATTGGAAGAACCGTACACCGTTGCCGGAGGGCATAAGTCCATTAAGTGGAAACTGGACTCAGCGGGCGGCCACGGAACTTTCGCCGGAGCCGTCACCTCTTCCCTGTCAGGGTACGGAGAATATTTTGAAAGTGTAAACGGCCAGACGATTCCCGCCGGGACGATCGTCACAGTGAGGGGAGAAAAAATCGAGCCGGCTCACGTTGGTGATTATATGCTCGGCGTCATTTCAGAAACAGCCGCTTTTATATCAGGAGCCGCAAGCTTCGGATGGCAAAGCCGTTTTTTGACAAACGAGTTCGGCGGTTTCATATATGAAAATGTAACTGACGAAGAAACAGGAGAAACGATACGCGTGCCGAAACAAAACCCAGACTGCAGTCCGGCTCTTGAAGCTGACTATGAAGCGCGCGCCGCCAGAGACGAATGGCATATTGTCGGACTCAGCGGCCGGCACTACGTACGGGTAGACAGTACGGTAAACCCGGGAGATTATATCACGGCCCATAACGGAATCGGTACAAAAGCCGCGGAAGGCTGGAAGGTATTGAAACTGACCGCCTTATACAGTCCAGAAAAAGGGTACGGCATTGCAATAGCGGTTATCAAATAGTATTTTCATATCAGGATCATTTCCTCCCTATCTATCGGACGGGTATGATCCTGTTTTTTTATACCGGATGAGACGCCTCTTTTACAGCATATCGTTTCATTTGTCCAAGCCATCTGTTCCTTCTGTCATAGAATACTACCGTCAGATGAAAAAGGAGGGATATGAGTATGGATATGGACATGGATATGAATATGGATATGGATATGGATATGGATATGGACGGACATTATGATCACGGTAAAAAGGAAGAAAAGCAGCCTAAACAAAAAAAGAAAAAGAAACAAGACAAAAAGCATCTTGATTATGATTACATCGTTGTCTATAAAAGAAAATGCAAAAAATGTTGCTGACATGACATATCAACGCTTTTTACACCCGGTGAACTCCGGGTGTTTTTGTTAATGTGCATTTCTAAATAAGATTTTGATCGTGATAATCAGCATATTGAATTCCACAGACCTTAATTTGATACATATATCCTCTCAAAATTCCTTCTGATTGAAACCCCGCCTTTATCAATAATTGATGAGACGCTGCATTCTCAATGAAAACAACAGCGCCTATACGATTCAGCCCAAGCTTTTCAAACCCAAAAGAAAGAACATTCTCCAACGCTTCAAAAGCATAGCCATTCCTCCAATAATTCGGATGAATCTCATAACCGACCTCCGCCCGCTTATGCTTGGGCACCCAAGAGTTGAAACCAATAGTTCCGATTATTCCCTTCGCATCTTTTTTCTCAATTCCCCAACGCATTCCCTTTTTATCATGATATTGATCTTTAAACCAGCCAATCATTTTTTCAGCCTGTTCCATTGAATCAAAAGGTTCCAAACCATAATAGCGTGTTACATTTGCATCCTGAAAAACAAGCAAATATTTGCTTTGCATCTTTCTTTTCAACTTCTCTAAGAATAAGTCTGTCCGTTTCTATTACAGGAAGCATTTACGGTCCCCCCTTTAAAAGATGGAAATGTGAGAAGAAAATATATGCAGACGAACTTTTTTTCAAAAATAAACTAGCATCCCTATCAAACTTTTACATTCAGCATAATATGTATTAATCCTCTTAAGGGAGGTGAGATCATATGGGCGGTTATGGTAGCTCCTTTGCGTTAATCGTGGTGCTATTCATTTTATTAATCATCGTCGGTGCTTCTTTCCTCGGCGGTTATTAAGAGTCTCCCTTACCTCCGCATCCATGTCAGCATTACCTCTATGATCGTAAGGCGCCATAATGAATTCATTATGGCGCTTTGCTGTTTCCTCCTTTAACTAACTCTTTCAAACGAAAAAGATCGGCAATGCACGAATGCAGCCGATCAGTCATTTCATAGATTACTGTGTAAGGTTTATATCAATGACATTATAGAAGGCATTGGAAGTATCCGCGACATCCCATACCCCTAAAATGATATGATAACCGCTTCGATCAGTCGGCACAAAAATTCTATGAGTCAGATTCGTATCTGCCTTGGAGCCATCGTGGTTTACCGTTCCGATTAATTCGAATTCATCCCTCGACAAAGGTTTATTCGGATTCCAATTTTTCTTGGTGATATAATAGTGCCACTTTGATGTCGCATGGGGTGCGGTATAGTGCCAAGTAAAAGAATTAAAGCCGCCGCGTATATTCTGTTTTACCCAATGATCTGCAGTCTGCTTGTCCAGTCCGAAATCAATTTGTCCCGATCCTCCGTTTGCAGATGCAATTCTTCCATCCGGCGGACCTGCGGCCGGAAATCCTTTCGGCCCTTCAACAGACTGAGGATTATCAATGACGGAGCCATATTTCTGAGCAGCGGCCGTCCAGCCCATTGTCTGTTTCTCTAATGCTCCCATGTACGCTCTGCTGACGGGATCTTTTATATACCCGTGTGCAGATGCATCACTTGAATAGAAAGCGCCTCCAATACCGAGAGTAACAGTTAAAACTGCAGCTTTGACTAAACCCTTCATCTCTACATCATCCTCCCTCTTTTGTAAATATAAACCTTTCAGTATATACACTTCACGATGGAGGATGAAATGACCTTCCTTTTCTTGATAGGAAAAAGCAATGAGGTTCGCGCTCTTCCCTTTGTTTTTTATAATCATTAAAAAAGCCGGACCGTTTCTGATGTCGAGTCCGCGATGTTCAAAAACCGGCCCGCTCCGCCTGACTCCATTTAATCGCTTGATTTGCCGGTTTCTCTTCGGATCACCGGTGCTACTTCTGATGCTAATCGTTCGATGTTTTCCGCAGCTTTTTTAAATGGCATACCGCCTATATCGATTTGCGCAAGAAACCGCTGATGGCCAAACAGCTCGTATTGGTGCATGATTTTTTCAATGATCTGCTGTGAGCTTCCGACAAATAAGGCTGTTTCTTTACCGGACGCCCGCTCAAAATCTTCCCTCGTTAAAGGTTCATGAATACCGTGGTATGAATGAACATGAGACCAATAATTAGAATGATACGGGTAAAATTCTTGTATTGCCTGTTCATTCGTTTTTGAAATGAACGTATGCCCGGTTACAGCAACCTTCACATGTTCCGGCGGATGACCGGCTTTAGAAGCCGCTTCTCGGTATTTGTCAACAAGCGGTTTAGATGATTTCGGATCACCGCTCAATACAGCTAATGCCAGACCGGCGCCTGCTCTTCCGGCCCGCTCCGCACTTTCCGGAGTTCCTGAAACACCTAACCACAGCGGAATGCTTCCGTGAAAAGGCTGAGGGGAAATTTCTGCGTCATTCAGCGGCGGCCGATAACGTCCTTTCCAGGTGACCGATTCTTCCCCCGAATTTAATTTCAAAAAAAGCTCAACGTGTTCTTCAAACAGTTCTTTATAGTAACCCACATCATAACCGAAAAGAGGAAACGAGTCTAAAAATGCACCGCGTCCCGCTATGATCTCCGCCCTTCCGTTTGATATCAGATCAAGCGTTGCAAAATCCTCAAATAAACGGACTGGATCTGCGGTGGATAATACAGTCGTAGCACTCGTAAGCTTAATGTTTTCGGTGAGCTGTGAAATCGCTGATAAGATGACCGGCGGCGACGACACTGCATAATCAAGACGATGATGCTCGCCTACGCCGAATACATCAAGCCCTGCGTCGTCAGCCAATTTCGCCAGCTTTATCAATTCCTCTACCCGCTGCTTTGCGCTGACTGTTTTCCCTGTCAGAGGATCGGGGTATAATTCTGCAAATGAATAAATTCCAATTTCCATACCATCATGATGTTCAGCCCTCACATTTCTCTCCTCCTGCACTGTGTAAAAAAACTTTTATGCTGTTATTCTATTCAGCCGTTTTGCAAAATGGAATTCATCCAAATAAATACAGCATCATAGCATCCAAAAGTTCCGTTACATTCCTCCCGCACAAATGCGAAACCGCGCAAGCAAGAACACACCTCGAAAAAGCTAATTCGAATGCATGCGTTCACTTTCAATCCAATCGTGATATTGGTCATAAAGCGCACGTATTTTTCCGGTATCAAGGGCGATAACTTCACACCCTCTGTCATCATATATAAAGAAAATAATGTCTTTTGCAATATTCACAAAGAAAACATCGGGATACTCAACGGTGTAACCCCCGAACCTTGGCTTCAGCGGAAAATCTTCGTGAGCAGCTGCCTTAAGTAATGGGGTAATACGCAAATCCTTCCGTTTACATAATAAAGAAAACTGCTGCATCTCGTATTCTTCTGCATCATCTTCTTCGAACGGATACGGACAGGTCTCCACCTGAATCCGATATAAATCATCCTTGCACTTCAGAAACGGCTGATAAATTTTTAATTTGCTGGCGTCATTACCTTGAGTTTTGTGCTTATATATGTTTGCAACAAGGAATAAGTCATCGTTTTGTTCAAACAGCTCATTAAAAATTTCGGTCATTTGATGATGGACACACTGAAAATACTCAAGATTCAGCTCACCGCTTTCATTAAATTGATACATATTGCCGCCGAGAGAAAAATGAATTCCCACGTCCCATTGATGATAAATGCCGGGCACTAATTTTAAAGTCGGAAACCTTTCCTTCAGATAATCCTTTATTTTCATTCAAAACATTCTCACAATGATCGACCTACTTTTTACTTTTTCGCCCTTGTAATATTATTCCGATTGGAATACAATGAAATAGAACACTGTGAACCCCATTATCAGGGTGGATGCTGGTCACATCCATCCTGATCCTTTTTTCACAAGCTCACCTTCACTGATCCTTCCATTCCGAAGCTGTTCATTGATTTTACACATTCCAGGGTATTCAAGTGACTCTTTAATCGACCCAGATCAATTTAGAAAATCGAGAAAAACAGACAAAGCTAATTGTTTTGGATGAAAGAGAGGGTTATACCGCCCTTTTTAGTTCAGTCATACCAATGTATTCTTTTCAGTTTAAATTTTTCTTTATAGGACTCATGATCGGTTTTCCATACTGCTTCTACAGTGATTTCATGACCGATCACTTCATTTTCCGGCATATATTCAAACGTCTGAATATGATCTTCCCCCGTTCCGCCGCCTGCTAATTTCTCTCCGGTGTATTCTGAAAGATGATAGTCTTTATCTTCTCCATATTTCCGGCCGTCAATAAATAATGTTAATCTCTTAATCACCGTTTTCTTTTTATTCTCTTTATTGCCTCTGTAGTACAAATTCAAGAAATAATTAGGACCGATAGAGGTCTTTCCTGATTTTTCAATTGACGCTTCCCACGCCTTGTTCTGGCTATAGCCGATATATTTGACTTTCTCTCCTGAAATTAAAGAAAATAGTGCAATTCCGGCCGTTATGGTCAGAACAGTGATAATAATCAGCAATGTTTTAATGACTTTATACTTCTTCATTGCATCCCGCCTTTATCATTTAGAACGTATGGACATTAGAATTGTTACATTTAAATTCGAAAACTTAATAAATAGAGGTTCAGATTCCAGTCATCAAAAAAATACGAAAAATAAGCCATGTTCCCCTTAGTATCACATCCCCGATTGCCCTGCGATTATAATAAAAGCCGTCCAAAAAACTGTAACTAAAATAAGCATAACAGTTAGAATCATTAAAATGAGGCAACTTATCGACAGAACTGAGTCCTTGTTTTTGTTAAAATTCAGCGTAATGAATGATCCTGCAGCAAATATATACGACAAAATCGCACCGACCCAATACCACAGCATTGAGTCATTGCTCCAATAAGCCATTGATTGCATATAAATACTGAATAAACATCCTATCAAAGCTAATACGAACGAAACTAAATGTGACTTCAAGTTAGAGTTCCTTTCACCATTAGTTTTATTAGATCACATCAGGTAACGCCATCTTTTCATGATTAACGTTTTTTTTCTTAAAATTAAATAGATGTTTGATACGCGTTAATGGCTTGACTTCTCAACAGCATATTATCCTTCGTAACCAGTCCAAGATTGTATGCTTGTTTGATGATATCCAGCACTTGGTTATCGGTTTCAGTTACAGCTCGTCCTCCAGTGATTTTGGACTTCCAGTAATCGAACTTGTGATGTAACTCTGAACTGCTTTGCAGATTTTGATTTTCAACCACTTTGCCATTCTCCAGCGCTTCTTTGAATTCAGTAAAACCAATTGAACATTGCTGATTCGAACTAATTCCTGCACCTTCTGTCGCTAAACTGCAAAATGCTAAAAACTTTGGATCTTTCGTGATATTGTAAGAGTTATTTAGGCTTTCCATCACATTCACGCCTCTCTCGAATTTTACAACGTTACGGTAAATGATTTTCACTGCTTTTCCAAACCTGAATCTCATTTTGATCGTTACTAAACTAAGCATTTTTACAATTCCATAATCCATTGGTATTATCGGTAATTTTATTGAAGAATTTAACTTAAACGCAAAAAAACCTGCCCCCGGCAAGGTTTTTTCCGTTAACTATGTTTTTGTTTTAACCATTCTTTCTTTAGCAGTGCGTATTGGAAAGTGTTTTCATATTTAGGTGTTCCATCCTCATATTTTGTAAACGAAATAAATTCAAGAAAATAACCTTCTTTACGCATACCTAATCTTTCACATAATTTTTGTGACTTGTCATTATCATCTTCAACATATGCATAAAGCCTTCTTGCGCCTTTTTGCATAAAGAGATACTCAAAGAAAGCCTTTACACTTTCACTGGCGTATCCCCTCCCTTCAAATCGAGCATTGAAATTCCAACAAACGGAATATGTATCAGGCTCTTCTTTTAAATAAAATAGTTCCCCGATCAGATCATTACTCTCTTTTAAACAAACAGCAATATAAGAATCATCTCTGCTTCTTTTTTGAACGTTTAAGACTGCTTCTTCTATCGTAGAAATTCTGTCATCAAGAAAGCAGTTCACTCTCGGATGTGCCGAATATTCCAAAAGGCCGTGCGAATCTTCCTCGCTAAAATTTCTTAAAACTAAGCGTGGGGTTTCAATTTTTTGCATTTGTTAGTCTCCTTTTTTTGAAATGTTTCTTCAACAGGCCTCGCCCGTTTGTTAAAGAACGATCTCAATCTATTTGTACTATATATGTTATCATTTTTGTCCAAATCAATAATGTGATCCTCATTACCTAGAATATGGAGAAAAACCAGTTAAGCCATTAAAAGCTTATTGAGTAACTTTTCAAACTTATTCACGCTCATCATTTCATGAGTGAGAAATTCTCCATTATAAAACACGCTGAAAGTTGTCCAGATTGCCGGTGATGTTTGGGCCTTATCTTTGGAGGATAATCGATGAGCCTGAAAATGAAGCCCTTTCTTTTCAGTCAGTTCCTTCAAATCCTCTAACACTCCGACTGCGAATGGACATTGAGCTGTATAAAATATTGTGATCCCCTCATCATTAAAAGAACAACTTTTAACCTGTTTTTTAAATACAGGAGGAGCTGCATGCTCATTCCAGGTCAATGACATTAACTGAAAATAGGGTTTTGCTTCATCTTGCAAAGTAAATCCCATATGCTCGAAGAAATGCTTATCACTTAAATAGGGAAGTTTTTTCTTACCAACTATATGAACAATTCCATCCATACCGCGGGATTTGGCATCTTCCGCACATTTATCTAACAAGTGTTTCGCATGTCCGCTGTTCTTATATCTCCCCGAGACCCAAAGACAATTAATATACATAAAATTAGGAGCGCTTATCGGAACCCACGCTTTTTCTGCAGGTAAATATTCAATAAAAACTTTTGCCCGCTCGTTTAATCGATAAAACACCAAACCATCAGCCATTCGATCTTTAAGCCAGCTTTTCTTTTCCGTTACGGCCTTCTCATATTGTTTCGCACCTAGTGCGCAGCAAATATGATTGTCATCAATATTGTCCTTTTTCAATTCAATGTATTCCATTATGATCTCCCCATTCCAAGATCAGCGTTTAACCCGAAATTGTTAAGCTCATGTTTTTTCTATAAAAAACTGCTTTCTCAGAAATATAGAGTCCCAAAACCAATAGATTAACGCAGCAGTAATGCTCATCATGTAATAAATGAAATTCTCGAAAACTCTAACATCAATGGAATGACTACCCATGCACCAGAACAAGAACACAGCTAAAAAAGCGACTGCTGTATAAATGAAAAGATGAATCAAACTACACTTTTTCGGCTTCTTTCTTAACCAAAATTGCACAGGAACAGCAAATAAAAAGTAAGTGACGAAAGCGTAAAAAGCAATGATAACTACAGTGACTAATGCGAATGGCACAAAACCCGAGTATACAAACATATACAATCCAAAAACAAGACCAAAAGACATGCTTGAAAACGCCAATGTGAAAGCATAACATTTTAAGCTGCTCCGCGCTGCCCCTTCGATTTATTTCACCCGCTTTTTAAAATTCAGTTCTCTAATTTTTCATTTTCTTCCTGTTATTTAAATCAGTATATATTGATCACTTTAAAAGATCTATATTTTTTGAAATCTTTTTTTGCCCATAAAAAAGGTCAAGGAGATACCTTGACTATAATCTTCATCCGGTTCATCATGTTCAAATCCAAAGGCCGGTAAGTATCAATATAACGGAACTGACTTCTGCAAGAAAGTTCCGTTATATGACTATTCCAAATTTTGATCAATCGTTCCTTCAAAATAGTCATCGCTGACCTGTTCATGTGTTTCAGCCAATCCTTTTTCCAGTTGCGTATTTCCCTCATAATCTGATGTGTCAAAATATTTCCCTGCCGTGTTTGTTGTGTCAGTTTCTTTATGATGAGTTTGTGTTTCTGTGTCTGTCTGGTTTGCTTTGGTATCGCTGGATAAAGATTGCTGCTGAAAATCATAGTCCTTGTCCAAAGAAGAAAATCTTTTGTAATCGTCCGGTCTGTCTGCGCCATGTTGTTCAGCCATGTTATTCACTCCATATTGATCAATTTTGTTTGACGGGTGTAACTAAGTGATCATTTTTATTTCATTTATTTTTGTTTTGAACTTTTTTGGGATCATCTGCTTTAAAAGCGGTTTCGGTCTCATGGTCTTTTTTTAATTGTTCAATGCTTGAATTTTGGATTCCTTTTTTGCTCACTGGTTCTCACTCCCTTTCAAATAGAATATAGACCGTTCTTATTGTGTCTATGGGAATTATATTCATACACTATTCGGTGGATTTTCTTAAAAAGAAGCTTCAGACAATCGCTTTGAATTAAGGCTTTCAAAGATAACCTTTGCCTATAAATTCTCCTTATCAATCAGCCCATCACACCCAATGACCGCACTTCATAAAAAATCCCCTCCTTCCGAGATGGGGATTTATCTGTTTTTCTTCAACTGAATAACGCTTGATAAGAAGCGGGAAATTCTTGATTGACGCGCTGCACTTCCCGTGCAAATTCACGTTCCTCTTCTGTCACTCTTCTCAGTCTGTCAGCTTTTTCTTGTGAGTCTATGTCGGCTCCGGGAGGAACAAACCGATATGGAATATGCCCTATCTTTGACTGAAACAAATTGTTTTAACAAACCATGTAAAATGACCCCATCTTGAAGGTTTGTATTTGATCCAATATAAAAGGGCGTCCCTTCATCTGCGCGAACAGCAGCATTCGGCCCGACATAAACATTGTCCTTTATTCTCACGTCTCCTATCACACTGGAAAACGGACTGATGAATGATGTTTTATCAATTTCAGGGTATCTCTGAACCGGATTAAATGACGTAACAGGGTTAGGGCTGATAAATGGCGCAAAGTTAGCGGGCTGGTGATTATCAAGGTTTTCTTCCGTCAGCTTTCTATCACTCAAAAAAAAGACCTCCTTTGAAAACGTACTATTATATATACTATGTAAATTCCGTTCATAGAGAGACGACAAATTCCTATTTAAACACTATTCGGATAACAAATAATTTCTAGTATCTTTATAGCGTGCGCCCTCAATAAATTTTTAGAGATACTTGTCCGCAAAGTTATGTAAGGGTTTTCAAAAGAAGAGTATTATGCTAAATTGTAAGATAAGTACCAATTTTCTGCAAATATTTGAAAGGGGTGTATGTTGTGAAAGCAGTAGTAGCAACGAAGGACAAAAATATAGCGATCGTACAAAAAGAATTGCGTCCTTTGCGACACGGTGAAGCCAAAGTTAAGATGGAATACTGCGGTGTATGTCATACTGACTTGCATGTTAAAAATGCTGATTTCGGGGATGTGACAGGCGTCACTTTAGGTCATGAGGGAGTAGGCATTGTAACCGAGATTGGTGAAGGCGTAACAAACCTGAAAAAAGGAGACCGCGTCTCCATTGCGTGGATGTTTGAAAGCTGCGGCCGCTGTGAATATTGCTTAACAGGCCGTGAAACCTTGTGCCGCGATGTGAAAAATGCCGGCTATACAGTTGATGGCGCAATGGCTGA
This sequence comes from Bacillus sp. CIS52, assembly GCF_053545315.1. Classification (NCBI taxonomy): domain Bacteria; kingdom Bacillati; phylum Bacillota; class Bacilli; order Caryophanales; family Bacillaceae; genus Bacillus; species Bacillus sp. CIS52. The sequence goes on from NZ_JBIUFR010000001.1 coordinate 144,466, forward strand.
AGAAGCAATCGTGGCGGTTGATTATGCAGTGAAAGTGCCTGAACATTTAGATCCGGCAGCCGCAAGCAGCATTACCTGCGCAGGTGTCACAACTTATAAAGCAGTAAAAGTCAGTGAAATTAAACCTGGTCAGTGGATCGGTGTATTTGGAGTCGGCGGTTTGGGCAACTTGGCTGTTCAATATGCAAAAAATGTCTTTAACGCTAAAGTGATTGCTTTCGACATTAGCGATGAAAAACTGAACTTTGCTAAGAGCTTAGGCGCTGACGCGGTTGTAAACAGTATAAACGAAGACCCCGTCAAGAAGGCTAAAGAAGTGACCGGCGATTTAGGTCTGGATGCCGCGGTCATTACTGCTGTCTCAAAAATCCCTTTCAATCAAGCGATTGATGTTGTAAAAGCCGGTGCGCGTGTAGTGGCTGTCGGTTTACCGGTCGACAAGATGGAATTAGATATTCCCCGTCTTGTGTTAGATGGTATTCAAGTAGTAGGTTCATTAGTAGGAACCAGAGAAGACCTGAGGGAAGCTTTTCAATTTGCTGCAGACGGTAAAGTTGTACCTAAAGTGACAAAACGCCCGATTGAAGACGTGAATGATATATTTGAAGAAATGGAGCAAGGGAAAGTGACCGGCCGTATGGTTATAGATTTTACTTCCTAATGATTAAGGCTGCCGGGAATGATACGGCAGCCATTGAGCTCTATTCTTGCGCAGCGCCCTCACCTTTGTCATTTTAGTTCTGACCAAACGGCCGTTATTCATTTTGCAAGTACTGAACTAATCCTGATACCAATATAATACAAGGTCATTCATTGCTGAAGCGTAACCCAGCTGTCTTAACATAGTTGTTATGCTGCCCCGATGATAAGTGCCATGATTGGCAACATGGAATAAAATTTCTGAGTAAGCAGTTTCTCTGGAACCTAACCAAGGATTATGTAAGTTCATTTTTTGTTCTAAATCTGTTTGGTTATTCATCCATTCTTCAAACTGTGAAGCCAGTTCATCATAAGACGCCGCAAATTCATCTGCAGAATATAAATGAGTCCTTTCTGCATAAGCCGCAGAACCTTCCACTGCTTCCTGCATGTCTATTCCTTTAAGTACTTGCAGCCACATAGCATCCACCGCGCAGATGTGACTGAACGTTTGAGCAATTGTAGGATATGAACCGCGAACTTCTTCATAAAGAACGTTACTTGGTAATTCCTTTATTCTTTCTAATAACGCTTTATTCGCCCAAACATGGTACTGATACATATTTTTTGCATGGTTCATTTAACATCTTCTCCTTTAAAGTTGATGCTTATGATTATAAAAAAAGATATATGACAGCAGATCGTCATACATCTTGATAAACTTTCATTATTTTTTTGGCTTCAGCGATTAATTTTGATTGCAGCTGCACCGGTTTTATCATTTTAGCTCCGCTGCCAAAGCTTAAGAGAATTGATATAAGCCATCCGGCATGCAGAGGCTGATAAACAGAAATGGTAAACGTCATACTTCCATCACTGTTCATAACTTTAGACGCGTTCTGAAATTGATCTAAAGCTTTTGCCAGAGAATTGGGATCAACCCAAATGACAACATCCTCAAACCCTTCCGCATTGGAGTCTGAATAAGATGAATCATCTTTCACTTTGTGACTGTGCATAAACTCTTCTTGAGTCAGCGTTATATTCATCATACGTGATACTTTAAATTCTCTAACATCTTGACGTTCTCTGCAATAACCATATACATACCAATTACGGAACTTATAATGGAGATGGATTGGTTCTGCTTCACGTGAGGTAAATTCATTTTTATTGCTGACATAATCAAAGCGTACCACCTTTTTTTCATGTATAGCTTTTCGCAGATGCCTTAAGGAATTCGGTTCTGTTCTAAGGCTTTCCAACTCAACATACAACGTCCTGTTGCCGCTTGTATCCAGAGATTTTAATCTATCTATCGTATGTTCAACTTCCCTATCTTCAAAAAGACTCGATAAACTGCTTAATACAGTGATAAGATTTAATACATCGTGAGATCCGATTAAACTTTTATCAAATTTGTATCCTTTCATAATCCCGAAACCGCCGTTAGCACCTTGATATGAAACGATCGGTATTCCAGCAGCACAAATCGCTTCGATATCTCTATAAATTGTCCGCGATGATACTTGAAATTCATCAGCTAAACTGGAAGCAGATAAAATTTCATTATGTAAGAGCTTGAATATGATTGATAATAAACGTTCTAATTTCAACTCTCAATTCCTTTCCTCATCATTGATTAAGATCAGCGGTAATAGTTATTAAGATCTTGTTTTGTTCATTTCATCGACATTACCGCCTTATAGATGGTAAAATTTCTTAAAACAAGCAAAGGAGCACTGTTACATATGAGTCTTATCATTCTAGCATCAATGCTTTTATGGGGTGCAGTGATCCACGAACTAAGCAAACCTTCCAAAAAGCAAAGCAAACGAAAAATGATCTCTTTGGTATCCTTGGGTTCTTTGTCTACTTTAGTCATTACAATTTCGCTTTTTTCCAATTTGAATTGACCGACATATATCATGAGGAAACCCGCCAGAGTTTCCTCATGACACTGACGATCTACTCACTACACTTTTTACAGTAAACCTTATCAGCGAATTTACTTAACACTCTGTCCATTCTCCCCACAGGCATCATCTTCTCACTTGGAAGGGTAATATGAGCTGTCAGCCCATCACCAGATTTTAATGTTTTCCCGCAGATGGAGCATTTTAACTCTATATTAAAGAAATGTTTTAATCCCATTCAGAAGCCCCCTTATTTATCTTTATAAAAGTAATACGTTACTGCTTTATAAAAGTTTCACTTCGTTCCGGTTGATCTGTGCCCGCCCAACAGGCATCACCTTCCCCTGTGTCCAATCTTGTTCGTTCACTTTAATGCGTTCTCTTCCAAAACGAAAAAAGGAAAATACTTGTTATTTGTCGTATGCTGCGCTTGCCCGGGAAATGATGAATCATTCTTTCTTGGATTATTTCTCATTATCTAATTCATTTCGTGCGAGGATAACTTCGCTTCCATCGTGAAGTAAAACGGCATATCCTAAAGGTTCTTACTCTCAACTAAACATGCCATAGCCTAAGGAGAACCGAAAATGATATTTCATTCATCAGCCCTTCATTTAGACAAAAACTTCATTTTTTCTCCTTTAGACTAAAATCCATGTCGAAATTTATCGTGCGGCATAGTATATACTATCCTAACAAGAGGAGGTGGCAATATGGGATACTACGGTGGAAATTATGGCGGAAGCACTTTCGTCTTGATCGTTGTGCTTTTCATTTTGTTAATCATTGTAGGTGCTGCTTTCCTTTAATAGCACATTGACGAACCATATTCGTCTCCCAAGAAAATTGCATCTCACAGTTCGGACAGACGCCATAAGATCTTTTTATGGCGTTTTCACTTTTGACATTAAGTCATTTTCGCATAAAAAAAGCCGGACTCCACCTTTAACAGGTTCCGGCTTTTCTTATTGTTCGACCTTTGTTATTACCATTGGTACAAGTGCAGAGAATACTTGATGTCCCGGTGCACACACCCGCTATTATAATATTTCAATACAGCCTTCTGTTCCATGTACGCGGATTCGTTGCCCATCTTTTATCAATTGGGTTGCATTTTCAACTCCAACAACTGCAGGTAAACCGTATTCACGTGCTATAACCGCTCCATGGGTCATCAGTCCGCCAACTTCCGTGACCAGGCCTTTTATGGATACAAACAATGGTGTCCAGCTGGGATCGGTAAAGGAGGTAACTAATATATCCCCCTCTTCCAAATTGGCATCTTCCATGTTTAAAATAACACGTGCCCGCCCCTCTATGACTCCCGAGGAAACAGGAAGCCCTGCAATCGCTCCGGCCGGGAGATTTTCTCGTTTGTACTCGCCTGTAACGATTTCGCCGTCAGACGTGATAACACGCGGCGGAGATAGTTTTTCATATACTTTGTACTCGTCTTTTCGTGTACTGATGATTTGGTAATCCAATATATTTGTGCGTACGACTTCTTGAAGTTCTTCAAAAGTAAGATAGTATATGTCTTCTTTTTCTTGAATAATACCCGCTTCGGCGAGTTGTTCGGCTTCTTTCAGTAAAGCCTGCTTATAAACAAAATAGCGGCTGACCATTCCGTATTTTGGATATTCTCTGAAGCCGCTGAAGTTCCGGATGATGCGGATCATTCGTTCGGTTTCTTTGGCTTTTTGTTCACCATCCGGTAATTGCTTCAATCGATCTAATAACTCTTGTTCTTTCTTCAATGCCTCCTGCCGCCCTTGCTCAAATTTCTGCCGGCTGGCATTTGGCTCAAAGTTTTTGAGATTATTAAGAATCATAGGGACAAGTGCAGTTGGTTTTTCGCTCCATCGAGTTCTTGTCATATCAATTTCTCCGGCACATCGCATTCCGTACTTGTTGAGGAAAGCATAGATGGCGTCATGGATTTCCTGTCCGCCTTCAAATTTCACCAGCTCATCCAAAAAGGAATCATCTTTTACATCCTCTAAATAAGCAATTATTTCTGGATAAGGACGGATCACATCGGCGACGTCCAATAGCGCAAGCCCCATTTCTGAAGTAATATTATGGGGTACAGATTGAGAAAGCGTGTCTGCTGCGTTTTTTTCACCTAACCACTCGTTCATTTTTTCGTTAATCCATGATGAAGCATCCATTGCAGTTCGAATTAATACCGAACTTTTTGGGTTAAATAAAATCTTCTTTAATTCCTGGATATCATCCAAAATAAAACGAAATAAATCAGATCCTGATTTCGTCTGGATGTTTTGTTTTAAAGCTTCTATCGATGTTTCACTGCTCTTAATCAAATCAGAAACAATTGCCGGATCGTTTTCAGTTTGATCCGGCATATCGGCATTGCCTTTTCCGGGAATCGGTGCCGTTTTATCAGGTATCGGCTTAATGAAATCACGTCGCTCTATTATGGTCATAAGTGCGTCTTTTAAGAGCGGATCGTACTGCCCCATGCCTTTTAAGAAAACTTCTCTGACTTTAGGGGATGCCAGATGATGTGTGACATCAACAAATAGCCTTCCGCCGGCTTTACGCATGGGTGCAGAAGTCGTCAACAGAAAAAAAGACAATCCAAGGGGTTTTATGGGGTCCGTCATCATTTGTTGATGACCAACAGAGATATAGACGTGATTTTCTTGATCGTTCGCTTCAGGAACGGGGTATAACGTTGTGATCGGACGACTCTGGACAATATAAAAAGTATCGCGGTCCAAACACCATTCGATATCTTGCGGCTGGCCGAAATGAGCTTCGATCTGCCTCCCGATACGTGCCAGCTGTAAAATTTGTTCATCAGTCAGTGTTTGAATCTTTTGCTGATGAAGATCGATCTCTTGTGTTTCCGTTCCGCCATCTTTTCGTCCATAGACAGCCTTTTTTTTAGTTTCTATTCTCTTATCGACGATTTGCCCGTCCTGTACTTTATAACAATCGGCAGATACTAAGCCGGAGACCAGTGCTTCACCAAGTCCAAAACCGGCATCAATAGATAGCAGCTTTCGGTTTCCGTTCACCGGATCAGCGGTAAATAAGATCCCCGAAGCCTGAGGGAAAACCATCCTTTGGATGATAACGGATAAATAAACTTGGCTGTGATCAAATCCATTTTGCATACGGTAAATGACCGCGCGATCAGTAAATAGGGACGCCCAACATTTACTGATATGCTGCAAGATTGCATCGACACCGGTAATATTTAAATAGGTGTCTTGCTGACCGGCAAAAGAGGCGTGCGGTAAATCTTCAGCAGTCGCACTAGAACGCACGGCATAGGCATGTTCTTCGCCATACCGGGAGAGATAGCAAGCAACTGCTTTAACTACATCGGAAGGGATTTCTGCTTCCATAATGGTTTGCCGAATTTCCCTGCTGATTTTACCGATTTGATCCCGATTCTCCACTTTCAGCATGGTCAGTTGATCCAACAGCGCTTGTAACGTTTCGTTTTGTTCAATGGCTTTTTGATATCCTGCTGTTGTGACACAAAAGCCTTCTGGTACTTGTATTCCTTGAATTTTTGATAATCCCCCTAAATGCAACCCTTTTCCTCCAACGAGCAAAGGCTGTGTTTTTTCAATTTCGTGAATACCGAGAACCAAAGAACTCATTCTATATCTCCCCTTCAAAAAAAATTGACAAGAGCTTTTCAGCATGATATAATCATAATACAAGATGTATAACTATGACTTTTTACACAGAAAGCACGCGTGATCTGATTATATCACCGTGTCTGTTTTTGTGCAATATAAAAAGAACCTGGCCAATTTGGCGGGGTTCTTTTTTAATTTTCTAAGGAACTCCTGAAGTTGAATGATAGCTGTGAATCCATTGCAAAAAGGTATCCCCACGGAGTCCGAATGATTATCTGTTTCCTTCGACAAATGACATTATTTATAAGCAGCTTTGCCATCAAAGCTTTTTAGCATTTAATTGTTCTGTCATTGATCTCCCGGCAAAAACACTCTCTTGACGACCCGCACTTATCATTCATTTTCCCGAAAACTCTTCAATGCTGTATTGAGATCCTTTGTGTGAGTGTAAATGTTCTTATACAAATCGAATAGTATTTTATATTTTTGAACATTTTGTTCTTCCGGATAGAATACAGCAGCCTCACGTATGAATTGCTCTGCACATTCTTCAAGGGATTCAAACCACCCGCTCCCGAAGGCAGCTAACATAGCAGCTCCCATGGCGGGACCTTGTTCATTTTCTAACTTAATCACCCTCGTATTGAAAATATCAGCTTGCATTTGAAGCCACGTTTCATTTTTAGCTCCCCCGCCAATAGAGACAACAGAATCAACTGATTTTCCCGCTTCGCGGAATAGCTCAATTGATTCATTCAAAGAGAATGTGATGCCTTCCATTACCGCCCTCATAACATGCTCTCTTTTATGGGACGCATCCATTCCGATCAAGCTTCCCCGAATAGATGAATCCGCATGCGGCGTTCTTTCACCAACCAAATAAGGAGTATACAGCAGTCCATTTGCTCCTATCGGAATAGCTTCCACCCCATCCAATAATTGTTCAAACGATTCGTTTGGCGCAAACGTTCTTTTAAACCAGTCTAAGCTGTATCCAGCAGCGAGCGTGACTCCCATCGTATAAAAAGAATCTTTTTTTCCATGATTAAAAAAGTGCACTTTCCCTTTAAAGTCTCTTTCTTTGTCTTCTTCACAGGAAAGTATGACCCCTGACGTCCCAATACTGCATAATGTTTTTCCGGATGAAAGAATACCGGCTCCAATTGCACCGCAAGCATTATCTGCTCCCCCGGCGTACACTTTTGTTTGTTCCATCAGCCCTGTCTCCGCCGCGACGTTCGGAAGCAGCGATCCCGCACAATCATGGGATTCAACAAGCGGAGGACAAATATCTGCAGAAATACCGAATTGATTGCAAATATCAACGCTCCACTCCTTGCGGGTAATATCTAAAAGTAACGTTCCCGCCGCATCGGAGTATTCAGTGTGAATGGCACCGGTCATACGGAATCTCACATAGTCTTTCGGAAGCAAAAAAACAGCAGTTTTTTTAAAAAGTTCAGGCTCATGTTCCTTCACCCATAACATTTTAGGTAATGTAAATCCTTCTAGTACACGGTTTTTTGTGATATCAAGCAGATGATCGCCAAATGTCTCGGTCATCCTCATACATTGAGGCGTCGTTCGGGTATCATTCCAAAGAATCGCATGACGCAGCACCTGCCCATCTTGGTCAAGCAGGACTAACCCATGCATTTGTCCTGAATAGCTTATCCCGTCTATATCTTCGGCTTGAACACCGGATTCAGAAACCAATTCAGCCAAGGCATCAATTGTTTGCTGCACCCAGTCTTCGGGATTTTGCTCACTATACCCCGCCTTCTCTTGAATAAGCGGATATCTTTTGGACGTTTCTGCACAAACCTTGCCGTTTTGATTGACTAAAATGGTTTTAACGGCGCTCGTTCCAAGATCTATTCCAATGACATACTTCATTTTTTCACTCCTTTCCCTCTCAATAGATCCCCATTGAAACTTCCCGCCAGAACGGGAAGTTCCGGGGCAGCTCGGCTTTCCCTGCTAAAACTTTTTAGCGGATCAAGCTTCTTTGTTATACCTCTAAAATGTATTGGTTCAATATCGCTTTTAACCGCTCCTGTCTCCCTGATTCGTTTTTAATTGGCTGATTGTTTAGCGCATATTGCTCAAGTGTCTTAAAATCAGCTCTTCCTTCTGCAATTTCAAGACCGATCCCTTCGGTAAAGCTGCGGTAACGATGCTGAATCACATCTTCAAACACACGGTCTTCGATTAATTTGTGAGCGACTTTCAATCCCCTTGCAAATGCATCCATCCCTGCAACATGGGCATAAAGTAAATCATCAGGCTCAAAAGAAGATCTTCTGACCTTTGCGTCAAAGTTTAATCCGCCGCTTCCAAGGCCGCCATTTTGCAGGATTTCGTACATGGCTAATGTCGCAGAATATAAATCTGTCGGAAATTCATCTGTGTCCCAGCCTAACAGCGGATCACCTTGATTTGCATCAACAGATCCAAGAAGGCCATGCACTCTCGCCATTCGTAATTCATGTTCGAATGTATGCCCGGCTAATGTGGCATGATTGGCTTCGAGATTTAATTTAAAATGACTGTCTAAGCCATATTGCTTCAAAAAGGCAATGGTTGTTGCTGCATCTGTATCATATTGATGAGTGGTCGGCTCTTTTGGTTTTGGTTCAATCAAAAATTGCCCTGTATACCCGATTTCCTTCGCATAATCCACTGCCATATGCATGAATCTGGCCAGATTATCAAGCTCAAATTTTAAATCCGTATTTAACAATGTTTCGTATCCTTCACGTCCGCCCCAAAATACATAGTTTTCGGCGCCAAGCTCTTTTGCTGTTTCCAGCCCTTTTTTTACTTGTGCTGCGGCATACGCAAACACATCTGCATTGCAAGAAGTCGCGGCACCATGGACGAAGCGGGGGTTCGTAAACATGTTTGCAGTATTCCATAATAGCTTCACGCCGCTCGTTCTCATGTACTCTTTCATCATGCTCACGATAATATCTAAATTTTGATTTGTCTCTTTTAACGTACTTCCTTCAGGTGCGATATCCCGGTCATGGAAAGCAAAAAATGGCGCATCCAGTTTTTCAAACATCTCAAATGCTGCTTCTACCCTCGCTCTCGCCAGATCCATGCCTTTATAACGATCCCACGGTCTTTGCATCGTAGCCGCTCCAAACATGTCTGTACCGTCAGCGGTAAATGTATGCCAATAAGCAATAGAAAACCGCAGATGCTCTTTCATTGTCTTTCCGCCGATTACTTCTTGAGGATTATAATATTTAAATGCTAAAGGATTCGTGGAATCTTTCCCTTCATAAATCACTTTGTTTACGCTTTCAAAATAGCCGGCTGTACCGGAATGAGACTGAGCCATGACATTTCCCCCTTAAAAATAAATTCAAGCGCATTTTATGTCATATTCACATGTTAGTTTGTTGCTTAAACAAACTAACATATTTTCATCTTATATAACCTCATCAGTATTTTCAATATTTTTTTTAGTTTTTCACGAATACATTAGATATAATAAGGTTGGATTCGCTATGTGTGACGCTTCGCATGATAACACAGAAAACTCAACTTAATTTAAAGATTATACAAATGGAGTGGATGAAGTGGATATCGCTGATCAAGCCTTTGTCAAAAAAGTAAACCAAAAGTTATTATTAAAAGAAATCCTTAAAAACTCACCTATTTCAAGAGCAAAATTATCTGAAATGACCGGATTAAATAAATCAACCGTTTCATCACAGGTAAACACTTTAATGAAAGAAAACCTTGTATTTGAAATCGGTCAGGGACAATCAAGCGGCGGCAGAAGACCTGTCATGCTTGTTTTTAATAAAAAAGCAGGATACTCCGTAGGAATAGATGTCGGGGTCGATTATATTAACGGCATTTTAACAGACCTTGAAGGGACGATCGTCCTTGATCAACACCATCATTTGGAATGCAGCTCTCCTGAAATAACGAAAGATATTTTAATTGAGATGATTCATCACTTTATTGCGAATATGCCGCAATCTCCGTACGGGCTTATCGGTATAGGCATATGCGTTCCCGGATTAATTGATAAAAATCAAAAAATTGTTTTTACTCCGAACTCCAACTGGAGAAATATTGACTTAAAACCTATCATCCAAGAGAAGTTCAATGTGCCTGTTTTTATTGAAAATGAGGCAAATGCCGGCGCATATGGAGAAAAAGTATTTGGCGCTGCAAAAAATCACGATAACATGATTTATGCAAGTATCGGTACAGGGATAGGGATCGGCGTTATAATCAATAATGATTTATATAGAGGGGTTGGCGGATTCTCTGGAGAAATGGGACATATGACAATAGACTTTAATGGTCCGAAATGCAGCTGCGGAAACCGGGGCTGCTGGGAATTGTATGCTTCAGAGAAGGCTTTATTAAAATCTCTTCAGACGAAAGAAAAAAAAGTATCCAATCAAGATATCATAGACCTCGCCCATCTGAATGATGTTGGAACTTTACGTGCCTTACAGAATTTCGGCTTCTATTTAGGGATAGGCCTGACCAATATTTTGAATACATTCAATCCGCAAGCCATCATTTTAAGAAACAGCATCATTGAATCGCATCCTATGGTTTTAAATTCAATCAGAAGCGAAGTGTCGTCCCGGGTTTATTCCCAATTAGGCAATAGTTATGAATTATTACCATCTGTTTTAGGAAAAAATGCATCGGCATTGGGAATGTCCTCTATTGTAATTGATCATTTTCTTGATATGGTTAATCATTAAGTTTTACGTTGTTTTTACATGCTGAACAGGAGTATTTCTGAAGGAATTTTTCACATAGGACACGATATGAAAAAGGAGTTCTAAAATAGAAGCTCCTTTTTCTTGTGCGCATTATTTTTCTTTATAACGAAAATATCTGAAGTCAGCCGGAATGTGGTGACCGCTGGTATCTTGGCACTGCATCCCTACAAAAGCTCCTGTAAAGAATCCTCCTCCGCGGATGTAATCATCTGATAATTTTTTCGATTCTAATGTAATGTCAATTTTATGCCAGTCTTCTTTGTTAAACGAATAGAAATAATAATATTTTTCCTTTTCGATATTCACTTTTAAATAGACATACTTTACTTCACCGGGGATCACCATTTTATTTTTTAATGGCTGTGAAAAAGAAAAGTTATCACATATTGTTAATTCAAGAATACGGCCGAGTTCTTCATCATGCGTGACTTGAAGAGCCGTCCAGTTCTCTGTATTGTAATAGTTCACCAATCCAGCGGCTTGTTGAAAATTCTCCGGGAAAAACGCTACAGCTGTTTCCGCTTCAAAATGGAGACTTTGCCAGCGTCTGGCTACAAATGCCTGAGTAAATGCCGAGGTTAATGATTCATGGCCGTATAACCGCAAATGATTTGGCACTTGAGTCAATGAGCCTAATTCTTTCGTGAACGGAATCCTTAACGTTTGAAAATTGATATTTAATGTTGAGTTCTCGAATTCATCAACTTCCGGGTACGTTGCTTCAAATATGGTTTCAGGAATAGAAGGCGCTTCCACCTCCAAACTTCCCTCTTTTCCGCCAGCTACATAAGGCCATTCATCTTTCCAATAGAGTTTTTGAATAGCTGTTTCTCTGCCCAAAGGACAATAACCTCGCTGCTGAAAAATTGAATCATCGTCCGGATGAATAGGACGCCCCGTTAAATGAGCTAAATACCACTCACCTGTATGTGTTTGAACGATGGATGCATGCCCGCATTTTTGCAGCAGATTTTCCGGATCATGCCATGACGTTAAGATAGGATTATCAGGATGAACTTCATATGGCCCCTCAATATTTGCAGAACGGGCAATTGTAGCAGCATGTTCGAACCGCGTTCCTCCTTCTGCAGTTAATAAATAATAATAGTTCCCGATATGATAAAGGTGCGGCGCTTCTGTCAGCTTTCTTTCAGTTCCTTTAAATATCACTTTCGGTTTACCGATTAGTTTTTGCTCCTTATCAGAATATTCCTGCATGACAATGCCTCCAAAGGAGTGCCGATCAATACGCTGATCCCATAACATATTTAATAAATATTTTTTTCCATCCGTATCATGGAATAAAGAAGCATCAAATCCCGAGCTATTTAATGTGATCGGCTCCCCCCAATCACCATCAATCGTGTCACAAGTCACTAAATAATTGTGGCAATCTTTCCAGGCGCCATCTACTACCTTAACATCCGTATAGATCAGCCAAAACTTCCCGTCGCTGTAACTTAAACATGGCGCCCAGACCCCGCCTGAATTAGGGTTTCCTTTCATGTCTAATTGCGAAACTCTCTGTAATGGATGTGCAACTAAGTGCCAATTCACTAAATCTTTTGAGTGGTGTATCTGGACTCCCGGAAACCACTCAAATGTAGATACGGCGATATAATAATCCTCTCCCACCCTGCAAATACTTGGATCGGGATTAAATCCTTTAAGTACCGGATTGATAATCTTCATCGGAACGCCTCCTTAGCTATTTTCTGTTGACTCATCATATTTTAAGCTTTGAAATCATCAATATGATCCAAATAAACCTTGTCTCTATTCTCTAATTCTCGAACCATGTTTTTATATTTTTTCTCATCTAAGTTATAGAAATTAATATCAATCATGGCTAAAACCAGTAAAAACACGGGAATAATGGTGGTTGTAATTAAAATTCCCGTCAATGCCTCCGCCGTTTGCACCTGATTTGCCACATATCCAAACTTATCTAAAACCAGCCCAGGTATAACCCCTCCCAAGGCCATGCCGAATTTAAAGAAAAATCCGATAATAGCGTATATGAGCCCGCCCATTCTTTTCCCGGTTCTGTACTCACCATATTCTATTGTTTCAGGAATAAGCGCCCACATATATCCCCCGGCAGTGAGACTTCCGGCAGCAGCCAGTAATCGAAAGGAAAGGATAAGGAATACATTACTTGACGGAACAAACAATAAAGCTAGAAGGCCGATCATATTCAGTAATAATGCGTAGTTTAGTAATTTCTTCTTCCCCAATAATTGATGAAGCTTTGGAATAAAAGGTAAAATGACCAGAGCGGGCAAACTTCCTAACAAACCGTACCACTTCACTAAATCCTCTCTTCCTAAGTTATAAGTCACGTAATAGATGCCGACCGAATTACTTATTGAATTCACTCCAAAAATAATAATAAAGAAAATACTTAATACCACAAGCGGGCGATTAACACGAAATTGCTCGAATATATCCGAAAATTTAATTTTTTCTTCAGATTTTTGAAGAGTGACACGCTCTTTTGTGCTTTTAAAACAAAAGATTAAAAGACACCCGCCTATGAATCCCATAATGGCCATGGTTAGCTGCCAGCCAAGAGATTCGCTGCCTGAAGTATCGCTTAAATAAGCAGCCAGTAAGGGAACAAAAAATGCAACGACAAGTCCCCCAAGATTCGCAAATAACATACGGACAGATGTTATACTAACAACTTCTTGATTATTTCTGGTCATGGCAGAAGTTAACGCGCCATACGGAACGTTTATCGCTGTGTATGTAAGCGACAAGCCGACATATGTTATATAGGCATATATTAATTTCCCCATATCTGAAAAATCGGGGGTTGTAAAACAGAGGATGGCCAGTATGACAAATGGAAAAGCTCCGAATAAAAGATACGGTCTGAAGCGCCCAAACCTGCTATTTGTTCTGTCTACTATTGTTCCGATAAAAGGATCAGCGAGGGCGTCGATGATTCTGACCACTAAAAACATCGTACCGGCGGCGGCTGCCGATAAACCAAATACATCTGTATAGAAGAACAAAAGATAAGTAGACACCGTTGCATAAATTAAATTACATGCAAAATCCCCAGACGCATATCCAACTTTTTCAGCCATGCTGATCTTCTTTACATTTTCACTGAGCATGATTTCCTCCCCCTTTTCGATCTTTCATAAGGAACCAGTATGAAAGAATATAACATGTCTTCAAATTTATTGGGCAGTGCGCACTTTATAAAAGCGCTTTCATAAACTGATAGCCGATGACTTTCACAGAGCATTTTCATCAGATAAATGGTGATCAGATGGCTGCAATTTCATCTTATATGCCCGGAAAGGATAAAAGCCCCGTGCTTTCGTTTTTTAAATTCTTCTTTCGAGCCTCTTATCCCCCTTCCATCATGCATTTAAATTACGGGCAATTTAATCGGATTCCTTAGTTTGTTGCGTAAACAAACTAACTTGATTTAATCTTATAAAATCTGATCTGCTTTTTCAACTCCTTTTTCAGAAAATTTAAAACCGACCAAGGACATACCATAGTGTAATTGCCAACTGCTTCGACAGACGTATAAGTAAAAATCCCTTGTGGCTGACTGATCATCACCTTTTCGTTTAGAAAAACGTATTAATAAACATGCACTAGAAAAAATGCGAATCATATATAAGTCATATCCCGTTTAATTGGTTGAGGAGGATATTATGAAACCTATGCTGCCTTTTGAAAAGTATTTCGGTGATTTAGAACTGGTTTATGCATTTTATGGAGCTATGCCTACCGGTGTTACGGTTTCGGAAACTGGTCGTATTTTCATTTGTTTTCCGAAATGGGGAGACGATGTTAAATTTACGGTGGCAGAAATAGTTGGGGATAAATTGCAGCCTTATCCTGATTTACAAACCAATTTGGTTAACCCCGAGACTATCAAAATGACTTTCATCAGTGTCCAAAGTGTAGTTGCTGATGGAAGGGGAACGCTTTGGGTACTAGATACAGCGGCACCCAATTTTTCTGAACCAATTAAAGGCGGGGCAAAATTAGTCGCTGTTGATTTAAAAACCAATACAATCAGAAGAGTGTATACCTTTACAGAAGATGTTGTCCTGCCAACAACTTACCTGAATGATGTCCGATTTGATTTTCGTGTTGGAACTGCAGGTTATGCCTATATAACGGATTCTTCTTCCAAAGGACCAGGAGCGATTATCGTCGTTGATTTGGAAACCGGAAATGCATGCAGACGGTTAAATGGAGCAAATCCAACTTCACCGGATTCCTATTTTATACCGAAAGTAGAAGGCAACATTTTGATGAATCGTAACAGGGATGGTTCAACTTCCCCATTTAGGCTGGCATCCGACGGTATTGCGATTTCTCCTGACGGAAAGGTATTATTTTTTTGTCCACTGACCAGCCGCCATTTGTTCTCGATCTCAACAGTAGCCCTGAGAGATAGAAATATACCGGACATGGATTTACTTTATCATGTGGCGTATTGGGGAGAAAAAGGTGCGTCTGATGGAATGATTACAGATGCAAAAGGAGCCATTTATGCCGGAGATTACGAGAACAATAGTATTCGAAAAATACTGCCGAATGGCATAATGGAAACCATTGCACATGATCCGAGAATTTTATGGCCGGATACTTTTTCAATTGGTCCGGATGGATACTTATACGTCATCGTGAACCAATTACATCGGCAGGCTAGATTTCATTATGGAAAAGACTTACGACAGAAACCTTATAGTTTACTTCGTATAAAAATCGATGAATTACCTGCTCCTTCCTATTGAAAATGAAAAATGAAGGCAATCATATAATATCCTTATTTAAATATAAATGGTTATTCGAGCCGTTTATAATCGGCCTGTTGACGTATATAAGAAAAAAACAGACCTCCCTTGAGCCTCAGAACCTGAAGGAATAGGTCTATCATGAATATCAGCTGAGCAAGTCCTTTGATGGGCAGCTTTTATTACAGAGCCGGGGTGATACCAACACCCTGGTCTTTTTATTAAGGGAAAAACACTGTAACCCGTCTGTATTTTACAGTTTGTCACGCTGTTCTTCTTTTTGAAACTAGGGAAACAATAATTTGTCCAGGAAAGATTTGGACATGGAAATATAACCATCACTTCCGACCTATACTCCCATATCCCAGAGAAACTTTAAAATTCGTCAGTTGATGGTTATGAAGAATATATATGTTTAGTATTTATGGCGGTCAAAAACAAAAATCCCCTGACACTAATAGTGCCAAGGGATTGAGAGATTAATACTGAGACATATACTGTTCACGCTCCCAAGGGTGAACTTGCGTGCGGATTATAACCTAGGCAATATTTCAATGTCATAGTGCATGATAAATGTTGAATTAAAAAGGTTTTGTTATTTCTCTTCGAATAAGAAATCATCAAGTATATTATATTTGTGGGTGTTTTGTGGGTGTCTTTGTGGGTGCCCACACCTGTTCATTTTTAAATTTTTATTGTAATCTAAAGATATACATATAAAGGGATTAATTACATGTTTTCGCTTTATGAAGATGGGGTCTGATAAAAAGAGACAACTCCAATTATCATTAACACGATGACTATCCCTATGATGCTCCATAATGTTATTTTAACGCCTCATATTATGACCCCCATCTTTTAATTGAGACTTGTTTTTTATTATGTGCCGACTGGCTTTTCAGCTAATATATAAGTACCGACTGGCTTTTCAGCTACATGTTTATTAGAAAACCCCATAAAGCCCGCAACAGCTAACCCGCTCAAACAAGCAACAGATAATGCCGCAAAAAGAATTCTCTTTTTCATCAAATTCCCTCCAACTGCTTCATTTTCTTTTCAGCTAAAATAGCTTTATTAGAAAACTTTAGAGCCTCTTTATAAAGTCCCCTTTCTTCAAATTTTTTTGAAGTGATTAGAGCTAGATCGCGAATGCTGTCAAAGTCATTTTGTTCTGCTAATCTGTTCATATGACTGTGAATTCGATCAACACGCTCATTTAAAGGACTTTGTGAAAGCTCATGAATAATATTTATTTTAGCTTCGTATATTTTATTCTGTTTTTGTCTAAGATTTTCCTGTCCCTTTTTCAAATAATATGATGCTTTATTGTTTTCCCCCATCATCACCAGCTCTTTTGCGATCATATATAATGAATTTATATAATACGATGATCCACACCACTCTTTATTTCTTAATGCATGCTTAATCGCATTAAGACAATCTTGCGGCCGCTTCGCTTCTGAATATGTAATGCTTAAATTGTGATGAATCATAGCCACGAAAAATGAATCATCCAATTTCTTTGCCACTTTAATTGCTTGTAAATAATGTTCCTCCGATTTTTCGTATTGTCCCAATTCAGTGTAATTATGAGCAACCACCATTAAAGACGTCGCAAATTTCTTCAAGTAATTTTCATTATTCTTAAAGATATTCATTGCATTGGTTATATAATTTAACGATACGATGTTCTGGCCCAACATCATGTACATAGAGGCAACCTTTGAATAAAATTCTGCAGCTTCAATTTCATCCGGTATTAATGAAAGCTTTTTTTCAGCGATATTAAATAAACTTATGGCGC
Source organism: Bacillus sp. CIS52 (assembly GCF_053545315.1). Lineage (NCBI taxonomy): Bacteria > Bacillati > Bacillota > Bacilli > Caryophanales > Bacillaceae > Bacillus > Bacillus sp. CIS52. The sequence goes on from NZ_JBIUFR010000001.1 coordinate 161,986, forward strand.
TCTCGAAATTCCTATTATATGACTCGAAAAGCGCTTCAAATAAATAAAAATAATATTCAATCATATGGTCTGTTTTTAGGATTTCATCAGCGTGGTTCTCATTAAAGTATGAATGAGGCGGCAGCTCCTCCCCTTTAACCTGATACAAAAGCATTTTATGCCTTTCTTCCAGCAGAGAATAATACATTAACACCTCTTGATCCTCTTCCATTTCATCTAAAAGTGGTTTGATCTCTTCAAAATATCTCTCAGCAGACTCATCGTCTTGTTGTTTTATCGCGATATACCAATCATTTAATATATTTGCAACTCTTTCAGAAGCCAGTTTACTCATATGATAAACCCCTCTTTCTACAAATATTCTAAATTTTCTCAAATAACATTCTAGCATACGTTTAGCATAATATGTAATATATAGAAATAATTTTCGACATGCCGCAATTCTTATTTCGTTTTTACGCAATCAGAGGAAAGGGCAATTTAACCTATTTTTAAAAGTTCGAATCAAAGAATAACAGTAAAAATAAACCAATCCAAAAGAACCATTTTGTATTTGGAAGTTTTGTTATGTATTTACTCCGGCTTTCATCGTGGTAAAATAACATTTTATCGCGAAAGGATATGATCATGAAAATCTTTGAAGCAACTACCCTGCTTACTGTCGCCAAACAACGTGCAAAAGAATACAAAGAATTGCGCAGCCAAATGACGAACCTGAAAAATGCGTTTCAAGGCATGGCAGACCTGGGCGACAGCGATTTTTCGGGCAAAGGCGCCGACAACATCAAAGCTTTATTTCAAGATCACGCTGGCGTCACAGATGAATGGCTGGAATTGATTGATATGAAAATTGCGTTTCTCACAAGCATAGAAGCTATGATTGAAGATGCCGGGCTTTCAGATTCTTATGTGGAAGAATCTTTCCTTGAACATGAATTGACACACGCACTTGATAAATCAAAAGCGATTAGGCAAGAGCAGCGTAATGAAATGAAAGGTATCCTTGATGAAATCGCAGATATACTGCCGCTCGATCTCTTTTCAACCGATAACGTGGATCAAAAATTAGATGATTCTGATACAACAAAAAGAGATACAATACATAAAATTGGTGAGCTGGATAACAACCTTTCAAATGAGTATGCGCTGACAGAAGCTAATGAGGCGTTTATTATGGCAGATTTTCAGGCATTACAGGATGCGACAGGGAAAGGCAAAAACGCCACCCCGCTCAACTATAATGCTAAGGCGTATCGGGAAAGTGAAATCCACCAGATGCAAGCAGGATTACATAAGCAGTCATCCGAATATCTTTCGTTCAAAAAGCAGCAGGCTGAAGAGCGAAGAATAGCCAAGGAACAAGAAGAGCTCGCGAACAGACCTTGGTACGAAAAAACATGGGATGTCGTTTGTAATTTTACAGGAGAAGTTACTGGGTATTATGATTATAAAAGAGCGGCTGATAGAGTTGACCCAGTCACAGGTGAAAAACTCACGGCAGGTCAGCGAGTCGCACCTGTTAATTCTTCCTCACCTGTCACTAAGTTTGTTTGTATCTTTTTGATTTTTCTTTTTATTTCTACAAAAGGAACCTCTTTCATAGATTTCATTTCATCTATGTGATGAAATTTTCTCAAAAATTCTGATTGACATACTATTGCATAAAGTTCCATATATAACTTATTAAGCTGATTGTAGTAATGATCTCGTTTAAACTGCTTTATACTTATCATAAAATCAGTTCTATTTTGAAAAAACTTGAACAAAATGTTTCCTAAAAGTGTGAATATTGCAGTAGCTACTACAAGACCTATTCTGTCTCCTAAATCCATTTTCTCACCTCCCATTTTATTATCGGTGAAAGAGAAGAAATAAGGAATAATTTGCAGAATTTGTCGAACGTTTGTCAGTACAAGTACATAGTAAGGTTTAAAGATTCAATTTTAAAAAATACAATAAGTAATAAGAGATTTTTTACTTTCGAAATGCTTTTTGTAATTCTTCAATAATTTCATTTTGCTCTTTTTGTTTTCTGTCAACAGCTGTGTTGCCTTGATCGCTTGCAAGGTTCATGATTTTCCTTATTCTTCTATGAGTACACATTCTTAATATTTTTGAAATCTGCTTAACTGGTTTACTAAACTCCTTCAAATGCTGATTGTTGAATTGTAAATTAGTTTCTGTTATATGAAAATTATCAAAAAAATCTTGACTTACCAAAATAGCATCAGAGATTTGACCTTCTGTTTCCTTTTTTTTGAAGACTATTTCCAAAACTCCTGTTTCCCCAGATTCTAGAGTTACTAATGGTTTAGATAAGTGATGTTGATCTCCCTTTTTATTTCCATCTTTTACGGTGATAATTAAAAAGGTTTTTAAAGCTACCCCTTTTCCATAGTTCTTCACTTCAAAAGAAATAGTAACTTTTTGATTCTCGAGTCTCTTTTTTATATTGCTAGCTATTAGACGGGGAGCATCGTTAATTTGAAGATTTTTACGTGTTAAGAAATAACTAGATAAAGATATAAGAGCTGCAAAACTACTTATAATGAGAGGTACTATAGCCAAATTATTCATCCTTTTTTTATTCATTATACATAAAAAAGGAATTAAGAAACAATAACGTCCTCCCTATTGGATTGAAAAAACAGCCTAATAATGTTGTTTTAACCTCTCTCCACACTCATACTGTTAACCGCCAATAGTCTGTCTATCCTGAGTTTTACCGGATGCAGTTTACTGAGAATATAAAAAGGCACCTTAATAGAGGTGCAATTTTATTCATTATTATATTATTGAGAGTTATCACTTGAATTACTTTGATTTTCAAACTCATTTACTCTGTCCATAAAATATTCTAGGTTCCTATCAAAATAATAATAATTTATCAGCATAATCATTATTAGAGCACCATTACCACTTTCAAGTATTATCGTTTTTACGCTGAGTAAGTTTAGATCTGTACAACAGAGGATTATTATAGTCACAAATGACAGCATTAAACTTGTAAGCAAGCCCCTTCTTGCATGTAGTTGCCCTAAACGATAACTGTATATGTTTTTGATTCCCTTACCAAGTTCTTCTTCTTCAATGATTCGCTTGTCTATCTTAAACTCTCTATCAAAGTAAACTAACCATTTTCTTTTTCTGTATTCAGGAATTACAAACCACAAAAACAAGCTAATCTGATGAATCATATGCCCTAAAATTATTCCTAGTGCTGCCGCTAGTGCAGTAAAGCCTACAAGCGAGAAACCTTTATACTTTAGAATTTGGGGTATATACCCTGGGTCGTTTATTAAGTACAACAGGGTTATAAATATCATAAACACCCATCCTGGTAATCCCCATCTTACTAAATATTTCGATTCAAAATTCAACTTAATCGCCCCCACCTTATTATCGGTGAAAGAAAAGGACAAAGAAACAATATGCAAAATTTGTCGAAAGAAAGTTCAAGATAAATTTAATCATTAACCTCCTTATGCTAATTGCTTATTAAATTGATCTCACACATACTCCGAGAGGAAGGCCAAGTATAGCATGATCGCACAATGAACCACGATAATACTATTCCCCGATACGACCGCCGCAGACTAGCTGCTATCCAGGCTCAGAATGGTCCTCTCGTTCGGCTTCATTCCTCAACACCTTTGTTCCGTATCCGGATACGCCATTGATAAGGGTAAGGCGCGTCACCCGTGTTTTGTTGATAAGTTAAGTCTATCGAGATTTCAAACATAAATAGTCCCCCCTTTTCTCCCCCAATTTGTCCCCTGTTTTGTCGGGAATTTGTCGCTTATTTTTCGTTTTACACCCAAATAAAATAAACAAAAAAGAGCAGACCGAAGTCTGCTCCCTTCAAAAGTTTATGATTTGTCATTATCAGATAACCTTAGAACCGTAATACTCAATAATATTAAGCCTATAAACGTGCCGTATTTTCCGGTATCTATATCTGTGAGTGGAGCTACAATATATTCAATCAGGAATATAATAATAGCTATTGAGACTAATATACGATTCATTTGACATTACCACCTTAATAATTAACCATTTCTCCAAGGTACAACAACAGGGGTACCAATTATCCAATTATAAGAAATTCCGTACTTTCCATTATCGGATACTTTTTTTATGGCATACTTACCAGCAAACATTGCCCCTGCAATTGCTCCAGCATATACTGAAATCCCAGGTATTTTTTTTATCAATGCTGTTATCCCGGCGATAGCTCCTGCAATACCGTCAGCATCCTCAACAATATCTAAGAATTTTTTAATTACACACGAATTCATGCTCACCTTGACTATAGGAATTGCTACCGAAACACCTTGTTTCCCTCTACATTTTGCTAGAGTTGACATCTCACTTGATTCATCGGAAATATTAACTGTAGCAGAATCGACTAGTGTTCGATGGCCATCAGTTAACAAATATTGATCAACTTTAATCGACTCTTTAGAGGTCCCTTTATCTAGAGTTTTTTGATCAATAAAATACTGTTTTCCGCCATATTCGATTGTATAAGATGCTTCATCTTCAGACTGACTTATAACATTCATTCCAGAAACATTGGTTTTTACCTTTTCATTCATCGATGTCTTAGCATAAGAAGGAAGTGCAAATCCGCAGACTAAACTCAATACAAGAAGCAAGCTTACTATTTTTGTTTTCAAATTATTATCCCTCCTTTAAGGAGACTAACATAGTCATAATGAAAAATACACCATATAACGTTAAAATAGGAAATCCCACCTACACAACTGCTTACTACAAAAAAGCACTCAGATTATTCCAAGTGCTGTAGCAATGCGTAAAATGGCACGCTGTTTTATTCATAATAGGTGTCCTTCTTCATACCGAGTTCCATATAGATATGAATGTCTTTCGTTTGGCTGGCTGTTAAGTATTTTTTCTCAATGATCATTCGTTCTTCATCGTCCAGGCTGTTTTCTAACGCCCTTTCCATCTGCTTAACCTTCAGTTCATTTAATATGAAAGAATCTCTGATTGAAGGAAACGGGCTGATGCCAGCGTCAACCGATTCCTTTTTATTCTCAAGCTGTAGTTTTAATGCTCGATAATCTTTGAGTTCTTTGATCACGATTTTACGGACTGCCTTCAAATCCCCAGGATGAAGGAATGAAAGTTGTTCTGTCACATCCGTCCTCCTTTCCTCTATTTTTCACGTTCCCATTTTTGTATTCGTCGTTCAGTTAAGCAAGCCCATACAATGAGGGTAAATGAATTCAGCATGAAGAGAGAAGCTATAATAGAGATAATCACTTTGTCGCCTCCTGATCCATAATCGCTTGGAGGATCAAGTAAATCTGCTGAGACACAACCGCGTTACCTAATGCTATCTTCTGTTCACCCGATTGGGAAACCCATCATCCACTCCAACAGCTGGAGATTGATGTATTTGCCAATAAGATGGGGAAACTGATGGCTCAATTCCCCCGGCAAGATCACCCCGTGTGTTCCGCCCACTTCCGAAGGAGCTAAAGGCCTGATCGGTTTGTGATTTTGACTCGCGGCCGGAGTGGGCAACAACAAATGTCCTGTATCTTTGATGCGGCGCGCCGACACTGACAGCCAAAAGATGAGTTATTTGGTGACCCCAAGACTTATACATCCAGGCGTATTATTACTATTGATCAAAGGTTGGTTAATGAACTTCACGAACTAAGAAAACGACAAAACGAAGATAAACTTCAGCTTAATGAGATCTATCACTATGACCTTAACTTAGTCTTCACTCGCAAAGATGGTTCACATTTACCTAAATCGTCCTTGTTTAATGCTGTTGTCCGAATACTAAATAAAGCTGGATTAGAGAAACTCCCTATTCATGCCCTTCGTGACACACATGCTGTTTTGCTCCTTGAATCAGGTGCATCAATGAAATATGTACAAGAACGACTGGGGTATAAAAGTATTCAAGTGACGTCAGATATTTACTCACACATCAGCAAAAAAATTGACAGAGATTCAATGAATAAGTACGAGGATTATATCTCCACAATTATGGAGTAATTTTTTATTGATTTTTCGTGGGTGTTTTGTGGGTGGTATTTTATTTATATTAAATTATTAAATTTGTTAACAAATCAAAAAATCCCCTGACACCAATAGTGCCAAGGGATTGAGAGATTAATACTGAGACATGTATTGTTCGCGCTCCCACGGATGAACCTGTGTGCGGAACATATCCCATTCGATTTCTTTTGCTTCGATGAAGTGTTCGAACAGATGCTCACCGAGAGCTGCAACCATGACTTCGTTTGATTTGAATTCGTCGAGAGCTTCCGCAAGTGTCGCCGGAAGGTCTACGATTCCGCTTTCCATGCGCTCTTCTTTGCTCATGACGTAGATGTTGCGGTCAATCGGAGCCGGCGCTTCAAGTTTATTTTTGATTCCGTCAAGGCCTGCTGCAAGCAATACGCTTAATGCCAAATACGGGTTTGCCGCCGGGTCTACGCTGCGGACTTCAACACGCGTGCTGATGCCGCGGGAAGCCGGAATACGGATCAGCGGACTTCTGTTTTGCGCGCTCCATGCCACGTAGCAAGGTGCTTCATAGCCCGGAACAAGGCGTTTATAAGAGTTCACTGTCGGGTTTGTGACAGCTGTAAAGCTTGTCGCGTGTTTTACGATACCGGCAATGAAGTGTTTTGCTGTTTCACTCAGCTGAAGATCAGCGTCTTTATCAAAGAATGCGTTAACGCCATCTTTGAAGAGTGATAGATTACAGTGCATACCGGAACCGTTTACGCCGAACAGCGGTTTTGGCATGAATGTCGCATGCAGACCGTGTTTGCGGGCAATCGTTTTGACGACAAGTTTGAAAGTTTGGATGTCGTCACAAGAACGGATGGCACCGGCATATTTAAAATCGATTTCGTGCTGGCCGGGAGCGACTTCATGGTGAGATGCTTCGATTTCAAAGCCCATTTCTTCCAGCTCAAGCACGATATCGCGGCGGCAGTTTTCTCCCAAGTCAGTCGGAGCCAGGTCGAAGTATCCGCCTTTATCGTTTAATTCGAGTGTCGGTTCGCCTTTTTCATCTAATTTAAACAGGAAGAATTCAGGCTCAGGTCCAAGATTGAAATCGCTGAAACCGAGTTCTTTCATTTCTTTCAGAATCCGTTTGAGGTTGTTACGCGGGTCACCTTCGAACGGGGTGCCGTCCGGATTGTAGATATCACAGATGAAGCGTGCTACTTTACCTTTTTCAGCTGTCCATGGGAAGATAACAAATGTGTTCAGATCAGGATATAAGTACATATCAGATTCTTCGATGCGGACAAAACCTTCGATGGAAGAACCGTCAAACATGCATTTATTATCAAGTGCTTTTTCAAGCTGGCTCACAGGAATTTCCACGTTTTTAATCGTTCCGAGAATGTCTGTAAACTGAAGGCGGATGTACTTTACGTTTTCCTCATTTACTAATTTTACGATGTCTTCTCTTGTGTACTTTGCCATTTCGTAAAACTCCTCCTCTAAAAGGTAAATGTATATAGCAAAACAGTTGCTAACGGATTAATGAAAGAATCGGGACATATCACCTTGGCGGAAGGTGTTCCCCCGCTGGAATCGGCCTGCCTGCATCAGTTCGTTTTTCAGAAGCTTTCTGAGTTCGTCGTCAGACAGATTGTGCTTCATCGGTTTGGCAGTTTTTTCGGATTTTTCTTCAGGTTCGGCAGATGCCTTATCCAGAATTTGTTTGATCCCCGCCATATTGACGCCTTGTTCAATCAAATTTTTGATTTCTAACAGTTTATCTACATCATGGAATGAAAATAATCGTCTATTTCCTTCGCTTCTCGCTGGAAATATCAGTCCATTTTCCTCATAATATCGAATTTGCCGGGCAGAAAGTTCTGTTAACTGCATGACAATTCCTATTGGAAATAAAGGCATTGAGCGGCGAATGTTATCACTCATCTCAATTTCCTCCTTTTCTTATCTTAGTCTCATTATAGGTGATGTTATATTTTGTGTCAACACAATGTAAGGAATCTTAACATCGAATTCTTTGAAAATTGCAAACGGCTCAGATCAGCCCTTTTTCCATTAGAGCATTAACTGCGCTGCAAATCGCATTTTTTACGTGCGCATAGGTTAATCCTCCTTGGACATACGCGACGTAAGGCGGTCTGATAGGGCCATCTGCCGATAATTCAATGCTCGCCCCCTGTACGAAAGTGCCCGCTGCCATAATGACATCGTCTTCATATCCCGGCATATAGCTCGGATAAGGCGTCACATGCGCATTAATCGGTGAAGCGTATTGTATCGCCTGGCAAAAAGCGATCATCTTATCAGGGTCCTGAAACTCAACAGATTGGATCAGATCCGTTCTCGGCGCATTCCATGCAGGGTTTGACGAAAATCCCAGCTTTTCAAGAAAACGGGCGGTAAATACCGCTCCCTTCAAGCTTTGCGCCACTACGTGCGGAGCGAGAAAAAAACCTTGATACATTTCCTGCAGTGAATACAGCGATGCGCCGGCTTCACTTCCGATTCCCGGTGAGGTCATCCGGTAAGAGCAGGCTTCAATCCACTTGGCTTTCCCCACAAGGTATCCCCCCGTTTTGGCAAGGCCGCCGCCCGGGTTTTTAATCAGGGAGCCGGCCATAAGATCCGCTCCGACGTGACAGGGTTCCCGCTCTTCCGCAAATTCTCCGTAGCAATTGTCCACAAAAACAATGACATCTTCTTTGATTTCTTTTACGAAACGAATCATCTCTTCAATCTCATTTATCCTGAAAGACGGGCGGTTCGCATATCCTTTTGAACGCTGAATACCGATCACTTTTGTATTCGGACGGATTGCAGCACGGACCGCTTCGAAGTCCACTTTGCCTTCTGTGGTTAAATCGACTGCATGATACCCGATTTGAAATTCCTTAAGCGAGCCTGAATACTCCCCGCCTCTCACCCCGACAATTTCTTCGAGTGTGTCATAAGGCTTGCCTGTGATATAAAGCAATTCGTCTCCGGGTCTCAGCACACCGAACAGCGCGATTGAGATCGCGTGCGTCCCCGAAATGATTTGCGGTCTCACAAGCCCCGCCTCTCCTCCGAACACATCAGCATAGATCTCTTCCAGAGTATCCCTGCCGATGTCATCATAACCGTATCCGGTTGAAGGTGTAAAATGCGTATCGCTTACTTTATGCTTTCTGTAGCTTTGCAGGACTCTCCATTCATTCCGTTCACTGATTTCTTCTATTCTTTTATGAACGGCGGCGATTTCCGCTTCTGTTTCTTCGGCGGTTTTTTGCAATAGAGTGCCGTGTGTCAGTGTCTCAAACATGTTGTGTATACCTTCCTTACATGAATTTCTTCAGTTCTCCAAGTATGCTTTGTTCTTCTTGCACATAACCCGAGACTTCGTAGCGTTCATTTTCTTCATTAAAATAAAGGCTGTCGATCATAGTCTCTGATTTAATGCGCGACATCAATTTGCCTTCAGCGGCGGGTACATGAACTTCATACGGCGTCATCAGCTCACGGCGCAAATAAGCTTCGATTTCCGCTTTCAATTTCGCTTCATCCCCGGCGATTCTGGCGCTGATCATGATGTGGCCTTCTCCTGCTGTCGGAATGAAGTCAGGAAGTGTTTCATCCCTTTTGTTATAAGCAGTTAACACCGGAATATCATCTGCTTCAAGCTCTTTTAACAGTCCGAGAACAGTCTGTTCATGCCCCGCGTAATCTTCATTGGAAGAATCAATGACATGAATGATCAAGTCAGCTTCCTTCACTTCCTCAAGCGTTGAACGGAAAGCGGCAATCAGCGTCGTCGGCAAATCCTGAATAAAGCCGACCGTATCAGACAAAAGGACGCTGTAACCACTTGGAAGCGCCATCTTTCTTGTCATCGGATCAAGAGTTGCAAACAGCAGATCTTCTTCATAGCTGTCTGAGCTTGTTAATTTATTGAACCACGTTGATTTCCCGGCATTGGTATAGCCGACGAGCGCCGCCTGAAGCACACCATTCTTCTTGCGTCTCTCCCGATAACGGCTTCTGTGGCGGATAACCGTTGACAGCTGCACGTTAATTTCGTGTATGCGGTTTCTAATGTGGCGCCGGTCTGTTTCAAGCTTTGTCTCACCGGGCCCTCTCGTCCCGATTCCGCCGCCTTGTCTGGAGAGATTGATTCCTTGTCCGCTCAGACGCGGCAGTGCGTATTGAAGCTGGGCCAATTCGATCTGAAGCTTTCCTTCCCTCGTCTTCGCCCTTTTTGCGAAAATATCCAAAATAAGCTGCGTGCGGTCGATGATCTTCGCTTCAATTGCCGTGGCGAGTGATTTAAGCTGGCTCGGTGACAGTTCATCATTAAAAATGACCAGATCCGCTTCAAGCTCTTCACACAGCGCCTTCAGCTCGTCTACTTTCCCCTTGCCTATATATGTAGCGGCATCCGCTCTGTTCCGTTTTTGCGTAATCCGGGTCAGCACCGTTCCGTCAGCCGTTTTTGTCAATGAAGCGAGCTCGTCCATGGAATGTTCAAAGTGCTCGTCGGTCATGTGCGGAAGCTGGCAGCCGACTAAAATGACCGTTTCTTTTTTTTCTTCCTGTTCGTTCAAATGGATGTTCCTTTCTGTGTCGTATTGGGCAGTAGTACTATCATACCAAACCCGCAGGACGTATACCACACATCCGGCGGGTTTTAAAGAGAGAAATAAAAAAAGGCCTCTCAAACCGGCTGAGAGGATTATTCATGAGCTGCCGTGTCATCTTTTATAAATAAATCCTGACTCTTAATCGTCATCAGATCGTTTTTTAAGTATTGGTCCCCCATTAAAAGCCTCATAGCCTGAGCGCGGATTGATTTTTCAATCACATTTCTGACAAAGCGTCCGTTGCTGAATTTAATGGGGCTTGTCGTGCTTTTCACCGTCATTAAGTAATCTTTTAACTTCCACTCGGCTTCCTGGCTTAATTGATACTCCCGCTCCGCTATCATGCGCTTTGCAATGTCCATCAGCTGAGCGACAGAATAATCCGGAAAATCGATGCTGATAGGAAAACGCGATTGCAGGCCGGGATTTAATGACAGGAAATGTGTCATTTCTCTCGAGTACCCTGCCAGGATCAGAATAAATTCATGCTGTTTGTCTTCCATATGCTTGACAAGCGTATCAATCGCCTCTTTACCGAAATCCTTTTCTCCGCCCCTTGCAAGTGAGTATGCTTCATCAATGAATAAAATGCCCCCGAGCGATTTTTTAATCAGATCTCTCGTTTTTTGCGCCGTGTGTCCGATGTATTCACCGACCAGATCGGCACGTTCTGCTTCGATCAGATGTCCTTTGGAAAGCACGTTCATTTCGAAGAAAAGCTTGCCGATCAGTCTCGCGACGGTTGTTTTTCCGGTGCCGGGATTGCCTTTGAACATCATATGAAGAGCTTGTTTTCCGACTTTCAGCCCTTGTTCGGCCCGTTTTTGGTTGACGAATATCCATGCGTAAATTTCTTTAATGTTGCGCTTCATTTCTTCCATACCCACTAATGTGTTCATTTCTTTTTCAATTTCTTTCAGAATGCTGTGCTTGGCTTCATTTTTTTGCAGGGCGGCCTGATATTCCGCCTCAGCTTCCGCATTTGTCAGCACTTGCTTTTGGCCATTAAGAATGATGTTAATTTGTCCGTTATTTTTATAGGTTACAGCGCGCTCCAACATGCTCACCTCTCTGTTCTCTCTTTATCTTATTCATGATAAAGGCGTTCCGTGACACCCGCCTATCATCATGAGGCCCGATTACCCCTTTTATCTGTCGCATTTTCCGCTCTCTTCGGGAATGATGCTGAATCCTGCGCTTTCCCGAGAAATATTTTTCATTTCTTATTGTATTCAGCTGAAACGGAAGGACAAACCATTTATTTTTATTTTCCGGGAAATGCTGGGCGGATTTCTTATTTTTTTCATGAATGACAGCCGTACAAGCACCTTTTAAATATCATCATATGCTGTAATGAGGTGATGGAGAATGGTTAAAATTTTTATAGACCCCGGTCATGGCGGAACTGATTCAGGCGCAACCGGAAACGGGCTTCAGGAAAAAGCGGTCACGCTGGGGATCGCGCTGGTTTTGCGCACGATTCTGACGAATGAGTATGAAGGGGTTTCTGTCACGATGAGCAGGACAAGCGATAAGACGGTCAGCCTGACGGAAAGAACGGATGCCGCCAACAGCTGGGGCGCAGATTATTTTTTATCCATTCATATTAACTCAGGAGGCGGAACCGGATTTGAGAGCTATATTTATCCCGGTGTCGGAGCGCCGACTTCGACTTACCAGTCAGCCGTTCACACGCAAGTAATCCAAGCATCCGGTTTTAATGACCGAGGGAAAAAAACAGCCAACTTCCATGTGCTGCGAGAGACAAGTATGCCGGCGATTTTGACGGAGAATGGTTTTGTTGATACGGCAGCTGATGCAAATAAACTGAAAACAGCCAGTTTTATTGAAAGCCTTGCAAGAGGACATGCCAAGGGCTTGGAGCAGGCTTTCGGGCTAAAAAAAAAGACTGACTTGTATAAAGTGCAAATCGGCGCTTTCAATGTGAAAGCAAATGCTGATGCGCTTGCCGCCAATGCGGTGTCTAAAGGTTTTGATGCGATTGTGCTTCCGAAAGACGGCTTATTTAAAGTACAGATTGGCGCATTCTCTTCCAGAGATTATGCTGAATCTTTAGCAGCGCAGGCCAAAAAAGCGGGATTTGATACTGTCATTACGTTAAACTAATGAAAAACCCCTGTTCTCCCTTTTTTAGGAGGAACAGGGGTTTTTCTGTTATTGAAGAATATCGGCGACAAACTGAGACCAAGTTTCAAGCCGCTGATACACGTCTTCTTCTTTTAATTCGTTCACTTTCATCCAGCGGCCGGCGATCTGCTCTTTTTCTTTCACTTCGACTTGTGCTCCAGACGCTAATTGGAGCGCAGAAAGGATGCCGATATGCACCTTTCCGACACTGTTTTCATCATCATTGATTAAACCGAGTGTGACAATGTTTTGTTTGTCTTTCTCAAGAATATGCAGTTCTTCTGCTAACTCCCGGTCGGTATTCTGTTTCAGCACCTCCGCAAATGAAGCCGCTCCCTCCATAGGATTCATGTGTCCGCCGAAACCGAGGGAAAGTTTATTATGGAGGCGCGATTCTCCGCCGCCCGCGAGACGCTCATACACAAACACTTCATCATCGCGGCGAATAACGACATACGGAATCGGCTGTTTAAAACGCGGGTCCTCTTCCGCGTCGCCTCTTCTGATTTCTAAAAAATGCTCCTCAATTTGAGCCATAATCTTCACGATACACTCATCTTCGCTGTTGACTCCCTGGAATGTCAGCGTTTCATTTTGGAAGACGTCACTCCGCGGCGCAGCTAAGATGATTTCATCCATTTTATCCATGTCGGTTCCTCCTGTCATACCTCTCCATTCAAGCCAAAAGAGCAGATATTATATCTGCTCTTCATCTTGGCCGAAATAAAAATCCTCGTCTTTAATCGGTTCTACCGTCGCTTTTTTGTAGCCGTTCCCTTTCATGGAGAAGAAATCATGTGATTTCGTTTTGGTGTTTAATCCGTTTAATACGATCGGATTAATATCCTCTTCTTCAAAGTAAGCATCGAACCCTAAGTTCATCAAAGCTTTATTGGCGTTATAGCGGATGAATTTCTTTACGTCATGAGACAGCCCGACTTGATCATACAGATCCTCGGTATACTCAAGCTCATTGTGATAAAGCTCTTCTAAAAGCTCAATCGCAAATTCACGAAGTTCCGTCTTTTTCGCTTCTGTTTGTTTATTGTATATTTCTTGGGCAAGCAGTCCGACATAGACGCCGTGGATCGCTTCATCACGAAGAATCAGGTTGATGATTTCACCGCTTTGCATCAGTTTTCCCTGTCCGTAGAAATATAACGGATAATAGAAACCGCTGTAGAAAAGGAAGCTTTCTAAGTAAACGGAAGCAACCATCGCTTTAAACAGCGAAATCTCATCGTCTTTTTTGATGGCGCGATACAGTCCGACAACGGTTTGGGCTTTTTTCTGCAGATACTTATTTTGCTTTACCCATTCAAACACTTCGTTGATCGTTTCAGTCGGAGCAAGTGTCATAAAAATATTTGAATATGATTTTGCGTGCACCGCGTTTTCCATCATCGCCATGAAATTAAGAACCGCTTTTCGCTGATGGCCTTCTACGTGCTCGGCCACAATCGGCATGCCCGTGTTCCCCTGCTCTGTATCAAGCAGTGTCAGGCCGGCGAGCACCTTCATGTACGTATCCTGCTCATTTTTACCCAAGTATTTCCAAGTGAGGAGATCGCCGTTTAATGCGATCTCTTCGGGAAGCCAGAACTGCTTTACGTTTTGGTTGTAAAACATTTGGGTAAAATCATCTTCATGCTTTGACCAGTTTGCTGCGTCATAAATTTTTGTCACTGTAAACTCTCCTTTAATCAAACGACACAAGAAAGACAGCTGTCCTGCCCGGTATCTTTCGTTCTTGCATAGTAAATGGTTTTGATGCCTCTATGGTGGGCATACAGATCAATACGGTTCAGATCACGAGTTGTCATCGTATCTTTCAAAAACAGGGTAAAGCTGATTCCCTGATCGATATGCTGCTGGATTGTCGCGATCATATCCACCACTTTGAACATGTCCATATCATAAGCTTCTTTGTAGAAGAACCAGTTATTAGACGCTAACCCCGGCATCGGATAATACGTTTTGGAGTTTCCGTATGTTCTTTCTTCAATCCGTTCCATAATCGGCATAACGGATGCCGTGCTGGATTGGACGTAGGAAATGGAGCCTGTCGGCGCGATGCACAGTCTGTAGCTGTGGTACATGCCGTTTTCAGCGACAAACGCCTTCAGCTCTTTCCAGTCTTCGATTGTCGGGATGTGCATGCCTTCAAAGAGCGCAGCGATTTTTTCGTATGCCGGCGAGAATTCTTTTTCGATATATTTATTGAAATATTCTCCCGTTGCATAAGTGGAGCCTTCATAATGCTCAAACGTTTCGCCTTTTTCTTTTGCAAGCTCAGCGGAACGCTGGATAGAATAAAAGTTCACCATCATAAAGAACGTATTCGCGAAGTCTCTTGCTTCCGGGCTTTCGTAAGCGATGCCGTTTTGGGCAAGGTAGCCGTGCAGGTTCATCGCGCCTAGACCGATCGACTTCATCGCTTTGTTTGCGCGTCTGACTGCCGGCGCGTTGCGGATATCCGTCGTCTCGGATACATGAGTCAGGGAATCCGTCGCGAGTTTCACCGTGCGCTCAATCGATTTATGTTTCATGACATTTAAAATATTTAAAGAACCAAGGTTGCAGGAAATGTCCAGGCCGATTTCGTCTTCCTCGTCATAATCTGTGTAAGCTGAAACCTGTGACGCCTGAAGCACCTCAGAGCAAAGGTTCGAGAATTTCACTTTTGATACGTGGTTATTCGCGTGCTCTTTGTTTACGTTATCCTGGAACATAATGTACGGATAGCCTGACTCAGAACGGAGAACGGCAAGCTTTTCAAGCAATTTGCGCGCATTCACTTTTTCTTTTTTGACGCGCGGGTTGTCGACAAGCTCCTCATACATCGCCGTCATGTCCATTTCGTCCATATGCTGGCCGTATTCTTTATAAATCGTATGCGGATAAAAGACATAAGCGGCTTTATCCTCACGCGCAAGCTCGACAAACTTGTCCGGAATCACGACGCCGATGGAAAGGGTTTTAACGCGGACATCTTCATCAGCCGAGATTTTTTTCGTATCAAGAAAATCATTAATATCCCGGTGGAAGATGTTCAGGTATGCCGCGCCTGAGCCTTGTCTCTGCCCCATTTGGTCAGCGTAGCGGAACGCATTATCAAGAAGCTTCATCACGCCTACGACGCCTTTTGTGGCGTTTTCCACATCTTTGATCGCTTCACCTTTCGCACGGAGCTTAGACAGGTTAAGAGAAACCCCGCCGCCCAGTTTAGAAAGCTGCATGGAGATGTCGATCGCTCTTGAGATGTCGTTTAAGGAATCATTGACTTCCAAGAGGAAACAGCTGACAAGCTCTCCGCGGCGTTTGCGGCCCGCATTTAAGAATGTCGGTGTGCTCGGCTGATATTCCTGATTGATCATCAGATTCACATATTCTTTCGCTTTCTCAGTGTCGCCGTTTGCGAAGAACAGCGCAACAATTGAGATCCGGTCCTCGTAACGCTCGAGGATTCTTTTTTTGTCATTCGTTTTCAAAGCATAGTCATTATAGAATTTAAACGCACTCATGAAGGAAGGAAAACGAAACTTCTTTGCGTAAGCTGTCTTAAACACTTCTTTAATGTCTTCAAAAGAATACAGGCTTAAGAATTCTTCTTCGTAGTATTGGTTTTCAATTAAATAATCCAGCTTCTCTTTCAAATCGTGAAAGTAAACTGTGTTTTGGTTGATATAGTCAACAAAATAGCTATGTACAGCCTCTTTATCTTTATCAAACTGGAATTTTCCATCTTGTTGGATCATAATTTCGTTATTTAACTGAATCCATTTTGGCACTTGGTTTTGTGACAACTTTTTCTACCTCCTGAGTAAACAATTCAACGTCTTTCGCTGTGCCGCTGAGTTCAAATTTGTGCAAGATCGGCACCTGATATTGTCTTGAAATGGTATCGGCGCTTTTTGCAAAGTTATCGCCCCATACTTTGTTGCCGCTCGCAGCGACTCCTAATAAGAGATGGGCGTATTTTTCGAGAAATGATTGTGTTGATGCCGGTACCTGGCCGAAGTTTGTCGTGTAGGTGACCAAAACAAACGGAGTGTCCACGTGGTCCATTTCATCCACCTTGCGGATCAGCTGAAAGTCTGTTTTATTCACAAAACGCTGAACATTCCCTGTCTTTGAATCAAATATGATTTGAACCATCCTTATCACGACCTATCAAAAATAATGAATCTCTTAACACTATATATAGTATACTAACCTCTCAGAAAAACACAACATATTGAGATCGATTTATAAAAAGTTCATATTTTTGAAAGAGCGGACCTTGGTTCTGCCCCGATTAACGCCCAAAAAAGAGAGCAGAACGAGAATCATCTCTCATCCTACTCAAGGTGTCATGTGTAAGCCGATGTCTATCATAACATGAAAAAAAACTGCTTAGTAGTCTAGACTTTTATTCTTATTTTTTGTAAGAATCACATTTTTTTTCGCTTTCAACGGTCTCTTCTATTTCCGCATCAGCACCGATTTCTTTCAGCACGGCTTTCAGAGCGCTTGTGATGGAAGCCTCTCTGAGCAGTTCTTTGCCGTCAACAATGATGCTGGTTCCATATTCATAGCAGGAATCATCTTCACAGGTTTCTTCCCAATGGTTGATTATCACCTTGTGTTTCAATCGTCTCACCCTCTGCATGATCAATGTCAGTACCTAGTGTAGCTTGTGCGGCCCGCTTTGTAAATTCGAAAGCTTGTGAAATTTATTCAAGCTCATCTAACGTCGTTTCTTTTTTCAGTTTGACTTTATTCGTTTTTTCGTCGTAACGATATATTTTTAAATAACCGTCTTCGACGACGCCGAAATGGTTATGCTCCAGCTGCACCGTGCCTTCTGTCTGCGGTTCGGCATCCGCCGAGCCGCCGTCATCATCCGTCACCACCGTTTCATGATTGCTGCATGCTCCAAACAGCAAAAAAACAGCGATCCAGACAAGCGTTATCCTGATTCTTCTCAGTTCATTCTCACTTTCGAACATCGTTTTCCAAGCCCCCTTTTATGTTGCCGATATACAGCCGGCAATATACAGATGCGCATAGAAAAAGACCATTGTTCATGGTCTTTGGCAAAAGTCTATTCAAGCTCAAGCTGAACGTTTTTTTGCGGGGCGAACGTGGAGATGGCATGTTTATAAATAAGCTGCTGCTTCCCCTCCGTTTCGAGTAAGACGGTAAAGTTGTCAAAGCCTTTTACCTGGCCGCGAAGCTGAAAGCCGTTGAGTAAAAATACCGTGACGAACGTATTGTCTTTTCGGATTTGATTCAAAAACTGATCCTGAATATTAATCGGTTTCATGTTTCGTCCTCCTTGGTTCTCAATACAATACTGTTTCGATTAAATTTCCAGTTTTCCTGCTATACACTCGAAAATTTCCTTTTTTTTCTGTTCAAGAACAACAGGCGGCGTCATATCGGTCCATGAAACGGACATTTTATTGCGAAACCAGGTCAGCTGGCGTTTCGCATAACGTCTTGAATTTTGTTTTAATTGCTCCACGGCCTGAGAAAGCGGCACTTTTCCATCAAGATATTCATACAGCTCTTTATAGCCGATCGCCTGAATCGATTGGCTGTCCCGGATATTCATATCATACAGCCGCTTGACTTCCTCAAGAAGGCCGGCTTCCATCATCAGGTCAACACGCTCGTTAATCCGGCCGTACAGCACTTCTCTGTCCATTGTAAGACCGATGAGCACCGCATTGTAAAGCAGCTCCCGTTTTTGAGTTTTAAGATGTTCTGACATTGTTTTGCCCGATATGTGCAGAATTTCGAGAGCGCGGATGACTCTTCGCGTATTGTTTTGATGAATGGCTGCCGCTGCTTCCGGATCGGCCGCCGCAAGTTTGGCATGAAGAGCCTCAGCCCCTTCTTCGGCAGCCAGTTTCTCCATGCGCTCCCTGAATAAAGGATCACCGGAGTGTTCCGTAAACGTATAATCATACAGCACAGACTGGATGTACAGACCCGTCCCTCCGACAATCATCGGGAGCTTTCCTCTGGCGGCAATCTCGCTGATTTTTTCTCTCACCATTTTTTGATAATCAGCCGTTGAAAACGTGTCGGACGGCTCCAAAATATCAATCAGATGATGCGGCACGCCTTCTGTCTCTTCTTCGGTGACTTTGGCCGTTCCGATGTCCATCCCTTTATATACCTGCATGGAATCCCCGCTGATGATTTCCGCATTCAGCATTTTTGCGAGTCCGATGCTCAGTTTTGTTTTTCCGACTGCCGTCGGGCCGACAAGTATGACGACAGGCTGTTTTGTATTTTTCAATATGTATCACTCTCTTTTATAAATCTCCCCCTAATTATAGCATTCATTGCTCCATGCACCTATCCATTTTGCCCTTTTTCCTGAGCGCTAAACGTCAATTACCACCCGATCGGCTCGTTGCCGACAACCTCTTTCGTTTTTCCCTTGAGCGTGTGGCGGTGCGTTTTCCGGCCTTCCTCCCGCGGATCGTAAACGACGCCGCCGTACTGGATCTGAATCGGCTCATTGTAGGCGGCAAAGGTGGTCTCTGAAAGCTCATGGTAATGCGTTCCGTCAGCTCTCGGAATGGCAGGGCCGGAAATACCGTAATATCTGTGGAAATGGCCGTTTTCAAATGAGGTGATGCCCGTATAGAAATGTGTATGCTGATCTGTATTGCTGCCGTTCTCAGGCTGTGAGAAGCCTTCGATCAAATGGTAATGCCCCTGCACAACATCCGTTACAGCCCGGTAAGCGTGTGTGTGCGGAGGTTTTTTTGACCAATCGGACTGATACAGGCCCACAAAAGCTCACTCCTTTATTTTTTTGATAAACGCCCAATCAAAAATTGGTGGGCTGAATACTCTGTTATCATCTAAAATTTATTCTTGGAGGTACCTTAATTATGAATGAAGAATACGCATACGCAGCAGATAGTGATATGAGACAGTTTGGACGGCCTGGATTTGGGTTCGGCCGGCCTGGATTCGGGTTCGGACGTCCCGGATTCGGCTTCGGACGTCCCGGATTCGGCTTCGGATTCGGACGGCCGGGTTTTGGTTTTGGCCGGCCTTGGTTTGGCGGGTTCGGACGTCCGTTTGGTTTTTACGGCGGACCGTTTGTCGGAGGGCTTGTCGGGGGACTTGTCGGAAGCGCTTTGTTCAATCCGTATTTGTACGGAGGTTACGGCTACCCTTACTATCCGTACGGAGGTTATCCGTATTACTACTAAGACAATCAAAAAGGGCTCCTTTCAGGGGCCTTTTTATATAGGCCGAATGTCTTGACTTGCCGGGTAAAGTTCGGATATTATTTTATTTTACTGCCTTAAACAAAAGGCATGAAAGATGATGATGAGAGGGGGATTGGATATGATTCTGGGTTATATCTTCCTCACAATTGCTATTTTATCAGAGTCAATGGGTGCGGCCATGCTGAAGGTCTCCCGCGGATTTACGCGGTTTGTGCCGAGCGCGCTTGTAGTGGCTGGCTATTCATTGGCCTTTTATATGCTTTCACTGACACTGAATCTTATTCCGCTCAGCTTATCCTATGCCACATGGAGCGGGGCCGGAACGGTGCTTGCGTCCATTATCGGAGCGAAGTGGTTTCAGGAAAAATTGGACAAGCAGGCTGTCTTCGGACTCTTTTTCTTATTGGCCGGTGTCATTTTGATGAATTGGTAGAAAGGAGAGGCATGCTGATGAAAGGATTACTTTGCTTGGCATTAGCCATTGTATCAGAAGTGTTCGGGAGCACGATGCTGAAGCTGTCGGACGGTTTTACGCACCTGTGGCCCGCTCTCGGCGTCATTGCCGGAATCGGAGCCTCTTTTATGTTTTTGAGCTTTTCATTGAAAAGCCTTGATTTATCCACCGCATACGCGACATGGTCAGGTGTCGGCACGGCTTTAACTGCAATCGTCGGCTTTATTGTTTTTAAGGAAGCCATGACGATCAAAATGATGGCCGGTCTTGTGTTGGTCATCACGGGCGTCATCCTGCTCAACCGTTCCAAATCTCAAAAAACGAAAAAAAATCAAACGGCCCGGAGCTGACCGTTTGAATTCGTCATGCGCGGGCGGCTTTTACTTCAACCTCAAGCTCCATCTCCACGTTTCCCTGAACCGCTCGTGAAATCATACACGATGATTCCGCTTTTTGCGCTAACTTCCTGGCCAGTGCAAAATCCGTTTCGTTTGCATCCGGCTTTAATAATATAAACGGGCGGTGAATGATTTTTTGATACGTGAACACACCGTTTGTTACATCTACAATTCCTTCAGATTCCATATGTAACTCTTCTTTATCCAGACCGCTTCTTTCCATCATTGCCGCAAGCGTTATAATATAACAGGTCGCGGCCGCTCCAAGCAGCATCTCATCAGGGTTTGTGCCTTCTCCCGGACCGTCCATTTCCTTAGGAATGGACACAGCCGTTTCCAGCCGGCCGCTTTTAATGTCGCCGACGTCATTCCGATTTCCGGGCCAATTTGCTTTTAAATAAAAATGATGTTTTGCCAAGGGACCATCCTCCTTTTTTTCAAGTTTACTCATCTTTCACTGGTTTGTCTTATGATAAGCTCATGAATACTCTTGATTGATTACTCTTTTTATCGTACGGACAAACCGGTAAAATTCGTCTGTTTTTGTGAATTCTCTTTCACGGTAGTCGAAATTATCAAAAAACGCTTCCCGCTGTTCTCTGCTGATCTCAAGCTGTATGCTCAGACCTGTTTGCGCCTGATTATTGATATTTTCTGTGTCAACCCCGGCCAGACCAGTTTTTGAGGTTGCCAATTCTGCAGGAAATCCATTTCGTTTGAAAGCTCTCACCAATTTTTCCGCCCGCTTCCGGTCGCTTCCTCCGACAAGGGTATTTTTCTCGTCGCCTTTATAACCGTGAACTGCGATCACATAATGGTGCTGCTTAATGCTTTCGACTGCTAAAGGCTCATCGAACTTGGTGCTCGTAATATGAAGAGTCTGGTTATCATGCGCTTTTAACCCCTCAAACAGGTAGGTTGAATAATCATCTCTGAAAGAGCGGACGATCTCGCTCACCCCGCCCTCAATTCTCCCTCCGTGCGGCGACATGATCAATACAGGGCTCCCCTCTCGCTTATTGTACGATATATGATAATCATCGGGGTCTTCATGTTCAGCCAGATCTTTAAAATCTGTGTATGTATCTGAAGAATTCGAGGGATCAGGGTCTGACGCATAGTGAGCACATCTTATTAGTAAGACCATTGCTACGATAATGATGACATTAAGTATTATTCTTTTCATCAGCTCTCCTTCTTTGCTCCTTTCTGAAAAATGAGATATTCATTATTTGGATTTTTGTCAATAGGTCTTATCTTAACATTCTATTAACATTATCATCAGTGAAAAACTTCCCGGTTTCGAAAAATCAATGGATGGTCACGGTTCAAGCGCTCAAATGCCGGGCATCAGTGAAAAAAGGTTGAGAGAGGCAAAAAAAAAGGGAGGAATGCCCGAATTTTCAGGGGCGGGAGATTCACAGCCGGAAACATCCGGCATCAAGAATACGCTTTTAAAAATGAATATCCGTCTCCCGAAGCAAATGCGCAGGACAGAATGGAGCCCGTCAAAAAAGTTCTCATCTGCCTTTTTGTACAGCAAAATGCCGTTACAGCCCGCTCATCCCCTTTTTTAATAATAATGGTCCGTTTTGAAATGGAGCCGTCTTTTTTCATATATATAATATCAATCGGAAGCTGCTTTTCCAAGGAATGTCTCAATATTATGTTCATGTATATACCTCCTTCTGTCGGTTTCATTATAAGAGAACAAATGTTCTTTTTCAAGTAAAAAAGCCGCAAGTAACCAGCTCTCTGAAAGGACAAACAAACTGACCGAATATACTGCCTGTTCATATGGTATAGAGAGAATCGCCAGAATGGGAGGAAAAGTATATATGTTTGGTTACTCAATGGTACAAATGGTTCGGTCAAATGCTCATAAGCTGGACGGGCCGCTCAGAGAAAATGTATTACAGTTATATAAACCTTTCAAATGGACGCCTTGCTTTCTCCATCGTTTTTTCGAAAAAAAGGTGAAAAACAGAAAGAAAATGTCAGTCATCATTGAATTCGAGGAAGGCTGCCATGAATCCGGGTTTCACAGCACAGGCCAGATCCTGTCAAATGAGAAACGCTGCACGATCAAAAAGCAGTTTCACACAATTAATTGCTGCAGCGCTGAAGTCACCCCGGCCGCCCTTCACATGCTTCTTTCTCAATGCCGGGATATCCGTAAAGTCTATTTAAACCGGGAAGTAAAAGCACTTCTCGATACGGCAGCCGAATCATCACATGCAAAAGAAGTGACCCGAAACGGCACCGTATTAACAGGAAAAGGCGTAACCGTTGCCGTCATTGATACCGGAATCTATCAGCACCCCGATTTAAAAGGAAGAATTACCGGATTTGCAGACTTTGTGAATCAAAGGACGGAACCGTATGATGACAACGGCCACGGTACCCATTGCGCCGGTGATATCGCGAGCAGCGGCGCATCGTCTTCCGGAAAATATCAGGGACCCGCGCCGGAAGCCAATCTGATCGGTGTCAAAGTTTTAAACAAAACCGGATCGGGAACCTTGGCTGATATCATTGAAGGTGTGGAATGGTGCATACAATATAATAAAAAACACACTGACAATCCGATCCGGATCATCAGCATGTCGCTGGGCGGAGAAGCGCTCAGATATGACAAAGAAACGGACGATCCGCTCGTCAAGGCCGTTGAAGAAGCATGGAACGCAGGAATCGTCGTCTGCGTCGCTGCGGGCAATTCCGGTCCGGAAGCTCAAACGATTTCAAGCCCCGGCGTCAGTGAGAAGGTCATCACGGTAGGCGCCTATGATGACAATGATACGGCCGCGAATGAAGACGATACGGCTGCTTCTTTCTCAAGCCGCGGCCCGACGGTGTACGGAAAAGAAAAGCCTGATATTCTCGCGCCCGGAGTCGATATCGTGTCCCTTCGTTCACCTCGTTCATACCTTGACAAATTACAAAAATCAAATCGTGTAGGGTCATTGTATTTCAGTCTGTCGGGCACGTCGATGGCCACTCCGATCTGTGCGGGCATTGCCGCTTTAATCCTTCAGCAGAACCCGCAGCTTACGCCTGACGAAGTAAAAACACTGATCAAGGAAAGTCCGGATAAATGGACAAATGAAGATCCGAACATTTACGGAGCGGGTGCAGTGAACGCCGAAAACGCCGTGCCGAAAGAATAATCTTTATATGATGAGTAAACGGGGTCGTCTGCACCGGAAGATGACCCCGTTTTTAGTAAACAATTATAATGAAGAAACTAGTAACTCTTCAAAACCGGCTGTCAGAAAAAAAGATTAAGCGGAGCAGTGTATTTCTAAAAAAATAGGGAATAAGTATGGTGTAGATAAAAGGAGGAATATCAATGGCACTTACAAACACCGAACTGTCAGAATGGCTGCAAAAGCAGATCGGACAAACTCTTGATATCAGAAAAGGAGAGCTGACAGACAGCCGGAACGAGATTTCTGATATGGACCAGATCATGCTTCACCTTGATGATGTTCTCGTCCGCCGGACAAATCATCCCGATGACTATGTAGCTGACGAAGAACTCGTCCTAAAAGGACACGGCACAACCTATACGGAGGAAGGAAATGTCCCGCTCCCTCAAGATGCGTATGAAATCCCTTTGCTCGGCGAGATTACCATCCAAAAAGAGCAAGACGGATTAAAGGTACATACAGATCGGGCCGTTTATACAATCGGGACCCGAAAAGAGCAATAAAACGAAAAAAAACGCCGTGAATCAGCGGCGTTTTTTTATTGTTTTTTTTCTTCCGAGTAACCGTGGAACATTGTAAATGCACAAAGCATAATACCTAAAATAATAATAATCGGGAGCCAGATCACGGCGAATTTATAATTCGGTTCGGCAAATGCGCCGATAACCGCCCCAAAGCAATACAGCACCAAGGCAAGCGCGCGCAATACCGCATCTCTCGTAAACTGCTTCCGCTTGTCCGCTTTGTAAAACCTTGCGGTGAGATCTTCAAAAAAATTAGCAAGCGTTCCCGTTAATACAGTCGTGGAAATCCCGGCTACACCAAGTTTTCGCGCGGCTGTTGTCTGCATTCCCATTGCGAAGCTGAGCAGCATAATCAGCACATAAACAGAAATGGATTCTGCAAAAAAGCAGGAGAACAGAGCAAACAAAAGCAAAACAGCCCCTTCAATGATCAATGCGGCAGTGACCGCAGGGGGCCAGAATGATTTCTGTTTATTGCCGACAAGCCAAGCCGCGGCAATAACGCCTGCAATAAATCCGATTAACGAGGTTAAAGATTTGAGTACGGCAAGGTGCCATGAGTTGCCGATCGCCATGCCGAACAAAACGATGTTCCCCGTCATGTTGGCGGTAAAGACGTGTCCTAAACTTAAATAACCGATCACATCCACAATTCCCGCAGTTAAACAAAGAAGCAAAAGTGCAATATTTCGGTATGTAGTCACCGTCAATGTGATCCAATCCTTTCTCATGCTGAGTCCAACATATAAGTTTACTCTTCGCCATTTCATATGTCCAGCCGGTACGCCGCCTTTTCATAGCATAAAAAAACTCCGGCGCGCCGGAGAAGATTACTGAACGATAAATAATACTTTCGTGCCGTCGGAATACCTGCTCATTTGATTTCCAACCCATGAGCCGGCCCCGCGATTGTCCGAAGGGGTTACATATCTGATATCAGCTCCAGCTCCGCCTTCTGTACAGACCGCCATCGGCCATTCATCACGGTCAAATCCGGGCTTTGTCGGAATTCCTTTCAATGATTCTTTCCTTCTATCCTCAGCTCCGCCGCGATCAATTGTACAAATGTCAGAGTGCCCTGCCGAAATGGCGTCTTTTATATGATTTCCCGTCTCCGGATATTTTAACAGCGGGAAATAAAGCACCTGATCGTATCTGGACGCGGCTCGGGCAGTATTCTCCGAAGTGCCGGCGCTCATAAAGCTGAACTGAAGAGAGATCACCAAAAGCAGACTTGCCGCCCATTTCATAAACGCAGTCATTCACAGCCTCCTTAAGAAGTTGATATGAAGCGTAAATATGTATATTAGCCGGATTCGGCACACATGATGAATTGGTAAAAAAAGTTTGCTGTTTTGGTGATAACCAACGAAAATGACGGCTTTACGGTTTTTCTATTGAACAAGCTTCTGATTCCTTATATATTTTAGACATACTTATGCGCCGTTGTAATCAGTGTCTTCAGCGGATAAAAGGAGGAATGCCGACCGGCCGGCCGGCACCGGCAGTTTGTTATGTCTTAAGTCTTTCTTAAAAACATGAAGGCGGGGAAATCACGATGGAAAAAATAATGTTTCATCCACACTCATCCGAGTTTCACGAAAACCCTTTTGCGGTTTTAAGCACATTCAGAGAGCAGGATCCCATACATAAATTCGAACTGCAGCGTTTCGGAGGCACCTTTCCGGCTTGGCTTATCACGCGTTATGATGATTGTATGGCGTTTTTAAAGGACAGCAGAATTACGAGAGATGTAAAACGGGTCATGCCGAAGGAGCTGATCGCGAAGCTGAATGTCAGTGAAGATATCGATTTTGTATCAGAGCATATGCTGGCAAAGGACCCGCCGGATCATTCACGCCTGCGGTCTTTGGTGCATCAGGGGTTCACTCCCCGGATGATTGAGCAGCTTCGCACCGGGATAGAACGGATTACAGAAGAGCTGCTGGATGAAATGGAAACAAAAACAGATCCTGATATCATGAGAGATTTCGCCGCTCCGCTTCCGTTTATCGTCATTTCAGAGCTGCTCGGAATTCCGAAAGAGGACCGCGCCTCATTTCAGGTGTGGACAAACGCGATGGTCGACACGTCAGAAAGCGGACGAGAAGCGACCAATCAGGCGCTCAGAGAGTTTAAACAATATATGAAAACACTGATCGAAGAAAAAAGAATACATCCGGGTGAAGACTTGACGAGCAAGCTGATTTACGCAGAAGAGGACGGCCAAAAGCTGAGTGAATCAGAGCTTTATTCCATGCTGTTTTTGTTAGTCGTTGCCGGACTTGAAACAACGGTTAACCTTCTCGGCTCCGGCACACTGGCGCTTCTTTTGCACAAAGACCAGCTGGAGAAGATAAAGCGGCAGCCTGAAACTATTCAGACGGCGGTCGAAGAGCTTTTGCGTTATACCTCTCCCGTCATCATGATGGCGAATCGCTGGGCGATTGAAGATTTCACCTATAAAGATGTTTCCATTAAAAAAGGCGATATGATATTTATCGGCATCGGTTCAGCCAATCGGGACCCGGAATATTTTGATGATCCTGATACATTAAATATAGCGAGAACACCGAACCGCCATATCTCTTTTGGCTTCGGCATTCATTTCTGTCTCGGAGCTCCGCTCGCCCGGATGGAAGCATCCATTGCCTTTACAGCGCTTTTAAAACGGTTTCCGAATATAGAGCTGAAGGGAGCGCCTGAGGATTTATCATGGAGAAAGAATGTGTTTTTAAGAGGGCTTGAAGCACTGCCTGTCAGATTATAATATCCGCCCCCATATTTGGGGGTTTTTAAATATCTTATTAACAGGAGACAACAAATTACTATGAAAATTTAGTACATAGTAAATTTAGTTCTCATTAGTCAAAAAGAGCTGCCGGATTGCTCCGGCAGCTCTTTCTATATTACCGTTTTACCAACTCATTTGTTTCGTCCAGCTTTTTTCTGAAAGAATTAAGGAAATTGGCGCTTATTGTTCCTTTATTTGCGTACAGTTTTTCACAGAATGCCTTAATGGCGTTTTGCGGCTTTGATTCCGACAGCATTGTAACATGATTAGAAGAATGAACATCCAGCAGGTGAAATTGTTTTATCTGCCGTTCCCATTCTTCCCAATACGCCTCATGGTCTAACAGATTTTGTTCTTCCTCTGCTGTCAGATAACGTTCAAGATCTCCGAGGAACAAGCCGCTTTTATTACGGAAATAGTAGCACTGCAGCGTTTCCGGATGCGGCAGCGGCTTCATATCATACTCTTCCATTCCGTAAGCAAGCTGCGTCTTCATCATTTGCTCCATCTGCATCCGGATCGCTTCTTCCGGTTTTGGCAGTCCGCGCTCTTTGGCAAGGCTGATCAATTCATTCAATACAGCCTCTTCCCCAGCCTGCACGTTAATGTCTTCCCTGCTGATTAATGCGTCTTCAGGATTTTCAGGCTTGAGATATGCCGTAAGCATCGTATTGATCGTTTGCAGCATGACTGACTTGACAGATGGTTTTCTTTCTTTCCATTTTTCACTATACGGGGTATCAATCATGACGGCGCTTTTCACCGTATGACCTTCCTCCTGCAAAAGGCGCGCCGTTTCATATGCGAGCATTCCGCCCAAGGAATATCCGCCGAGGTCATAAGGGCCTTTCGGCTGTACCGCTTGAATGATTCTCGCATAAGAAGCGGCCATCTCTCCGATTCCTTGCAGCGGATCTTTCCCTGTCAAACCTCTTGCCTGAATGCCGTAAAAAGGACGCTGGCTTTTTTTAGCGAATGGCTGATACGCTTCGACGCCTCCCGTTCCTCCATGAAACCAGAAAACAGGACGTCCTGTTTCTCTTTCATTCAGCTTGACGAGTTCGGGAAATTTCCCTTCCCCATCCTGCGATTGGTTCGTTTTTAACAGCAAGCTGAGCTCCTGAAGAGTGCCGCAGTTCTGAAGAGCTTCCAGACTTATTCGGCAGTCTGTGTCTTCAAGTTTTTTCAGAAGCTGAATACAGGACATTGAATCGAAGCCGTATTCAGTCAGCGGCTTATTTGGATCCATTTCCGCTGCGTCCATTCCTAAAATGTCAGCCACTATGTCAGCCGCGCCCCCGCGGCGGAACTGTTGATTCTCTAGAATCGGTTCAAGGCTGATGTCTTCCGTCTGACTGCCGTTCCAATACTTCTGTTTTTCAAAAGGATATGTCGGAAGCGGCACTCTTTGAACAGATTTGCCTTGATGGAGTCTGTCCCACGGTATATCCGCACCTTTCACCCAGCAAAATGCAAGCTTTTCCAGATTGTTTTCAGCCAAAAGCGTCTCCGTGACGACTGTACCGAGCGTCCCTTCCAGTAAAATGCCGATGTCTCCTGCTCCAGTCTGCTGACTGCCGGTAAAGAAGCTTTTCACTCCATTGCTTTCTCCGGAAAACTCTCTGTAGTCTTTCAGTTTTTCCAGCAGTTCATCTTGATTGCGGGCAACAAATGCCAGGCGGCAATGCATCGCCTCGCGGCCGGTCTGGAGCGTATAAGCAATATCCCGCAGTGACGGAGTATGTTCAGCTTGTATGAAATCGGCCAGCTGACCTGCAGCCGCCTTAAGCCGGCCTTCGCTCTTAGCAGAAAGCACGATAAGCTGCGGTTCATGCACAGATTCTTTGTCTTTAGGGATCGGACTGTACTGTTCCAAAACGACATGCGCATTCATGCCGCCGAATCCATAGCTGTTAATTGCGGCCCTGCGCGGAATCGGACTGCCTGTACGGTCGGTAAGCTGTGTCCATTCTTGATTGTCTTCAGTGAATCGTAAGCGGCTTTGCTGATTGGTCATTTGCTCATTTGCGGCTGTGAAACCGGGAATCCCCGGGATGGTATGATGTTTCATGGCCATCGCCACTTTTATAAGGGCGGCCAGTCCGGAAGCGAGTTCGCCATGGCCGATGCAAGGTTTCACGGTGCTGATGTAACAAGGCGCGCTTTCCTCCTCATTCGCAGACTCGCCGTAACCCGCTTGGATTGCATTGAACTCAAGCGCATCTGCCATTTCGGAGGCGATGCCGTGTGCTTCAATGTATGTGACGGTTTGCGGGTCAACATCGGTGTTTTCGTACGCTTTTTTCATCGCAGCCTTCATCCCCGCCGGATTCGGCGCGTGAAGCGACATGCCTTTACCGCCATGCGACACCCCGGTTCCTTTTATGACCATGTGAATATGATCGCCGTCTTCAATTGCCGCCTCAAGCGGTTTGATAATGATGGCGCCCGCGCCTTCACTTCTGACAAAGCCATCGGCATCTTTTTGGAAAGATTTCGCCCGGCCGTTTTTGCTTAAATATCCCATTGCGTCAAAACCGATAAAGCCCTTCGGCGATTGCAGAATATTGGCGGCGCCCACGACAGCCTGCTCACATTCGTTATGACGGATTGATTGAACCGCCCTGTGCAAAGCCACTAGTGTTGACGTGCAGGCCGCCTCGTAATATTCACTCGGTCCTTGTAAATTCAAGGCATATGATATCCTGTTCGGAATAATGGACGGAATGGCTGTTCCATTGTTCGGGTCGCTATTGCCCGCGGCAACGAAAACGCCCGTCGGTCTGCTTGATAACGTCTTACTCGTCAGGCCCGCATCCTCCATTGCCTTCCATGTATGCATCAAAAGCAGAAACTGCTCCGGCCCCATTTGTGAAGCCTCTTTAGGAGAAATTCCGAAAAAGAGCGGGTCAAATTCTCCGACGCCGTCAATAAAACCGCCCCATCTGAGACCTGTGTCATCCTCATCATCGGCGTAACGGCGCCAGTCCCAGCGGTTCGCCGGAATTTCTGAAATACAGTGATCTCCGTTTACAATGTGCTCCCAAAAAGACTGGATATCCGGAGATTGCGGAAACTGGCCTGACATACCGATAATGGCGATTCCTTGTTTGATATTACCGTTATCACAAGGCCGATGCTGTTCCTTCGGCAAAGTGCGCTCTTCTGTTTCCGTGACCTTAGCCTCTTCTGTATGTTTGTGATCGGCAAGCAATTGAGAAAACTTACTCTCATATGCTGACGCGAAGTGGCGGGTCAGCTCTTCTGCCGTCGGGTACTCGAAAAACAATGTCGGATTCACATCGATTTCTGCCTCTTGGCCGATCTCTTTTGTCAGTCCGATCAGGCTCGCTGAATCAAGCCCCAATTCCATAATATTTACATCAGGACGCAGGGATGGCACAGGTTCACTCATCATCTTGGCAAGCTTGCCAAGGACATAGCTGCGGATATGATCTGTCAGACTGCCGGCAGAAACCAGATCCCCCGGGCTTTTAAGAGCCGTTCGGGCCGGCTGATTGATCTGTTTGACTTCCGGACGGAACCGTTTCAGGGCATAGCCTTCATAACACATCACCACTTCAGATCGGCTGCTGATGACATCTGCGTTAAACAGGATCATTTCCCCTGTTTGTTTGGCCAGCTTGATGTGCAGCCAGCAATCAACGAGATCTGCTGGGCTGCTGAAGGTAACGGCATTAATGCCGAACGGCAGATAGCTTTCCGCATCGGCTTGGTCCAATAAAGACAGCGCGGCCAAGTAAGCACTGTTGGCGATTAACGGATTTATGGCGTAATGATGCGCTTGTTGTGAGGCGATATTATTCAGTTTCAGCTTTGCTAACACCGCATCAGTGCCTTTGTACAGGCGTGTGATCGTTTTAAATTCTTCTCCCCACACGACGGTTCCCGTGCCGTCGCCGTATAACTTATCTATCCCCACTTCCCGGTAAGAACGCTGAATGGCCGCCAGATCCGCGTGCTGCTTCTGAAACGGATACGGACTGCACTCGGCATACGCCGCTATGCTCCAATCAGGAGACGTGCGGCTGCGGTACATCATGCTCAGTTCAAATGCATCCCCGTTTTGCTTCGATTCCGTTTTCAGCTCGATGCGATCGCCTTTTTTTACGGCAATGGGATTGACGTAATTCAGTTTTTTAATTTGTCCTCCTTCCGCTTCAGGAAAGTGATGATAAAACTGCTCGGCTGCCAGGCTTTTGTATGTAGCACCGACGAGGACAGGTTCTCCGCTGAATTGATGCCCCTGCACATATGGATCATCATCACTGTATATCACCTGAACGCCGGCAGCGTTTTCTGATTCACCGAACTGAAAAGAAGTCCGGCGGTCAAAAGCATAAGCCGGCAAATGAACGGCGTGCTCTTGCTGCAACTGATCAAATGCAATATTCTCTCCTTTTTCCCATTGCCTCGCCCGATGGCCGACGGCAGAATCGGAACGGCTCCGCCCCGGCTGATCCGCGCGGTAAGAGACCAGCTCGTTCAGCAGTTCCTGTACGGAAGAAGCCGTAAATGCCGCCCGATACTCCGAATGATGCGTTCTTTTTTGCAGAGCGGATGCAATGGCGGCCGGATGAAGTGAAGGCGTTTTTTCTAAAAAAGCCGCCAGCCTGTCAAGATAAGCTTCAAAACTCCATTTCGTTTTCGCTGACACGGGGAAAATATATTCCTCATTGCCATGACGGTCATGATCGGAATTCGGACTGATATATTCTTCTACGATCAGGTTTGCATATGCCCCGCCTGCCCCGAAGGAATTGATCATGCTTCTCCGCGGGATGATGTCTCCCGTCTCGGCATCCTTCAGACGCTCCCAATACTCGGTTTTCTCCTGCAGATAAAAGGCCGTTTCTTCAAGCGAGATATTCGGATTTTGCGGTTTTGCGTTAATCGTCGGAACTAACGTTTCCCGCTCCATTTGCAGCAGCACTTTCGTGAGCTGGGACATACCGGAAGCCGCCTCTAAATGGCCGAGATTTGACTTGACGGATCCAAGCGCGCAAAAACGTTTTTTACCGGTATATTGCGAAAACGCGTTTGTCAGGGCAATCACCTCAATCGGATCTCCCAATACAGAGCCGTTTGCCGCTGATTCAACATAACTGATTGTTTCCGGATTGATTCCGGCTTTGCTGATGGAAGCCGCCATGAGCTTCGCCTGCTGTTTCGGATCCGGAGCCGTGTACATCTGCCGTCCGCCGCTATGGCACAATGCGCTGCTTTTAATGACGCCGTAAATATGATCGCTGTCGGCAACCGCTTTGGAGAGCGGCTTCAATAGCACTGCCCCGACCCCTTCTCCCGGCATCAGGCCTGTGCCGGTTCCGAAGCTTTTACTTTCACTTCCCTGTTCAAGCAAATTCGCCCGTTCAAGCGCATCATATTTAGACGGTTCAAGTGTGAGATTGACCCCTCCGGCAATCGCCATAGAACAGCTGTTAAGCTTCAGGCTCTCACAGGCGAGATGGATGGCGCTCAGTGAGCTGGAGCATGCGGTCGTAACGCCCATGCTCGGACCCGTTAAATTGAAAAAGTGAGAAATGCGGTTGGCGATATGCCAATCCCCTCCGTTAGAGCTGAGCGCGGCTTTTTCCAATGACGGGATATTCCAGAAATATTGATTGTACATACTGCCCATAAATACACCGATGCCGCTGTCTGATTCCTGCCATTTGTTTAATCTTTCTAACGAGTAGCCTCCATTCTCAAATGTTTCCCATACGGTTTCAAGGCTTAACCGGAGCTCAGGCGTCATCTCCATCACATGGTCTTCCTTAATGTCAAACAAGTGATGATCAAAAGCGTCAATATGCTGCAGAAATCCGCCGTACCTTGTTTTGCGATCTTCTTTTCGTGTTTCTTTTGCCATTGTTTTCAGAAGACCGAATTTCCATCTGTTTTCCGGGGCTTCTGAAATACAGCTGTCTCCGGCTTTTAAATGCTCCCACAGCTCATCAAGGGTTTCAGACTCAGGGTAGCGGCCGCTGATGCCGATAATGGCAATGTCGTCACGTTCAGAGCGATTAGCGGCGGCGGTTTCTTTTTCTGGCTTTGGCGCGTCCGGCTCTTTTGGTTCAGCGATAAATCGCCGCGTTTCCGTGTCGAGCGGCACCGGTTCAGCCATTACAGGTTCCCGATGCTCCGTTTCAGGAGGCGCTTCTTCAGCTCCAAATGCCTGTTGAAGCTTATCCGGGTAAGTTTCCAGCAAATACTCGGCAAGTTCTTTCGTATTCGTGTGTTCAAATAAGACCGTTTTCGGCAGCTCGCCCGTCAATGTTTCCAGTTCACGGATGAAATTCACCTGCAAAATGGAGTCAATGCCGTATTTTTCAAAGCTCGTTTCCGGCTGAATGCGCTCGGGAGCAAGCTTTATCGACTTGGCTAACGTTTCTTTTATGAATTGCACGGTCCGGTCTGTCACTGAGAAAGCCGGTTCTATGAAATCAGCCGGCTCTTTGGAAGCTGCAGTTTCTTCAGCCGCCTGCGCATCCTGCTGTTTTTGCCTGATGACGCCGTCGCTTTCTGCCGCCACGATCTGCTGGCCGAGCTGATGTGACGATTCCGCCATAAATGTAACGTACCGATATCCCTCGCTTTCCAGCACGGACTGCCACGCTTCAGGATACAGCCCCGGGCACCCGGGAATACGCAGTTCGGAGTCTTCATACAGCCACCAGCCTTCTAAAAGACCGAATGTCAGGTGAGAATAAACCGAATGGCTGCTGATCTCATTTAATAGCAAAATCCCATTCTTTTTCAGCACCGCTTTGGCATTGCGAAGCGTCTGCCGAATATTTTTTGTCGCGTGAAGCACATTTGCCGCAATCACCGCGTCATATGCGCCTACCTCTACACCCTGCAAAGCCGGGGGCTCCTCCACATTAAAGCGCTTATAAGTCAAATACGGATTGTCGGGGCCGTATTCTTTTTCAGCATGCATGAAAAAGGCCTTTGACAGATCGGTATAACAATATTCTTTTACATGATGTTTGTACTCTTTTAATCTTTTGAAAACGGTCGCGCTTGTCCCGCCCGTCCCCGCTCCGATCTCTAATATCCGGATTTCTGCGTTTGGGTCTTCTTTCAGGCGTTCATCAATGAAAGCCGTCAATGTGTCAGCGAGCACTTCATTAAAGTAGTCTGCCGTTTCATTGTTTTTATAAATTCCTTCTACCAATTCCATTGAGGAATCAGGAAACAGAACATCAGTGGCAGAAACTCTGCCGGATAAAATATCCGGCAAAGCTCTGAGGGCTGTCTCCACTAAAGTGATCATCGCCTGTTTGCTGCTGTCCTTGAGTAAAGGAGCTTTCTTTTCATCCCATTCTTTCCACAGCACGTCCGCACGCTCTATCGGACCTGTTAACACATACGTACTGCCTGACTGTTTCAAAAAGCCTTTTTGCACCAAGATGGAGATGCTTTCTTCCAGCCACCTGCCGTAAAACCCCTGCAATACAGGCTGTGTCTCGTTTTCTGTAAAGAATCCGACAGATTTCAGCTGGCCTGCCAATAGTTTGTAAAGAAGATCTTCAGTGTTTTGCAAAGCCGTCCCCTCCTTAACTCAATTGTTGTGCACGTCTAGTTACTTTAGGCTGATAGCTTCGCAGTTTTTGCATCGCCGAGCCGTGATGTTCTGGGTATACTTCTATCATTTCTTCCGGTTTTTCCAAAGGCTCTTCCGCCTGTTTCATCATGACGAACTGGTTCAACGGGCCGCCGAGCAATCGTTCAAGCGCCGCCATTGCTTCGGGCGCTTCAATTGATCCGACTCCCGCCTGTTTCATCCGTTCTTGATAATCGGCAGATGAGACGATTCCGACACTGCCCCAGTAGCTCCAATTCATCACCGCCGCCTTATACGGCCGCGTTTGAGCCAAATGAGCGGCAAAGGCATCTTTGAAACTGCATCCGGCGGCGTAATTGCTTTGTCCGGCCGCGCGTGCAAATGATTGTACAGACGAGAAGAACAAAGCAAAGTCCAGCGGCTCATTTCGGAAAACATGGGCCATATTCACGCTGACATTGACCTTTGCAGCGAGCACGCTTTTAAAACGGCTTTCCGGCATATTTGCCAGACTTTGATCCTCTAAAACGATTGCGGAATGGATGATTCCGTTTATTTGCGGGTACGTGCGTTTGATCGTTTCATACGCCCGTGTGAGTGCATCCTGATCTGCCGCGTCTGCTTCAATATAAATCGGCGCCGGGCCGAACTGGCTGAGTCTGTCGATTTTTTCCTGAATGGCGCCGTTATGTTTTCGTCTGCCGATCCAAACGACGCGTGCCTGATACGTTTTTACGGCATATTCGCTCCATGCCTCGCCGATACCTCCGGCGCCGCCAATGACGACATAGACGCCGCCTTTTTGGTAAGCGGGCTGGCTTGACACCGACTGCTGTACAGGAATGAGGCGCTGTTTGTACCAGAGATTGTTCCGGTACGCCCATGTATGGCCTTGCTCATCGAACGGCGCCGAGAACAGCTCCGCCTTTGAAACATCTTCCGGGCATCCGGCATCAATCAGCCTTGTTTGCCAGTTCGGATACTCTTTTGCGAGCGAGCCGATTAAACCGTGAAGGCCTGCGTGAGCCGGATCAATGATGTCCGTCGGCTGTACGGACTGTGTTTTTATGGTGACTGCAGTCAGGCTGATTCGCTTGCCTCCATATCCTAAAGCAAGCATGGCCTTGATCACTCTGTACATCTGGATGACGCCCGTATCCTGAGCTTTCACCATGTCAGCAGCGCTGTGAACAGGGGCGATCCATACGATATGGCCGAATGTCCCGCTTGCTTTCATTTTTGCTGCAACAGCCTCTATTTCATCCTCCGGGGTGATATGAAGCCTTTTCGCATAAGGATGATGCAATTGAAAAGCTGCGCTCTCCTCATCCCCCGCGATAAAGACAACCTCTTCCGTCTTATATGCCGGGCTTCGGTCACTGAATTCCGCAAGATCCCATACCGGAGCCAGAAGGTTTGCTCCATTTAATGATGTTTCCGGCGCAGGGCCTTCCATCATTCTGGAAGAAATCCCTTTAATCCTGACACAGACCCGGCCTGTCTCATCGCATAAGTCAATGTCCAGCCGCTGTATTTTCTCGTCCGTTCCCCGGGAGCTGACATACGCCCACATGCTTGTCGTGCACGGACTGAAAATGTCCAGTTCCTCGAGAGCGAACGGCAGTGACAGCTGGTTATCATCTGCGTGCAGCTTCAGCCCGATTGTCGCTTGCAAAGCTGAATCAAGCATACACGGGTGAAGAACATATTGATCTGCCGTTTCTTCGAGGAAGGAAGGCAGCCGGAGCTCAGCCAATGCTTGATTGCTTCCGATATGAATCTGCTTGATTCCTTGTTGTCCTGGACCGTAGTCAATACCGATTTTTCCGAATAAGCCGTAACACTGCTCAGAAGTCAGCATGCTGCGGCTGCATTGAGCTTTCAGGGCACCTATATCACGATGCGGAGTCTCAAGGACGCTGAGAATGCCGGCAGCCCCCTGACAGTGTATTTGCCTGCTGCTTGCTTCTGTTTGTGAAGCAGTGTAAATGTCATACACGATCTCACCGTTTTCCCTCGGAACGAGGCTGATCTGCGTTTCAATCGGGCGGCTTCCCGCTTCGATCGGCCGAACCCAACCGATGTTTTTCAGGCGGATGACAGACGGACGTTCTTTTTGCCCTTTGACCGCCTGAGCAACTGCTGCCCTAGCCATTTCCAAGTAGGCGACGCCCGGCATGACCGGTTTGCCTTTAATCAGATGATCGGTGAAAATCGTCTCCTGCCCCGTAAATTCAGATCGGTACCGCTGTTCTGTTAAATCCGATACGTTTTCGTGAAGCAGCGGATGCAGCACCTTGGCCGTCGGCACAGCTTGCGGCTTCTCTGCTTTCGGCCGGTTGTCTGTGATCCAGTACCGCTCTTTCGCAAACGGATAAGCAGGAAGACTCATCCGTTGGGGCTTGATATCAGCATATAGGCCGTCCCATTTGATATCGGCACCCTGCACCCATAATTCCGCAAGCTTGTCATTCTCCCGGCGGCTGATCAGTTCTTCTGTATCCGGTTCGCCGTTTGCGCCTGCCATAATGGATTTCAGCGCGGCTTTACCCGCTTTCCCTTTATAGATGCCCGCTGCGTCATAATTCCCTTTCGCACAGCTCTTTAGCTTGTCCCGCAGTTCTTCGGCGGAGGAAGCAATAACGGCCGCTCTCTCTTCCATGGCATCACGTCCCTGCTGAAGCGTGTAAGCAATGCCCGTAAGATCCTCATCCGTAAAAGAAGCTTGTGCCAGCTGGTGTGCCTGTTCTTGCAGACGGTCTTCTTCTTTGGCCGACAGCACAAAGATTTGAGGGTGTGTGAAAATGGCTGTTTTTCTTTCTTCCCTCGGGATATATTCTTCAATGACAACATGTGCGTTTACGCCGCCGATGCCGAAAGAACTGATTCCCGCACGGCGCGGCAGATCGCTGCCGTTTTCGTCTTTCAATGCCGTCCATTCTCTTTTTTCCTGTACGATGTAAAACGGGCTGTCTTTCAGTTTGATATACGGGTTGATGACCTCGCTGTGGAGGCTTTTTGCAAGGGTTTTATGCTTCATCTGCATCAGCACTTTGATCACACCCGCGACACCGGCTGCAAGCGACAGATGGCCGATATTGGTTTTTGCCGAGCCCAGACCGCAGTGACTCGCGTAAACGGCGGGATCGCCGGTTTTTTCGTACAGCTTTTGAAAGGCCGATTTCAGTCCGTTGATTTCGACCGGGTCGCCAAGCTCCGTTCCGGTTCCGTGCGCTTCAATATAAGTGACAGTTC
The DNA here is from genome assembly GCF_053545315.1 of Bacillus sp. CIS52. Taxonomy (NCBI): domain Bacteria; kingdom Bacillati; phylum Bacillota; class Bacilli; order Caryophanales; family Bacillaceae; genus Bacillus; species Bacillus sp. CIS52. The sequence goes on from NZ_JBIUFR010000001.1 coordinate 200,246, forward strand.
TCGGATCAATGCCGGCTTTGTCATAAGCCGTTTTGACGACTTCCGCCTGGGCTTTCGGATTCGGCGTCGTCAAGGAGTTCGCGCGTCCGCCGTGATTGACCGCACTGCCTTTAATGACGCCATAGATATGATCGCCCGCTTTTTCTGCTTCTGACAGCTTTTTCAAAAACAGAATTCCGGCACCTTCACTGACGGCAAATCCGTCCGCCCTGTCGGAGAATGTTTTGCATTTCCCTTCTTTGCTCAGCGCGCCGGCTTTGTCATAAGCGATGTGGCCTTGCGGTGTGACGACGGTATTCACGCCGCCTGCGATCGCCATGTCGCAGTTCCCGTTTTCAATGGCGCACACCGCGTGATGAATCGCGACCAGTGAGCTGGAACAAGCCGTGTCAATCGGTTCACTCGGCCCGTGCAGATTGAGCATATAGCTGACACGGTTCGGTCCCGCAGACGGACTCATATTTGCGGCTGATGCACCGCCGATATCCAAGTCGGAAAATAGTGAACCGTATCCGGTATTTCCCGTGCCGATGTAAAGGCCTGTTTTCGTGCCGGAAAGGCTTTTAGCGGAATATCCCGCATCTTCAATCGCTTTCCACGCATACATCATTAACAAACGCTGCTGCGGATCCATCTGTTCGGCTTCCAGCGGCGAAATTCCGAAGAACAGCGGATCAAAATCCGCAACTCCGTCAATAAATCCGCCCCACTTTACATTTGTTTTGTTGGCTTCATTAAGCGGGTCGCCGTAATACTCCCGCCAGTCCCAGCGATCCGCCGGCACCTCTGTTATGCAATCTGTTCCCTCTTCTAAGTTGCGCCAATACTCATCAATATTTGCGGCCTTCGGAAACACTCCGCTCATACCGACGATAGCGATCGGTTCCGGTTTATGTTCAACCGCAGTCTGAACAGGCTGTACGGCAGTTTTTGCAAAGCGCTTGTTCCCTGTCAGTCTCATGCTGCCGTCATCTGTTATGCGGCTTTGTTTCTCTTCTTTCGGCTGTGTGCTGCCGGCAAATTGTGTGTGATAGTCTTCAGCCAGATGATGTGCCAAGGCTTGAATCGTCGCATATTCAAAAAATACGGTCGGTGTCAAATCAAGCTTATAAGTGTCATTCAGCTTGTTGGCGAATTCCGTCAGCGTAATGGAATCAAACCCGTATTGATTGAACTCCAATTCAATATCGATTTCATCAATTTTTATTTTCAGAAGTGCGGAAACCTCTTTTGCCAGCAATTCCTGAATTTTCGCCGTCAAGTCCTTCGGTGCAGGCGTTTCCTCCGTTTTCTTAACCGGTGCAAAAGCGGCTGCAGGCGTCTTCTGAAGCAGTTTCTCCCGCATTACGGCGCGGTTTCCTTCCATGACGAGCACGCTTGTTTTCCCCGTGCTCCATGCGTTGTAAAGAGCTTCTATTCCGGTTTCAGTGCGCATCGGCACGACACCGGTTCTTTTTTCGGTGAGCTTCGCCATTTCTTCATTGACTTGCATTCCGCCGTCTTTCCAAAGCGGCCAATTGACCGACAATGTATGTCCGTGGCGGTACATTGCCGTAACCAGCGCGTTGCGGTATGCCGCATAGCTGTCCATAAATGCGTTTGCCGCCGCATAATCCGCCTGTCCCGCATTCCCGGTGACGCCGGATATGGATGAGAAAACGATGAAAAAGTCCAGCGCTAAATGCTCGGTTGCTTTATCAAGGTTGACAAATCCGTCGGTTTTAGGCGCCAATACACTGTAAAACTCTTCGGTTGTTTTCTTTGCGATATACTGATCTTTCATCACACCCGCGCTGTGAATGATGCCGTGAAGGCCGCCGTATTCCGTTTCAATTGTATTGACCAGCTCTGCCGCAGTTTGAGCGTTTGTCACATCAGCCTGTCTGTATTCCGCTTTTGCTCCGAGTGATTCAAGCGATTGCAGCAGCTTCCGCTGATTCTCGCTTAATGCGGAACGGCCTGTCAGAACGAGTGTCGGCTCTTTGACTTTGCGGGCGATTTCTTTTGCGAAAATAAAACCTAAGCCCCCGGCTCCTCCGGTAATAAGATAAATGCCTCCGTCATTCCACGGAATACGTATTTTATTGCCGGAGACGGCCGTTTCTTTGACATCTGCGCTGTATCGGATGCCGTTTTCATATTTGACATGGCTGTCATCAGCCCGTGTTTTATTTTCCCGGATGATGTCTGTGATTCTGCCGTTTTCCGCCGGTTCTATTTCAATCAGCTGGGTTTTCAGTTTTTTATGTTCCAGGCCGGCTGTTTTTAACAAAGCTGAAATCCCTGAGAGCAGCTGATGCTTATCTGTTTTAGTGAGAACCGTCTGGATGAGGACGTCTCCTTCCGTCTCTTCCTTCAGCAGTTTTTGCAGCGTCTCCAATATCCGCCCTGTATAATCACGGAAGCGCGCCGCCGCTTTCCCGTGCGGGGAGGTCAGTTCAATGCATTCGGCCCCCGCAGCTTCAACGGCTTGTTTCAATCCGGCGTCTGTGTCACAAAGCATCACGATATGCCGGGCAAAAACCGGTTCCGTTTGAACGGCAGCTTCATCGCTTCGAGTCCATACCGGCTCAAGCATGAGCGTTTCCGAAGCTTTTTCTTTTTTCTCAGGTTCTTTTTCTGCCGTTCTGAATGACAAACCTTTCAGCCTGACGCAAACCTTGCCATTTTTATCACAAATATCAAGATCGCGTTTTTCAACCTGGCCGGCTTTGTGGTCTTCGGAAAGTCTGGCGTAAACCCACATCTCGGCAGCGCATGCGCTGAATACTTCGAGCTCCTGAACCGCAAACGGAAGCATCAGCTTTTCATCATTTGTTCCGGTTAATATGCTTGATGCCTGCAACGCAGAGTCCATTAAGCCCGGATGCATGACATACTGCCGTACCGTGTCTGAACAAGCCGGATCAAGCGACAGTCTGCCCAGTACGAAATCGTCACCTGTATAAATCGCTTTGACACCCCGAAAAGCCGGGCCGTAATCAAAACCGATTTTGCGGTACATATCGTACACTTCGTCTGCAGAAAACGGTGCCTCGGCGGATCGTGATCTCAGCTTTTGCAGATCAATGACCGGTGCCTTGGCGTCAGGGCGGATTGATACTGAACCTTGACTGTAAACGGACGGCTGATCTGTTTCCCGGCCGCTGTAAATGTCAAATTGAACATTATTTGCAGGATCGGGAACGAGGCGGATGTTGACATGGACCGGCTCGTCTTCAATGGTGATCGGCCGCACCCAAACCGTATTCTTAAGTTTGATGCTTCCTTGTCCGGCCGGCACTTCAGATGCCTGTTCCATTGCTGCGCGCGCCATTTCAAGATGTGCCACTCCCGGTAAAATCGGCACGCCTTGTACAACATGGTCCGCAAGGTAAAATTCTTCCCCGGTGTAGATTGAGCTGAACCGCTGTTCGGCAAGGTTTGATGTATTTCTGTGCAGAAGCGGATGCAGCACGTCTAGTTTTCCCGCTGAAACAATGGCTGTTTTTTCGTGTTTTCCGGTACGATTTCCCGCCCAATAGCGGTCTTTTGCAAACGGATACGACGGCAGGCTCATGCGTTTAGGCGGCCGGTCTCCATACAGCTTCGCCCAATCGACGTTCAGCCCTTTGACCCATAATTCAAGCAGCTTCGCGTATTTGCCGCGTGCCATCCATTTTTCAACAGCTTCTTGAATTTCTTCATCTTCCGTCAGCATTTGCAGCGTGCCTTTGTCTATTCTTCCTCTGTACAAATCCGCATGCTTATCTCCAGTGATAAACTGTGACAGTTTTTCCTTCAGTTCTTCTGCGGATCCGGCAATAACCGCCAGGCGTTCTTCCATGGCGTCCCTTCCGATCTGGAGGGTATATGCCATAGAAACGAGGCTGGATTGATCGTACCGTTTTTCAGTAAGCGCACGTTTCAGCTGTTTTGCCTGTTCTTTCAGGCGTTTTTCATTTTTAGCGGATAGAACGAAAAGACATGGGTTGATATGCGAATCATCTGCTTCCGCTTTTTCTTGCGGAATGTATTCTTCGATGACGACGTGGGCGTTTACCCCTCCGATGCCGAATGAGCTGATGCCCGCGCGGCGCGGCTCATCGTTTCCGTGTTCGTCCGTCTGCGTCTTCCATTCCATCGTTTCCCGCACCAGATAAAACGGGCTGTCTTCAAGCTGAATGTACGGATTTACCGTCTCACAATGAAGACTTTTTACCAATGTCCGATGCTTCATCTGCAGCAAGATTTTAATGATTCCCGCTGCTCCCGCCGCAAGGGATAAATGGCCGATATTCGTTTTGACTGAGCCTAAGCCGCAATAGCCGGACGCTTTCTCTTTTCCGTCTGTAAATGAGCTGAATGCTTGCTTCAGCCCGTTAATTTCAACGGGATCTCCAAGTTCTGTTCCCGTGCCGTGCGCTTCGATATAAGAGACCGTTTTCGGATCAATGCCCGCTTTTTTGTATGCGGCTTTAATGACTTCCGCCTGCTGTTTCGGGTTAGGCGTTGTTAAAGATGCCGCGCGGCCGCCATGATTCACCGCACTTCCTTTAATGACGCCGTATATATGGTCTCCATCCGCCTCCGCCGCTTTCAGTTTTTTGAGGAAAAAGAGCCCGGCTCCTTCCCCGTGGGCAAAACCGTCAGCCTGATCGGAGAATGTTTTGCATCGCCCTTCTTTGCTCAGCGCCCCTGCTTTGTCAAAGCTGATATACACATCCGGAAGAATGATCGTATTGATTCCTCCCGCCAAAGCCATGTCGCACGTCCCTTCTTCAATTGAAGAAACGGCATGATGTATGGCAACGAGTGAGCTTGAGCAAGCCGTATCAATCGGTTCGCTCGGTCCGTGCAGATTGAGCGTATAGCTGACACGGTTCGGGCCGACAGACGGGCTTGTATTGGCTGCGGACGACCCTTCAATCGTCGCATCGGCGTTGGCTAAAAGAGATCCGTAACCGGTATTTCCAGTCCCGATAAACACACCTGTTTTTGTGCCTGAGAGACTCTTTGATGCATATCCGGCATCTTCAATCGCTTTCCACGCATACGTCAGCAAGAGACGCTGCTGAGGGTCCATCTGTTCCGCTTCCCGGGGCGAGATTCCGAAAAATAACGGATCAAACTCTGCAATTCCGTCAATAAATCCGCCTTGGATGACGTTTGTTTTATTGGCTTCTTTTGCAGGATCCCCGTAGTAGTCCCGCCAGTCCCAGCGGTCTTTCGGAATCTCGGTCATGCAGTCTTTGCCTTCTTTCAGGTTCTGCCAGTAAGCTTCAATGTCTTCGGCCATCGGAAAAATTCCGCTGATGCCTACGATTGCGATCGGCTCCGGCTTTTGGTCCCGCTGCACTGTCTGCGGCGGTGTCTCAGGCAGAGTGCGGCGGCGCTTAACGGACGGGCGCGTGTTTTGAGCTTCTTTTACCGATCTTGCCGATTGGACCGTTTTGGTATTTACCGCAAACCGTCCGGCAAATTCCTCTTCGTATTCACTGATTAAATGAACAGCGAATTCATGAATCGTCGGATGATCAAAGAAAATCGTCGGCGTTAACGTGAGCCGGTACGTTTTGTTTAACCGGTTCGTAAACTCGGTCATCGAAATTGAGTCAAGCCCGTATTTTGTCATTTCTTCATGAGGATCAATGTTGTCAAGCTTCACTTTTAACAGTGAGGCCGTCTGCTGTTTTAACAGATGCTTCACTTTTTCAAGGAGGCTGTCAGCATCAATGTCATGACGTACGCCGGTCTCTGCTTCCGGACGTTCATCTTCTTTGCGGAACAGCTTTTCTTTCATGGTTTTCCCATCTCCTTCAAGAACCGTCATCCGGGCTGTCCCGCTCATCAAGCCTTGATATAAGGCCTTAATGCCGGCTTCTGTGCCGAGCGGCGCGATTCCCGCCTCCTGCATCAGCATATCTTCTGTCTGCTTTCCTGCCTGCATTCCGCCTTCTTTCCATAACGGCCAGCTGACAGAAAGCGTCTTTCCGTATCTTTGTCCTGCGGCTTTCAAAGAACGGCGGTACTCGGCATACATCTCCATAAAGACGTTTGCGGATGCATAGTCAGCCTGGCCGACGCTTCCAAGCACACCCGATAAGGAGGAAAAGACAATAAAGACATCTAATTTCTCGTGCTGTGACGCTTCGTCAAGATAGACAAGACCCTTCACTTTCGGAGCGAGAACGTCTTGGTATTCCTCCGCCGTCTTCTTCACCATGTAGTTATCTTTAATAACACCGGCACTGTGTACAATCCCGTCCAGCTTGCCGTGACGTTTGCGGATATTGCGGATGAGACGGTATACTTCTGCTTCATCTGTGACATCGGTCTGCTCGTAAAAGACAGATGCACCGGCAGAACGCACTGTTTCCATCATATCTTTCTGCTTTTCTCCGAGAGCGGATCGGCCGGTTAATATGATGTCGGCGTCTTTTGTGCGGGTTGCGATCTCTTTTGCAAAGATCAGGCCTAAACCTCCCGCACCTCCTGTAATGAGATAAACGCCTTTATCTTTCCACGGAATGTCAGGCTCCGCTTCAGAAATGTCCAGCTCTTTCCAATCAGCGGCAAAGCGCTTGCCGTTTTCATATTTCACATGGACGCTTTCGGCATGCCTGCGGTTTTCCGCCGCTTTTTCCGCTATGCCTTCAGCACTTTCTTTCTCATCGGCTTCTATCATTTGGCAGATCAGCTTGGATTGTTCAAGACATGCCGTTTTGAAAAGACCGGTAATGCCTGAGAACACCTGCTGTAAGCCGGCTGACCGCGTGACAGCCTGAAGAAGGATGCGGCCTTTCGGCTTATTTTTCATGATGGTTTTCATACGGGCAAACAGCTGGCCCGCATAAGAGTGATACCGCTCTGCAATGGATGCGGGACGCTCGTCCAAGATCAAGACGCTTGCATGTTCAAGCTTTGATTCGACAGCTTGTTTAACGGCCTCATCGTACTCACAGAGGAAAATGATATGCTGTTCATACGACGGCTCGCGGTCCGCCGGTTCCGGCTGCTCTTTCCAGACCGGTTCAGCCAGCAATGTCTCGGTACGGCTGACGGGAACGCCGGCACCCGCGTTTTCTTCCATAATCCGCGTTGAGAAACCTCTCATCCGCACACAAAGCACGCCGTTATTGTCATATAAATCAATATCGGCTTTTTGGATAGGATCGCCGGCTTTATTGTTCGCGCTGAATGTGACGTGCACCCACATGTCATCAGCGCATGGCTCCAGAACGTCCAGCTCCTCTAAAGCAAACGGCAATGCGGCTTTGAATGGTTCTCCGCTTTCTGCAAGTTGCGCTCTTGTCACGTTCTGCAAATATTCGGCGGCCTGAAGCGCACCGTCCATCATACTCGGATGAAGGATATAATCAGCTTTTGTATGAGAGACGGATTCAGGAAGCTTCAATTTAGCAAGCATCCGGTCTTCGCCTTTGTATACAAGCTGGACACCTTTGTAGCCCGGCCCGTAATCAGCTCCGATCATTCCTTTGTAAAACGCTTGAGATTCGATTGTTCCCTGCGTGCATCGGCGCTTCAGCTCATCAAGATCCGCTGTTTCTTCCGGTTCTTTCCGGATGATTTCAGCGATGCCCTGATTATAAAGAAGGTCTGCTTCATCGCTTGAATCATTCCCGCCGTACATTCTGTATTGAATCTGCCCGTCTTCTTCTTCATAAAGTCCGATATGAACACGGACAGCCTCCTGATCGGCTATCACCGGGCGGACCCATACGATATTCTTTAAACGCAGGCCCAGAGATTCGTCTGTTACCCCGCCGATGCTTCTCTCCGCCGCGGCCCGTGCCATCTCAAGGGTGACGGCAGCCGGCACGATCGCCATTCCTTTAATGATATGCTCGGCAATAAAATACTCTTTTCCCGTGAATTCCGAACTGAACCGCTGCTCCTGCAAAACGGATGTATTCTGATGTACCAGCGGATGCAAAAGCTTCGCATCTGTTTGCTTGACGGTTTCTTCCGGCCAGAAGCGCTCCTCTGCGAACGGGTAGGTCGGCGCACTGATTTTTTGCGGCGCGGAATCCTCATACAATAAGCCCCAATCGACACGCACTCCTTCTATCCAAAGCGCCGCAAGTGCTTTCAGCTTTTCATCCCGGCTCTGACATGCCGCAAGCTCATCCAGCTCCTGAGACGACGCTTCTTTATTTCTCACCTTTTCGCCCCGTAAGATGTTTTGGTCATTGCCATTGATGAAATCCTGCAGCTGCCGCTTCAAATCGTGACGATCATGACAGATAAAAACGGCTCTCTCTTCCATCGCTTCACGTCCGGTCTGATACGTAAATGCCAGATCATGCAAGGACACATCGTTTTCGGCGTCATTCAAAAAGTCAGAAAGACAAGACGCGTAGGCAGTCAGACGCTCGTGATTTCTCGCTGAGAGCGGAACGAGATAAGGCGGCTGTCCGTCATTTGATCCGCTGATCGTTTTGTTTTCATACTGTTCAAAAACAGCGTGTGCGTTTGTTCCTCCGAGTCCGAATGAGCTTAACGCTGCGCGGTGCGGCGTGTCTCTCTCCGGAAGCGGTTTTCTCTTGTCCGCCACATAAAACGGCGAACCGCTGAATGTGATATTCGGATTCGGTGATGTGTAATTAAGGGTAGGCGCCAGCTCCCGATGATATAAACTCATCGCAACTTTAATACATCCGGCTAGGCCCGCTGCTGTATCCAGATGGCCGATATTCGTTTTTACGGAACCGATCCCGCAATACTGCTCCCGATCCGTGTAACGTTTATACACTTGCTGCAGCGCAGACATTTCAATCGGGTCACCCAATGTCGTTCCCGTGCCGTGCGCTTCAATGTAAGAAATGGTCTCCGGGTGAACGCCCGTGCTGTCTAAAACATGCTGGATGACGTCCGTCTGGCCTTTTACACTCGGTGCGTAAAAACCGACTTTATCCGCTCCGTCATTGTTCAGACCGATGCCTCTGAGCACGGCGTATATGTGATCTCCGTCCTGTACGGCTTGTGACGCCTTTTTCAGCAGAATGACGGCCGCTCCTTCTCCGCCCGCCATCCCGTCGGCTGAAGCGTCAAATGCCTTGACATGCCCGTCGCTTGAAAAATTCAATCCGGCTTGATGCACATAGCCGATGCTAGTCGAAGCGTGCAGAGTTGCTCCGCCGACGAGCGCGTATTCTGATTCTCCGCTCGTTATGCTTTTGCAGGCTGAATAAAGACCGACCAGTGATGACGAGCAATTGGAATGAACGAAATAGCTTGGCCCTTTTAATCCGAGCTTATGGGAAACCATCGTCGGAATCGTGCCGCTCTGCGCTAACACCCATGACACATAGCCGTCAGGTGATTCGTGGCCTTCTGTCGTTTTTTCCGGCAAAAGCGACCGATACGAATTATTGCTCGCCGACATATAAACGCTTGTCTTCGGAATCTCTTTGGATACATATCCCGCATCCTCGACGGCTTTCCAGGAATGAAGCAGCAGAAGCCGCAGCTGAGGATCCATAAATTCAGCGTCTTTCGGAGAAATGTGAAAGAATTCAGGATCAAAAAGATCTTTTCCTTCTATCGCCGATAATGCCGGCACATAGTTTGGATTTTCGATCAAATCTTCCGGGACGCCGGCTTCCCGGAGCTCTTGTTCCGAATAGAAACGGACGCTTTCCTTTCCTTCTCTTAACTGCTTCCAGAACTCATGATGATTTTTCGCGCCGGGAAACTGACAGGAAATCCCTACTATTGCCACACTGTCTTCAAGGTAAGACGGCATCCCGTTTTGCGGTGTTTGTTCCCTTTCTCTCTCATCTTGGCCGGGCGCCTCTGATTCATCCGCCTGTTTTGTTTCAACAATAAAACGGCTGATCGCCTGAATCGTCGAGTGTTCGAATAAATCCGTGACGGTAAAATCACATTCCAGCTCCTGTTTAATGCGTTCTGCCGCCGCAACAGCCAGAAGCGAGTCGCCCCCTACATCGAAAAAGCCGTCTTCGGTTTTGATGCCTGCCGTATTCAGCAGGTCTTCCCATATTTCGGTCACTTTCGCTTCCGCTTCTGACAACGGCAGTCTGCCCGTCCTTTCAGACCGGTGAACGATCACCTTGCGCTGTTCCAGGTCCTTGCGGTTCACTTTTCCGCTCGGTGTTAGCGGCAGCGCATCCAGACGGATAAAATGGGCAGGCGCCATATAATCCGGCAGACCCGATAAAAGATGTTCGCGGAGCGCTTTTTCATCTGCCGAATGACCGGAGCGGGCCGTATAATAAGCAATCAGCTTTTTATGTCCGTTCTTTTCCTGTACAACAACCGCCTGATCAAGGATATCCGGATGCTCGCTCAATTTTGTTTCAATCGCTCCCAATTCAATGCGGAAGCCGCGGATTTTCACTTGACTGTCAATACGGCCGGCATATTCTATATTTCCGTCAGGCAGCCACCTGGCCAAATCGCCTGTTTTGTAAAGCTTTTCTCCTTCACTAAACGGATTATCAATAAACGATGCCGCCGTCAGCTCAGGCTGATTGTAATAGCCTCTGGCCAGTCCGGCGCCGGCTACGCAAAGCTCTCCGGCCACACCGTCAGGGACGGGGCTGAGCTTTTCATCGAGGATATAAAGCCTCGTGTTTTGAATCGGTTTCCCGATCGGTGTATTCCTGCTTGTGATGTCCTTGTCGCCGCAGCTGTAGTACGCGGCATAAATGGATGTTTCCGTCGGGCCGTATATATTTTCAATTCTGGCCTTTTTGAAGATGGAAACCGATTTTTTGACCAAGTCTTTCGGAAACGCCTCTCCGGCCACCATCACATATTTCAAAGGACCGCCTTCTGTAAATGCCGTATGCCGCTTTACCGTTTCTAAAAATACATTAAACACGGCAGGGGCAAAATTCAGATGCGTCACCTGGTGAGTCTGGATATATTCCATGCAAAGCTGCGGATTTTTTTCTGCACCGGGCGGCAAAATGACAAGCCGTCCGTTTCCGATAAACCAGCCGAATAATTCTGAAATTGAAACGTCAAACACATAATTCGTTTTTAACAAATAGGCATCCTCATGCGCGACCGGATACTCCGCTTCTAAAAACTGCAGTGTGTTCATGATGGCTCTGTGCTCTACCATGACGCCTTTCGGTTTTCCCGTACTTCCGGACGTATAAAGAATATAAGCGAGATGATGCGGTTTTGAACGCGGCATCAGTTTCGCTCCGCTGACAGGTCCGCTGTTTTCAATCTCCACCGTGCTCACGCCGCCGATGGTTAACTGCTCAATCACGCCGCGTGTTTTTGATTGCGTTAATACGATTGAAACGCCGCTGTCAGTCAATACGTGTGCCATCCGTTCATTTGGAAAAGCCGGGTCGAGCGGGACATACGCACCTCCCGCTTTTAAAATGGCGAGGATGCCGATGACCATCTCAAAAGAACGCTCCGTACAGATACCGACCGGGCATTCCGGTGTGACGCCCTTTTCTTGCAGATGCACAGCGAGCGACGTGCTTCGTTCATCTAATTCGCGATATGTAAGGCTTGTCTCACCGAATGTGACGGCTGCTCTGTCAGGGTATCGCCCGGCTTTTTCTGCAAACACGTCATGAATGCAGCGGTTATTCGGCTGATGAGATGGACGGCTTTCCTCCCGTTTTTGATTGAGCAGACCGGAACAGGCTGCAAAAGCGATCTCCGGATCAGAAAGCACCTTTTCTGCCAGTTTCATATAATGCTCCGCCATCCGTTCGATGGAAGAAGGGCTGTAGACATCCGGGTTGTACAGAAATTGCAGGACGGTTCCCGTTTCTTTTTTATAGACTTCAAGCGCAAGCTCAAATTCGCCTTCCTGATGAATGTCTTCTATCATTTCAATGCCTAGTGATTGATATCGTTCCGCCAGCTTTTCCGCTCCTTCTGTCTGGAAGAAGTTTTGATAGAAAAACGCGGTTTGAAAAACAGGCGAAACCGCAGGCGAGCGTTCCGTCTTCAATTCTTTGACAAGCGCCGGAAACGGATACGCGGCATGGTCCAGCCCTTCTGCAAGGGTCAGCTGGAGCTCCTTCAAAAACGCGGCAAAGGATTTGGCGCCCGTTTCCCTGCTTCTGACCGCGATCATATTAATAAAGTATCCGATCACAGATTCAAATTGAGCCTCAGAACGCCCCATCGTCGGCATGCCGACGATGACATCTTCCTGATTCGTATATTGATAGAGCAAGCCTTTGAAAATAGCGAGATACACAACGGATTCATTAACATTATGTTTTCGGGCGCAAACTTTAATCTGCCGGTTCAGTTCATCAGGAAGCAAGCGCCGGTACGCCTGCCCCCTGCACGTTTGAACCGATGATCTCGGGTAATCCGCCGGAAGCTCAAGCACTGGCAGCGGTCCGTCAAGCTGCTTTTTCCAATAAGAGAGATGCGTTTTTCCCTTTTCGCTTTCCAGCAGCTCCTTTTCCCATTTCACAAAGTCATGATAATCTGCGGCCTGCTGAAGCATTTCCGGTTCTTTGCCTTCGCTTGCTTTTACATAAGCGTCCAGCAGCGCCGACATAAACGTCATAAGAGAGACGCCGTCAAAGATGATATGGTGAATGGTGATTAACACAATCGGCTCCGCCTGACGGAACACTTGAACGCGCAGGAGCGGACCTGTTTCAAGCGCGAACGGTTCTTTTGCTTTTTCTTTAATAAACGAAAGAGCATCACGCCCGCTTAATTCGGAAAGATCTATTTCTTCAATCGGAAAGTGCCGATCCGCATCTTCAGCCTGATACGGAAGGCCGTTTTCCTCTTTTATCACACTTGTCAAAATAGGGTGCTGGCGCTGCACGGAAAAAAGGGCCGTTTTGAATGTCTCGATATCCAGCTTTTGAAAACGAAAGCATAACGGAATGTTGTATGCGCTCATCTCCGGAAACATTTTCTGAAGCATCCACAAACCTTTCTGGCCTTCCGAAAGCGGACGTTTTGCAGTCGTCCGCTTGAAAGCCTGAAGCTTTTGTTCTACTTCAGCGATGGTGAGCGTTCCTGATCTGTAGGCATCGAGAAGTTCTTTATGATTCATAGGTCTTACTCCCTTCTATGATGTCTTGCACTCTTTTAAAATCCAATGTCCCCTCGGAGACCTGTTTCATCATGGCGATGATCTCCTGATCCGTATACTCCTTGCTTTCCGGAGCGGCGGCTTCTGTTTCGGTTTCTTCCGTTCTGTAAAACGTTTCGATCGTTTCTTTGTGTTCTGTCAGGTAATAGCCCATGACGTCTCCGAGCGTGGCATAGCTGTAAAATAACGCCGGAGTGACTTCAATGCCGTAATGGCTCGACAATAGCGAGGCAAATTTGGCTAAATAGATGGAATCAAATCCGAATTCCGCCCAGTTTTTATGCAGAACGAGCTTATCTTTGGATATTTTCAGCAGACTGCTTATCAGCTCTTTCAAATCCGCTTCGAGCCGTTTTTCTGTGCTTTCTTCCGGGATGCGGCGGCTCACGGTTTCCAAAAGCGTATCCGGTTTTGATGAATCGTCCCGCCGGATGCCTAAAAATCGCTCGGCACGGCTTCTTTTGCCGGCAATGACAAGGCACTGTGTATTGTCTTGAGAAATGATGCGCTCAAACAGCTCAATGCCTTCATCTGTTTCTAACAGGCGCTGGCCGCTTGATTTCAGATACATGCCCGTCGTCTCTTCACCGCCGACGGCCATTCCGCCGTTTTTCCAGACCGGCCAGTTTATGACAAAAGCGTTTCCGCTTTCTGATTGTTCATTTTTATAATGGGCGTACGCCATTTGGAACCTGTTCGCCACTGCGTAATCACAGCAGCCGAAATCCCCTAAAACAGCCGATGTGGATGAAAAGTAGCAGATGAAGTCCAGGGTTTCGTTTTTCAGCCACTCGTCAAGAAGCAGGCTTCCGTTTATTTTCGGTTCAAGCGTATTGCGGAAGTTCCCGATTTCATTTTCAAAGACGGATGTTCTGCTTTCGATGCCAGCCGCATGAATGACGCCGTGAATGGCTCCGAATCGTTCTTTCGCGCGTTTGATGCAGTCGCCCATTCCGATCGGATCACAAACATCGGCTTCGGCGTAAAGAACACCTGCGCCGAGATTTTCCAACTCTTTCATTTTTTCTTTCTTTTCCTCATTGATTGGCGATCGCCCCGTGAGAATGACATTTGCCTGATAGTTCCGGGCGAGGCGGCGGGCAAATAAGTAGCCGAGCCCTCCTAATCCGCCCGTAATGAGATATGTGCCCCCGGTTCTGATCCTGCTGTTTTCTTTCGTCAATCCGGTCGGTTCAGTTTGATAGACATATCGTTTCCCTTCTTCGAGGAAAACGGTATGGTCTGTTTCAGCCTTCAGCTCGTCCCAAATGGTTCCCATCCAGTCTGTCATGGCTGCGCCGGCTTTTCTGAAGAGGCCGGTAATGCCCGTTTTCGGGAGGACCATGCCGAGCGAACGCTCAAATCCGATCCATGATTCCAAGTAGCATTTTTCCAGACCGGATGCATATTCACCCGCCAGTAACAGTCTTTCCGGCTGCAGACCGGTCTCGGCCATAGCCTTGAGAATATAGACGATACATGAAAAATCTTCGATGCAGCTTTTATCTTCAAGCGCCCATAAATACAAAATGGCAGATGCTTCACCGTACTCTTTTTGAATGTCCGCAAAAGCGTCTACATATGATTGCGGATCTTCCCGCACCACTTGGCAGCGGCCGGCTGATAAGCTCTCGTACCGGTTTCCCTGAGCGATAAAAATAACGTCAGCTTCACTGTCATACGATTTGATCACAGAGACGGCTTCCTGCTGCTTCTTCTGATCAGTTAAGAAAGAAATCACCGTTTTAATTTTCTTTTCTCCGGCAGCAGGCAGAGCCTGTTCTTTAAGAACTTCTCTAAAAGCCATCACTTCAAACTGCTCCGCCTGATCACTTTCATCAGCCGGCGTCTTAACAGGCACTGTTTTACTTTGTACAGTCGGCTGGTGCCAGAAGCGTTCTTTCGCAAACGGATAAGCAGGCAGGCTGATGCGAACCGGAGGACGGTCTCCGTATAATTTCGCCCAATCGATGTCCAATCCTTTTACCCAAAGCTCAAGCAGCTTAGAATATTTCTGTTTGCTGATCCAAGCGTCAATGATGGTTTCCATGTCATCATCGGCCGCAAATACGGCAAGCAACCGTTTGTTTTCTTCCGTGCTGTCGCGGTGCAGTCCGGCGCTGTCTTGTCCGGCGATAAATCCATTCAGTTTTTCTTCAAGTTCAGGCAGTGAATGAACGATAAAGCCGAGACGCTCTTCCATCGGCACACGGCCCGTCTGAAGAGTATAGGCTATGCTCATCAGATTACGGCCGCTGTATCTTTTTTCACGGATGGCGTCTCTAAGCTGTTTTGCTTTTTCGGTGAGCCGTTCGCTGTTTTTCGCAGACAGGACGATGATGGCGGGCTGATCTGCCGGCGTCTCATCAGGTTCTTTGTCTGCCATATATTCTTCTATGACGAGGTGGGCGTTTGCTCCCCCCGCGCCGAAGCTGCTTAACCCGGCCCTTCTCGGAAGCTCTTTTCCGCCGATGACGGGACGCTTCCACTCACCGAGCTCCTGCTGAACGGCAAACGGTGTATACGCGAACTCAATATTCGGATTCAGCTCTTTCGCATGCAGGGACGGCGCAATTTGGCGGTCTTTCAGCTGGAATAAGATTTTTGTCAGACCCGCAATGCCTGCGGCGCTTTCACAATGGCCGATATTTGATTTCGCAGAGCCGATGGCGCAAAACTGTTTGTCTGTTGTATCCTCTTCAAATGCTTTCGTTAATCCGGCGATTTCAATCGGATCGCCTAATGCGGTCCCCGTGCCGTGGGCTTCAATATAACTGACGGTGCGCGCCGGGACGTTTGCTCTTTGGAAAGCCTCTTTTATTAAGGCGGCCTGCGCATTCGGATTCGGAACGGTGTAGCCGTTCGTTTTGCCCCCGCTGTTAATGGTGCTTCCTTTAATTACACCGTAAATGTGATCGTTATCGGCGATCGCTTGATCCAGCGGCTTTAATACGACCGTGCCTACCCCTTCTCCGTCGACAAAACCGTCCGCGCGGTCTCCGAACGATTTGCACGTGTCGCTTGCAGAAAGCATGTTCATGACTGACAGATTCATATAATGGACCGGGTCGGTCACAAGATTTACGCCGCCTGCAATCGCGCATTCGCTTGAACCGCTGTATATGCTCTCAAGTGCCAGATGAATGGCCGTCAAAGAAGAGGAGCAGGCTGTATCAACGGCAATGCTCGGCCCTTGGAAATCAAAAAGGTAAGATACCCTGTTGGCAATAGACCAGTAGCCGTAGCCTGTCGGGTAGTTTTTATTCATCGCGCCGGCAAAAACGCCGATTTTTCTGCTTTGGCACAGGTTGTCAGGCGTATAGCCGGCATCCTCGATACTCGCATACGCCGTTTCTAAAAATAATCGCTCCTGCGGGTCCATTCGCTCCGCTTCCAAAGGAGAAATCTGAAAGAAAAGCGGATCGAACTTGTCCATATCCTCAATGAAGCCGCCCCATTTCGTATAAATAGAGCCTTCTTTACCTTTTTCTTCATCGTAGTAATCCTGCCAGTTCCAGCGCTCCCGCGGGATTTCTTCTATGCAGTTTTTTCCTTTTTTAATGTTTGCCCAAAGCTCAGCCGCTGTTTTGGCCTGCGGGTAGCGGCCGGATACGCCGATAATCGCCACGTCGCGAACTGAACTTTGCCGGACGGTCTCTTTGGCTGCCTGTTTTTCTTTCCGCCGCCAGTCAGTGCGAAGCGGTTTAGCCGGCTGTACAGCCTGTGGTTTTGATGCTGCCGGTTCTTCCTGAACAGGCGTTTGTCCCGTCAGTTTGATCATCTCGTCTTTTTTCGTTTTGATTAAGTGGCCGACGAGAGCCTCAATCGTCTGGTATTCAAAAAATAAAGTGCTGCTGACTTGGTCTAACACATTTCGTAACGCATTTGTCAGCTGCACGACGACGATAGAATCAATTCCGTATTTTTCAAGCGGCGCTTTCGGATCAATTTGAGCCGGCGGAATTTTTAACGTTTCTCCGATTAACGTTTTCAAGTACTCGGTGCTTTTTTCTGTTAAGGCTGTGCTTTTTTCGGCCGTTGTTTGCGGCTGAAGTTCCGGCGCTTTTGGCGGTGCGGTCCGTTTTCCGGTCTCAGCTTTAAGCGTTTTTTGGCGCACAATGCCATTGCTTTTTGCCGCTATAATCTGATGGCTTAATTCATGTGCCGCTTCTGCCGGGAAGAAGACAGAATGCCAGCCTTCACTTTCTAACACACGCTTCCAGCTTTCCGGATACAAGCCCGGGCATCCCGGAATTCGAAGGCCGGAATCTTCATGCAGCCACCAGCCTTCAAGCAGACCGAAAGTAATATGCGGGAACAGGCTGTTGCCCGCCATCTCATTTAAGAGCAGCAAACCGTTGTCTTTTAAAACGGCTTTGGCGTTTCTCAGCGTCTGGCGTATGTCTTTTGTCGCGTGGAGCACATTGGCGGCAACGGCGATGTCGTATGCGCCCGGCTCTATGTCCTGACCGGAAAGCGGTTCTTCTGCATTAAAAAGTTTATAAGTCAGATAAGGATTCTGTTTGCCGTATTCTGTCTCCGCATGCACGAGAAAAGCTTTCGATACATCGGTGTAACAGTACTCTTTTATATGGTTTTGATACGGCTTAAGCTTTTCAAATATGCCCGCGCTTGTGCCGCCAGTGCCCGCTCCGATTTCCAGGATGCGGATCTCGGCTTTTGGATTTTTACTGATGTTTTCTTTCACATAGGCCGTTAAAGTATCTGACAGGGCGCCGTTGAAGTAATCCGCGACTTGGTTGTGTTTATAAATTCCTTCAACGAGTTCCATTGAAGAGTGCGGGAACATGATGTCTGTCGCCGGCACGTTTTCGCGCAGAATGTCTGGCAGTGCTTTAAGCATCGTCTCGGCCAAAACAGTCATCGCTTTTGTATCGGCATGATTGAGCCATTCCGCCTTTTCCTGCTCCCACTTCCGCCATAACGAGGCGGTTGTGTTTTCAGCGGGGGCTGCCAGTGTAAATGAATCGGCATCCCCTTCCAGATAGCCGTGTTCCAGCAGAAAGGCGATCGTTTGATTGAGCCATTTTTTAAAATAGCCGTGTTCAGGCTCATACGCTTTAAGGCTTTGCGGCGTCAGCAAGTCCGCCTCTTTTAGCTGGGCGATCAATAGCTGATACAGAAAATCATCAAGTTCCTGATGCTCGGTCTCTCTTACAAGACGTGCGCCCGGCGGAGCAACCTTCAGCTGTTGTCCTGATACAAGCGGCTGAGGCGGATAAACAGACATCTTTTCTCGTTCATTCATTCCCTCTACTGCGACCGGTTTTGTCGTATGAATGAAAGCGGCCTGATCAACCCGCAGCGTCATAAGGGTTTCAAGCCCCTCCATCGCAGCGTCCGGTTCGATCAATCCCAATCCGATCTGATCCATCAGCTGAATAAAATTGCCGTCTTCAGCCGCCTCGCTGCTGCCCCAGTAGCCCCAATTCATGACTTTGACCGGGCAGTTCCATTTCTGAGCAAGTTCCTTCGCAAATGCGTCACTGAAGGCGCATCCTGCGGCATAATGGCTTTGTTTCACATTATGGATAAATGCCACAAGCGAGGAGAAGAAGAGCGCAAAGTCAAGCGGCTCCCGTCCAAATACCTCCGCCATAGATACACTTACATCGGCTTTTGCCCGCAGCACCGATTTGAACTCTTCTGTCTTCATATTATTTAAGCTTTGCTCAGACAGATCCATTGCCGAGTGGATGACGCCGTTAATTTTTGTATGACGCTCTTTTATGAGCTGATAAGCCCGCTCTAAGGAAGCCCTGTCAGCGGCATCGGCGGAAACATATTCAGGTGCCGGCCCGATTGCGCTGAGCCGGTCGAGTTTCGCCTGTATCGAATCATTCAGCGTGCTTCTTCCGATCCAAATGACGCGTGCTTTGTAGCGGCGGATCATATATTCACTCCATGCCTCACCGAGATACCCGGCGCCTCCGATCACGGCATAAACCCCGCCTGTTTGGTACAGCGTGCCGTTTTTCGGCATATTGTCAAGCGGTATCAGCTGCCGCTCATACAGCTCTTCATTGCGGTATGCCCAAACTCTTCCGTTTTTCCCGGCAGAAAGAGAAAGCGCCTCGCCGATCGGCCAGATGCCGTCCGTCTCTGTGTCAATCATGCGGATATTCCAATGCGGATATTCTTTCGCCATCGTCCCGGCAAGTCCGCTGACCGCTGCTTGTGATGGATCAGCGCTGTCCTGATCTGAAAACGGCTGGGCATTTGCTGTGACGAAGCACCAATCCAAATGTTTTTCTCCGTACCCCAAGGCAAGCAAAGCTTTCATCAGCTTGAACACATGAAAAACGTTGCGCTCCTGTTCCTTAAGGATGTCAGCACTCTCAGCCTGCGGCGCGAGCCAAATGATTTGCTCCAGTTCTTTTTGCCCTTCAAGCAAGTGCGTAAGAGATGTGATATCATCCGTGCTTCTGATTGGATAGTAAGAAGCATTCGGCAGATGCTCTTTAATGCGCGCGCGGCTTCTGTCAGTTCCTCCGAAAACCGCAGTCTGCTTATCCGTCGTTTTCGCTTTCCCGGTAGTTATAAGTGCAGCGGGCTCCCATGCCGGAATCATCATCGTATGGCCGACAGGCGCCTCTGAAGTTTCACCGACCGCTGTTTGGCTTGGTTCAAGCGCCCGGACGGATGCGCCTTTCATCCGAACATAAACCGTACCGGCATCATCGCACATATCAATGTCAAATTTTCTTACGTTGTCATCTGCTTTGCTGCCTTCTGTGTACCGGATATATGACCAGATCTGTTCAGGACACGGCCCGAACACTTCCACTTCCTGCATCGCAAACGGCAAAGAAAGCTCATGGCTGTCTGCATCGTCATGAATCGAGCGGACAAGCAGACCGACGGAGGCGTGAAAAGCGGCGTCCATTATACTCGGGTGAAGCGTATACAGCTCTTTATCGTCTTGAACGGAAGCCGGGAGTGAAATACGGGCCAGTAACCGGTCTTCCCCGATCAGCAATTGCTGTACGCCCCTGTATGCCTCTCCGTAATCCAGGCCGATCTTTTCAAAAGCACTGTAACATTCTTCCGCCGTCACGATCCCTAAATCGCAGGAAGCCTTGACAGACTCAATATCTAACTGAGCACTGCCCTGTGCGGTAATGACCGCTTCACCCTGGCTGTGAATAACCGGATCTTCGCCGTTTACTTCTGCCTCACTGTATATTTCATAGGTAATCTCACCGTTATCTTCTGGATAAAGGGCAATATGTATTTCCTTCGGTTTGTTTTCAATCATGACCGGCCGGACCCACACGACCTGTCTGAGTGTGACGCTATGGCCTTTGTCCGTTACGGCCGCGGCCTTTTTCACCGCCTCTGCGGCCATTTCTAAATAGGCGACGCCCGGCAGAATTTTTTGTCCGTTGACGACATGGTCAGACAAGAAAAATTCATCTCCCGTAAAAAGAGAAGTAAAACGCTGCTGTGAAAAATCTGACGTATTTTCTTGTAAAAGCGGATGCAGCACAGTGCCTGACAGGCTTTTCCCGTGTTTTTTCTGCTGCGGAATCCAATAGCGCTCTTTTGCAAACGGATATGTCGGAACGCTTGTTTTACGCGGTTTATCCGCATCGTACAGCTTATTCCAATCTACTGTTTTCCCTTCTGCCCATAAACCGGCAAGCTGTACCGGATCACCTGTTTCAGGAGCAGGTTCGCTCAGTTCCGGCATCTCGGCTTGTCCGCGCCAAAATCCGGGGATGTTGTCGCTTCCTTTTACGAAATCATTCAGCTTTTGCTTCAATTCGCGGGTGTCATTTGCAAGGAAGACCGCTCTCTCCTCCATTGCTTCGCGTCCTGTCTGAAGCGTGTAAGCCAGTTCAGACAGCACCGTCTTTTCGGAAAGCGCCCCGGCTAGTTTTTCCGCATAGGCCAGAAGTCTGTCTTTATTTCTTGCGGACAGCGGGATGATTTTGGCTGCATCGTTCTCAGGTGCAGGCGCTTTGTGTTCCGGCTGAATGTATTCTTCTAAAATGATATGGGCATTCGAACCTGATGCCCCGAAGGAACTGAGCCCGGCCCGGCGCGGATAATACGTGACTTTTCCGTTTTCTTCTGCTGCCGGCTGGTTCCAAGGAGCAGTCTGCTGCTGTACGTAAAAAGGAGACTTCTCAAATTTCACGTATGGATTTAATTCCGCTGAATGCAGAGATTTGACAAGCGTTTTGTGATGAAGCTGCAGCGCAGCCTTTGTTAATCCGCTGATACCCGCCGCCGATTCTGCATGGCCGATATTTGATTTGACTGAACCGATGGAACAAAATTGCTGATCCTGCGTCCCTTCGCTGAACGCTTTTGACAGACCTTCAATTTCAATCGGGTCGCCTAACGAAGTGCCTGTTCCATGAGCTTCCACATAACTGACGGTCCGAGGGCTGATCCCTGCTTTTTTCAGACATGTCTTAATGACTTCTGCCTGTGCAGCAGGGCTCGGGACGGTAATCCCGCTTACTTTCCCGACGTGGTTCACGGCGCTTCCTTTAATGACCGCGTAAATCCGGTCGCCGTCCTGTTCGGCTTTTTCCAGCGGCTTGAGTAATACCGCACCGACTCCTTCTCCGGAAACATAGCCGTCACCGCCCTCGCCGAACGTGCGGCAGCGGCCGTCGCTTGAGTGCATGCCGACGCTTCCGTAGCTCAGATATTTCGCCGGGTGGAGCGACAAGTTCACCCCGCCCGCAAGCGCGGCCTCACATTCGCCGCGGCGGATGCTTTCAACCGCCAGATGAACGGCTGTCAATGATGAGGAACAAACGGTATCGACCGCGATGCTCGGCCCGTGGAAGTCACAATAATAGGACACTCTGTTGGCGATCTGCGCATAATTCAGCGAAACCGGAAAAGGATCAGTTTCCGATAATTGTTCTGCTCCGATTAAGGAATAATCTTTATGCATCACCCCTGCAAAAACGCCGATCGGATGCTGTTTCGCCCCTTTATTTCCAAGCGTTTCAGGCGTATACCCCGCGTCTTCAATCGTTTCCCAGCAGGTTTCTAAAAACAGGCGTTCCTGCGGGTCCATCATTTCCGCCTCACGCGGTGAGATTCTGAAAAACTGCGGATCGAAGCAGTCGGCATCGTCGATGAAACCGCCCCATTTTGATACGGTCTTTCCAGATGGTGACGTTACGTTTTTATATGTTTTCCAATCCCAGCGGGACTTCGGAACTTCAGTGATGCAATCCGTGCCCGCCTTAAGGTTTTCCCAAAACTCTGCCACATTTTTCGCTTTCGGATAGCGGCCGGCCATTCCGATAATCGCAATGTCACCGGTGTTTTCATGATGTTCTGGCGCGTCCGGTGATTCGGCTGCACGTTCCGCACATTCAAATGAAACGGTCTTTTTCAGATAGGCTGCCAGTTCTTTTATATTCGTATATTCAAAGAGAAGAGTGGGCGCGAGTTCCGCACCCGCCTTTTTACTGATATCCTGCACAACCTCAAGCAAAGAAGATGAATCCAGCCCGAGCTCGTAGTAGCCGGCAAGAACGTCCAGCGTCTCCCAAGGCTGACCAAGCTTATCAGCCAAAAGCTTCTTCAAAAACAGAATGATGTCTTTTTCATCTGCGCTTTCCGGCTCTTTTGCATCCTGTTTATTCTGTCCTGCTGTGTGCCCGTCTTCTTCGAGCCGAACCGCTTTTCCCGTAATGTTTTTAAGCTCAGCCACCTTCTGTCCGGAACGGCTGAAGTACTCGATAGTCATCGTTGTAAGTTCTTTTTCCTGACGGACGGCGGAAGCGGCAATACGCGCCGTGCACTCTGATTGAAGCCTGCCGGCGGCTTTGAACGATTCATAATATAAAGGCAGGTGAAGCCGGTTTGTTTCAGAAAGCAAGCCGCTCGCCCCGATGCCGCTCGCATCCAAAAGGGCGGGATGGAATAAAAAGAAATCCTTTCCTTCTTCGCAAGAAAGCTCAGCCAGCATGCCGTCTTCTGTTTCGTATAATCGTCCGCTCGATTTCATCATCCCGGAATGAACCAGGTCATGATCCAGGCAGCGGTGATACATGTCATCGAGATCCAAAGATCGGACTGACTGCTTCAGCTCGCTGAAATCAATGGTTTCGTCAAATGTGACTGCGTCTCTTTTCACCATTTCAGCCGTCGCATATTGTATATTGTCTGACAGCTCGTCATCTTGCTGTTTCTGGCCGGAAAGGGAGATGAGCCACTTTCCATCTCCGCTTTCAGAACATTGAATGGTCAGAATGATTGCAGCCGTTTCACTGACGGTTAAAGGCTGATAAATCGTGACATGCTTCAGTTCGAGCTCATTGTATGAATAACCGTGCTCCTGAAAAACCTGATAAATCAAATCGATATAACTAAGACCGGGCAATACCGCTTCACCAAAGACCGTATGGCCCTTCATGATAGGATGATCCAGTGAAATATTGATTTTTTCCGATATCATTTCTTCCCACTCCTCTCTATTTAAATGCTTTCCAGAACATTTTCTTGGCAGGAAGCTCTTGTTTCTTCACCGGTGCATCAGGTTCTTTTACGAGACCCTTACGTCTTAATGACGGTGCCGGCAGCGGCTTTCTTTTCAGTCGAGTATCTTTTTCTTCCCAAGCTTCCAAAATGATGTGGGCGTTCGTTCCGCCGTCGGCAAAGCAGTTGATGGCCGCAGACGGTCTGGCTGCATCCCATTCGCCGGCTGTTTTATCAAAATACAAATCGGTCTTTGTTATATCAAAATGCGGCATCGGTTCATCCCCTGAGAGAAACGGAACCGTTTGTCTGTGTTTCAGCATTAATACGACTTTTATGAAGCTTGCGATCCCTTCTGCACAAAGCGGGTGCCCGATGTTCGGCTTGATTGATCCGATGCCGAGCGGAACATGCTGACCTGAGCGGTATACGGATTGAATCGCCTTCAGCTCAAGTAAATCAGTCACAGCGGAACCCGATCCGTTCGCTTCGATATAAGTGATATCCTCCGGCTTCTTACCGCTTTTTAAAAGCGCGCTTTGCATAACGTCTTTTTGCGCCTGAACATTAGGGGCTGACGGCCCTGCCGTTCTGCCGTCATTATTCATGGCGGCGGCCTTAATGACTGCGTGTATCGTGTCGCCGTCTTTTTGCGCCTGGCTTACCGTTTTTAACAGCACCATGCCCACGCCTTCTCCGAGGACAACGCCGCCTGAACGCTTATCAAACACATGAAATACCGGTTTTTCGTTTAACAGCCCGCGCTCTTGGAACATCCGGTGCGCCGCATCCGTGTTCAGCATACTGACACCGCCGACTACCGCTATTTTGATATCGCCGCTTCTCAGTGCCTGTACGGCCATATTCATTCCTGTCAAAGCCGATGAACAAGCCGTATCAAGCACGATGCTCGGCCCCCGCAGGTCAAAAAATTGCGAAACGTTTGCAGCTAAATAGTTCTGCCCGCCCGCAACGATCGGATTGCGGGCATTCGCAAGGCTTTCAGGATCAGGCTGATGCTGGCTGCGGCCTCCGATATACACACCGGCTTCTATACCCTTGATTTCATCACGGGTATAGCCGGCATGGCACCAAAGCCTTACGCTTTCTTCCAGCACCGCCAATGCCTGAGGATCCATCGCTTTCGCGTCGTTTTCCGGTATGAAAAAGAAATCGGAATCAAAGTGATCCATATGTTCAATCAAGCCCGCAACATACTGATTTTCGTAACCGAATCGTTCGGCCGGCACGGAGCCGATCGCGGACCTGCCGTTTCTCAGCAAATCCCAATATTGTTCTAACGATTCCGCTCCCGGAAAGCGGCAGCTCATTCCGACGACGGCAATGTCTTCATTTTCGGCATATCGGTTTTGTTCAGCTTGAACGGTTTGCACATTGGCGGGAACCGCGGTTTCTGTATCAGATTCCTTCCTTGTGAGCAGCGGCTGACTGTTGGATACAAGCCATTCGGCAAACGCGTCAATCGTCGGATGTTCATATAAAACAGACGGATCTAAGTCCTTTTTGAGCGCTTGATTCATTTGCTGTAAAAGCTGCGCTAAAATGATCGAATCAACCCCGTAATCCTGAAACGGTTCGTCTGTTTCCAGTTCATCCGGAACGATTTTCAGCTCATCAGAAAACAGTTTTACAAGCCATGCCTTCGTATCAAAAAGAAGGTCTGAGTCTGATTGTTTTTCCTCGATTTGACCGTTTATTTCTGCTTCAGCCTCTTTTTGTTTTTTCTTTTGACTGAGCAGCCTGTCAGGATGCCATCCGCTTCGATCAACGATGGCCGGCAGAACGGCCGGGCGGATGTTTTCAGACAAAATGCGGTCCAGCAAGTCAATCCCTTCCGCATTCGTCAGTCCTAAAAGTCCGGTCTGCTTCAGGCTTTCTGTGCGGACTTCACCCAATCCGGTTTCCTTCCAATTCGGCCATTGAATGCTGACCATCGGATATTGATGCTGATGAGCAGCCGCGAAATAATCCATGTACGCATTTGCCATCGCATAATCCGACTGCCCCGCGGCAAGCGCCGGAACGACAGCAGATACGGAAGAAAATAAGACGAAGAATCGCAAAGGATCATTTGTAAAAAGGCTGCTTAAAGTTTGAAGCCCGGCGACTTTCGGTTCCAGCACTTCTTGTATGTCGTCAGCAGTCTTTCTGATAAACGCCGGATTTACTGAATTAACGGAGCCTGCACAGTGAATGACCCCGCCGATCGGTCCCATCGTGCGCCGGATCGTTTCAATTTCCGCTGCCGCCGCATCACGGTCAGACAATTTCAGACTGATGACCGCTACTTGCACACCTTTTGCTTCTAGCGCTTCAATCGCCCGTATTTTCTCTTTCAGCCGTGTATTCACAGCTGACCGTTCATGGCGGGGAGGAATCGGCTCCCTGCCTGTCAGCACCACTTTTTTCACGCCGTGTTTTTCTGTGAAATGGCGTGCGCATAAAAGACCGAGTCCTCTCGTCCCTCCGGTAATGAAAAGCACATGATCTTCCGGGAACGGTGTGGGCTGTTGTTCTGACCGCTCCCATTTTGGAATCTCCCTGAATACAGCGCGGTATCTCTGTCCGTTTCGGAGGCAGACTTCCGGTTCTGTGCTGTCCGCTGAAAATTCATCCGCAATCTGTTTGGCAAGTGTCTGCTGATTTGTATCTGTATCGGCATCCATGTGTCTTGACGTCACGTTTTGATACTCACTTTGCAGCATTCTGTACAGGCCGCTTTTTGCCGCTCCTGCGAGATGAATCGTTTTCTGCTGAAACGGCTCCAAGCCTTTTGTTACATACAGCAGGGTCAGCGGCCGCGCTTGACGGCGGCTCGTATCAATCAGAGTCTGGAGCCGGCTGATCCCTTCCAGTGAAAGGTCTTCGTCTCCGCAGCCCGTCAGATCGATTGCGCCATCTATGCGGCTCCAATCGGCAGCTGACGTGTCAGCCGAATCGATCGGGAGAATGAACGAGTCATCGAAATGCTTTGCAGTCTCTTCGGCAAGTCCCCTTGTCCTTGCATCAGCCAGAATCATGACCTTCTGAACGCTTTTTTCATCGGCAGACTTGATCTCACACGGAACCCACTGCTTTTCTAAAAGTACAGCTTCGCGCCGGTCTTCCGTTTCCTCCGATGCAGATTTCACTTGAGGCAGCCAGTACGGCTCCTTGGCAAACGGGTAAGCCGGCAGACTGATTCTGCGTGGTTTTTCGCCTTGATAGAGTCTGTTCCAGTCCACGTGAAGCCCTTTTGCCCACAATTCCGCTATATTGCCGTATTTTTTCTTATCGAACCATGACCTGACAAGCTGCTTCATATCATCGTCCGTTTCAAATGCTTTGATTTCTTTTTTTGCCGTTTTGATGTGGGCTTCATATATCCCTTCACCCGTATTGCTGTATACAAAATCGGTTAAACGGCTGATCAGTTCTTCTCTCGAACCGGCTGTAACCGCAAGACGGTAGTCCATTGCGTCACGCCCGGTTTGAAGCGTGTACGCCATATCTGAAAGATGGATATCCTGATTGGCTTTTGCAAATTCGATCATCGACTCGGCATAGGCTTTTAGCTGCCGCGCTTTTTTCGCCGACAGTACAAAAATGTTTGTCTCATCAGGTTTTCGGCTGTCCCGGTCTTTCGGCTGGTACTCTTCAATGACGAGATGAGCGTTTGTGCCGCTGTAGCCGAATGAGCTGACACAGGCCCGCCGCGGTGCTCCGCCTGTTTCCCAAGGTTTGAGTTCGGTATTGACAAATAAAGGCGAGTCATCGAAATCAAAATGTTCATTCGGCGTGCTGAAATGAAGACTCGGCACAAGCTTTTGATGCTTCATCGACAGCAGAACTTTCTGGACGCTTGCTACGCCTGCCGCCGCCGATGTATGTCCGATATTCGATTTAACCGAACCGATGGCGCAAAATTGTTTTCGGTCCGTTTTTTCCTTAAATACAGAAGATAAAGCTTCTAATTCAATCGGATCCCCCTGCTTTGTGCCGGTGCCGTGCATTTCCGCATAGGTAATGCTCTCAGGGTGGATGTTGTGCGTTTCATACACTTGGCGCTCTAAATCCATTTGGCTTTTCGCGCTCGGGGCGGTAATGCCGTTTGTTTTTCCGTCCTGGTTAATTCCGGACCCGATAATGACTCCGTAAATATGGTCTTGATCGGCTTCCGCATCTTTCAGCCTCTTCAGAACGAGCGCCCCCGCGCCTTCGCCAGGCACAAATCCGTTTGCGCTGTTATCAAATGCTTTGCATTGGCCATCAGGAGACAGCATTCCGGCTTCACACATGCTGATATATGATTCAGGCGTTATATACAAGGTGACGCCGCCGACAAGCGCCATGTCAATTTCATGATTCAACAGCGCCTGACGCGCCAAATGAGTCCCGACAAGAGACGATGAGCATGCAGTATCGATCGGAATCGCCGGCCCTTTCAAGTTGAGATAATACGCCAGGCGGGCCGCCGCGATGCTGAAACTGTTGCCCGTTGCGCTTCCTCCTGTCTGATGTTTATTTAACATCATGCCGTATTCATTGTTCATAATCCCTAAATAAACGCCGCAATTTTTCCCGCTTAATTCTTTTGAGCTATAGCCCGCATCTTCAAAGGCTTTAAAGCCTTCCTGTAAAAATATCCGGTGCTGCGGGTCCATAAGTTCAGCTTCAGACGGAGAAATATTAAAAAACAACGGATCAAATTCTTCAATGCCGTCAAGCATACCGATTGATTTGCAGTATACTTTGCCCTTCTTGTTTAAGGCCGGATCATAGTATTGGTTTACATCCCAGCGGGAAAGCGGGATATCGCGAATGGCGTTTTTCGCACGGGCTAAGTTGTCCCAATATGTCTTTAGGTCCGGCGCATCCGGGTACTTGCCCGACATGCCGACGATGGCTATCGCGTCTGATATCTCGTCTTTAGGCTCCCGTTTGGCCTGCACCGGTTCAGGTTCTTTTTGAACCGTTAATCTCTCCGGCTCGGCAGATGTTTTCTCCTGCGGGGCATGTCGCTGCGTAAGCGGCTTTGGACGGACGGGAACCGCCTGTTTTTTTCTGCCGCGGACGGACGGCTGCGTGCGCAGAAAATCGGCAAATTGACGGATGGTCGGATAATCATACACTTTCGTTACGTTACAGTCCGTGCCGTACCGTTTATTGACGGCTTTTATCCATTCAAGACCGGTAATCGAATCCATGCCCAGGTCAATAAAGGCCTCATCAATATCTACTTCATGCCGTTCCATGTACAATACATCAGCAAGTGCTTTCGATAACTCGTCATGCACCGCTTCAATCGGTTCTTCCGGTTCCGCGGAAGCTGCCGTTTCAGACATCGCCTCGAGAATAGCCGCTTCTGCCTGTATCACCGGCTGCTTATGAGCGGTTAAAGGCTGCAGAAGTATGTTGGACGGTTTGTTCACGGCCTCCGTTTTCTGCGGTTCGGTTACTTCCTCAAGGATCGGTTCTGTCCCGAGCTCTTTTTGCAAGAAGGCCGCAAACTGGCTGATGGTCGGATAATCATATACTTTCGTCACCGTAAGAGACGTGCCGTACGTTTTATTAACCGCCTTTATCCATTCAAGACCAGTGATTGAATCCATACCGATATCAATAAAAGTGTCGTCTGCGTCGATATCGCCGGGATCCATATATAAAACGTCCGCCAAACTTTCCGTTAATTCGGCACTTACTTTTTCAACGGAAACCGCCGGACGGTCAGCAGGCTGTGCCGTTCTTTTTGATTCCGTGCAGCTCAAAGGCTGCAATGTAATGTTGGACGGTTTTTCTTTCGAAGCCTCCTCGCAAAGAGGTGCTGCTTCAATGACCGGTTCCGGAGCGGCCGCCGGTGCGATCGGTGCAGGCTTTATTTCGGCCGGTTTTTTGACAGCTGCACCAGCTGATGTGTCGATCCAATAACGGTCTTTTGCAAACGGGTAAGCCGGGAGACTGATTTTTTGCGGTCTGCCCATTTGATACAGCTTATCCCAATTGAGCGGAAGGCCCTTTACCCAAAGCTCTAGTACCTTTGCGGCTTTGCCTTTTTCAAGCCATGCCTCAATGGTTTTTTCCATGTCCTCATCAGCCGCAAACAGCGCCATCGTGTCTTTATTCTGTCTGACTTGTCCGCGGTAGAGCTGATCAATTGAATCTTTGCCGCCCGTAAATCCGTCAAGTTTTTCTTCAAGCTCGCGCAAATTGCTGACAATCAGACCGAGACGCTCTTCCATCGCTTCACGGCCGGTTTGAAGCGTATAGGCGATCCGGCCCAGATCCGCTTCCTTGTAACACCCGCTCCGCAGTGCATCAAGAAGCCGTTTCGCCCGTTCTTGAAGCCGTTTCTCATTTTTTGCGGAAAGGACGATCATCGACGGATGAGGTGCGGCAAAAGCCGTCTCTTTATCCTCATCAGCGGTATATTCTTCGATGACGATGTGAGCGTTGACGCCGCCGGCTCCGAAAGAGGAAAGCCCCGCGGTTCTCGGCAGTTCCTTATCATTTATGACCGGTCTTTTCCACTCTTCAAGCGTCTGCTGCACTTTAAACGGCGTACTTAGAAAATCAATATTCGGGTTAAGCGTCCGGGAATGCAGGGACGGCGCAAGCTTCTTGTATTTCATTTGCAGCAGCACCTTCGTCAGCCCCGCGATGCCTGCTGCGCTTTCACAGTGCCCGATATTGGATTTTGCTGAGCCGATGGCGCAAAACTGTTTATCTTGTGTTTGTTCTGAAAAGACTTTTGTCAGACCTGTGATTTCAATCGGATCGCCGAGTGAAGTTCCAGTGCCGTGGGCTTCGATGTAGCTGACCGCCCTCGGATCGGTTCCCGCGTCTTTTAACGCCTGTTTGATAACCGCGGCTTGGGCGTTCGGATTCGGGACGGAATACCCGTTTGTTTTTCCATCATGGTTCACGGCCGTTCCTTTGATCAGGCCGTAAATATGATCACCGTCCGCTTTCGCTTTAGAAAGCGGCTTGAGGAGTACGGCGCCCACTCCTTCACCGGGCACATAACCGTCTCCGCCTTCGCCGAAACTTTCACATCTCCCTTTGCTTGATAAAAATCTGTTCTGGCCGAGCATCAAATATTTATTCGGATGGATGGATACATTGACGCCCCCGGCAAATGCCGCCTCGCATTCCCCGTTCCGCAAGCTTTGACACGCCAGGTGAATGGCTGTTAAAGAAGAAGAGCACATCGTATCAAGAGCCATACTCGGACCGTTAAAACCGAATACATAGGAAGCCCGGTTCGCGATGGATGACGGATTTCCGGTCAAGGCGAGCGATTTTCCGCGCGCCTGTTCTTCGGCTCCGTAAAGCTGGTATTCCTCATACATGACGCCGACGTAAACACCGACATTGGCGCCCTGCAGGTCACCCGATTTTCCGGTCAGCTTTTTGCGCGTATAACCGGCATCCTCCATCGTTTCGTAGACACATTGCAGAAATA
The DNA here is from genome assembly GCF_053545315.1 of Bacillus sp. CIS52. NCBI lineage: Bacteria > Bacillati > Bacillota > Bacilli > Caryophanales > Bacillaceae > Bacillus > Bacillus sp. CIS52. Next base: position 231,253 of record NZ_JBIUFR010000001.1, read on the forward strand.
ACCGCTCCTGCGGATCCATCAATTTTGCATCCCGGGGCGAAATAGAGAAGAATTGCGGATCAAATTTGTCCACGTCTTTCAAAAATCCTCCCCATTTTCCGTACGTCTTGCCTTCTTGATCTTTATCAGCATCGTAATAAAGGCTGTGATCCCAGCGATCGTTTGGAATTTCCGTTATGCAGTCAACGCCTTCACTTAAGTTCTTCCAAAATTCCTGGAGATTTTCGGCCTGCGGATATCGTCCTGATATACCGATAATCGCGATATCTTCACGCTCCGGCACTGGATTTTCCCGCGTGTCTGTACGGACTTGCGCAAAGCCTTTTTTGCCTTCACTGCGATAGGATACAGGCTTTTCTTCTGTTTTCTCCGGCAGATCCGGTTTGGCTGCAGGCGTTTCCTCCGTTTTCATCCCGGTTACTTCCAGCAGCGTGCCGCGGTGAGCTTTCATAAAATATTGCGCCAGCGATTCAATATTCTGGTACTCAAAAAACAATGTTTTTGATAATGAACCGAAGCTCTTTTCCAGCCGTCCCGTCAAATGCATAATCATAATCGAATCAATTCCGTAATCTTCCATAGGCGCCTTGGCGTCAATGCTGCCGACAGGAAGTTTGGTTACTTCCGAAAGCACCTGTTTCAAGAAATGCTCCGTTTTTTCCGCAAGCATGTTCTCTCCGCCTGATGAAAAGCCTGCCGATACTTCTGGTTCGCTTTCCGTTTCTTCTTGATCATCCGCTGATTTTTTCAGAAACGCCCGGATTTTTGCGGCGTAGCCTTCCGTCACCATGATCTGGGATGTCTTTGCCGCCCACCCGCGGTACAAAGCTTGAATGCCGTTTTCTGTTTTCATAGGGACCATGCCGCTTTCTTTTGTCAGCATGGCTTCCGTTTCGGCGTCAACCGTCATCCCGCCGTCTTTCCAAAGCGGCCAGCAGATTGAAAGAGTGTGTCCATGGCGTTCATTTCGGGCCTTTTGCCGGTTTCTTTTTTCACTGAAGGCGTTCATAAACGCATTGGCCATCGCATAATCTGCTTGGCCCGCGCTTCCGGCGCTTCCCGCTCCGGAAGAGAAAAGAATCAGAAAATCAAGTTCTATGTCCTTACATGCTTCATCAAGATGAACCAGCCCGGAGACTTTCGGCGCCAGTACATCACGGAGTTCATCTTTGTTCTTTTTCAGAATATAGTTGTCTTTTATCGTTCCGGCGCTGTGAATGATACCGTTTAAGCCGCCGTACTGCCGGCAGATGTCCGCTGTGAGCGATTGAACTTCTTGTTTATCTGTCATGTCCGTTTGTTTGTACACGGCTTGTGCGCCAAGGTCGGACAGCTCTTGCAGCTGGGCTTTTTTACGGTTATCCAACAGAGAACGCCCCGTTAAAATAAGAACGGCGCCTTTTGCATGCCGGGCGATTTCTTTGGCGAACAAAAATCCGAGACCGCCTGCACCGCCAGTGATCAGATAAACACCTTTATCCTTCCACGGCTTTTCGGCGCCGAACTGTTCAAGACCCGATTCCTGCCATTGTGCCGTATAGCGCCTGCCGTTTTCATAGCGAATATGCTTGTCGTCAGGGTGAGCGCTGCATTCTTTTACATATCGTGACAGCGTGTCTGCCTTGACGTCCGGCTCCGCTTCAATCAGCTGGCCGGTCAGGTTCGGGTTTTCAAGCGCCGCTGTTTTCAAAAGCCCCGTTAAGCCGCAAAGGAGCTGCGTATCCGCTTCTTGAGGCACGACAATCTGAATAAGCTCGCGCCCGCCGGAATTTGAAGCGATGATTTTCTTCACTTCTTCAAAAGCCTGAACTGCACAGGCTTCAAACCGTTCGTCTTCACTCTTATGCTGATCACGGAGCACGTGACAGCTGAAGTCTGTCTGTATGCTGTTCATTTGATCCGTAAACCGGTCAGATATCATCACGTGACGGGTTTTGAAATGGACTGGCGCTTTTTCATGTACAGCGGCCTTCTCTTCCCATACGTGCTCAAAAAATAGTGTATCTGTTTTATCCGTTTCAATTTCCCGTGCGGAATAACCAGTCATTTTCACACATACATTGCCTTGTTCGTCACATATATCAATATCCAGCTTCTGGACGGCATCTTCAGGCTTGCTATCGCCGCTGTACGCAATGGAAACCCACATATTGCTTTTACAGCTTTTCAGCACATCAATCTGCTCCAAAGCAAACGGCAGCATCGGCCTTATGTCAGTTTCGTCTCTATCAAACATCAACCCGATTGTCGCGTGGAATGCCGCATCCAAGAGGCTCGGATGGAGGACAAACTGATCTTTTGTATGAGAAACAGATGACGGGAGTGAGAGTTTCGCAAGCACTTCGCTGTCTTTTGCATAGATTGCCGTGACCGCTTTGTGAGCATCCCCGTATTCAATCCCCATCTGTTTATAAGCTTGATAGCAAGCGTCAGGTGTGATCAGACGGCGTGACTCTCTTAATTTGTCAATCTCGATTTTGGCCGGTTCGCCCGCCCGGACAAACGCCGCGCTTCCTTGCGCATAGAGAACGGGCTCTTGTTCCGCGGAAGCCGATTCACTGTAAACCGTGAATCCCATCTCCCCATTTTCTTCGTCATAAAGACGGAGATACAATTCTGCGGACTCATCCGCCGCTGTAAACGGACGTATCCATACGACATGCTTCAGGCGGACTGTTCCTTCTTCTTTCGTTTCTGCCGCGTGTTCAACGGCTGCCCGGACCATTTCCAGATAAGCCGCGCCCGGTAACGTCCGCTCGTTTTTGACGACGTGATCTTTGAGGAAAAATTCTCCGCCGCTAAAAGAGGACCGAAAACGGACGCCTGACATGTTTGATACATTTTCATGCAGGAGCGGGTGCAGCATGCCTGCATTTTTTTGCGGTAACGAATCTTTTTTTTCCGCCTCGGGCACCCAATACCGTGTTTTTTCAAACGGATATGTCGGCAGGCTGATCCGATTCGGTTTGTTTTCACCGTATAAGAGATTCCAATCCATCGTTCCTCCGCCGGCCCACTTCTCAGCAATCATCTCCAGACTTCCGGAAGAAAGCCATTTATGTATCAAGTCAGGAGCAAGCTCTGCCTGTTTCGTTTTATCAGCTCTGTTCCGCCAGCATCCGCCGGCCGTTTGACCCGCCAGAAAACCTCCCAGCCGTTCTTTAAGCTGTGTTATATTCTGTGCGGTGAAAACAACCCGCTCCTCCATTTGCTCACGGCCGACCTGAAGTGTATATGCCGCATCCTCAAGCGGCACGCCGGGATGAATAAATGCAGACAGCTTCGCAACATACGCTTTAAGCCGTTCTTCGTTTCGGGCAGAAACCGGGAAAATGAATGTCTGTTCTTCCGCAGGTTCAGCATTTGATCTGTGTGATTCTTCCGGAATAAATTCTTCCAGAATGAGATGCACATTTGAACCTGTCGCCCCGAAAGAACTGATCCCGGCACGCCGCGGATATACTGTTTCGTTTCCGTCTTCCGTCACGGAAGGCTGCTGCCATGCTTCTGTTTGATGCTGGACATAAAACGGTGATTGTTCAAAATCTAAATACGGATTCAGCTCCTCGGAATGCAGAGACGGCACCAGCGTTTTATAGTGAAGCTGCAGGGCGACCTTGCTTAAGCCGCTGATGCCCGCCGCCGATTCAGCATGGCCGATATTGGACTTCACTGATCCGATGGCACAGAACTGTTTGTCCTGTGTGTACTGGCGGAACGCCTTGACAAGGCCTTGAACCTCAATCGGATCGCCGAGAGACGTTCCGGTCCCGTGCGCCTCAATATAACTGACCGTGCGCGGATCGATTCCCGCTTTATCCAGGCATTCCTCAATTAAATCGGCCTGTGCGACCGGGCTCGGCACAGAAATCCCGCTTACTGTTCCCACGTGATTGACGGCACTGCCCTTTATCACCGCATAAATCCGGTCTCCGTCTTTTACCGCCTCCCGCAGCGGTTTTAATAAAACGGCACCGATTCCTTCAGCCGGTACATAGCCGTCTCCGTCTTTCCCGAATGTATGACAAACCCCGTCTGTTGAAAACATGTCCCATAAACCGTATGTCAGATATTTATTCGGATGCAGTGACAAGTTGACGCCTCCGGCAACCGCCGATTCACATTCCCCGCGCCGAATGCTCTCCACAGCAAGGTGAACCGCAGTCAGCGAAGATGAACAGACCGTATCGACCGCCATGCTCGGCCCGTGAAAATTACAAAAATATGAAACTCTGTTTGCGATCTGCGCATAATTAAGAGACAGCGGGAATACATGATCTTCAGAAGAAGCCTGAGCTCCGACCAACGTATAGTCCTTGTGCATCACCCCGGCAAAGACGCCGACGCGCTGTCTCTTATTTTGTCCGCGCGCCTCCGCGAGCGACTTCGGCGTATATCCGGCATCCTCAATCGTTTCCCAGCATGTTTGTAAAAACAGCCGTTCCTGAGGGTCCATTGTTTCAGCTTCCCGCGGCGTAATCCGGAAAAATTGAGGATCAAAGCAATCCGGATCATCAATAAATCCGCCCCATTTTGAAATGCTCTTTCCCGAAGGCGACTTTACATTTTCAAATCGGCGCCAGTCCCAGCGAGACTCCGGAATTTCGGTGACACAGTTTTTTCCTTCTTTCAGGTTTTCCCAGAATTCGTGAATATTTTCGGCTTGCGGATAGCGGCCGGCCATCCCGATAATGGCGATATCTTCATCTTGCGGCACACTGCTTTTCCGCCTTTTTTCTGTTTGCGGCTGCTTCTCCATTTTTGCCTGAGGTGCGCTGAAATGGCTCCCGTGCTGCTCAGTCAGGAAAGCCGCAAGCTCTGCTGCCGTCGTATATTCAAACAGCAAAGTCGGAGAAAGGGTTTCGCCGATTTTTTCGCTGATCGTTTCGACGACGTCAAGCAGTCCGGACGATGTCAGCCCCATTTCATAGTAGCCGACTTGAGAATCAATCTGTTCAAGCGGCTTGCCGATTTTTTCCGCCATCAGATTCATGACATACCGTTCTGCTTCCTCATGCCGGTGTCCGCCTTCAAGCGATGCCGCAACTTCCGGTAAACCGGCTTTTTCAGGAGACTTCTCAGCAGTCTTTCGTTCTGTATTGATCAGCTCGGCATCCCGCACGAGCTTGCTTGTGAAATCTTTCAGCTCGGCTACTTTCCGGCCGGATGCGTTAAAAAACTCCAGTGTAATGTAAATGAGCTCCTTTTCCTGCCGGAGCGACGAACGTTTGATTCTCGTGATGCATCCGGCCTGCAAAGGTTCGGAAGCTGTAAAAGATTCATAGAAAAGAGGCAGAAACAGCCTCTTTTCCCCATTTAACAGCGATGAAATTAATAGGTTTGCGCCGACGCCGCTTCCGTCAAGAAGGGTCGGATGGAACAAAAACCCTCCGGCCTGTCCCATCGCGTCTTTTCCGAGCGATAAATCAAAGGTGACCCCGTCCCGCTCCTCAAACACTTCTCCTTCTGCTTTCATATATCCGCTGTGAACCAATTCCTGGATTCTGCATTGTGCATACAGCTCATTTAAATCGATGGTGCGTTCCGCCTCGCGTTTGACAGAGTCAAGATCAAGCGTGTCACTGAATACTGCGGGGGCCGTCTCATGCATTTCCGCTTTGACGTAAATACGTTCGTCCGGCTGTACTCGTCCGCCGCTGACCTCAGCCCCTTTTGCGGTCAGTTTCCAGCGCCCTTCTTTTACCTTTGTACATTCAACCGTAAGCTTGACGGCGCTGTTTTCTTTCGCAATAAGCGGCTGATATATGGATAAATGGCGCAGCTGAAGCCCGTCATATGAATACCCGCGCTCTTTGAAAATCTGATAAAACATATCAATATAAGCCAATCCCGGAAGGACTTTTTGTCCGTAAACGTCATGATGTAAAATAAACGGATTTTTCAGCGATAAAGTGATTTGCTTATTGAAGTTCTTCACGTTAAACCTCCACTTCATAGGTATCCCAGATGTTTGCCGCAGCTTTTTCGTTCGTTTCTTCTTTGCCCTGCGAAATCAGCCGCTTATTTAATGCAGGGGGTGTTAAAGGGTGGCGCTTGATTCGGCGTCCTTCGTCTTCCTGCCACGCTTCCACAATGACATGGGCGTTTGTTCCGCCGTCGGCAAAGCAGTTTATTCCTGCCGCCGGTATTGGTGACGGCCAGTCTGTCAGAGTGCGGCTGAACTGGATATTGGCCTTTTCTCTGTCGAAATGTGCAAGTTCATGCTCACCTGATAAAAACGGGATAAAGCTCTTTTCTTTCAGCATGAGCACAACTTTTATGAAACTTGCAATTCCTTCCGCACAAAGCGGGTGCCCGATGTTCGGTTTCACAGATCCGATTCCGAGCGGTCCGCCATCTGTTGTGCGGTAGATGGATTGAATGGCCTTCAGTTCTAATAGATCAGTGACGACCGTACCTGAGCCGTTCGCTTCAATATGAGTGATGTCTTCCGGCCGTTTTCCGCTTTTTTCAAGAGCTGTCTTCATGACGGCCTTTTGCGCTTCAAGGCTTGGCGTAGCCGGCCCCGCCGTTCTTCCGTCATTATTGACAGAAGCCGCCTTCACCACGGCATAAATGGAATCTCCGTCTTTAACGGCCTGAGACACGGTTTTTAAAAGAACCATTCCGACACCCTCACCCAGTACGACTCCATCGGCGCGTTCGTCAAATACATGGAACGACTGCGATGCACTTAAAATGCCGCGCTGTTCAAACAATTTATGGGTTTCTTCAGATTCAAACAGGCTTACACCGCCGACAACGGCCGCTTTTATTTCTCCTGTTGCAAGGGCCTGCACGGCCATATTCATTCCGACTAAAGCAGAAGAGCAAGCCGTATCGAGGACAACACTCGGGCCGCGCATATCAAAATATTGAGAGAGGTTTGCGGCCAAATAGTTCTGGCCCAGCGCGACGATCGGATTTTTCGCGTCCAGCAGTTTCTCTTCACCCGGTCTGTGCCGGCTCCGTCCGCCAAGATACACACCAATTGCCTCTCCTTTTATCTCATCCGGCGTATAGCCCGCGTGATACCACAGGTTAAGACATTCTTCCAGAGCGGCCAAAGCTTGAGGGTCCATTGCCTTCACATCCTCTTCAGCCAGCAGAAAGAAATCCGGGTCAAATTGATGAATTCCATCAAGCATTCCCGCGTAATAAGATGTCTTCAAACCCCAACGCTCAGCCGGAACAGGACGGACGGCCGAACGGCCTTCAGCCAAAAGCGACCAGTACGCCTCTAAGGAAGCCGCCCCCGGAAACCGGCAGGACATGCCGACGACCGCGATATCTTCCCCGTGAATCTGTTTTCCGGCCGGCTCTTCCTCCGCCTTAACAGCTTGTGTTTCAATTACCGGCTCAGCCGGCGCCTTCATAACAGGCCCCGCCGTCATATCAAACAGATCTGACAAAACTTCTGTATATCCATCGAGAAGCCAATTTGCGAAAGATTGAATCGTCGGATATTCATACAGAATGGACGGGTCAAGCGATGCTGAGAGATTCCGATTGATCCGCTGCAAAAGCTGGGCAAGGATAATGGAGTCCACTCCGTAATCTTGGAATAATACGTCTGTCTCAAGCTGTTCCTGGTCAATCCGCAGCTCTTCAGAAAATAATCCCGTCAGCCACTCTTCTGTTTTCTTTGTTAATTGTTCGTTGTCCGCAGCCGAATCAGCTGTTTTATTCGGTTTTACCGCAGCCGGACTTATCGGCTTATCCTGGCTGCTTTGCCGCATGAACTGCTCCGGTTTCCACAGCTTAGGATTCAAAACGGCCGGCAGCACAGGGCCTCTTGCTGATGCAAGAAGTATGCCGTCAAGAAGCTGTAATCCTTCTGCATTCGTGATGCTGTATAACCCGCTCTCCTTATAAGCTTTGTTCGTTACTTCGCCCATTCCGGTTTCTTTCCAGTTCGGCCACTGAATGCTTACGATCGGCAGCTGCTCTTTGTATGAGTTTGCAAAATAATCCATATACGCATTGGCCATGGCATAATCGGCCTGTCCTGCTGAAAGCGCCGGTATCGCAGCTGACACGGAAGAAAACAGGACGAAAAACTTGAGCGGTTCGCCGCTGAGAACATTGTATAACGCCTGAAGCCCGTCTACTTTCGGCTCGAGCACACGCTGTATATCCTCATCGGTTTTTCTGATGAATGCGAGCGTCTCTTTATCAGTCACACCCGCGCAGTGGATAACCCCGCCGATTGGTCCGAGCGTCTGTTTGATCTGATCCAGTTCTTGTCTCAGTCCGGCTTCATCCGCTAATGGGACGGACAATACCTTCACTTGTACACCTTTGGATTCCAAGTCGAGAACGGCATCAATTTTCGCTTTTACAGAATCCTGCACCCCATTCAGGCCGCCCGTCCACTCATGTCGCGGCGGAAGGGTCTCACGGCCGGTAAGCACCAGTTTTTTCACTCCGTAATGTTCGGCAAAATGGCGTGCGCATAAAAGACCGATCCCCCTCGTGCCCCCGGTGATCAGCAGCGCATGGCCGTGCGGAAAATCAATTCTCCCGCCTTTCATCTCTATGTTTTCTGAGGCTCTCAATACGGCACGGTAACGCACGCCGCCTCTACGGCAAACTTCCGCATCATCAGTACGGGCATGAAACTCATCGGCAATTTGCTTCGCCAATATGTCGTCCGAAAACGCTCCTTCAAGATCGAGATGCCTTGATGACAGATGGCTGTACTCGTACGCCAGCATTCTGTACAGACCGGCCCGTTTTGCTCCTGTTATTTGATTGGCCTCTTTTTCTATTGACTCAAGGTCTTTCGTGACACAAAGCAGTGTCATCCCTTCTTTATGCCCATGCTCAATCAATTGCTGAAGCCAATTGATACCGGTCATGTCTTCAGAATCTTCTTTCGCTGCGCCGAGGAGGTCGATGACTCCGTCAAACGCCTGCCAGTCGTATTCACCGGTAAAGCCTGATGCGGTGATAATACGGTGATTCGGGATATGCGCTGCGATTTCTTCTGCGAGATTGATCGTGTCCCCGGCGGTCAAAATCGCAACGGGGCGTGCGCACGTTTCACGCAGTTCAAGCGGACTCTGTTCCCATTGTTTCGTCAGAATACGTTTGATCCGTTCCTCCGTATGGACCTTATTTTTGTCAGGATTCTCAGGCACCCAATACGTATCTTTCGCGAACGGATAAGACGGTAGACTGAGTAAACGCGGTGTGCCTTTTTCATACAGCCGGTTCCAATTCAACACGCCGCCTTTCACCCATACCTCTGCCAGCTTGGCGAATTTTCCTTTTCTGATCCAGGCGTCAATGACGATGTCCATATCTTCATCCGCCGTAAACAGTGCAAACGTATCTTTATTGCGGTGGGACTGGCCGGTATACAGTCCGGCGATGTTTTTCTCATTTTCCGTAAATGCTTCCAGCTTTGTTTCCAATTCCGCCATCGTCGCTGCAAGAATGGCCAAGCGCTCTTCCATTTCGTCCCTTCCGGTTTGCAGCGTATAAGCGACGCCCGCCAAGTCTTGATCTGTATACGGCGTTTGGCGGATCGCTTTTTGCAGCTGCTGCGCCTGTTCAAACAGTTTTTCTTTTGATTTGGCTGACAGAAGGATGATTGCCGGATTTTCCGGGCTGTGCTCAGGCTGAGCGGTTTCTTTCGGGACATACTCTTCAATGACAATATGGGCGTTGACCCCGCCGATGCCAAATGAGCTGACCCCGGCCCGGCGCGGAATCGCATTTCCGTTTCTATCTTCCGCAGCGGTCCACTCCTGATTTTCCCGCACGATGTAGAAAGGACTGTCATCCAGCTGAATGTAAGGATTGATCGTCTCGCAATGAAGGCTTTTCACCAGCGTTTTGTGCTTCATTTGCAAAAGCACTTTCATGACGCCTGATACTCCCGCGGCAAGCTCTAAATGGCCGATATTGCTTTTGACCGAACCGATGCCGCAGCGGTGACCGGAGACTTCAGGCTCTTGATTTGTTTTCGCCAGCTCGTGAAACGCCGCTTTCAAACCGTTTATTTCAATCGGATCACCCAATTCCGTTCCTGTACCGTGCGCTTCAATATACGTGACGGTGCTCGGGTCCACTCCCGCTTTCCGATATGCTTTCACCAATAAATCAGCCTGCAGTTTCGGATTCGGCGAGGTTAACGTATTCGCCCGGCCGCCATGGTTTTCAGCCGTCCCGCGGATGACGCCGTAAATCGGATTTCCGTCCCGTTCGGCATCTGTCAATTTCTTCAGCATCAGAATGCCCGCGCCTTCTCCTCTGACATACCCGTTGGCGTCTTTGGAAAAGGTTTTGCATTTTCCGTCTTTGCTGAGCATGCCTGCTTTGCTGTAGCTGATATGCGCTTCTTCCGTCAAAATCGTGTTGATCCCTCCGGCAATCGCCATGTCGCATTCTCCGTTTTCTATGGCGGATACCGCCCGATGGATCGCCACAAGCGAGCTTGAGCATGCTGTTTCAATCGGCTCGCTCGGCCCGTGAAGATTTAACAGATAACTCAGACGGTTCGGACCTATGGAAGGAATCATGCTGCCTGTCGCCGCATGTCCTTCCGGCGCAAGACCTGCTCTTGTGAACAAATCTTTATAACCGGTATTTCCGGTTCCGATAAAGACGCCCGTATTTGTGCCGGAAAGGCTCTCCGGCTTACAGCCCGCATCTTCTATCGCCCGCCACGCATAAGTCAATAACAGCCGCTGCTGCGGATCTAAATATTGGGCTTCCCGCGGTGAAATTCCAAAGAACAGCGGATCAAATTCAGCTATTCCGTCGATAAAGCCGCCCCACTTGATATTCGTTTTATTCCCTTCAAGATTCGGGTCGCCATCAAACGCTTCCCAATCCCAGCGGTCTTTCGGAATCGTTGTGATCGAATCTTTTCCTTCTTTCAGATTGCGCCAAAATTCCTCTATATCTTTTGCGCCAGGGAATCGGCCGCTGATTCCGACAATCGCAACCGGGTCAAAGCGGCGCGGTTCTTTTGTCTCTGCCGCAGCGTGCATTACCGTCGCGAAACGCTTTCTTCGCTGCGTTTTCGGCTTATGGGCTTTTGGCTGCTCTTTTTTCGGCGTCTCTTTCTTCTTTTCGCCGAAACGGCCCGGGTGCTCTTTTGCCAAATATCCGGCCAGGCCGCTGATCGTGCCGTGCTCAAAGAAAATCGTCGGCGCCAGCTCCAGCTGATACGCTTCATTTAATTGATTTGTAAAGACAGTGAACGTTACGGAATCAAAACCGTATTCACTTAATTCCGTCTCAATCTCAATATCCTCACGGCCGACTTTTAATATTCCGCTTACCATGTCTGTCAAAGCGGTATGAAGCATCGGAAGAGCTTCCTCTTCATCTTGTTTTTCTTCCGGCTGAGAAGGAGAGCCGGCATCCTCACCTGTCAAATATTCCGCTAAACTGCGGATCGTGCCGTGCTCGAAGAAGATCGTCGGCGCCAGTTCCAGCTGATACGCCTCATTTAATTGATTCGTAAAAACGGTAAATGATACAGAATCAAAGCCGTATTCACTCAGCTCCGTATCGATATCAATCTCGTCTTGGCTGACTTTTAAAATCGAACTGACCATTCGGATAAGCGAATCGTGCCATTGGCCTGATGAAACGGCTGATACAGGCTCTGCCGTCTTCTCCTGCTGCTTGTCAGCTTCAGAAATGGATAGGAACGTCTGTTTTAATTTTGCCTTATAGCCTTCAGCTGCTAACACTTGCGGCTTTTCCTGAGCCAGACCTTCATAGAATGCAGCCAGGCCGGCAGCCTTTTGAAGCGGAACCATGCCGAAAGCTTTTTTCATCATTCTCTCCGTCTCGTCTCCCGCCTGCATGCCGCCGTCTTTCCACAGTGTCCAGTTAAAGGCGACCGTTTTTCCGTGCCGCAGGCCATTCTCCGTAAGGGACTGCCTGTAAGCGGCGTACGCATCCATAAACGCGTTGCCGGCGGCATAATCAGCCTGCCCGATATTGCCGAGAACGCCGGAAACACTGGAGAACAATACGAAAAAGTCAAGGCTGCAGTCTTTGCTGGCTTCATCTAAATAAGCAGTGCCGATCACTTTCGGATCAAGCACTTCCCGGAATTCTTCCTTCGTTTTTTGCAGCAGGAAGCGGTCTTGTATCACGCCCGCAGCGTGAATAATTCCGTTAAGCTCCCCGAATTCCGCCGTAATCTCTTTTATCAGCGCCTCATTTTCCCGCCGGTCTGCCGCATTCAGCTTTTTCCAGACGACATGTGCGCCCGCATGTTGAAGCATGGCGATTTCACGCTGCTTGGCTTCTGTCACATTTGAGCGGCCGGTCAGAATGATCTTCGGGTGTTTTACGCGATCAGTGATTTCTTTTGCAAACATCAAACCTAAGCTTCCGGCGCCTCCGGTAATCAGGTATACGCCTTCGTCCTTCCAGACGGGTCCGCTTCCTGGAGGATGCATTTCTTCCCAGGCCTTCACATACCTTTTTTCTCCTTTATAACGGATCTGTTTATCATGCGGCCGATGACTGTCGTTTTTCAGTTTTTGAGCGACAGCAGGTATTTTGCCGATTGAATCTATTTCGATGAGCTGACAGTCAAGTTTTCCGTATTCCAGCTCGGCTGTTTTTAACAAACCTGTTAATCCGGCAAACAATTGCTGGCTGCCGTCTGCTGAAATAACGGTCTGAATCAGAATGCGGCCCTGCCTTTTTTCGCTCATGATCCGCCGAATGTGTTCAGCGATCATCTGCGCATAGGTTTGGAAGCGTTCAGCCGCTGTTCCGCCCTCACCTTCCGCAATCAGCAGTTCGGCGTCTTTCAGACCGGATGCCGCTTCATTTTTTAGATGGACTGCATTTTCACAAAGAATGATCAAATGCTCATCAGCATGGACAGAAGCTTTCTCGGATGCCGCAGCTTCTTTCCACACCGGTGTAAACAAGACCTTTTCCGAGCCGGATGGCTGAGCCGATTCTGCATCGCCTTCAAGCACTCTCGTAGAGAAGCCTCTCACCTTCACGCAAAGCGCTCCTGTTTCGTCGTACAGGTCAATGTCGGCTTTCTGCACGGAATCACCGGTTTGATATCCTTCGCTGAAGTATGCATGCGCCCGCATAGTCGGTGTGCACGCTTTGATGACTTCAAGATATTCCAGCGCAAACGGCAGAATCAGCTTTTGTCCGGAAAACTCCTGCATAATGCAGATCGTGGCCGTCTGAATAGCCGAATCAATGATGCTCGGATGAAGCGTAAATTGTCCGTTCGTATGAGAAACAGAATCCGGAAGCTGTATAGCAGAAAGCACTTCTCTTTCACCGATAAAGGCGGACTTAATGCCTTGGAAGGCTTTTCCGTGAAACATCCCCCTGCTCCTGCCTTCCCGGTAAAAGGACGCCGGATCAAGAATGTCCGCTGTGCACCTGCTTTGTATGGCAGAAAGGTCTGTCTCAGGATCTTGTTCAGCCTTTTTGATTTCAGCCCGTCCTTGGCTGTGCAGCACTTCTTCATCGTCAGCGTTTACGCTGTAAATGTCATACGAGATGATGCCGTCTTCTTCAGGAAACAGCGCAATATGGACTTGGCGCTCTTGTTCGTGAACGACGATCGGTTTCATCCAGACCGTATGATGGAGCGTTATTCTGTCTTGATCCTTTAATAAACCGCCAAGCGCCCGTTTTACCGCTTCATAAGACATTTCCAAATATGCCGCTCCCGGCAGCACCGCTTTTTCTCTGACCACATGATCCTTCAGGAAAAATTCAGAACCTGTAAACCGTGAGCTGAACCGCTGAACAGCCAAGTCTGACGTATTTTGCTGCACGAGCGGGTGTAAAACTGAGATTCCGGTATGTGCGGCAGATGTTTTCGTTTCAGCTTTTTTCGGCCAGTACGGTTCCTTTGCAAACGGGTAGACCGGCACACTGATCCGCTTCGGATGCTTGTCTTTGTAAAGCTTGTGCCAATTGATGGCGACACCTTTACTCCACATTTCACATAGCTTCGAACCTTTTCCTTTCGCAAGCCATTTCTCAATGAGTTCAGCGCTGTCATCATCATCAGAAAGCCATGCGATGTCTTTTACCTGCTGTTTTTCTCCCCTGAAGCAGCCTGTTACAGCCGGCTTATCATTGATAAAATCGGCAAGCTGCCGCTTCAGCTCCGCAGCGCCGCTTGTGATAAAGGCCGCACGCTCCTCCATCGCTTCCCTTCCGACTTGAAAAGTGTAAGCAATATCCGCAAGATCGGCGTCCGTTTTTGCATCGAGAAAAGCCAGCAGCCGTTTTGCGTACTCCTTCAGACGGTCTTGTTTTCTGGCAGACAACGGAATAATGTACGGACCTGTCCATTCTGCTGCTTCAGACACCTCGGGATATTCTTCAAAAATCGCATGTGTATTTGTTCCGCCAAGCCCGAAAGAGCTTAAAGCCATGCGGTGCGCTGTGTTCTCACGGGTTAACTCTTTTTTTCCTTCCGCAACGTAAAACGGAGAGTCTTCTAAATGAAGATGAGGATTCGGCTCTTTGTAATTGATGCTCGGCGCGATTTCCTGATGATATAAGCTCATGACAACCTTGATACAGCCCGCCATTCCGGCCGCTGTATCCAAATGCCCGAGATTTGTTTTGACTGAACCGATGCCGCAGTATTGTTTTTTATCTGTATATCGGCCGTACACAGATTGAAGCGCGGACAGTTCGATCGGGTCGCCGAGTTTTGTTCCCGTGCCGTGAGCTTCAACGTACGCGATCGTTTCAGGATGGATGCCCGTCTGATCGATGACCTTCTGAATGACCTCAGCCTGTCCTTTGACGCTCGGCGCGTAAAATCCGACCTTATCCGCTCCGTCGTTATTGACGCCGATTCCGCGCAGCAGCGCATAAATATGGTCGCCGTCCCTAACGGCATCGGACGCTTTTTTCAAAAGCACGGCACCGGCCCCTTCACCGCCGATCATTCCGTCAGCAGCCGCGTCAAACGCTTTAATATGCCCGTCGCTTGAAAAATTCAGCCCAGGCTGATGAACATACCCGGCACTTGATTCCGTATGAAGGGTCGCACCGCCGACAAGGGCGTACTTGGCTTCGCCGGACTGCAGGCTTTGAAAAGCCGAATGCAGACCGATTAAAGAAGATGAGCAGTTGGCATGGACAAAATAGCTCGGCCCTTTCAATCCGAGTTTATGAGAAATCATCGTCGGAATCGTCCCGCTTTGGGCAAGAACCCATGACACATATCCATCAGGCGTTTCCAGCTGTGCTGTCGTCTCCTCCGGCAGCAGGCTGCGGTAAGAGTTGGCGCTTGCAGACATATACACGCTTGTTTCCGGAATGTCTGTTGAGACATATCCCGCATCCTCAATCGCCTTCCATGAATGGAGCAAAAGCATTCTCAGCTGAGGATCCATATATTCCGCATCTTTCGGTGAAAAGCCGAAGAAACCCGGATCAAACATTTCTTTTCCTTCTAAAACGGCTTTAGCCGGGACGAAGCCGGGATGATCAGCCAGTTCTTCGGAAACACCGAAACGGCGGAGCTCCTCTTTTGAAAAGAAGGTGATGCTTTCTTTGCCTTCTTTGATGTTATTCCAAAACTCATAATGGTCTTTCGCTCCCGGAAACTGACAGGATATACCGATAACCGCGACGCTTTCTTCATAATAATCGGGAAATTTTCCCGTCAGGTTTTCGCGATTTTCTGCATTCATTTTCTTTTCTGATACAGATGCAAAAACGGTTTCTTGCGGTTTTTGTTCAGCGATATACCGGCTGATGTCTTTTACCGTCGCGTATTCAAACAGCTCCGTCACACTGAAATCACAATCCAGTTCCTGCGACATCCGGTCAGTGACAGTTACGGCAAGGAGCGAATCCCCTCCCGCATCAAAAAAGCGGTCATCAAGCGCTATGTCACTGCTTTTTAATACGTCCTGCCAAATCGCAAGCACCGCCTGCTGAATATGAGATGAAGAAAATGTTTTTGTTTCCGGCTTTTTCTCTGTCAAATCGCGCGCTGCAAGAAGCTTACGGTCAACTTTTCCGTTCGGCGTAAGCGGCAGCTCTTCAAGACGGATAAAGGAAGCTGGCGCCATATAGGCCGGCAGCGCTTGTTTCAAATGCCTGCGCAATTCCTTTGAAGACGGAAGCTTCTCTCCGTTTTTCAGGATATAAAATGCGCAAAGCTTTTCATTTCCGGAGTGATTGTTTACAACAACAACGCTTTCCTGTACGGCCGGATGGGCATTCAGCCGGCTCTCAATATCTCCGGGTTCAATCCGGTAGCCGCGAATTTTGACTTGGCTGTCCATCCGTCCCATGTATTCAATGCGGCCGCCGGGAAGAAAACGCGCCATATCGCCTGTTTTATAAAGTTTTGATCCCTGTTCCAGCCAGTGGCTGACGAAGGCTTTGTCCGTCAGCTCAGGCTTGTTGAAATACCCTCTTGCCAATCCGTCTCCCGCAATACAAAGCTCTCCCGGCACCCCTTCTAAAACAGGGTTGAGGTTGGAATCCATCATATACACACGGGTGTTGGCGATCGGGCGCCCGATCGTAAGCGCGCTCTCATTTTCCGTTATACGCTGCACCGCGGACCAGATTGTCGTCTCTGTCGGCCCGAACATATTCCAAGCCTCACTTTTCGTATCGAGAAACTGCTGCTTCAATTGCTCGCTAAGCGCCTCACCGCCGCAAAGGATTTTCACCTTTTCTTCATTTGTCCATCCGGAATGAAAGAGCATTTTCCACGTAAACGGCGTCGCCTGCATGATCGTCGGTTTGTACTCCTTAATCAGTTCTTTCAGCTTCCGGGCATCTTTTGTGACTTCTGTCTTACAGATATGGCATTCCGCTCCTGTGATTAAGGGAAGGTACAGCTCCAATGCCGCGATGTCAAAGCAATATGTCGTGACGGCAAGCAGTTTATCTTCGGACGAAAGCCCCGGTTCATGCGCCATCGAGATCAAGAAATTGGTGAGCGCCCGATGCGGAATCATAACGCCTTTCGGTTTGCCCGTGCTGCCCGACGTGTAAATGACATACGCCAGGTCTTCAGGCGTCACCAGCCGTTTCAGCGCCATTCTTTCCCCCGCGGTCTCTTCAATATCAGACCAATCGCGGTCAATGGCTGCTGTCTGCACGCCTCCCCAGTTCAAAGAGTGCTCTAAATCAGCTGTCGTCAGGCACATTGAGATCCTGCTGTCAGCAATCATATATTCCAATCTGTCAGCGGGGTAAGAAGGATCAAGCGGCACATACGCTCCCCCGGCTTTTAAAATGCCGAGAAGGCCGACAGCCATATGCAATGAACGATCTGTATAAATGCCGATGAGATCATCAGGCCCCGCGCCGTGCGCCTGCAAATAGAGCGCCAGTTTCGTGCTTTTTTCATCAAGTTCACGGTATGTCAGTTTTTGCTTTTCATACACAACTGCACAGGCATCAGGGGTTTCTGCCGCCTGACGTTCGAATAATTCATGGAAGCAGGCATCCGGATACTCGCGGCTTGTCTCATTCCAAGTCTTAAAAATCTTTTGCTCCTCGCTTTTTGTCATGAGAGAAACATTCTCAAGCGGCATATCCGCGTTTGCCGTCAAAGATTCTGCTGCCTGTACAAATTGGTTGAAAAGTCTGGCTGCCCCGGCTTCATCAAATAATTCAGTGCTGTATTTAATCGTAAGATCCATGCCCGATGCTTCTTCCCACATTTCAAATACAAGATCATATTCCCCTTCCTGATGAATGCCTTTTACAAACTCACAGGAGAATTCCTTGTATTCATCAAGCATCGATTGATAGCTTGAATGCTGCAAAAAATTCTGATAGAAAAAAGCATTAGTGAAAATAGGCGAACAGTTCTGCCGAGGTGTCGCATGAACATCACGCACCATTTTCGGAAACGGATAAAATGAGTGATCCAGTCCATCCAAAACCGCATCCTGCACCTTTTGAACAAAGTCAGCAAATGTTTCTTTCCGTCCGGCTCTGCTCCGTATAGGAAGCATGTTGAGGAAATGGCCGATCACCCCGTCAAAGCGTTCTTCCGGTCTGACCATTGCAGGCATGCCTGTCACAATATCTTCCTTATCCGTATACCTGCTTAAAAGCACCATGTAGCAGCTCAGCATGACGGTGGACAAATGAATCGAACGCGTTGCGGCAAATGCCGTGACGTTCTTCAGCAGCCGTTCAGGAAGCCTGCGTGTCAGCGTGTCTTCTGTAAACTCCGGAGCACTGCTGTCCGTGCGCATCGGCGGAAGCTGAAGATCGGGCAGGTCGCCTCCGAGCTGTTTCATCCAGTAAGCGCGGGCTTTCTTGCTTTCCTCACTTGCCAAGTACCGCTTTTCCCAAACCGCGTAATCTGAATGTACGGAAGCACCAGCTGTAAATTCTTCTCCCTGCAGCAGCGCCTGATAGTGATCCAGCAGACTGTGAATAAATGTAATGGATGAAATGCCGTCAAACACGATATGGTGAATGACCGTCAAAAGATAATGTTCCGAGACGGATTTTGAAAGCAGCTGCACACGCAGCAAAGGCCCGCCTTCTTTGACAAACGGCTCTTTCACTTTTTTTCGTATCAGAGTTGATATTTGTGATTCATTGACGTCAGAAATATCTTCTTCCGAAAATACAAAAGGATCAGCCGCTTCTGCGAAATAAAACCCGCCGTCTGTTTCCTTTACGGCGCTTTTGAGTATCGGGTGCTGTTTTAATACAAGCTGAAACGCCTGTTTCAGTTTCTCTTTGTCGATTTCTGATGTGAATCGGAAACAGAGCGGGACATGGTATGCAGCCGTTTCAGGCGACATTTTCTGCAATGTCCACAGCCCTTTTTGAACTTCTGAAAGCGCTGGCGCCGTTTGCTTGCTCTCCCGTTCTGCCGGCAGTTCGGCTTTTGCCGGGTGTTGGTCAGCGGACATGCTTGCCGATTTTTCAGCAGTATAAGCGGCTAAAGCGCCAATCGTCGGGTTTTTGTGCAGCTCTCTTGCCGTCAGCCGGATATGATACGTTTTTTCGATTGATCTGGCGAGTTTCATCATCTTAATCGAATTGACGCCAAGACTTTGAAGCGGTGTATTTGAATCAACAAGTTCATCCGCGATGGAAAGTTCCTCTTTCAGAAAGCGGATAAAATCCCGTTCAATTTCTTTCTCTATAGAAGCTGATTTCGAAGTGCCGTCTTCTTGCCCGTTATTATGTAATGAAGCAAATTGCCCTTGTTCGAATGAATGTTTCAGCTGGGTGCGCTGGATTTTTCCGATCGCCGTCTTAGGAATGTCTTCTTTTGCGACCGGAAGCAGATAATCAGGGGTAACGCCGATTCGCTGTGTCACGTGCTGGTGAATGAGATGAATCAGCTTCGTCATGCGGCTCTCATCCAACGGAACGGATGTCACAAAGAAAATCGCCAGCTCATCTGTCGTGCTTTGATTCGGCCGGACGGCGCATGCCGCTGTATATGACGTTTCGATTTCCGGCAATTCCTCAACGGCTGATTCAATGGCGTGGCTGTAATAATTCACACCGTTGATAATGATGGCATCTTTCGTGCGGCCCGTTATCGTCAGACGGCCTTCCCGCAGAAATCCGAGATCTCCCGTTTCAAACCAGCCGTCTTCTGTAAAGACAGTCTCATTTAAGTCCGGCCGCTCATAATATCCGCTCGTCACAGTCAGACCCGACACTTGGAAGCGGCCGATTTCTCCTTCTTCCACCACCTGATTGCGGTCATCCGCAATTCTCATATTAAACCCCGGAATCGGCAGACCGATCTCCACGAAGCGGTCGTCATCACTCGTGTTTTCCAGCGTGAATTCATCTGAGAAAATAACCCCTGAAGACGTTTCAGACATTCCCCATGCGGGACGGATGGCATTAGCCGGCAGACCGTGCGGCTCTAAAAGTTCCATAATTCTGCGTCCGACTTTCGCAACCGCGGCCTCCCCTCCGTTCAGCATATAACGCATGGAGGATAAGTCCCATTTCCGCGTTTGAATCTCTTCTGCGAAATCGGCGAGGAGTCCGAAGGCAAAATTGGGCGCCCACGTGACCGAAGCACGGTAATGATCAATCAGATCGAGCCATTTTAAAGGGTCCATCAAAATGGATTCACTCGGTATGTTGATTTCTTCACACCCGAGATAAACATCACGCAGATGAAGCATTCCGATGCCGCCGACATGGTCAAAAGGCATCCAGTTAAACGTGACATCCTCACTTGTATAGCCTTGCATCTGAATATTTCCTTTGACCATGCAGACGACGTTTTCATGGCTGAGCATCACGGCTTTCGGCGTGCCCGTGCTTCCCGAGGTCAACAGCAGCATCGCCAGATCTTCCGGACGGGGATAATGGCAGTCTGTATCCATTTCATGCGCGGAAAGATCTTCTGCCGCCAAAGCGCAGAACCCAGAAAGCTCCTGATCCTTCGCCCATTCAGTCATCTCCGTCAGCACTTCACGGCTTGTGATGACATACGGCTGATTCAAAAGCGTCCAAGCGTCTTTCAGTTTTTGCGTCCCGCTGTTCATTTCTGTATAAGCCGGAGCGGCCGCAAGCGGAACCGGGATCGCTCCTAAAAAAACACAGCCCCAAAAGGCAGGAATCAGCTGAGAATTGTCACTGAGCTGTAAAATGACTTCATCATGGGCTTTCACGCCTGATTGGCGGAGTCCTTTCACAATCGAAAGAGCGATCTTTTTCAAACCGCTGTAAGTCTGATACACTTCGGTGCCGTCAGGCTGTATATATGTGATGCCCTTTTGATCATTCGCTGCGGCGGCGGTTTTATGCAGGACTTCAGGAATCGTCATCGGCTGATCCGCTGAAAGCCGCAATGATTTTCCATAGCTGACAGATGGCTTGAGTAACCCGCTTGCCTTCATATCACTTTTCATAGAGCTGCCTCCATTTCATCTGTATGTCTTATACTCCGTACATCGTCGTGATTCGTTTTTTCACTTCATCATCATGAAACGTCTGGTCATGCATGATTAACTCTTTCTCAATGACGGCCGGAAGCTGCTCGCGAAACGGCGTCACCAAGTGCCTTTTCAATGTGATTAACGAGTTTCTCGGTTTTTCCGCAAGCTCACGGGCCAGTTCCTGTGCGTATCCCAATACTTCCTGCCTCGGAAGCACTGGAAAAGGCACCCCTCTTTTCTCCAGATCACCGCCGCGGTAATGGCCTCCGTTTAACAGCATTTCATGTCCGAGGCTTGGCCCAAGCTTCTGCGGAACGATGAAGGTAGCGCCCATTCCGGGGGTGAAGCCGTATTTCATAAAGTTTGCGGTATACACGCTTTCTTTGCTTAAAATGACAAAATCACTGAAAAGCCCCATGACAAACCCGCCTCCGATTCCGTGACCCTGCATCGCGGAAATGACGGGGATATCACATTCCAGCGCCAAAGAGTACATCCGGTCTTCCGTAAATTTCGTGATGCCCTGCTGAATCCTGAGTAAGCCTTCCTGTGTGCCTCCGGAAGCAAAGTAATGACCGTAGCCTGTTAAAATCACAGCTTTATAGACGGACGATTTTTTAATACGGGCGAAAGCCTCCATCAATCCATCCGTCAGCTCTTTGGAGAAGGCATTTTTGTGGGTTTTATCCTGCATTGTCACTTGGATAATTTCCGATTCAATTTCGAGCAGTTCAACTGCGGCGTTCGGCATGATATCCTCCTAACTGTTCTCCGTTTCCCAAGGAAGCCGCCCCGTTTCTGCATAACGGATGATGGCTGATTGGTTATCCTGATCTGAAAACATCGCTTGATTTTCGGCTAAAGCAGCGGATTTCGAACGATGAACAAGGTCGTTTAAGGAATCCATATATCGTTTATAGCGGATGACTGCTTTTTTCGACAGCGGGCGAAGGCGCAGCAAATGCTTTCTCAGCTCTGTTGCGCTGTCCGAAACGCATACGTCACAAAGTCCCCATTCAAGTGCCTGCCTTGCCGGCACGGGCTTTGTCATAATCGTCATATAATGCGCCTTTTGAAATCCGATTCTTTGAATTAAAAACGGCAGAACGCATGCGGGATACAGCCCGAATAACAGTTCAGATAAACTGAATGAAGCACTCTCGTCTGCGATGACGATATCGCACGCGGCAGCAAATCCGACACCTCCCGCATTTACTTTTCCGCGCACGCGGGCGATGGTGATGTACGGCCCGGATTTTAATGCCAGCCACAAACGGTAAAGCGGCTCCTGTGATGCCGCATGCTGCATGCCCTGTCTCATTTTCTCGTACATCTCATCGAAATCCGCCCCGAAACAAAATACCTCCGGCAGCCCTTCAAGCACTACGGAGGTAATGGAGTCCCCACATTCAGAAAGAACAAGCAGACATTCCTCCACTAAACGCTCATTAATCGTATTGTTGGCTTCAGGCCGATAAAAGGTGATGAAACAGACATTTTGCTGAAAACGGACCTTTATCGTCTCATAGGTCACGGGATCCACCTGTATTTCCGGTGAAATTCCGTGATTTCTTCCAAATATAAACGGGGGCTTCCGGTATGATGGTCTAAAATGTTCGGAATCATATTCATGTCCAATTTGACGTTCCGGGTTCCGAATTTGACCAAACCGCTGCCTTTAAACAGTTCTTCATACTCCTCCATGGACAGCCTGTATCTGTCGTTCAGATGCTCTTCTATCTTGAAAGAATGCTGCCGCGCCTGTCCCTCAGGCGTTACAACACCGCTGTAAAATTCCGAACAGCATCCTGACCCGTAGGAGAAACAACCTATCCGTTTAGAAGTGCCGAATGCCCCTTGGTCAATCGTACTGGCAAGAGCCAATAAAGAGGCTGCACCCATAATGTTTCCGACTCGTTGGCAGTAGCGGAGCCCCGGCTCTACCCTTGTTTGAAAATCCTGTTCGATCTCAGCGTTTTTCGCTTTTGCAAGCTTTCGCATCATCGTCCGGTGGGCTCCTTTTACCATGCCGCCAAATGGTGTATGGAAGGCAAGGTAGTGAAACGTCTCTTTGTAGTCAGCGCCTGGCACACGGTTTTTGTACTCGCGAAATGTCTGTTCACAGCAATCAAGGTAAGACATCAATGACAAGTCGGCGTCACCGGCTTCACTGTCCGGGATCGGGCGGCATGTATCCATCACCTCATAGCCGTAGTAGCCGTTTGCGCCCGCATCCGCCTGAAATACGATCGGATTTTCACCGATCAATAAGGCGACGGCACCCGCTCCGGCGCTCGGTTCTGCGTAAGACCAATCTTCGCTTAACGCATCGCCGCCTTCGGCAATTAAAAACCGGGAAATATCCGTCGCAACGACAAGCGCTTTCGCTCCTGGGGACGTCTGGGACAAAATAAAGTTAAGCGCCATCTGTAGGCCCGCCGTTCCTGAATAGCAGGCTTGCTTCAGTTCAAATAAACGGCAGTTCCGGTTGAGACCTAAGTAATCATGAATATATGTACTGAGTGATTTTCCGAAGTCGATGCCGGACTCCGAGCAGGTAATCAGCAGCTCGATTCTGTCTTTTTCAGCCTCTGTCAATCGGTCGATAATCGGCTTTGCCGCGTTAACGCCGAATGTAACGGGGTCTTCATAGGGAAGCGCCACCGCTTTTTCTTTCATCAGTAAATTCTCAAATCTGGCAGAGTCTAAGTTTCTGTACTCCGCCAGCTGCATGACATCGAGGTATGCCGTCCCGCCAAACACATTTATCGCTTCTATTCCGGCAGCAGTCATGAACTTCGCCTCCAATATGAATTTTGAGCTTCCGATTTTTGCGCCGTTTTATCAGACGGCCTGTACCTTTTCATAAAGCTTTTCAGCCAATTCGCCGATGTTTGAGACTCCTGTCAGCTCCACACGCGGGATCTGCAAAGATAATTCCTCCAGCATCATCGTGATAATTTCTGCACGATCCACTGAATCCGCCCCCAAATCAACTAAACGGTCTTCATGTGAGAGCCGTTCGCCTTCTAAATCAGGCAAAACCTCGTAAATTGTGTTCTGCAGCAATTCAAAGATTCTATCTTTACTCATTGTCAGTTCCTCCCTGTTTCATCCTTTTTATGAATATTCCATGTTTTCAATCTATCATTTCGTCTTGTCAACACGTTTGCAAAAATGAACGTAACTTCTGATTCAAAAGCGAGGCCGTCTCTTCCATCAGCCGCAGGCCGATTCCATCGGCATGGCGGTTTTTCCAGGATTCCAGCTCCGTACCTTTCACCCATTGATTAAAGGCTCCCAATGCCGGCCCGCAATGAATCTGGTAATCTACCTTGGCATCGGGATCTCCTTTAATTGCCGAGGCGGAGCTTTGCCTGAAATACCATTTGAATATGAGCGCCATTTTCTGTTTCGGATTCCGTTCGGCTTTTGAAATGTCTTCTCTCGAATAGTGCGCCTTCACTTTTTCATAAACACTGCTTACACTTGCCTTAAAATACTTCTCTTCTATTTGTCTGATTGTCTTTTCATCAATTTCTTCAATTGAGCCGTGACGCTGATACAGTTCATGCAGTTTAGCGGCGCGGGTCGGGAAGAACAGTCCTTTCTTTAACACCTGCACTTTGCTGCCTGATTCAAACATATCGCCGGCCGGCGCGTAAGCCGTGTCCTGTACATTCATCTGCTGAAGCAGATCCTTGACGGGAATGCTTGTCGCCGCTTCAACGGTGCATTGGTTAATGGACCCGGTCACAATAAAATCAGCGCCGAGCATAAATGCGGCCATGGCAGCCTCAGGCGTTCCGATTCCCCCTGCGGCTCCGATACGGACGGTTTTGCCGTATCGATATTTTTTCATCATGTCATCTCTTAAACGGACGATCGCCGGCATAAGGCTGTAAGCAGTTCCGCCGTCAGTATGGCCGCCCGAATCGGCCTCCACGCAGATGTCATGCGCAACGGGTATTTCTCTCATCAGATTCGCTTCTTCTGCAGTAATCTTGTTTTCGGCTGCAAGCTTTTGCAACATATGATCAGGCGCCGGACTGAGAAACGCTTCCGCTACTTCCGGACGGGACAGTTTGGCGATAATCCGCTGACGCGCTGTCACTTGTCCGTCAGCACCTCGCTTTAATCCCTTAGCGCGAAACCTGACTAAAGCGGGAGTAACCGTTAAAAATGCTGATGCTTCCAAATTCTGCACCCCATGCTTCAGTAAAAGATCAACCATTTTTTCTTCAGAATCTGCATGCTTCATATTATGTACAACATTTATGCCGAAGGAACCGCCGTCACGAAGCTCTTGCTGAATTGACAAAATGGCGTCCTCCGTCTGTCCGATGCTCAATCCGCCCGTTCCGAAAAAGCCCATCATTCCTTTTTTGGCCAGCCTGACGACCATCTCCTTCGAAGCGATTCCTCGGTACATGCCGCCGGCCAGATAGGCGTATTTCAGCTGATAATCACGTTTAAACTCTTCATTTCCTAAAGATGCCGCCGTAATTGAGCTTTTTTCAGCCGCAGCCGGAGCTTTGATTTCATCTGTTATCGGCTTCGCTTCAGCTGTAATTCTTTGGATCAGCCCGGTCAGCACTTTTCCGGGACCGATTTCTTCAAAGTTCATGTTCTTTCGTCCCATTAAGAAACGGATGCTGTCTGTCCAGTTCACAGATCCCGTTATTTGCGCGGCGAGTGTCTCTTTCAGCTCTCTCTGCTCATAAGGCCTTGCCGTCACATTTGAAATGACCGGAATGGACAGCGGCTTAAAATGGAAAGATTCAATAAACCGTGAAAACTCCTCCTTCGCCTCGAGCATGTATCTGGAATGAAAAGCGCCGCTGACATTTAAGCGGTGAACCATTTTCACGCCATTTATAGATTCAAATACGGATGCCGCTTTTTCAATATCTTCTTTATATCCGGAAAGGACAATTTGCTGCGGTGTGTTCATGTTGGCGATATCAACCATATGTAATTGATATTCTCTTAAAACGTCCGTCACCTGCTCATGAGTCAGGCCGATCACCGCTGCCATGCCGCCTCCTTTTGCGCGGCTCATCAGTTCGCCCCTCTTTTTGACCAGCTGCAAGCCTTCTTCAAAATCAAAGGCTCCCGAGGCGTATAACGCGTTATATTCTCCTAAACTGTGTCCGGCGGTAAAATCCGGTTTCAAGCCGGTTTCTTCTGTTTTTTTCAAATAACTCAGGGCATTGACGACATAGAGTGCCGGCTGAGTGAATTGAGTCTGATTGAGACGTTCTCCGTCCTTGCACAGCTCCTGAACGGAATATCCAAGAATATGATCGGCCTTAGCGGTTAATTCAGGGTAGCGGCCGAACAGTTCCTCTCCCATCCCTATTCTTTGTGAACCTTGGCCGGGAAAAACAAAGCTGATCATCTTACAGTCTCCTTCCGGGCGATGATAAAATGATGTCTTCGATTTGCTGCAAATGGGTTTGTTCTTTATGGAACGGCGTCATAATGGTACGGATGCGTTCAGCCGATCCTGCGGGAAGAATCTGTTTGGCAAATGCGGCCAATGTTCCGGAAGGCCCGGCATCGATATACAATCCCTTTTCGCGGCTTTCAGCAAATTGAAGCGCTTCGCGGAATCGAATCGGCTTTCTGACGGCATTCCAGAAAAAGTCCGCTTGAATTTCCGTCTCAGCCTCTCCAGTTGCACTGGAAATGAACGGAATAAACGGAGTCCGGATTGATTTCTGAGCCAAAAAGCGCTTGTACGGATGCTCCGCCTGATCAACCATCGCTGAGTGAAACCCGTATGATACCGGCAGCAGCTGATGAGGAATCTGCTTTTCTCTCAGCTCGTCCATGATTTTTCTGATGTGTCCCTGCTCTCCAGAGATGACAAAGTGAGATTGATAGTTAACAGCGGCCAATTCACTATTTTCATGGAGCAGCGGATCATCTTGGTATAATTTCGGATTCCCCAGTACCGCAAGCATGCTGCCGTTTCGGCATGTTTCCGTAATGATTTCGGCCTGCTCCAGCACGCAATCTAAAGCGTCTTCGGGGCTGAGCACACCTGACACAGCGGCCGCCGCATATTCTCCGAGGCTCGCTCCGATTACACAATCGGGACGTATGCCTTTTTGTTCCAAAGCATACGCGAGTGCGTACTCAGCCATAAAAATGGCGGGATGGCTGAAAAGAAGGCGGTCAAATGGATCGGACAGACGATTGGCTGTATGATAAATCTCTTTAAGGACAGAAACACCGAAACGGCTGGCGGCAAAATCGTCCAAGTCGAGCATTTTCTGCCGAAAAACGGCGTTATGTGCAAACAGCTCTTTTCCCATGTGATAATATTGGGAACCCTGTCCGGAAAACATGAAAACAATTGGCTGGCTCATTTGTTCTCCTTTTCGCTGCATATTTTTTTAAAATATTGATTTGTGAGTGTTTCGTGATGTCGTGAAGTGAAGTGATCGTGATGTTGTATGACTGGGCAATGTTGTGTGAGAAAAGAATTTTGTCTTATGATCCGCTACATCGCGGGTAAAGTTTCAGTTTCTTTTTTGATGCGGTGAATAAGTCCTGTCAGCACATGGCCCGGGCCTACTTCTTCAAATTCCATCCGCCCGATGTTCAGGAGATAGCGGATGCTGTCGTGCCATCGTACTGAATGGTCGATCTGATCAGCCAGAACGGAGGGGATTTCGTCTTGTTCATAAGGTCTGGCATGGACGTTAGAAATGACAGGAATTGATATAGCAGAAAAATGAAATGACTGTAAAAATTTTTCGAACTCTTGTTTTGCTTCACTCATATATCTCGAGTGAAAAGCGCCGCTTACGTTTAACGGATGAAACATCGTCACATCTTTTATTCCTTCGAATACGCTTTTGGCTCTTTCAATGTCTTCTTTTCGTCCGGAGATGACAACTTGATGAGGAGAATTCATATTGGCAATATCAATCGTATGTAATCCGTTCGTTTGAAGGACATCTGCCGCTTGAGGTGCAGTTAATCCCATAACGGCGGCCATTTTTCCGTCAGTGGCCATACTCATTAATTCGCCTCTTTTACGGACAAGCTGCAAGCCCGTAATAAAATCAAAAGCGCCTGCGGCAAACAGCGCATTATATTCTCCCAAACTGTGGCCGGCCACATAATCCGGCTTTATGTCATTGTCTTGGATTTTTTTCAAATAGCTTAACGCGTTGACTACATATAAAGCGGGCTGAGTGAACTGCGTCTTGTGAAGGTTGGAATACGGATTCTCAAGGCAAAGCCGTTTCATAGAATATCCGAGTGTGTCATCAGCCTGCTCAGTTAAGTCTTTAAATTCATCAAACAATGAACTTCCCATTCCCTGTTTTTGAGAACCTTGTCCTGGGAATAAGTATGTAATCATTTTCTCAGCCATCCTTTCTCGGATTCAGTTAAGAAGCATGTTCAAATTGATAGTAACTTCACAAAAATACCATGTCAAGTTAATTTATCCTATGCGGACTCCTGAAGAATGCCTATTTTTTCCCAGGGGAAGGCGTGTTTAGGTCTTTCGGAACGGATATAAGCAGAATGTCCCACCCGTCCTACCCTGCGCTCCTTCCCGCAAACCCTTGTTACTCAGGCATAAATCCACAAAAAGAAAGCAATTACTATCATTTCATTTCAGACATTTCTAATCCCGAAAGAAAAAGCAGTTAAATAGAACTAAATTATACGCTACTTAAAATGAAACAGCCCTTTTTGATTTTTTCTGGTGCGAAAATTCACGAAATGTTCTTTTTTGTCAATTTGAAAGTAAATATTGTTTTTCAAAAGACTCTCCATTTTTTGACCCGGTTTCTCCCCGAAAGAATGCCCCGGATATACTCGCACATGCGGCGGAATGGAGGCTTTGATCCGCTGTATACTGTTAAACATATCTTCCGCAGAACTGCCTCTGTCCTGACATATACCGCAACCTTCGGTAAACACGGTGTCACCGGTAAAAAGGTGATCAGAAAGCAAATAGCACATCCCTCCGGCCGTATGTCCCGGAGTCAGTATGCTCTTGATGATAAATCCCCCCGCTGCAAAGGTCTGACCGTCTTCAAGCGCTATTAAGTTTTTGCACCGGAATTGATAGTAATCGATTTCAGCTGACGACATGTATACATCAGAGTGATAGATTTGCTGAAGCGGCTCCGCCAAGTTTACATGGTCATAATGTGAATGCGTTAATAAAACAGCTGATAAATCAACATCCAATTCATGCAGTTTATCGGTTATTTTGTCGATTTCCCAGGACGGGTCCACCGCTATCGCAGATTTTTTTGAACGGTCTGCGATAATATAACAATAGTTGGACCACATCTGGTGATAGGTTTTAATTTGATGCACTTCATATGTATGATCCATTGTCACCATTCCCATTCAAAAGATCCGGGCAGACTGCTGCCGCCGCCCAGCCGACTGTAACCACTTTACCAGATGACAACACGTTTTTCCATGGATTTTCCGGTAAAGATAAAAAACTGTTCAAATCAACCAAAAGAACCAGCCGACGGTTTTTAAAATTTATTATCGTAATATATAAGGAAATAAGAATATTCAATTAGATAAATACTTTAGGAGATTTTATTCAGAAAATGAAGAATGGTATAATTTTCGGATAAAAAGAATAAAAACAAATCGAGTTTTTATTTTGTCTCACTTTACAGGGGCAGTCCCCTAATCGGACAGCTTTTACTTACCTAATTTCACACTATTATCTCTTTTAAGATTAACAGCTGAATCAATAAATTCACCTTACATTCTAAGGAGAGAATAATTCGAATTCATAAAAATCTATTTTACGTGGCTTAAATCAAATGAAAGGGAGATTCTTCACAAGGAAACTCAGCTGTTGTTTTATAGCGAGCAGGATTAATGGCTCTCTGGGAAGAGGGAGTAATTTAACATAAAATTTCGCAGTACTCCAGATCACTTAGCTTATGACAAAAGCCCTCAATTTTTCTGCTGAACAGTTTACAGGAACATTAATGAATGACTTTCTTCGTAAATAATTAATCAAACTCCCACTTCAATTGATATATGAAGGATTAAGCCTCTTTCCTAAGCCAAATTCCCCTTCAGCTTTCCGTAATCTACTGATATCTTAAATTCAACAATTCAATATTATACGTTTAACGAAACACACACATCCTTACTCTAATATAGTGTTAGTCATTATTTTTGTAACAATTATACTTTTTTAGCGCTCCGCCTTTAAAATATTTAAAATTTTCCATTTTAGTTCAATGTACCTATTTACCTTAAATATCCATATTGCTAGAATAACAACTAAGGGAGGAGGAATAATTGACTGTATACAATCCAAAACAGAGAAAATAAACCCAGTTCTCTATTTATATTGGAGATTCATAACGAAAATTAAAACTCTTTCAAACAGCATCTTACTCACAGGTTATTTAGGATCTTTCGTTCTTCATATTTTCTGAAACAATTGGACTAATGAACCTAAAGAATCAGCTATGAATTATACATCACACATTATCTTTAGTGGCGGAAAAAACACATCTCCTTCTGAATATTTCTTTCAAAATCAAAGTTTTCTCAGCCTTTAAAAGATGAAATTAGGTAAGTATTAAACAGTAAAACAAAGTTATTCACCTTGTTGAAAGATTAGAAGGAACAAAAGTTAGAAATGAACTAGCCAGGTTTACTAAGCATATTGAAGCTATCCTTAGAGAATTATTGGGTTATCAGATACTTTCTTGGGATATTGTAAAAGATTCTATATATGAATCTATCAAAGACACTGGAATTTCAAACACTACAGCGAAAATACTGCTTATTTTACAGCATTGGCTATTTCAAGTTTCCAGAAATGATTAGAAAACTATAATATGGATTAAACGGAGGAGTTAACAATGAAAAAGTCTGTAACTAAAGGTATTATTATGTCCACTGTCGCAAGTGTATCTATTTTTTCACTAGTTCCACTGGCAGGAGCTGTCTCAACAACGAAAGAAGTCCAAAATAATCAAACAATACAAAGCCAATATCAAAACCAAGCAGTCTTACATAGCTCTGCACAATTACCCAAAGATAACGTTGGTCTTGATAAAATAGCTGCACACTTCGATTTAACCAAAAGTGAAACAAATCAACTTAAAGAAGCAGTTAAAACTGTTAAGGAAAAACAAGAATCAGAGTTTACTGCTCAAGGAAAATTATCCTGGGCGGTAAAGGCATTAAGAGCAGCTTGGGATGCAATACCTACTAAAGTTAAAGCTGCTATGGGTGGAATCGGTGGTTTTGAAATAATTCTTAATACCATCGACAACTTTACTGGTGCAGTTGAAGACGCGTGCTATGCCGGTGCTCTAAAAGTTACTGGTAACCCAACAGCCGCTTGGTGGATTACTAAAACTCTTATGCTTTTCCTTTAAACGGGACTATTGTTGGTGTTTAACAAATTTATCCTGTGTTAAGCTTTAAAGTGATTATTCCTAAAGTGTTGAGACAGGAGGTAATTATGGAAAATAAAAGTAACGCTGAACCGAGCCCAAAAGCGATAAGAATTCTAACTTACATCATTCCTATAGTTTTAATAGGGCTTATCCTTGTTCTTAAGAATATTAATACCCCAGCAGCAGAAATTTCATTTTATGTCGTTGCTGTCGGTGTGGTTCTCTTAGTGGTTTTCAGTTTAATCAAAAACAGAAAAAAACGCAGGAAGAACTAAATTTAGGGGGGGCTAATTACTAGTCCCCTTTGACTTTTTTAGATTGTCAGCTCACCAAATTCAAATTTTTTTAAATTCTTTCCCCATCTCCCTGCGAATTTGTAAAAGGAAGTACTCATAAAACTCATGATAATCATGTAGCTTTCCGATTACTTTTATAATCATTTGACCCTTTAAACATTAAAATAAGTTTAAATCTTGGTTTCCCCTGATGTTTCAGCCCTTTCCCCCTCTGTTTTCAAGCAATATCCCTAAAATGAATTCCACGTTTGCTTTTTGAAGGGAATCAATAAAAATATGCAAAAAAAAAGACTCATCCGGTTTATAAGATGAGCCTGCTTATATCTTGAATTTCTTCATGGCGTTGTTCATGGCATCCTGGTTAATTCCAATGTATCGAAGGGTTGTCCGCTGGTCAGAGTGATTGAAAATCTCCTGCAGCATGGCAACGTCTTTTGTTCGCTTATAAAAATGGTATCCGAATCTTTTCCTCAGCGTGTGTGTGCCTATATCATCCAAACCGACACGCTCAGTGACATTCCTTAAAATCTTATCGGCCATCGATCGGGAAATGGGCTTGTTGATCCCTTCGCGGCTTTTGAAAAGATATTCAGCATTAATCGGTTTGATAATACCTAAACAGCTAAAAATCAGTGGGCAAAATGTGGGCGCGAGGGATACATCCCACACGAACCCATTCTACATCACACGCTTAAACATCTTTTCCATCTCATACGTGCTGTGATGAATAATAATCGGCCGGCCGTGCGGGCATGTGAACGGGTCTGTCGTTCGGCGCAGATCGTCCAAGAGCGCTTTGATTTCATCGTTGCGCAAATGGCGGTTTGCTTTGATCGAGCCTTTACAGCTCATCATAATGGCCGCTTCCTCCCGCAGCTTTTTAATGTCGATCCGCTTGGCGTCAAGCACCTGCTGAATGATTTCTTCAATCAATTCAGCCTCTTCTCCTTTTGGAAACCAGGCCGGATGACAGCGGACGATATAACTGTTCGTGCCGAATGCTTCTAAAAATACCCCGACGCTTTCAAGCTCCTGCTGGTGCTGTTCAATAATCAGCGCTTCATTTGCCGCATAATGAAAGGTGAGCGGCACGATCATATCCTGCACTTCAGGCTCAACCTGCCCGACTTTTTCCCGGAAATATTCGTATTTAATCCGCTCTTGAGCCGCATGCTGGTCAATGATATATAACCCGTTTTCGTTTTGGGCTAAAATATAGGTCCCGTGCATTTGGCCGATCGGATACATCACCGGGACCCTTTCTTCCCGTATTTCTTCAGAGACAGCCTCCTCTTCAGGCTCCGGAATATCGGAAACAGGCGCTTCCGGTTCCGGCATGCTGATCTCCGACGGCACGTCATCAGCCGCTTCCTTCGGGAGGAACTCTTCTTCTATTACCGAAGCCGGCTCTTTTACGACCGAACTCAGCTTCATCGGCGAGTACGACGTTTCCGGCATTTTTTCCGGCAGTTTCCGCTTAGGGGCACTTTCCTCGAACGTTATGAATTGCTGTTCGTTTTTGACCGGCGCCGGCGCTGATTTTTTCGGAAGCTGGGCGCTCGGAATCAGCCGCTGCTTTTGAAATACTTCCTTTATCCCGTCGCGGATCAGCTCATGCAGTTCCGTCTCTTTGCTGAGGCGGACTTCAAGCTTCGACGGATGGACATTGACATCGACCAAAATCGGGTCCATCGTAATTTCGATAAACGTAATCGGATGGCGGCCGATCGGCAGAAGCGTGTGATAGCCCTCATGCACCGCTTTTACAAGCGGGAAATTCTTAATGTATCTTCCGTTAATGACAGATGACATATAGTTTCTGGATGCACGCGTGATTTCCGGCAGCGCAATGTAGCCCTTGACTTCAAAATCAAGCGAGCTGACATGGAGCGGTATCATTTTTTTCGCAACCGCCGTCCCGTAAATCGCGGCCAGCACATGGCGCACGTCTCCGTTGCCGTTTGTCTGCAGAAGATTTTTCCCCTGGTGGCGGAGGCGGATGGATACTTCCGGATGCGCAAGGGCGATCCGGTTGACGACATCCGTAATATTGCCGAGTTCCGTATGCACGGTTTTCATATATTTTAATCTGGCGGGTGTATTGAAAAACAGGTTGGTAACGATGATCTCCGTTCCTTTTCTGCTGGAGGATTTCTGTTCAGAAATGATATTCCCGCCTTGAAGAATGAGATGAGTTCCCGCTCCCTCGCCGATGCTCGTTTTGATTTCCAGATGAGAAACAGACGCGATACTTGGCAAAGCTTCTCCGCGGAAACCGAGTGTTCTCACCCGGAACAGGTCGTTTTCATCTTTGATTTTACTGGTCGCGTGGCGGCGGAAAGCCCGTTTGCAATCATCGGCTTCCATACCTTCGCCGTTGTCAAGCACCCGAATCGACGAAAGTCCCGCTTCCTCTATATCGATTTCAATGACTGTGCTGTTTGCGTCGATGGCGTTTTCCACCAATTCTTTAACGACAGATGCAGGCCGTTCCACCACCTCACCTGCCGCTATTTTATTTGAAAGTTCATCTGACAGCTGGATGACTTTTGCCAAGTCCGTCACCTCTTTCTATTTTAATTTTTTTTGCAGCTTGTACATTTCATTCATTGCCTCAAGCGGCGTCATATCAAGAATATTGATTGACTTGAAAGCTTCAAGCACTTGTTTTTCTTTTTGAGAAACAGCCGGTGCCTTCTGTTTTTTATCACTGTCAGCAAAAAAGGACAGTTGTGCCGGTTCTTCTTTGACGGCAGGCTTTTTCTCAGGTGCCGCCGGAAGCTCCGGTTTATCTCCTGTCTGCTCAAGCTGTTTTAAGATCTCCTGCGCGCGGCTGATCAGATCATCCGGGAGCTCGGCAAGCTGGGCGACATGAATGCCGTAACTTTTATCTGCGGCTCCTTCTTTAATTTGATGGAGAAACACGACCGTGCCGTTATATTCCTCGGCGCGCACATGAACGTTTTTCAGCTGAGGGAGCTTATCTTCAAGCACCGTCAGTTCATGATAATGCGTGCTGAACAGTGTTTTAGCGCCGATATGATCATGAACATATTCAATAATTGCCTGTGCCAGCGCCATTCCGTCGTACGTTGATGTCCCGCGTCCGATTTCATCGAACAGAATCAGGCTGTCTTTTGTGGCGTTTACAATCGCGTTTTTCGCTTCCAGCATTTCCACCATAAAGGTGCTTTGTCCGGAAATCAAATCATCCGCAGCCCCGATTCTCGTAAAGATTTGATCAAAAATCGGCAGAACCGCTTCTTTTGCGGGCACAAAACAGCCGATCTGGGCCATGATGGACAAGAGTGCGATCTGTCTCATATACGTACTTTTACCTGACATATTCGGACCCGTAATCAGGAGCATTTCCCGTGAATCGCCCATCAGGCAATTGTTCGGCACGTATTCTTGACTGTCCATCACTTTTTCAACGACAGGATGTCTCCCCTCAATGACTTTGACCTCGTTATCAGAAAAGACGGGTTTTGTGTAATGCCTGTTTTCACTGATCGTGGCAAAGCATTGCAGCGCGTCCAGCTCACTCATTTGCTTAGCAAGACGCTGCAGACGCGGAATAAATTTCTTAACTTTTTCCCGCAGTTCGGCAAAAAGCTCATATTCCAGCTCGCAAATGTTGTTTTCCGCCTCTAAAATAAGCGCTTCTTTTTCCTTTAATTCCGGCGTAATGTACCGTTCGGCGTTTGTGAGCGTCTGCTTCCGCTCATACCGCCCGTCCTCAAGCAGATGAAGGTTTGCTTTTGTGACTTCAATATAATAGCCGAACACTTTATTAAAGCCGACTTTTAATGAACGGATGCCCGTATAAGCGCGTTCCTGCTGCTCCAGTCTGGCAATCCAGTCTTTGCCGTTTTTGCTGGCGTCACGGTACTCATCAAGCTTCTGGTGATAGCCGTCTTTTATTAAGTTGCCTTCTTTTAAAGATAACGGCGGGTTTTCATGAAGCGCATCCTCTAACAGATCAAGCAGATCATTGCACGGATCAATCAAGCCGGCGCGTTCTTTTGCTTTTTTATGGTTCAGAGACCCTACAAGCTCTTTAATGCTCGGCACCTGTTTTAATGATTCTTTCAGCTGGATTAAATCCCTTGCATTGACGTTTCCGAATGCGACCCGGCCCGCAAGACGCTCTAAATCATACACTTCTTTAAGGCGCTCGCGCAGATCTTCACGCTCAAACAGATGATTGATCAGCGTCTCCACCATTTCCTGGCGTTCTTCGATTTGGGATGCTCTGATCAGCGGACGGTCAATCCATTGTTTGAGAAGCCGGCCGCCCATTGCTGTCTTCGTTTCGTCCAAAAGCCAGAGCAGCGAGCCTTTTTTGCTTTTTGAACGGATCGTTTCCGTCAGTTCAAGATTCCTCTTGGAATACAGGTCAATTTTCATCGCTTCTTCCAATTCATACACTTGAACCGGCTGCAGATGATCCAGACTCCGTTTTTGCGTTTTCTGCAAATACGTATATAAACGCATAAACGTCTTTGTCAGCTCTTCGCCCGGCAAGTGCTTTGCGATTTCGATCTGTTCTGTCATTTCTCCGTCTTCGATGGAGATCGTTGCGCCGCACCGTTCTTTCAGCTGGGCCGCTGTCTTTTCATTAAACTTGCTTGAGACGACAATCTCCTTTGCGCCGACTGAATAAATCTCTGACATGACATCTTCAATCCGCTCAATAAATACGGCCAGGTTTTCTCCGGTCGTTAAATCCGATAAAGCGAGGCCGTATCCGTCACGAAATTCGGAAACGGAAGCGATAAAGTTGTTTTCCGACTCATGAATGCCTTTTCCGTCCATCACGGTTCCCGGCGTGATCAGCTGGACGACTTCCCGTTTCACAACGCCTTTAGCCGCCTTCGGATCTTCCGTCTGCTCACAGATCGCGACTTTATAGCCCTTTTTAATCAGCTGTTCAATATAAGCCGCCGCAGAATGATAAGGCACGCCGCACATCGGAATTTTGTCAGCTGAACCTCCGTCTCTGCTCGTCAGTGTAATTTCAAGCTCTTGTGACGCTTTTTTTGCATCTTCAAAAAACATTTCATAAAAGTCACCTAGCCGAAAAAATAAAAAGGCATCCTGATGCTCTGCCTTTATTTTCAAGTATTGCTGTATCATAGGCGTATAACTAGCCATCATTTAATCCCTCACTATGTATCTTCTGTTTTCCGCATCCCATTATAACATAAACAAAAGAGTGATATCTTCATATATAAAAAAGAGACTTGGGGTGCTGACTCCCCTAGCCTCTGCTTATTCTTCAGGATCTCCGACTAAAAATTCAGGGTTAATGTCCTCTAATTCTTCGTCAAGATCGTCTTCCCAATCATCATCATCGTCTTCTTCCCAGTCTGGATTTACTTCTACGACTACTTTCGTTTCCCCGACCACTTCCGCTAAAAACTCCCGCTCGGCCTGAACGACGATTTTATTTCCGTTAGGAGAAATGGTGACCTCAAGACAATTCGGCTGCTGCAGCACTTTGGCGATGACTTCGTGTTCGTCATCTAAGTAATTAGTATCTCTGTATCTGAGTTTAATCACATCAACATATTTCACTCTCTCGGTTACAACTTCCGTTTTTGTATTATCAGCGTAAGAGTACCAGACGTTTATATCATAATACCCTTCAATTTCTACAGTCTTCCCGATCTTTTCGGCATCATATTTGTGATTGATAATCCAGCCGCCCAATATACTTGACGGTTTTTCATCAGGTGAGATTGTATTCGTGCACTGGGTGAATTTTCTGCCTTTCGCAACTACCGCTTTCGTAATAATTTCCCTGTATTCAGACATTCCGATAGGCCTCCTTGTTCTTCTTCGTGTTATCTTATGCTGGGCATTTGTCTCATGTGCATTTTTATAATAAAAATATAAAAATACAAAGTTTCTGTTTCATTGTATGCAGCCTCGCCCAGAAACTTTACTTTTAAGTCTGATAAAACTTTTTGAAGGAAAATGGGCCGAAACAACAGATAAGATGAATATTTAGTACATATAACAATTAGTTCTTGAAAGACAAAAAAACACGGGCCGATGATGGCCCCGTGTTTAAAGAGAACAGCTGTTGTTCGAATGTTTTACTTTTGAACCGGTTTCTCCTGTCAGCAGGTTGCCGCCGGTAGACGTAATGATTTCATTTGTCACCTGATTGGAAATGGTATGGGCGACAAGCTGAAGAAGATCATTGACCTCAATCTGGGAATCTCTGAATTCCTGAATGATCGGAATTCCTTCAAGCTCTTCCTGCAGGGCGTCAATTTTACTTTCCACTTGTTTCAAAGCTTCAAGCTTTTCATAATGCTTCAGGTTAACGGCTTGCTTTTGCAGAGCTTTAATCTGATTGATAATCGCAGAGACTTTTTCATTTTCATTAATCTGCGCCTCGGCGCGTTTGAAAAAATCAACTTCTTCTGTTTCAGAAATCATTTTCGCAAGGTTTCTTGCCTGCTGGACAATGTCTTTCTTAGAGTAAAGCGTCATTATTATTTCACCTCGATTGCTTCTCCTGCCATCACACCGTCAAGCGACCATGTTTTCGCCTGTTCGATTTTGACGCGTACAATCTTGCCGATGGCGTCTTTCGGCCCTTTGAAGTTGACGAGCTTGCTTTTTTCCGTATAGCCGGCAAGAATGTCAGGGTTATTTTTGCTTTCTCCCTCAACTAATACTTCGACAGTCCTGCCTTCATATTCCTTCATTTTTTTGGCTGAAATTTCTTTCACCAAATCATTGAGGCGCTGAAGACGTTCTTTTTTGACCCTCATCGGAACGTTGTCTTTCATCTTCGCTGCAGGTGTGCCTTCACGAGGAGAGTAGATAAACGTATATGCGCTGTCAAATTCCACTTCGCGATATAACGAAAGTGTTTCTTCAAACTGTTCATCCGTTTCATTCGGGAAACCGACAATGATATCGGTAGTGAGTGAAGCGTTCGGCATCGCCGCTTTAATTTTTCCGACAAGCTCCAGATAGCGTTCTCTGTCATATTTACGCGCCATCATTTTTAACATCGCCGAGCTTCCTGATTGAACCGGAAGATGGATATGGTCAAGGAGGTTGCCGCCTTTGGCGAGCACTTCGATCAGATGGTCATCAAAGTCACGCGGGTGGCTCGTCGTAAACCGGATTCTCGGAATATCAATTTTACGCAGTTCGTCCATTAAATCACCGAGTCCGTACGTCATGTCCTCAAAATCTTTTCCGTACGCATTAACGTTTTGACCGAGCAGCGTGATTTCTTTATAGCCTTCGCTTGCAAGTCTTCTGACTTCCTGGATTATTTCTTCAGGACGGCGGCTCCGCTCTTTTCCGCGGGTATACGGCACGATGCAGTATGTGCAGAACTTATCGCAGCCGTACATAATGTTGACCCAGCCTTTAATTTTTCCGTTGCGGACCTTCGGAAGGTTTTCAATGACATCCCCTTCCTTCGACCACACTTCAATAACCATCTCTTTTGATAAGTAGGCTTCTGATAACAGTTCCGGCAGGCGGTGAATGTTGTGCGTGCCGAAAATCATATCGACAAACGGGTGCTTTTTAAGGATGCGGTTTACGACTGATTCTTCCTGTGACATACAGCCGCATACACCCAGAATCAGATCCGGGTTATTTTTTTTGAGCGCTTTTAAATGGCCGAGCTCACCGAACACTTTGTTTTCAGCGTTTTCCCGGATGGCGCAGGTGTTTAATAAAATGACATTCGCATCATCGACCGAATTTGTCGCTTCATAACCGAGCGCCATAAAAATACCCGCCATGACTTCCGTATCATGCTCGTTCATTTGGCATCCGTACGTGCGGATATAAAACTTCCTGCCTTCTCCGAGACCTTTAAATTCTTCTGAGATTTTAAAATCGTTATGATATTGAACGGATTCTTTGCCCCGTTTTTTCGCATCTTTTAAAGAAGGCGGAATATATACGGCTTCAAAATACTTACTGTAATCCTTTTCGGATTTTTTGTCCGCTGGATTTACTTGTCCGCTTTCC
Organism: Bacillus sp. CIS52; assembly: GCF_053545315.1. Taxonomy (NCBI): domain Bacteria; kingdom Bacillati; phylum Bacillota; class Bacilli; order Caryophanales; family Bacillaceae; genus Bacillus; species Bacillus sp. CIS52. Next base: position 270,895 of record NZ_JBIUFR010000001.1, read on the forward strand.
TGCTTTTGCTTTTCATTCATGTTCGAATGTCTCCTTTCAACCGAAACTTCCACCCTCAAGTATACTGGTTAAAAGCGTTTGGCACAACCGCCAGCCTATTATTGTACACCTTATTGAGAATAAGAATCAATAAGAAATAAAAAGAGGGAATCATTTCCCTCTTATACAAGCTGAAGCTCTTTTGCCGCTGAACGGATCACTTCAAGCGCCCGGTCAAGCTCCTCTTTTGTATGCTCCGCCGTAATAATGGTGCGGATTCTCGCTTTTCCCTGAGCGACCGTCGGATATACGATGCTTTGTGCAAAGACGCCGCGGGTCAATAAAAGGTCTGATAATGCCTGGGCTTTTTCTTCCTCACCTATTAATATCGGCACGATCGGTGTTTCGCTTTTTGTAAGGGTCAGCCCCATTTGAACCAGTTTGTCTTTGAAATACGCCGTGTTCTCCCATAGCTTTTCCATATGCTCCGGCTCTTCCAGCAGGACGTCTATGGCTTCTATGCATGCGGCCGTTACCGCAGGCGGATGAGAAGTGCTGAATAAGAAAGGACGGCCTTTATGGCGCAGGTAATCGATCAGAACCTGCGACCCTGCGGCATATCCGCCAAGAACCCCGATGGCTTTGCTTAATGTGCCCACCTGAATGTGGACTCTTCCGTCAAGCCCAAAATGATTAACCGTTCCCCTTCCGTTTTTTCCGAGTACGCCGGAAGCATGCGCATCGTCAACCATGACAAAAGCATCGTACGCCTCTGCAAGTTTGACAATGTCAGGCAATGGAGCGATGTTTCCGTCCATTGAGAATACGCCGTCCGTGACGATGAGGCGCATGCGGTAATTCATTGATTTTTTCAGCACCCTTTCCAAATCGGCCATATCGACATGGCGGTACACCTTTTTATCTGCTTTCGTCAGCCTGATCCCGTCGATAATGGAAGCGTGGTTCAATTCGTCAGATATCACGATATCCTCTTTTGTAAGAATGCTTGATAAAACGCCTTGATTCGTTGTAAATCCTGATTGAAAAACAAGTGCCGCTTCTGTTTTTTTAAAGTTTGCCAGTTTCTTCTCCAGCTCATTGTGCATCGTAAATGTTCCCGCGATTGTCCGGACGGACCCCGTACCCGCTCCGAATTCCTCCGCAGCGCGTTTGGCCGCTTCGACAAGCCTTGGGTGCGACGTCAGACCGAGATAATTGTTCGATGAAAGCTGAATAACGTTCTCCCCTTTGACTGCCACCGACGGCCCCTGCTTCGTTTCAATTTGTTTCATTTGCTGCCATGTGTTATTTTCTTTCATTTTATCAAGCTCTGCTTTTAGATATTCAAATTCTTGCATGATAGAACCCTCCCTTTATGGAATCAAAATGACTTTGCCGCACCGGCCCTTTCTCATCAGGTCAAACCCTTTTTCAAATTCTTCAAGCGGAAACTGATGGGTAATCACCGGAGTCAGATCAACAAGGCCGGATTCAAGCAGATGCGATACCTGACGCCATGTTTCAAACATTTTTCTGCCTGTGATGCCCTGAACGGTCAGCCCTTTAAAGACCACGTCATTTGTCAGGTCAATCGTCACCGGGTGTTCCGGCAGACTCAGCATATGAAATCTTCCTCCGTTGGCCGCCATCTTTAATCCTTGTATTATTGCTGCAGGGTGCCCTGACATTTCGCAGACAAGGTCTATTCCTTCTCCGCCCGTTAAGGCGTCAATGACCTTGAGCGGGTCTTCCTTGTCAGCTGAAATCGTGATTTCGGCTCCCAATTTTTTTGCAAGAGCCAGTCTGTAATCATTTTTATCAATTGCTGCAATGCGGGATGCGCCGGCCGCTTTAGCCACAGCCACCGCCATGAGTCCGATCGGCCCGCAGCCGATAATTGCAGCGGTGCCGCCCGCCAGATGGCCGCTTTCCAGCACCGTATGCACCGCGTTGCCAAGCGGCTCTTGAACTGAGGCGACGGCAGGATCCATGTCAGCAGGGTTTTTCCAAATGTTTTGAGCCGGCACTTTGACATATTCAGCGAAGGATCCGGCTGTATCCACGCCAAGGATCTTTGTATGAGTGCACACATGATGTTTTCCTGTTAAACAGGGGACACAAATTCCGCAGACGAAGTGGGTTTCCGCCGATACATAGTCACCTGTTTTGACATTTGTGACGTGCTTGCCTGTTTCTGCTACGATACCGCTGAATTCATGTCCGAATACTTGAGGTGTTTTGATTCGTTCCTGCGCCCATTGATCCCAATTATAAATATGCACATCTGTACCGCATATAGATGCGGCCTGTACTTTAATGAGAACTTCATTCTCATTAATGGAAGGTATGGAAATTTCTTTCAAAGTTGCTCCGAAAGCGTTTTCATTTTTGACGACAGCTTTCATCTTTCCTTCCAACATGTACACTCCCCCTCAAAAAAACACTGTAATAACTGGATTGTAACATGGCTTAAGAAGGAGGTAAACAGCAGTGTCTATTCAGTAAATACAATTGCTTCCGTCCGGAAAAATGGGCGGGATTTTTTTTGAATATTATATGAATAAAGCCATTTATCATCTCTTCGTACTATCAATATAATATTGTGAGAAAATATGACAGCAATAAAAACAACCTGCTCGCCTTATGCAAGCAGGTTGAGAATGAACAGGTTTTGGTTTAACGGGGTTCGACGATTAACTTAATCGCCGTTCTTTCTTCTCCGTCAATCTGTATATCTGTAAAAGCCGGAATACAAATCAAATCTACGCCGCTTGGCGCGACAAAGCCTCTGGCAATCGCAACCGCTTTAACAGCCTGATTTAAGGCACCCGCCCCAATTGCTTGAATTTCGGCAGCTCCGCGTTCCCTTAATACGCCGGCAAGCGCGCCTGCCACTGAATTTGGACTTGATTTCGCTGAAACTTTTAAGATTTCCATTTCTGCTCCCCCTTAGTTTTACAATGGATAAGTGAGTGTTCATTAGAACAATCATTATTAGATGTTGCTATCCAAAAAGCCATCCCCCACAATGCTTTTCAAAAATAGCGGGCTACCTTCCATTTCTACTATATTCACTAAGAAGTTGCTATATTCCTGCTTTTCCTTTTAATATTTTTATAAAATAAACACATGATCACCTATTCAAAGAACATATGGTCATCGTTGATTAAAATCCGTTCGATATTTACGGCTTTTTTCGTTTGCTCATCGATGTCGATGAGCACTCCGCTCAGCGTTGTTTTCCCTTCCGCAACGGTAAACCGGACAGGAAGATTGGTTTTAAACCGCTTGATGACCGTTTCTCTGTCCATACCGAGGATTCCGTCGTACGGACCCGTCATACCTACATCAGTAATATATGCCGTTCCTTTCGGCAAAATGCGGTTATCTGCCGTTTGTACGTGTGTATGTGTGCCAACCACGGCAGAGGCTCTTCCGTCTGTGTACCAGCCGATCGCAATTTTTTCGCTTGTCGCTTCGGCGTGAAAATCAATAAAAATGTACGGCGTGCGCTTTTTCGCTTCTTCTATTAACTCATCCGCTTTAGCAAACGGATCATCAAGCGGCGGTAGAAACGTCCGCCCCTGTAAATTAATGACGGCAAGCTCTTTTCCGTTCGATTTAATATAGGTAATGCCTTTGCCCGGCGTACCTTCCGGGAAGTTCGCCGGCCGGACAAGATGCGGCACATCATCAATAAAGTCGAAGATCTCTCTTTTATCCCACGTATGGTTTCCCATTGTAATGGCATCGGCTCCGGCTTCCATCAGGCTATGGTAGATCTTTTCCGTCAGTCCTTTTCCGTGTGCTGCATTTTCTCCGTTTATAATCGTAAAATGCGGTTTATGTTTCGCTTTCAGTTTCGGGACATATTCTTTTACCATGTCGCGGCCCGGGGAACCGACAACATCCCCGATAAATAAAATTCTCATACATTCCATTCCTTTCTTTTCTGGGGCTCAAAAAAATAAAGTGATGCGCTAAGCATCACTTTATTTTGCATACTCTACGGCTCGAGTTTCTCTGATCACGGTCACTTTAATGTGGCCCGGATAATCAAGCTCGTCCTCAATTCGTTTACGGATATCACGCGCCAAACGATGGGCTTCTAAATCATTAATCGAGTCCGGTTTCACCATGATGCGAACTTCACGGCCTGCCTGAATCGCAAATGATTTTTCAACACCTTCGTAAGACTCGGAGATTTCTTCAAGCTTTTCAAGTCTGCGGATATAGTTTTCGAGCGTTTCACTTCTCGCACCCGGTCTTGCGGCTGACAGTGCATCAGCGGCAGCGACCAGAACGGCGATAATGGAAGTCGGCTCTTCGTCTCCGTGGTGTGACGCAATACTGTTAATGACGACTGGATGCTCTTTATATTTGGTCGCAAGCTCCACTCCGATTTCCACGTGGCTTCCTTCCACTTCATGGTCAATTGCTTTTCCGATGTCATGCAGAAGACCGGCCCGCTTGGCAAGCTTTGCATCTTCTCCAAGTTCGGAAGCCATTAAACCGGCTAAAAACGCCACTTCCATGGAATGTTTCAGTACGTTTTGCCCGTAGCTTGTACGGAATTTCAATCGGCCGAGAATCTTGATCAGGTCCGGATGAAGTCCGTGAACGCCGACTTCAAACGTCGTCTGTTCACCCATTTCCCGGATATAGTCATCAACCTCGCGGCGGGATTTTTCAACCATTTCTTCAATGCGCGCCGGGTGAATACGGCCATCCTGCACGAGTTTATCAAGAGCGATTCTTGCCGTCTCCCGTCTGATCGGATCAAATCCGGAAAGAATGACTGCTTCAGGGGTATCATCAATAATCAGGTCGATACCTGTAAGCGTTTCAAGCGTACGGATGTTACGCCCTTCACGGCCGATGATACGTCCTTTCATCTCATCATTCGGAAGATTGACGACCGATACCGTCGTTTCGGCAACATGATCTGCTGCACAGCGCTGCAAAGCAAGCGACAAAATGTTTTTCGCCTTTTTGTCCGCCTCTTCTTTCGCACGGTTTTCGGTTTCTTTTGTCATGATGGCGATATCATGTGAAAGCTCATTTTCAACCCGGTCAAGAATGATTTGTTTCGCTTCATCCCGTGTCAGGCTCGAAATGCGTTCGAGTTCTGACTGCTGCATACGAATCATCTCATCCACTTTGCTTTCCATCTCTTCAATATGTTGTTGTCGTTCATTCAGAGAATGATCTTTCTTCTCCAACATCGCTTCCCGTTTATCAATTCCTTCATGTTTACGGTCAAGATTTTCTTCTTTTTGAAGTAAACGGTTTTCTTGTTTTTGAAGCTCATTTCGTCTTTCACGAACTTCCTGTTCAGCATCTATTCGAAGTGTATGGATTTCGTCCTTTGCTTCAAGCAGAGCTTCTTTTTTCAGTGCTTCAGCATCACGCTTTGCATCTTCAAGGATTTGCTCGGCAGCACCGCGTGCGCCCGCAATCTTTGCTTCGGCAATGGTTTTACGAACATAGTAGCCAACAACTAAACCGAGCAGAGTCAGCAAAATGGAGATGAGAACCGTCATTAGGGTCATACTTTCACCTCCTCTTGCTATGAACTTGGTTGTTGCTTAAATAAGTGCCGGCATGTACATTGTCAGTTTTTCTCAACATACAGAACCTTCACAGGGAATGAATCTCTCATGCCCTTGTCAAGTTTAAATGGTTTAACAATCATGTTAAAAAAACAAATGTTACAACTTCATTGTAATTGTGTCGGAAATACTTGTCAAGCTTGCCAGCTTAACGATTCGTCTTCGGCTCAGAATCTTCGCCATGTATATATCATACCACACCTTCATCTGCTTTTCGCAAATGAAGGCTCGTTTAGTCCGGCTGGTTAAGCAATTGGTAAATTCTATTGTTTACCTGCCCTAATTTGGCGTTATTCTGAATATTTGACAGTAAAATGACATATTTGCCTGCCGAATGGCTGAAGCTGTTCAAAATGTTGTAACCGGGCATTACACCGTGATTGGAATAGCTTCCCGGATCAATGTAAAATCCCATGCCGTAAGCGGCACTGCTTCCGGCTGTGAACATTTTTGTAAAGCTTTGTTTCGAAAGAAGCGTACCGTTGACGACCGCTTTATCAAATTTATAAAGATCTTCAGCACTCATATACATGTCGCCCGCCCCATACAGCTGCGATAAGTCCAAAATGTGAGGCGTTACAAGCTGTCCGCTCTCATCAACTTTGTAGCCGACGGCAGGATATTTGGCTTCAGCAAATGTTTTGTAAAATCCGGCATGCTTCATTCCGGCCGGTTTGAATACGTGGTCTTTTATATATTGTTCGTATGACTCCCCGCTGACCTGAGATACGATATAGGCGAGCACTGAATAATTGGAATCTCTGTAATCCCAAACCCCAGGCTGCCGTTTAATTCCGCGGTATTCTATATCCTTAATTAAATCAATGGGAGAAATCGGTCCCTGACCCTCAATATGTCCGTTTATGCCGGACGTATGATTGAGCAGGTTTTTCAGTTTGATGCGCGTGCCGTTAGGAAAATTCGGCAAGTATGTACTGACGGGGTCACTCGTCTGAAGCAGCCCTTTTTCTTCAAGCTGCAGGACAGCCGTCGCAATTAACGCCTTTTGTGAAGAACCGATATAATATGATGTTTCCGGATTGTTTTTGATTTTTTGTTTTCGGTCCGCATAGCCAAAACCTTTTTTCAGCACAACTTTTCCATCTTTTACGACCATTGCTGTGCCGCTGAACCCGATCTGTTGCAAGTAATTGCTGATTCGTTTATTGTGATCGATTGATTTAGGTGTTTTCTCTTTTTGCGTCTTTTCTTTTTTTTGTTGAGTCTGGTCATTTGAAGAATCAGATTGAGCGGTGGGAGCACTTTTAACAGAATCCTTCTCCCGGTGATGCGCTGTGACGGTCCAGATCATAATAAAAACAGTGACAAGCAGCAGAAAAAGAAACAGCCCTCCCGTTTTCATCAATTTCTTCTTTCTTTTTTTGTTAATTCTTGTGCGGCGGGGGCTCGTCATCTTTTTTCCTCCTCAGATATAATTTCAACTTTCGCCATGATGTTAGACGAGTGAAGGGTGAAAAAAGTTGTAACATTTCAGATAAAATTTTCCGAAACAGCCAGTGTTTTTTTTAACACACAAAAAAAGAGCGGAAATTGCTTATTCCGCCCTTTTGATCGTGCTTTTATTCTTCAAATTCAAGCTCTTCCTGAGTTTCTTCCGATTTTTCCGTAACACCGTTATTGTCCAAACCGTAATGTTCACGGATTTGTTCTTGAATCATCAGCATGATGTCTTTATTTTCTTTTAAGAACTGCTTGGCATTTTCACGGCCCTGTCCGAGGCGTTCTTCTTCATAAGAATACCACGATCCGCTTTTTTGCACGATATCAAGTTCAGTTCCAAGGTCGATGATTTCCCCTTCTTTGGAGATTCCTTCACCGTACATGATGTCCACTTCAGCCGTACGGAACGGAGGAGCGACTTTGTTTTTTACGACTTTAATTCTCGTTTTATTCCCCATCACGTCGTTGCCCTGCTTTAATTGCTCGGCACGGCGCACTTCAAGACGCACGGAAGAATAGAATTTCAGCGCGCGTCCGCCCGGTGTCGTCTCCGGATTTCCGAACATAACGCCGACTTTTTCACGAATCTGGTTAATAAAGATTGCGATTGTTTTAGATTTATTGATGGCCCCGGAAAGCTTACGGAGCGCCTGAGACATGAGACGCGCCTGTAAACCGACGTGTGAGTCACCCATGTCACCTTCTATTTCAGCTTTTGGAACAAGCGCCGCAACAGAGTCAACGACTACGATATCAACAGCTCCGCTTCGCACCAGCGCTTCAGCAATCTCCAGCGCCTGCTCTCCCGTATCCGGCTGAGACAGAAGCAGCTCTTCGATATTGACACCGAGCTTTTGCGCATAAACAGGATCAAGGGCATGCTCAGCATCAATAAATGCTGCCTGTCCGCCTTTTTCCTGAACCTCAGCGATGGCGTGAAGCGCTACGGTCGTTTTACCTGAGCTTTCAGGTCCGTACACTTCAATAATCCGTCCGCGCGGGTATCCGCCTATTCCGAGAGCGGTATCAAGTGCAAGGGAGCCGCTCGGCACCGTTGAAATTCTTGTATCCGTTTTTTCCCCGAGCTTCATGATGGAACCTTTGCCGAATTGTTTTTCTATTTGCTTAAGAGCCATATCTAAGGCTGCCTGACGATCACTCATTTATTTTTTTCCTCCTTTATCTTGCCACTACATATACTATACCTTGTTTACTGACATTTGCCAAGAAAAAAGCGAACGCATATTCGGATTTTTTCCGCGTTCGCTTTTCTTCAAAAGAACATAATTCCCTTCGTAAAAATTAAAAATCAGAGAAAACGCCCTTTTAAAACTTTATTTTTGATCCAGCATTTTTAAAATGAGATGGCAGCCGTATTTAGCGGCACGCTTTCTGATGCCGGTTCTTGATCCGGCAAAGTTAAATTCATGCACCTCTTCTTTTCCTTCCGCGGAAATGCCGATAAAGACGCGGCCCGGGGCATGCCCTTCCTGCGGATCCGGACCCGCAACTCCGGTAAAGCTGATACCGATATCGCTTCCGGTCAGCTTTCTGACACCGGCGGCAAGCTCGCGCGCGCACTCTTTGCTGACCGCTCCGCTATCTGCGAGCGTCTCGGCTTTCACACCGAGCACATGCTGTTTCACGCTGTCGGAATAGCAGACAACGCCCCCTGCAAAAAGTTGAGACGCGCCGCTTAAATCAGTCACCCACTCTGAAAACAGTCCGCCTGTAAAGCTTTCGGCAGAGGAAATCGTGATTCCGTTCTGTCTGCATGCTTTTGAAAGCTCCTTCACCAGGGACGTATCATCATATCCGTAGAAAAATTCACCGACACGTTCTAAAATGGCGGCTTCCGTTTCTTTTAAAAGCCGTTCTGTTTCTTTTTCATCGGCATGTTTCGCCGTTAAACGAAGCGTAACCTCGCCGTCAGCGGCAAGCGGCGCAATCGTCGGATTCGTCTGCGCGTCAATGATATCTTCTAAATCAGCTTCAAGCTGAGATTCACCGATTCCGAAAAACCGCAGCACGGTTGAAACGATTTTCTCATTTGAACCGAGCTTTTTAAGAAGCAGCGGCTTCGCTTCATTTTCAAACATCGGACGCAGCTCGCTCGGCGGTCCGGGAAGCAGCATATAAAGCCTTGATCCGTGCTCTGCAAGCATTCCCGGCGCCATGCCGAAATGATTCGCCAAAACGTCCGAGCCCTCAATAACGAGCGCCTGTTTGCGGTTATTCGGCGACATGGTCCGTTTTGTTTTCGCGAAATACTCTTCAATCGACCGGAACGCTTCGTCATTCAGAACGAGCGGGCGTCCCAACGTGTTTGCAATGGTTTCTTTTGTTAAATCGTCCTTGGTCGGTCCGAGGCCGCCTGAAAAAATAATCAGGTCCGAGCGCTCTTCGGCAATGCGGATGACTTGCTTAAGCCGCTCCGGATTGTCACCGACAGCGGTGTGGTAAAACACGTTTACGCCGATTTCCGCCAGCTCTTTACTGATAAACTGAGCGTTCGTATTGGCAATCTGTCCGAGCAGAAGCTCTGAGCCGACTGCAATGATTTCCGCTTTTTTTGCTAATTCCATGTTCAAGTCCTTCTTTCTTAGTTAGATGTTTTTAACGCATCCCAGTTCTTCGCAAAATAATCCCAGCCGGAAATGACTGTGAAGAGCACGGCCACCCATAAAGCGATATCGCCGAACGGGAAAGAAACGAGCTCAAACGGGAGATTATGAAGTAAAAGCGCTGCAACAGCGATGATCTGAGCCCATGTTTTAATTTTCCCCAGCATATTGGCGGCTACGACTTCCCCCGTTCCCGCCAGCACAAGTCTTAGTCCCGTTACGGCAAATTCGCGGCTGATGATGACGATGACCATCCATGCCGGCGCAAGGTCAAACTGCACAAGCGTAATTAATGCCGCGGACACAAGCAGCTTGTCAGCCAGCGGATCTAAAAATTTCCCGAAGTTTGTCACGAGGTTCAGCTTTCTGGCGTAGTAGCCATCCACCCAGTCAGTCGTTGATGCGATAATGAATAAAACAGCTCCCGTAAGATGTGCGACCGGAATCGATTCATCCCCTATATGAAGGCTGCCCCACTGAAAAGGAACAAGCATGATAATCATAAATACAGGAATTAAAGCGATTCTTGCCAGTGTGATTTTATTCGGTAAGTTAAACATAAAGCCCCTCCAATAATATGTACTCGGACGTGAAGAAAAAGTCATCTTAATCGTTCAGATGACTTTTTCCCCTTTTATTTTTTCATCTTGATTGTTATGGTCTGCGCCATCACATCATGCGGATTGAGTTCATAGGACAGAACCTCTCCGTTGATTTTAATTTTCAGGTTAGGGGCATAGCCCGTGCGTATTTCAATCTGCTTTTGATCTGTGATGTCTTTTTTGTAGGTTTCGCCTTTTTGCAGCGTCCCTTCTTTTAATGAACCGCCGCTGTCATCACGGACGCGGATCCAAGCGTTGTCGGAAGCAATCAGTTCAAGCTTGTACTTATCAGCTCCGGAAACATTGTATGAAGAAGCTGAGCCTTCTGTTCCGGCCGCTTTGATCTCTGTCTTTTCACTGCTCTTTTCTTTCTTTTTCTGCTCTGGCGCTTTTTTGTCTTTTTTGCTGTCAGTTTGCGCTCCGTCATTTGTATTGCCGTCGTTTTTCAGCGCAGAATCCTTAGGAATCTCATACTTGCTCTCACTTTGGGTGACGGCCTTATTGCTGTCAGTCTGCCCGGACTTGCTAATTCCAAACTGGATAATCGCATACACGATCGCAATGACGATAATCACACCGATGACAATAAGAACGGTCGGAAGCCATTCCGCCGCCTTTGAGGACTTAGGCAGCTCCCTTTGCATGGCGAGACCGGAGATTTTCTCCGACACATCGTCATGATACGTGTTCGGGATGTCTTTTTTATATTCTTCAAATAATTGGTCTGAATCAAGCCCGACAGCTTCTGCGTATTGCTTGATAAACGCCCGCACATAAAAATTGCCGGGAATGACATCATAGGAGCCTTCTTCCAGAGCGGTTAAGTATCTTTTCTGAATTTTCGTCGCCGCCTGGAGTTCATCCAATGACATCCCTTTTTCCTCTCTGGCTTCTTTAAGCCGGATTGCTAATTCTGTCACAACAAACACCTTCCAATATTAAAAATCAAAGCTTGAAAAACCGGTCTGATCAAATATTTGCGGTTCTTCTGCATGTTCATATGTAATGACTTCGTCAGGATCATTTCTGAGTTCGATAATATAATCGAAATCATCGAGCGTATACTCCGAATTTTGAACAAAAATATCCGGGTGCTCCACGACCTTTGTCGCCGGGAGCCTCATAATTTCACTGACAAGCTGAAGATGGCGCTCAGAGCCCCGTCTTGTCGAAACGATGCCATCAAGGATAAACACGTTTTCCGTGCTGTATTCATCGGCAACCAGCTGGCTGCGAATTGTTTGTTTTAACAGCGTTGAAGATACGAAAAGCCATCTTTTGCTGGCGCAGACGCTTGAGGCAACGATGGACTCCGTTTTTCCGACCCGCGGCATTCCCCGGATTCCAATCAGTTTGTGCCCTTCTTTTTTAAACAGCTCAGCCATAAAGTCAACCAAAAGGCCAAGCTCGTCCCTTTCAAAGCGGAAGGTTTTTTTATCATCGGCATCACGCTGAATGTATCTTCCGTGACGGACTGCGAGACGGTCGCGAAGCCTCGGTTCTCTCAGCTTCGTTACTTTAATGGTCTCCATTGTTTTTAAAATTGATTCCAATCGTTTAATTTGATCTATATGCCGGCATCTGAGCAGCATTCCCCTTCTGGAAAGGTCGACACCGTTAATTGTGACAATATTAATTGACAGCATCCCGAGAAGAGATGAAATATCCCCGAGCAGGCCGGGGCGGTTCACTTGAATTTCATATTCAAAATACCATTCGAGCTTTGCCAAATGATATACCCCCTCCATTGTGGCAAATTTTTACCTTCCTTTATCATAAAACATTTTTCTCTAATTAGAAAGAAGAATGTTGCTCTATAGAGGAAAACATAAAAAAAGAGAGGAGAAATCCTCCCCTCTTAATGAGTGCTGTTATTTTCAACAAGCTTCACCATCATATTTGCAATGGCGCGCTGTTCATCTTCAGAAGCAACGCTCCAAAGATCAGCAAGCACTTTTTCCTGATGGTTTTTCGAGTCGACTTCGTTCGCAAGGTAACCGCCGATTTCTGTAGCGAGGTCAGTGATCGTTTCATCACTCATCCCTTTTTCCTGTGCATAGTTCAATCTGTCACCAAGGAAATTCTTCCAATTATCCCAGTTTTCTAATACTGACATGTTGGCTTCCTCCATTTCATCTGTTGTTACAAAATTATTTTGTCCGTGCAGATGCAAACTATACACACATTTTTTTCAGCAGTGCCAGCCGCCGTTTACCGATAATATATGTCCGGTAATATAGGAAGCCTTCTCCGATAATAAAAACGCTGCCGCTTCGGCGATTTCCTCGGGATTTGCCAGCCGGCCCGCGGGTATTTCCTCTGCCAATGCTTCTTTTTCATCAGACGTAAACTGATCAAGCATATTTGTATCAACGGCGCCCGGCGAGACTGCGTTCACGCGGACGCCGCTCGGAGCAAGCTCTTTGGCAAGCGCTTTGACGAACGAATGCTGCGCTCCTTTGACCATGCTGTATAACACTTCGCACGATGCGCCTGTTTCTCCCCATACGGAACCGATCGCGACGATGCCACCGCTTTTTTTCCGGATCATGCCGGGCACCAGATTACGCGCCAACAAAAACGGGCTCGTCACATGCAGCTGCACCATCTCCCGGGCCGTGTCATCCGTCACGTCCGTAATCAGGCCGAAATGACTTTTGCCGCTGTTTAATATCAGAGCGTCCACAGGCTGTTTAACGGAGCGGCTGAGTGTCTCCGCGCCTTCCGGTGAGGACAGATCCGCCTGAATAACGGAAGCTTTTACACCGAATGATGCGCTCAACCTTTCCGCAAGCCTGTGTGCGGCTTCTTTATTAGAATGATAATGCAAAAGCACGTCATATCCGTTTTTTGCGAGGACTTCACTTATACTTTGTCCGATTCCGCCGCTTGCTCCGGTGACGAGCGCTGTCTGTTTCATCAATCAACATTCCTTCTTTCCCCAGAAAAACATCCCTCAGGGCGTGAGGGATGTTTTTTTATGATTTTGGCACGACTTTGCAGACTGTCAGCCTGTCTTCTGACACTTCTTCTTTAATGACCCGCTCTACGTCTTCCAGGGTAATCTGCTCCAGTACGGTTACAACATCAAACAGACTCATATCTAAAAAGGCGTAGCGCGTGAATTGGTTGGCGATATATTCAGGCGAATTGAGCGCTTTTAAAAATGACCCGATTTTCTTTTTTCTCGCCAGGTCAAGTTTTTCCGCAGTCACGGCTGATCCCGCATCAAGCAGCATCTGTTTTAATTCGTCAGCAAGCTTATCCGGCTCCGGTGTATCTCCTCCGACAGAGGCAAAACCGAATCCGTATTCAGCCGTATAATCAAAGCTGAAGGTTTCATCAATGTAGCCTTTGTCGTACAAGTCGCCGTAATGCGGTGAGCTTTTTCCGAAGAGACATTCAAGCATGAGGTTCATGCTGAGCTCGTGCTTCAACAGCTCCCGCCCCGTTTTATAAGGGTTTTTCGCCTTTAAGCCGACAAGACATTTTGAGCCTTGGACGTTCATTTTTAATTCCTGCTCCCGGCGGAAAACCGCTTCCTGCTCCTGAACTTCTTCACGTTTGATTTCAGGCTGATCTGTAAACGGCTTTTTCTCCTGGTTTTTCCGCACCTGGCTGATGATCGCTTCAGGATCAACGGGACCGACGATAAAGAGCAGCATATTGCTCGGGTGATAAAATGTTTCATAGCACTCATACAGCAGATCTTTCGTAATATGTGAGATGCTTTCTACCGTTCCGGCAATGTCAATTTTCACGGGGTGGTCTTTATACATATTTTCGATAAGACCGAAAAACAGCCGCCAATCCGGATTATCATCATACATGTTAATTTCTTGGCCGATGATGCCTTTTTCTTTTTCCACTGATTTTTCCGTGAAATACGGATCTTGAACAAAATCCACGAGTGTTTCCAGGTTTTTCTCTACATTTGAAGTGCTGGAGAACAGATAAGCGGTTCGTGTAAATGAAGTAAAGGCATTTGCCGATGCCCCCTGCTTACTGAAATCCTGAAACACGTCGCCGTCCGCTTTTTCAAACAGTTTATGCTCAAGAAAATGCGCGATTCCGTCAGGGACGTGAACCATTTCTTCCTTATTTAAAGGAACGAACTGATTGTCAATGGAACCATACTTTGTCGTAAACACGGCGTATGTTTTATTAAAGCCCTGTTTCGGCAGCACATAGACATCAAGGCCGTTTGCCATTTTTTCATGATACAGCGTTTCTTGCAGCTGTTCGTAGTTTATCGGTTTAGTCAAGATGCTCCCCCCGTCCCTTTTAAGAAATAAGTCGTATCCAGCTTGATGTTCTTTCCGACATTGATAATGTCCTCTTTCGTCACTTTCTCGATATTGTCAAGGAAAGTTTCGATCGGTATCTCCACTTGGGCTGAAGCCTGCTGATACAGAAATTCCGCTAAGCCGTATGCCGTATCAATCGTTTCTAACACTTGGTTTTTAATAACGGCTTTCGTTTGGGCGATATCGTCCTCTGAAAAATCACCGTTTTGCATAGCCTGAAATTGTTCTTCAATAATGGTGACGGCCTGCTTATAATTTTTCACTTCAATGCCTGACATGACCATCAGGAGCCCTTTGAAGCTTTCCACCCTTGAGGCTGCATAATAGGCGAGGCTCGCTTTTTCACGGACATTTATAAACAGCTTTGAATGAGAAAAACCTCCGAACAGCCCGTTAAACACTTGCAATGCCGGATAGTCCGGATCTGTGTATGTCGTATTGGTCCGGAATCCGATATTCAGTTTGCCTTGTTTGACGTCCTCTTCATCAATGACTTCCTTCGGGTCAGGCTGTTCATTCGCCGTGCTTCTTTCTAAAGGCTGCTGCGCCCGTTCGGCCGTTTTAAAATACGTATCAACAGCCGTTTTCACTTGATCTGTGTCAACATCACCGATGACATACAGGTCCAGCTGATCTTCGCGTATGGCTTTTTGATAGGCTTCATACAGATCTTGCGGCATAATATGTTCGACATCATCGATCTCACCGTTGACGTGAAGGGCATACGGTTCGCTTTTGCACATTTCCTGAACGAGACGGAGATTAGAATATCTCATTTTATCGTCATATACGGCTTGAATCCGCTGTTTCAGCGTCCGTTTTTCCTGCGTGACATAAAGGGGCAGGAAGGCGCCGTTTTCCAAAGCAGGTGAAAAGACAAGCTCTGATAAAAGCTGAAGCCCTTTTTCCAATAATGGTGTGCGGTCCTTCAGATATTTTTCATTGGGAATCTCAAGCCGGAACGTAATAACATGACGTTCTCCCTTTTTTGTCAGATCAGCGGAAACGGATGTCCCGTACAGCTCATCGAAATAAGAACGCAAATCAGCGGTTTTCGGCCGGCTTTCTGTACCGCGGAGAAGCACATGAGGAAACAGCGCCCTTTTTGTTACGAGCTCTTTTGTTAAAGGAGCCAGCATTTTAAACGTCAGTGAAACAGTTTTAAATTTCTCAGTCTTTACGATGTGGGCGGTGATTCCGCCGTGCTTTGACTTCATTTCATTTACGTAAGTCATGTGAAACCTCCTTCGTTCATTCTTTAATAGTATGTATTATGACCAAAATTCAGCATTCGCAAAAAAGAGTGCGCAGATGTAATTATATCAACTGGAGGATTTATAAGGAAACAAAACACCTCTGCCAGAAAACAGGCAGAGGCATTGTACGTTATTTTTTCAAATTGAAAGGCCACCAGTTGGCTCTTCCGAATATTTTCACCATAACCGGTACAAAAAACGGAAGGACAACAATTGCATACATGAGGAGGCCGGTTAATACCACGGTTGCAATTTCCAAAAGGGAAAGAACGCCTGACGGCAGCATGGCCGCAAAGGTTCCCGCTAAAATAATTGCCGCCGAAATGATGACCGATCCCATATTTTTCATACTGCTGATCATCGCGGCTTCCGTTCCTTCTTTTTTCAGCTCATTAAAGCGGTCCATTAAAAAGATGGAATAATCCACACCAAGAGCCATCAGAATGACAAAGCCGAAAAACGGCACGGCCCAGTTTACGCCCGGATACCCGAAGAAGTGTGTAAAGATGTATTCCGTCACCCCGATGGATGCGAAATACGTCAGAACGAGCGAAGCCACTAAATAAACCGGCATAATGAGGGAGCGCAGCATCACGATGAGAATCAGAAAAATGCCCGCCAGCATAAACATTGCCGTCCGTTTGAAATCTGAATCCGATACTTCTTTTAAATCGGCATTCATGCTGGAAACCCCGGAGACGCCGAAAGAGGCATTTTTCAGATCCGTGTTCGGAATGATCCTTTTAACGCTCGCTTTGATCGCTTCAATATCTTGAATAGCCGTATTTGAATAAGGGTTGTTATCAAGAACAACGGTTAATTCTGTCGTTTTTCTGTCATCTGACATGTACGTATTAAACACGCTTGTGAAATCGCTATTTTCCAAGGCGTCTTTCGGCACAAACCAGCCGGCCATTTCTTTGTCTGACGCCTTATGAAGTTCACCCAGATAATCATTCGCCCCCATCATGCCGCTTGACACTTTCTTAAGCCCTTTTACACTATCGTTAAGGCCGGAAGAAAGATCGCTGAGCTGGGAAGAAAAATCACCGAGACCGCTCTGCATTTTTTTCTGACCTTCCGCGAGCTGCCCTGCCGCCGATTCAAGGCGCGGCATTTGTCCGGCGAGAGCCCCCTGGCCGTCTGACACTTGCTGAAGGCCGTTTTCAATTTGGGTCAGACCGTTAATCATTGCGTTAATTTGGGTGTCAATCTTTTTCTGGGCGGCTGACAGTCGGGAAAATTGTTTTTCCGCTTGCTGCAGATGATCCTTTTGACTGTCAACCTCTTTAGAAAACGCTTCGGCGTCTCTATTTGCTTTGGAAACGGCTGACTGTACATCTGTAAATGCCGATTTGATCACTTGATAGGACGGATCAGCTTTCACTGCCGGTATCGATGCTTCCAGTTTTGCAAACGGCAGCCGGTTAAGCTGTTTGTTCAAATCAGCAAGCTGCCTGCTCGCTTCATTTTTCATCGGCAGAACGGTTTTGACCAGCTTTAAAGCGTTTTGCGTTTCTGAAGCGAGACCGCTGTTTTGGCTGAGCTGCATAGAGAGCATTTGTTTCTGTTCTTCAATCTGCTTTCTCATTTGAGCGACGCCGGCTTTATTCTTATTGACGCCCGCCTGCAGTTTATTCAGGTTTTCTCCTATATCAGAAAGCCCGGATTTCAGAGACAGTGTTCCGTCAATAAGCTGATTGACGCTTTTTCCCGACTCTTCAATCTGCGGCTGTGAATCAGCTAACGACTTTGCGGCATGCCCTAAACCGTCCGTTATTTTTTCAAGTCCTGTATTGCCTTTATCAAGCCCTTCTTGAAGCTGTTTTGCCTGATTTGTGACAAATAATTGATTCAATCCATTTCCCGCAGGGCGCGTGGCGCTTCTGACCGTTTTTACACCCTCTGTTTTTTCAAGTTCTCTGCTGATTTTTTCGATATCAATCAGGTGTTTTTCGGTATTTAATTTGTCGTCATTTTTGATGACGACTGTCGCCGGAAGAAGTTCTCCGGGGCCGAATGCGTCTGAAATCGTATTAAAGGCGCGGACGGATTCATATTTATCCCCGATTTCGTCAAGGCTGTTGTAAGATAGAGCGCCTTTGTAAAGAAGGATAGGCGGGACGGTAAATACCGCCACGATTGCAAGACTGATGAGCGGCCTTTTAAATGAAAACCGCCCTGCCGTTTCCCATGCTTTGCTTTGCGGATGGGAAATATCGCCCTTAACAGGCCAAAACAGTCTTTTTCCTAAAACAGCCATAAAAAACGGCACGATCGTCATGAGTGCAAGCAGCAGCACCGCGACGCCGACCGCAACGGCGGCTGCCGACTGATACAGTTTAAATGTCGCAAATCCGATGCAGGCAAATCCGATCAATACTGCTCCGCCGCTATATAAAACCGTCTTTCCGGCCGTTTTATAGGTCACGACGATCGCTTCTTTTATATCAGCGCCGTGAGACAGTTCTTCTTTAAAGCGGCTGAGAAGCAGGATGCAATAGTCTGTGCCGATTCCGAACATAATCGCAACCATAAAAATCTGCGTAAAAGTTGAGAGCGGGAAATCCAGCTGATCGACTAAAAATGCGACAATGGACTGGCTGACTAAATAAGAAATTAATACAGATAAAAGCGGCACAAACGGAGCAACCACTGACCGGAATACAAGAATCAGCACGATCAGGATAAAGGCAACCGTTATATATTCAGTCTTTTTTAAGCCGTCCTGCGAGCTTTTCAACACATCTTCGTCAATCAGCGACTGGCCTGTGATACCGTATGATACGCCGTACGGTTTCAGTTCTTTATCAATTTTGTTTTTTATTTTGAGGATGTCATTTTTCGATGTATCAAGCTGCAGCTGAACGAGCATCGTTTGTCTGTCTTTTGACAGAAGCTGTTTTTTGACGTCTTCATTTTTTTCCCCGAAATATGAGGTCACCGTTTTAATATGAAGCGCTTTTTTATGTTCAGATAAAGTGTCCACAGCCTCCTGCAAACGAGCTTTTTTGTCTGTCATTAAGCCTTTCTCGTGAAATACGATGACGGCTGAAGAAGACGGTGCGTCTGAATCAGACATTTCATCAAGCAGTTTATGGGCGTAAGAAGAGGAATATCCGTCCGGTACGGAAATCTGCCCTTTCTCCCGTGTCAATTCAGCCATATCAGGCGCTGTAAGCATAAATATCACCGTTGCGGCGATCCATGCCGCGGCGATAATCCAGCGGGCTTGGATAATCTTTTTCATTATGTCTGCCGATCCTCCTCTGTCATCATCAGTCGATATAATTTTTCGTATGTATTAACGAACATTTCCGCCTCGTCTTCATCAAAATGCATAATGTATGAACGGACGAGATCCTCAATCCGCCGCTCCACCCGGTGAAATACTTCCGTCCCCTTTTCCGTAACGTTTAACAGAATGCTCCGGCGGTCGCTTTGGCTCCGTTCTCTTTTGATGTATCCTTTTTCATACAGGCGGTTCGTCATGGATGTAATGGCGCTTTTGTTGACGTGGCATACCGCTGCCAGTTCAATTGATTTGCAATCGGGATTGAGCATAATATAGCGGAGTATGTAATATTGATCCAATGTCAGCTCTTTGTTCACTTTTTCGGCGATAATGCTGTCAATTTTTTTTAAGACGTGCAGATATACATCGGAATAACGCTGAATGAGCTGTTTTATTTTTTCTTCATGCACCTTTTCCCCCTCCTTTAATAGTTAATATGTTTAACTATTAAAGAATAACGAGCTGACAGTATCATGTCAATATTCAGAATCAAATAAAAAAAGACAGTGCAGATTACACCGTCTTTAATGATTCCTTTTTTTCTTTTGCTTGTGAAGAGATATTTAACAGCGCTAAAAATACTGATACAATGCCGCAAAAAGCAGATAAAATGAAAATCAGCCAGCCCGCATTTGACATCAGTGCGGCAAATATCGGCGGTCCCGCCGCTACTCCGATAAACCGCATGCTGTTATAAAATGAGGTGATGGTTCCCGATTCCTCGTTGTCTACGCCTTCTGTGATGACAGCGTCTAAAGCCGGCAATGCCATTCCGATACCGATACCGCTGACACACAAGAAGATAAATAATAAATAAAAACTGTGATTCCACCACAGGCCGATAAATGACAGTGTCACGGCACTCATTCCGAAAACGATGCAAAACTTCATTTTGCCTTGGTCTTTCCCGATTTTTCTGCCTGCTATATACGAACTGACGGATAAAAATAAAAGCGGGATTGCCAAAAGCGCTCCTTTCGCCACACCGTCAATTCCGTACTTCTTCTCCAGCGAGTCTGATAAATAAAACAGAACCCCGAACAGCAAAAACATAATCACGCAGCCGATGATAAATACCGTAAAGAGCCAGCGGCCGTCACGCTTAAATATGTGACCCACATTTTTCACGAATTCGGAAATAGAAGGCACTTCTTTTTGCTTTTTTTCCGGCTTATCCACCATAAACAAAACGAGAAAAAAACTGATGAGCGAAAAAAACGGAATGAACCAAAACGGCATAAACCAGAACCAAGCAGCCAAGAGCGACCCGAGAATCGGACTTAGTACTTTCCCGGCTGTGTTTGACGTTTCAATGTCGCCGAGCCCCGCGGTAATCCGCTCATCATCACCCTTGAACAAATCACCGATAAACGGCATCACAACAGGAGCCGCCCCTGCCGAACCGATTCCCTGAAGCACCCGTCCCGCCAAGATAATGGGATATGGATGCTTGAACGCGGTCGAAGCTATCGCGGCAATCGCGCCGCCCGCACCGGCTATGAGAAGACAAGGCAGAAGGACCTTTTTTCTTCCGAATTTATCGGACAGATATCCGGCAATCGGAATACAAATAATCGCCACAATCGAATATACCGTTATAATTAACGATACTTGAAAAGACGATATGGACAGCTTCTTTTCAATCATCGGAAGGACAGGAATCAGCATCGAATTCCCGAGTGTCATGACGAGCGGTACAGAAGCCAAAGCAATGATATTTTTCGTTCCATTTTTCTTCTTACTCAACTTATTCACCCATTCACTATACTTGGTTGTTTCCTGTTTTATTGTGTCTTGCGGCAAACAAAGTATGTACGAACGGCGCAAATAAAAAAACAGACACATGACGCGTCTGTCTTAAAAACGTTTTCTGACAACATGAAAGCTGAACTTATCAGCCCGGAAATAATTTAATGAATACAGCACAGGCTCATCATGCTGATTATAGTGGGTTTGTTTCAGCAATAAAAGCGCCGTCTCCGGTTCGCACTCCAAAACCGGTGAAATCGTATCGTGGTATCCGATCGGTTCAATATCAGCAACGGCATAGCTGATCACAGATTCGGAGTTTTTTTCCAAGAGATCAAAAATGGATTCCTGTTCATGACAGAAAGAATTCGGCAGAATGTCCATCGGAATCGTATCCAGACAGTAAACGACCGGAGTGCCGCTTGCCGTTCTCACGCGCTCCAAATAAAAAAGCTCCTGCTCAGGCTCAAGCCGGAATCTTGCGATATCTTCATCAGACGGTGTAATAACCTGAGACGACAAAAAAATCGTACCCGGCACCATGTTCGCTTGCTGAATCATTTTCGTCACACTGTTGAGCTGTTCAATACCTGAAAGAAACAGCGGTTTTGTATGGACGAAAGTGCCCACACCGTGCCTTCTGATAATCACATGCTCCTCTTCAAGGATACGTAAAGCTTCACGCAGAGTTGCCCGGCTGACACCCATCGATTTTGAAAGCTCAAATTCAGAAGGAAGCTTTTCCTTTTCGGTGTAAATTCCGTTTTGTATATCCTCTTTGATTCGCTCAATCACTTTTAAATACAAGTGACGATTGTCAGCTTTTGTAGACATGTTTCCCCTCCGTAAACCACTTTCATAAATTATTGAACAATTGGGACAACTATATCATGTTTTGATAAAAAAATAAATAGGAATGATTTTGGCGGTATCATTTTAAGCGAAAGCTCTCTCCTTTTTAAGAAGAGAGCTCATCATATTGTTCTTTTGATAATAGTACTTCCCTCGGTTTGCTTCCTTCATACGGCCCGACGACGCCCCGTTCCTCCATTGCGTCGATCAGACGCGCGGCCCTCGTGTATCCGATCCTGAACCGTCTTTGAAGCATGGAGACAGATGCCGTCTGCATGCCGATAATCAAATCGACCGCTTCGTCATACAGATCATCCGTCACTTCACTGTGTGTTTCCGCGGTTTCTTCCGGGATCATTTCTTCTTGGTACTGCGCTTTTTGCTGTGTGATGACATGATCTACGACATGCTCAACCTCTTCATCCGATAAAAATGCTCCCTGGACCCGCACAGGCTTATTCGCGCCTACAGGCAGAAACAGCATATCTCCGCGGCCGAGAAGTTTTTCAGCGCCGCCCATATCTAAAATCGTCCGTGAATCGGTCTGAGATGAGACGCTGAAGGCAATTCTCGACGGAATGTTGGCTTTAATCACTCCGGTAATGACATCGACTGAAGGCCGCTGTGTCGCGATAATCAAATGAATGCCTGCCGCCCGAGCCATCTGTGAAAGTCTCGTAATCGAATCTTCCACGTCGGAAGAAGCGACCATCATCAGATCGGCAAGCTCGTCAACGATAACGACGATGTACGGCAGTTCAGGCTGCTTTACTTCTTCTTCGGCATTTGACCGCTTGATATGGTCGTTATAGCCTTCTATATTTCTCGTGCCCGTATGGGAGAACAGTTCATAGCGGCGCTCCATCTCATTGACGACCTTTTTTAAAGCCTGTGAGGCCTTTTTCGGATCTGTCACGACCGGCGCAAGCAGATGAGGAATGCCGTTATACACATTCAGCTCAACCATTTTCGGGTCAATCATCATCATTTTCACTTCATGCGGTTTGGCTCGCATCAGGATGCTTGTAATAATACCGTTGACACAGACGCTTTTCCCGCTTCCCGTGGCCCCAGCGACGAGCAGATGGGGCATTTTGTTCAGTTCGGCAAGCACAGCCTCCCCGGAAATGTTTCGCCCCAACCCGATCAGAAGTTTCGCATCCGGCTTGTCGTTGAGCTTGGATTCAAGCACTTCTTTTAACGAAACCATCGCAACTTCAGCGTTCGGCACCTCGATGCCGATTGCTGATTTCCCCGGAATCGGCGCTTCTATCCGGATATCCTTCGCGGCAAGCGCGAGTGCGAGGTCATCACTCAGATTCACGATTTTACTGACTTTGACCCCGACGTCCGGATAGACCTCATATTTTGTGACCGCCGGACCGAGATGAACCTGCGTCACTTTCGCCTTTACGCCGAAGCTTTGAAAAGTCCGTTCGAGTTTTCTTGCATTCTCGTAAATGTTCTTCTTATCGGTCTGCTGGCCTGTATGTTTCGGGTCAGCCAGAATGTCCAATGAAGGCATTTGGTAATCCTTATTTTCAAGCTCTGTAAACGTCATGGGCGGAGCCGCAGCCGCCGGTTCGTCACTGTCTTGAGCGCCGCCGGAGGGCTCTTCTTTTACCATTTGAGCCGTCTCCTGCGTCTCTTCAGAAATCATCGGTTCGTCACGCTTCTCCTGACGGTCTGAGAAGCTTGAAATAATCGGCTCTGAATGGATGATCGGCGAAATAATTTCCTCATCCTCTTCTTCTGGCTCAGGCACTTCTTTTTTCTGTTGAACCCGTTTTTGTTTTTTGCCCGATTTGGTTTTTGTTTTCGGCGAAGACATATTCGTTCTGACCGTTTTCATATCCTCAAGAAATGCCTGCCATTGACCGCGGATAAACCGGCCGACGGGGCTCGTCCATTTTTTGAGCGTTTCCTGCAGTGAACGCCCCGTTACAAGAATCAGCCCCATTAAGATCAGCACGATCGCCATGATCTGTGAACCCGTTGATGCAAATAAAAAGTGAGAAGCTGCAAACAGTACCGCGCCGATCATACCGCCGCCCAAATCAGGCGAGGCGGCCTGCTGTTTCATATCCATCATAAACAGCTCCCACGTGTTGCCGATGACACTTGCGGACCGAATCGACCCGTGATGAGACAGATTTTTAAAGAGCTGTACGTGAGACAGCAGCAAAATACTGGCGATAATACAGTACAATCCGGCTTTCCTTCTCGTTAAAAGACTTGGACTCTTCTTTTTCCAAAACAGCGAAATTCCCAGAAGGAAGAGCGCAATTAAGCATAAAATAAACCACTCTCCGGCAAAAAAACGGAACAAGTACACAAATGTCTGTCCCACAACGCCGAGCTGCAAAACAGCAATAATCGAGATTGCAACGCAGAGCAGTCCGCTTAGTTCGTATTTTAGATTGAGCTTACTCTCTTGTTTCTTTTTAGATTTCCGTTTTTTCTTTGCCACACTCATCACCTTACTGCGTTAAAAAATGTAAAATCATACATCATGAAGAAAAGCAGCCTTTTACCGGCTGCGTTTTTCTGTAGGATTCCCCTATTATAGCATATTTTGCCCCCGAGAAACGGACTGAATGCCGGTTAGATTTTCAACTTGATTTTTTGTCCCGGGGCGATGTCCGGATTCAGAAAATCCATCGGGTTCGTACTTAAAATCTGTACGACTTCAGCTTCATTTCCCTTCATTTCGACTAACAGCGGCACACCGGCATAGTCTACCTGTTCATGCGCGCTTTGCTCTCTTTCCTGACCGTAAACGACTTCTTGAGGCATGACGGTATAAAGGATCATTGAATCATCATTCCTTCCTCGCCCTTTCGTTCTTCAATCAGCTGATTCAGCTTTTTTATCGCCTGTCCGACGCCGCCGACGGCATCAATTAATCCGTAATCAGCCGCATCTTTTCCGACTACGTTCGTTCCGATGTCCCTGGTCAGGTTTCCTTTTGAAAACATCAGTTCTTTGAATTTTTCTTCGGAAATATTTGAATGATGGGTCACAAAGTTGACGACCCGCTCCTGCATTTTGTCCAAGTATTCAAATGTTTGCGGAACCCCGATAACCAGACCTGTAAGCCGAACGGGGTGAATGGTCATAGTCGCTGTTTCCGCGATAAAACTATGATCACATGACACGGCGATCGGCACACCTATCGAGTGTCCCCCGCCGAGTACGATTGAAACGGTCGGTTTTGACAAAGATGCGAGCATCTCTGCAATCGCAAGCCCCGCTTCCACATCACCGCCGACGGTGTTTAAGATAATCAGAAGTCCTTCAATTTTCGGATTTTGCTCAATGGCGACGATTTGCGGAATGACGTGTTCATATTTGGTTGTTTTATTTTGCGGCGGCAGCTGGACATGCCCCTCAATTTGGCCGATGATTGTCAGACAGTGAATATTGGTATCTTGTGACATTTGCGGCAGAGATGTCTCTCCCAGCTGCTGAATTTTGCTCATAATGCTGTCTTTCGCATCTGATTTTTCGGGCTGCTGTTCTTCGGTGTTTTCCATACGATGATCCATTTTATCTTCACCCTTTCCGAATGTCTCTTTGTATTATGAACAAAGAAGCGGGTTTCCATCCGGGAGATGAACAAAAACAAAGCCGGAGCATCATGCGCTCCGGCTTTTGTGTCCATTATACTTCCATAATGATCGGAATGATCATCGGTTTGCGTTTTGTTTTTTCATAAAGGAATTGGTTCAGCGCATCGCGCATGGCTTGTTTCAGCGTGGACCATTCTACGGCGGATGTTTCCGTCGCTTCTGTCACGATTGAGCGGACGAGCTCAGTAGCTTGTACAATTAAGCCTTCTGATTCTCTGACATATACGAAACCGCGCGTAATGATTTCAGGACCCGATACGAGGTTCTTTTTCTGCTTATCAAGCGTAATCACGACAATGAGAATGCCGTCTTGTGACAATAAGCGGCGGTCTCGCAGCACGATGTTGCCGATGTCGCCGACACCTAGGCCGTCAATCAGAACGTTTCCGTACGTGACTTTATCCCCGATTTTCACATTCTGGCCGCGGAATTCAACGACGTCGCCTTTTTCAATTAAGAAAATGTCGCTGCGTTTCATGCCGATTTCTTCAGCGATTTTGGAATGCGCTTTTTGCATTCTGAATTCACCGTTAACCGGAATTAAATATTTCGGTTTTAACAAATTAAGCATGAGTTTTAATTCTTCCTGCGAACCGTGACCGGACACATGCACGCGTTTTTGGGCGAAAATGACTTGAGCCCCGGCACGGACAAGCTGGTTGACGGTTTTGGAATATACCAATTCATGTCCCGGAATCGGTGTTGATGCAATGACAACGGTATCTCCTTCTTCAATGTTAAGCTGCTTGTGCGCCTGCTTGGCCATCCGCGTAAGAGCGGCTAACGGCTCACCATGGCTTCCGGCTGTAACAATTGCCACTTCCCGTTTCGGATATTTTTTGACATCCTGCACCGGAATGAACAATTCATCTTCTGCTTCAATATAGCCGAGCTTGCGCGCAAGCTGAAGCACGTTTTGCAGGTTTTTTCCGGCGATTGCGAGTTTGCGGCCGTTCTGGGCGGCAGCCTGAATCACTTGCTGAATCCGGTTGATATTAGACGCGAATACGGCAACGATGACGCGGTTGTCTGAATTGTACATCGCATCGGAAATTTCACCGCTTACATGGGCTTCTGACGGAGTATATCCCGGGCGCTCCGCATTGGCGCTGTCAGAAAGCAAGGCAAGCACACCGCCGTTTCCGATTTTGGCGATTTCGCCGATATCACATGATTGGTGATAAGCAGGCGTCTGGTCAAATTTGAAGTCTCCCGTGCATACAATAGAGCCAAGTGATGTTTTAAAGCTGACTCCCACTGAATCCGGAATGCTGTGGATCGTTTTAAAGAACGATACTTTTGTTGATTCAAATGTAATGACTGATTTGGAGTGAACTTCACGTAAATCAGCTTTTCGATTATGCCCGTACTGCTTGAGTTTTTCTCTCAGCAAAGCAAGCGTTAGCTTCGTTCCGTATACCGGCACCGACAGCTTGTTCAATAAATAAAAGACGCCTCCGATGTTTTCATCGTGTCCGTGTGTCAGAAAAATGGCCTTCACGCGGTCAGCCCGTTCTACCAAGTAAGAAATATCCGGAATCACGACATCAATACCGAGCATTTCATTTTCAGGGTGCATGAGCCCCGCATCTACTACAAATATGTCCGAGTCAATTTCAATGACATATAGGTTCTTCCCAATTTCTCCGACACCGCCAAGGGCGATAATTCTGACGTTTTCTGTATTTTTCTTTTTCAAAATCTGTATCCTCCTAGTCTCATACCCGTCCATCATCACTTGTTCCTATTATAACTGATATCAATTTTAGAAAACAAGAAGAAGCGGAAGGTTTAGGGAAAACCAATATGTAGACAAAACGGTCAAACTCACGATAAAAATGAGAATGACCGCGTATTTTAACTGTATAAATTTTTTCTTACAGTTCGCTGATGACGCTGCTCAGGCTCAGGCGTTCATCTTCATTCAGCGGAATAAGAGGAAGACGCACAGATCCGACATCAAGGCCTTTCAGCTGAAGCGCCGTTTTGACCGGAGCCGGATTAGGCGCTTTAAAGAGCTCCTTCATGATCGGGAGAAGCTTCTGATGAATCAGTGCCGCGGTTGCCGTCTGCCCGTTTGTATAGTTTTTAATCATTTGCTGCATGTCAGAACCTATAATATGGCTGGCCACTGACACGACTCCTCTTCCGCCGACTGCGAGAATAGGAAGGGTTAACCCGTCATCACCTGAATAGACGTAAAAATCTTCCGGCGTTTCGGCGATGATTTTCGTAATCGCGTCAAGATCACCGCTCGCTTCTTTAATCGCAGAGATATTCGGAATCTCCGCAAGTCTGATGGCCGTTTCCGGCGCAAGCGAAGCGACCGTTCTGCCCGGCACGTTGTAAAGCATAACAGGAAGAGACGTTTCTTCAGCTATGGCTTTAAAATGACGGTACATGCCCTCTTGGGAAGGCTTATTATAATAAGGCGTGACAAGCATAACGCAATCGACGCCGGCTTCTTCAGCTTTTTTTGTCAGTTTGATGGAGTCTTTCGTATTGTTGCTTCCCGTACCCGCAATAACAGGCACGCGTCCGTTCACTTCTTTGACTGTAAATTCAAAGAGTGCAATTTTTTCTTCCGTTGAAAGTGTCGGAGATTCGCCGGTCGTCCCTGCGACAACTAAAGAATCCGTGCCGTTTTTCAACAAATAGTCGATTAATGTAGACAGTTTTTGAAAGTCTACATTCCCTTTACTGTCAAAAGGGGTAATCATCGCTGTAGAAATATTTCCGACATTCATTTTTTTCACCTCATCATGATTCAATCACATTTACTTTGAAAGTTCAAACACTTCATGCAGCGCGTTTACGGCCGTTACCATATCTTTTTCATGAACGAGCACCCAGATCGTCGTATGGCTGTCGGCGGATTGCAGAATCGGAATGCCTTTATCTGAAAGTGCGGAGACGATTTTTGACGTAACACCCGGCACACCCATTATTCCGGCACCGACCGCTGACACTTTCGCACAGCTTTCCGTCACTGTCGGTTCATAGCCTAATTCGGCCAAAATGCTGCGCGCGGCTTCCGTTTTACTGCCGGCTACGGTATAAACGATTTCACTCGGCGTAATGTTAAAGAAATCTACGCTGATGCCGGCGTTCGCCATTGCTTTAAAGACTTCTGTCTGAACATTGTATTGCCCCATTTTGGCGGGAACTTTAAATTGCGTTACGTCTTTTACATGAGCAATCCCCGTGATCAGCCGTTCGAACACATCGCTGCCGACGTTAGACGAATGATGGGACGTCACCAGAGTTCCTTTTTCTTTTGAATAAGTCGAGCGCACGCGGATCGGCACCTTTGCCTGCATGGCGATTTCTACCGCGCGCGGATGAATGACTTTCGCGCCCTGATAGGCAAGGTTGCAGATTTCCGTATATGTGACATTCGGAAGCGGCTTAGCATTTTCCACGATTCTCGGATCAGCTGTCATGACGCCTTCCACGTCCGTAAAAATGTCGATAAACTCAGCATCAACCGCCGCGCCGAGCGCCGCTGCTGATGTATCGCTTCCTCCTCTGCCGATCGTCGTCGTGTCGCCTTTTTCAGTCGCTCCCTGAAATCCTGCCACAACGACGGCATCATGGCTGGCGAGTGTCGCGAACAGCCGCTCTGTTTTCATTTCTATAATTTTGGCGTCAGTATGCTGGGCATTGGTTAAAAAGCCGGCCTGGGCTCCTGTTAAAGCTGCGGCTTTTATGCCGTTTTCCTTCAGCATGCTGGTAAAAACAACAGACGAAATCGTTTCTCCGCAAGACAGAAGCATATCCTGCTCTCTCGGAGAAATGTCGGACTGGCTGCCGTAAAGAAGCCCGATCAAAGAATCCGTCGCGTACGGGTCTCCTTTTCTTCCCATCGCAGATACGACAACGACAACTTTATATCCTTCACTGATGGCATCTTTAATGTGTGCTAACGCAAGCTTGCGGCCTTTGTCATCTTTTACGGATGTTCCGCCGAATTTTTGAACAATGATTTTCACTATTTTCACTCCAAATTAGTCTGACGTAACAGAAGAGAGCAGGCAGAGCCTTACTCTCTTCTGTTCGCCTATAGAAAATACGTTTGTTTTATACGAGGTTCAGTTTTTGCAGGCTTTCCGCAATTTGAACTGAGTTCCAAGCGGCGCCTTTTAACAGGTTATCAGAAACAACCCACAAATGAAAACCGTTTGCTCTATCCAAATCTTTACGGATTCTTCCTACAAATACATCCCGTTTGCCGACGCAATCAGCAGGCATCGGGTAAAGCTGCTCCGCGGGATCATCCTGTAGCGTAACACCCGGAGCCTCTTTTAAAAGCTGTTTAATGTCTTCCACGGTTGCGTCATCACGGTCAAGCTCAATGTAAACAGATTCTGAGTGTCCTGTTTCAATCGGCAGTCTGACACATGTCGCAGCGACTTCCAGCTTCGGCATATGCATGATTTTTTTCGTTTCATTAATCATTTTCATTTCCTCAAACGTGTAGCCGTTATCTTGGAATTTATCAATTTGCGGAATGGCGTTAAAAGCGATTTGATAATGCTTTTTGTCCCCTTTAACCGGCATAATGGACGGTTCTGCAGGCTCATTGTTTAAAATCGCCTTCGTCTGGCTGTACAGTTCTTTCGCCGCTTCATTGCCGGCTCCGGACACAGCTTGGTAAGTAGATACAATGACTTTTTTCAAGCCGTATGCTTTGCGGATCGGTTCAAGCGCCGCCACCATCTGAATCGTTGAACAGTTAGGGTTGGCGATAATGCCGTTATGTTTATGCAGATCACCTTCGTTCACCTCAGGCACTACAAGCGGTGTATTTTCATCCATGCGGAATGCACTGGTATTGTCAATTACGATGGCTCCCCGTTTTACAGCCTCAGGCGCCAGGCTTTGTGATACGCTTCCGCCGGCGCTGAATAGCGCGATATGAACGCCCTCGAAGCTTTCCGGAACAGCTTCCTGCACTGTATACTCTTCGCCTTTAAACGTTACTTTCGTACCAGCAGAACGCTTTGAGGATAGTAGTGTGAGTGTTTCGATTTCAAAGTTTCTGTCTTCCAATGTTTTCAGCATTTGCTGCCCTACGGCTCCCGTCGCTCCGACAACTGCTACGTGTAATCCTCTTCCCATCTGTAAAACTCCTTCCGCCAATTAAGCATCATTTGTTGAATTGACTTTGCATTTTACGTTTTATTTTACCATAGAATAGTCACGGATTGACCGAATTTTTTTATTCCGGAATGATTTTATGTGTCTTGATTTTTTATTACTGATGCTGTACAAGCACAGGCTGAACCTGCTGATGCAAAAGCGCTTTTTCTACCGTAATCGGAAGGAGATCCATTCTGGCGACAAGAGATGTCGGTTTTCTCACGTGGTCATCCTGGCCGAACGGGATGAAAAATATGTTTTTTGCGGACATCAGCCTCATTAAATTCGTTCCGTTTAAACCGAGGCCGTCATTTGTCGAAATGCCGAGCACGACCGGGCGGCTGTTGCGGATCGTGGCTTTCGCCGCCATAAGGACCGGGCTGTCAGTCATCGCATTTGCGAGTTTGCTCATTGAGTTTCCGGTTAAGGGGGCGATGACCATGCAGTCGAGCGGAAGTTTCGGTCCGAGAGGCTCCGCTTTTACGATGGAATCAATTACCTCAAAACCTGTTGTTTCTTCAATTTTTCTGACCCAATCTCCCCCCTCTCCAAAGCGCGTATCGGTCGATTGGACGGTCGACGTCACAATCGGCCGGACTTCAGCCCCTTGTCTGACAAGTGCTTCTATTTGCGGAAAAACCTCCTCATATGTGCAATGTGAGCCGGTTAATCCGAATCCGATTCTTTTCCCTTTCAGAGACATGGCTAATTCCCCTCTTTCTTTAAGTCTGCCAAAAGCTTGCTCAATACGTTCGCAATAATCTGTCCGGCTGTTTTCGGAGCCACAATTCCCGGAAGACCCGGAGCAAGCAGCGCTTTAATGCCTTGTTTTTCAGCATATTTGAAATCCGTTCCGCCCGGACGGGATGCTAAATCCAAAATCAAGGTCTTCGGCGTCATGCGCGATAAAGCGCTTTGATTCAGAATCAGACTCGGTACGG
Organism: Bacillus sp. CIS52; assembly: GCF_053545315.1. Classification (NCBI taxonomy): domain Bacteria; kingdom Bacillati; phylum Bacillota; class Bacilli; order Caryophanales; family Bacillaceae; genus Bacillus; species Bacillus sp. CIS52. The sequence goes on from NZ_JBIUFR010000001.1 coordinate 302,347, forward strand.
TGTTAATACAAATATCAATATCATTTACATGATCAGTAAGTTCTTCAATTTGAAAAGGGGAAAGCCCCATTTCCGATATACGGGCCAAATGAGCCGAACTCCGTGCGCCCACTTTTACCTTCGCTCCCAACGCTGCAAACGTCCGGGCGATCGTCATACCGGTGCGCCCCATGCCGAGAACGGCGACATTTGACCCGTGAATGGTATAATCCGTATGCTGAATCGCCATCATGATTGTCCCTTCAACTGTGGGAATCGAGTTGAATATCGCGATGTCATCCCGCTCAAATAATTTAACAAGCTTGCGGCCGGCTTCGCTGGCGATGCCCTCAAGGTATGCATTAGAGATGCCTGAATAAATCACGCAATGCTCCGGTGTCTGCTCAAGATAGCTCTGCTTTAATACCACTTCTTCATTTGAAAAAACCGTTGATACAACGCCTTCTCCGGTCGTTGCCGATACAGGCAGGATGATACTGTCTATTTTCGGAAATGGAATCTCATCAATTTTACATTTGACGGTTCCTGTAAAACCGTCATCCAATTGGTCAAATCCTGCAAGATAAATATCGGCATGCTGTTCTGTCAGCTTCCTTATAATCTCAAGCTGTCTTGCGTCACCGCCAATAATCGCAATTGTCAATCCGGTTAACATTTGAAACGTTCACCTTCTTTACAGTTACTGGATCTTTTAAGTGTCATCCTCCTCTTCATCGTATGTGCAAAGAGAAAGGGCGGTGAATGTACAGCGTCTTTTTCATAAAAAAAGCACCGGCTGTTTGAGCCGGTGCTTGCGAAAAATGAATACAGTCTACTCTTCAGGAGGAGTGATCTCCCCGGGAACGTCTAAAATGATCATGTCTGACCCGATTTTTTGAATATGGTTCCAGGGGACACGGATGTCGTGGCCTTGTTTTCGCAATCCAAACCATTTCACCGTCGGGATCAACAGCGCGGTAATTTGCCCGTCCTGTTCATTAATTTCCAAATCAGTCTGGCCGAGCACGCCGAGCCGCTCCGCCCGTTTAATGTCTACAATTTCTTTACCTGACAGTTCACTGAGCCTCATGATAGCCACCCCCTTGTACTATATGATTCCGGGCAAAAAAAAATGCCTGCCCCCTAGAGAGGCAGACTTCCCGTTTAAGATGAGGCCGGCATATTTCCGGTCGGACTGATGAGCGATAATGCGTAATCATCCGTAAATAACCGGCGGCTGAGACCGTTGACGCTTTCCAGGCTGACTGCATTTAATTCAGCGATAATTTCATCCATCGTCTTATGCTTTCTGAGCAGAAGTTCGTTTTTCCCGTTCCGGCTCATTTTGCTGTTTGTGCTTTCTAAGCTGAGCATTAAACTTCCCTTCATTTGCTCTTTGCTGTTTTCCAGTTCTTTCGGGGTAATGCCGTCACGTTTTAACACCGATAACGTTTCTTGAATGGTTTCAGACAGAAGATCGAGCTGATTGGCGCCGGTGCCTCCGTAAATCGTCAGCATACCGCTGTCTTCATAAGAACTGTGATAGCTGTATACAGAATAAGCCAGTCCTTTATCTTCACGCACATCCTGGAAAAGACGGCTGCTCATGCTTCCGCCCAGCACGTTGTTTAAAACGATTAAATCGTAAACATCCGGATCCCCGACTTTCAGACCTTTGAAACCAAGGCAGAGGTGCGCCTGTTCCGTGTCTTTTTTTCTGGTCAGCTTTTCATAATGAAACTCAGGCTCGCTGATGCCGCTTGCTTTGCCCTTCGCTTCGTATGTACCGAACCATTTCTCCACGTCTTTAATGAATTGTTCCGTAACATTTCCGGCGACAGAAATGACGACGCGGTCCGGTGTGTAAAAGTCATCCATATGCTGTCTGAGAGAATCGCCGTTAAACGATGAAAGGGTTTCCTCCGTTCCGAGAATCGGGTAGCCGAGCGAATGATTGCCGTATGTTGCTTTGCTCAGCAGATCATGGACAATGTCGTCCGGCGCGTCTTCGTACATTTTGATTTCTTCATATACGACGTTCTTTTCTTTTTTGAGTTCATCTTCGTCAAAAGCAGAATGAAAGAACATATCAGCCAGCACATCAAGTGCGTAGTTGGCATGCTCATCCAGCACTTTTGCGTAATAACACGTATATTCTTTTGAAGTGAAGGCATTCACTTGGCCGCCTATCCGATCGAAGGATTCTGCGATTTCCCGTGCTGACCTGGTATTTGTTCCTTTAAAAAACATATGCTCGAGAAAGTGCGAAATACCGTTTGTATCCGGTGTCTCATGGCGTGATCCCGTTCCGATCCAGACGCCGATTGCCACAGACCGCACCGTTGGATTATTTTCAAGCACAACTCTTACACCGTTTTGGCATGTATAGCGTTTTATCAAGTTTGTTCCTCCTATTCAAAGACAGGCAAACTGCCGCCTGCTACTTCATCAGCCTGTTTTCATCCATTAAGTCAGACACCGAGCCGAGCGCATAGCCTTTTTCTTTGATTTTTGTAATCAGTGTTTCCAGGCTTTTCGCAGTCGGATCAGTCGGATGCATTAAAATCATGGCTCCGTTATGTATTTTGCTCAACACCCTTGTTTGTAAAACAGCCGGAGACGGTTTTTGCCAGTCTATGGTGTCAACGGTCCACATGATAGTGCCCATTCCTTTTTCCGCCGCAAGGTCGACCACAGCTTTTCTGAAGCTGCCGCTTGGCGGCGCAAACCATTTCGGCTTCATGCCGAGCGTCTCGCTGATTTGTGCATTGGTTTTGTCAAGCTGTTCGGAAATGCTTCCTGAAGTCAGTTTGCTCATATCAGGGTGATTGTATGAATGATTTCCGATTTCGTGTCCGTCTGCCGCTATTTTTTTCCCAAGTTCCTGATTGTTTTTCAGCCATTTCCCTTCAAGAAAGAAAGTTGCTTTGACCTGATGCTGTTTCAGAATAGGCAGCATTTGCTCCACGTATTCATTTCCCCAGGCGACATTTATCAGGAAAGCGACCATTGGTTTATCGGGATTTCCTTTATAAATGGGTTCAGGCGCAAGAGAATCGAGATGGACTTTCGGTTTTACCTGCTCATAGACAAGATCATCTTCATGAAATTCTCCGTCCTTTTTCATTTGTTTATAGGATTTTTCCACATTGACCTTTAAACCGTTATATCCCGGTATACTCTTCCATATTTTATCAATTCTCGCATCTTGCGGCTTCACTTCATACTCCGGCGCTTTTTGCAGCAATTCCTCATAAAGCGGATCTTTTGATGCTGACACAGTCACTGCGTCTTTTTTCATTGCGTCTATGTAATCAACTGTATACGGATTTTTTATCATTTCAAACGAAACAAAAAAAAGAAATAAAAAAACGGCAAACGGCACGAATTTTTTCAACATGTCCTTCCCCCCTCATCACACATTATGTATGAAGAGGACAAGGTAGAACCCGCTGTTGTCTTTCTCAAAATAAAGAAGCCGGGTCTCCCAGGCTCCTTGTTAGGTTTTCATTTAAGATTGTTGTTGTTCCTGCTCTTTTTCTTTCTCTTCGCGCAGCACTGCTTTACGCGACAGGTTGACACGTCCCTGTTTATCAATTTCCGTTACCTTCACAAGGATTTCGTCACCGATTTTCACAACATCCTCAACCTTGCCGACCCGTTCGAGCGCAAGTTCAGAGATGTGAACGAGACCGTCTTTTCCGCTGAAGATTTCAACGAAAGCGCCGAATTTCTCAATCCGTTTGACTTTACCGAGGTAAAGCTGGCCGACTTCGACTTCTCTGACAAGATCTTCGATGATTTTTTTCGCTTTTTGGTTGCTGCTTTCATCAGTAGAAGAAATAAAGATGGTGCCGTCTTGTTCAATGTCAATTTTAACACCGGTATCTTCAATGATTTTGTTGATTTGTTTGCCGCTCGGCCCGATAACGTCACGGATTTTATCCGGATTGATTGTCATCGTTAAAATTTTCGGTGCATATTGAGAAAGTTCTTTTCTTGATTCACCAAGCGTGCTGAGCATGCTGTTCAGGATTTCCATTCTTCCTTTTTTCGCCTGCTGAAGCGCTTCTTCAAGGATTTCTCTTGAAAGGCCTTCGATTTTAATGTCCATTTGCAGCGCTGTTACGCCTTTTTCCGTACCGGCTACTTTAAAGTCCATGTCACCGAGGGCATCTTCCATTCCTTGAATATCCGTTAATACTGTGTAGTACTCGCCTGATTTCACAAGTCCCATAGCGATACCTGCAACAGGCGCTTTAATCGGAACACCGGCGTCCATCATGGCAAGCGTGCTCGCGCAAATGCTGGCCTGTGAAGTGGAACCGTTTGATTCAAGCACTTCGGATACGAGGCGAACCGTATACGGGAAGTCTTTTTCATTCGGAATGACCGGCTCAAGCGCACGCTCTCCAAGAGCCCCGTGACCGATCTCACGGCGTCCCGGTCCGCGCATCGGGCCTGTCTCCCCTACGCTGAATTGCGGGAAGTTATAATGATGCATAAACCGTTTTGATTCTTCCACGCCTAAACCGTCAAGAATCTGAACGTCGCCAAGAGCGCCTAATGTACATACGCTGAGCGCCTGGGTCTGTCCTCTCGTAAACAGCCCTGAGCCATGCGTTCTCGGCAGAAGGCCGACTTCTGAAGAAAGCGGGCGGATTTGATCGACGCCGCGGCCGTCAGGACGGACTTTTTCTTCTGTGATCAAACGGCGCACTTCGTTTTTCACAAGTTTAGACAGTGTCTGTTTCACTTTTTTGATCGTATCTTCATCGTGCTCTTCTTCTTCAAATTTCGCGACGACTGCATCTTTCACTTTACTGATCGCATCTTCGCGCGCATGCTTTTCATGAACTTGAATGGCGCTGAGCAGATCCGGCTCCGCAAGACTTTTCACTTTCTCGCTGAGCTCTGCATCAATTTCATACAGTGCGATTTCCGTTTTTTCTTTGCCGACTGCCGCAACAATTTCTTCTTGGAAAGCGATCAGGCGCTTAATTTCTTCGTGGCCGAACATAATCGCTTCAAGCATGATTTCCTCAGGAACTTCATCCGCTCCCGCTTCCACCATGTTGATGGCGTCTTTTGTGCCTGCAACGATAAGGTTAATATCACTTTTTTCAAGCTGGTCAACCGTCGGATTGATGATGAACTCCCCGTCAATGCGGCCTACCGTCACACCCGCAATCGGGCCTTCAAACGGAATATCGGAAACGCAAAGAGCGAGTGATGAACCGAACATTGCAGCCATTTCAGATGAGCAGTTTTGATCGACACTCATGACAATGCTGATGACCTGTACTTCGTTACGGAATCCGTCTGCGAAAAGCGGGCGGATCGGGCGGTCAATCAGACGGCTGGCTAAAACGGCCTTTTCACTCGGACGGCCTTCTCTTTTAATAAAGCCGCCCGGAATTTTACCGACTGCGTATAATCTTTCTTCATAATTAACGGTAAGCGGGAAAAAATCTAGCGGTTTCGGTTCTTTTGATGCGGTTGCTGTGCTGAGCACTGCGGTATCGCCGTAGCGGACCATAACAGCGCCGTTTGCCTGTTTGGCAAGCTGGCCGGTTTCTACTGTAAGCTGTCTGCCGGCCCAATCTATGGTAAAGACATGTTTCTCTTGTCCCATTCGATTACGAGCTCCTCTCTTAATGTGTGAAATAATCAATTACTCCTATTATGAACGAAATGAATTGAACATATCAATGTCAAAGTAGTATGTAAAAGGATTTCATTGTTTTTTTATTATTATTTTTTTCGCTTTAATACGATAAAAAAGCGGGAATCCTCCCGCTTTTTACGATTATCGACGTAAGCCTAGTTTGTTAATTAACTCACGGTAACGAGTTACGTCTTTATTACGCAGATACGTAAGAAGATTACGACGTTTACCTACCATTTTAAGAAGACCGCGACGTGAGTGGTGATCTTTCTTATGAGTACGCAAATGCTCGTTCAAGTTGTTAATTGAGTCTGTTAGGATAGCGATCTGAACTTCTGGAGATCCAGTATCAGATTCGTGTGTTTTGAACTCACTGATGAGTTGATTTTTACGCTCTTGAGTAATTGCCATCCTGTTTCACCTCCATATTATAATTAGCCCCAGTTACCTAGCAACCGTCGGTGACTTCGGATTGCCAAGCAATGGTTTTAAGACTACGAAACATATGATACTAAAAATCGCGCCCATATGCAAATCTTTTAGAATAAAATTTGTGTACTTTTGATGTTTTTTCCGTTATTTGCTGAAAAAACGGATCGCTTCTTGTTTGTCTTTCTCAATCTGAGCCGTCAGTTCGTCGATGCCGTTAAACTTCCGTTCGCTCCGGATGCGTTTATACCACTCGATTTTAACGTCTTCTCCGTATACATCCTGTTGAAAATCAAATAAATGAACTTCAATTGACGGCTGATCGGGACGCTTTTCATAAAAGGTCGGTTTGTAGCCGATATTGCAGACGCCTTCATACACCCTGCCTTTTATTTCGGCCTTCACGGCATACACGCCTGTCGGCGGCACGATATAACTGTTGTGCAGACCGATATTCGCCGTCGGAAAGCCGATGGTGCGGCCTCTTTTGTCTCCGTGGATCACAGTGCCCCTGATAAAATACGGCTGGCCGAGGAGCGTGTGTGCCAGCTCCACGTCGCCATCCTGCAGCGCTGACCGGATATAAGTTGAGCTGATCTTTCTGTCCTGCTCGGTCTGTTTTTCGACAGTCGTGCATTCGGCCTTGCCGTCTAAATCGTCCGGCAGCGTAGCCATCGTGCCTTTTCCGTATTTTCCGTACGTAAAATCAAAGCCTCCCACCGCGTGCCGGGCGTTCAATCCTAAAATATACTCCTCGGCAAACTGTTTTGGAGAAAGAGCCGCAAACGATTCATCAAACTTTACGATATACAGCACATCAGCGCCTAAACGGCTGATCTGGCTGATTTTATCTTCAAGCGGCGTAATCAGATCCTTTGGCTCTTTGTCTCTGCCCAGAACATGGGAGGGGTGCGGATGAAACGTCATGACGGCAAGCGACAGGTTTTTTTCTTCGGCAATTTGTCTGGCTGTTCCGATTACTTTCCGGTGTCCCAAATGAACGCCGTCAAAGTAGCCGAGGGCCATGACAGACGCCGGCTGCTCTTCTTTTTGTAAATGATGCGGATGAGAAATATGTATCGTCTTCACAGAACGGTCACCTTTTTTCTTATTGTTCGCTTTTTTGCATCAGCACTTTAGCCGGTTTCAGCAGTCCATGTTTTGAAGGGTGCGGCATATAAATGGCCACACATTCTCCGGCTTCGGTACAGACAGCTATACGGGCGTCAGCTGTCATTGCAGAAAATTCCGCCGGTATGTCAAACACTGACCCGTTTTCAGCTTTCCTAGCTAATGTATCACTTATGACCCATTTCGGCAAATGATTGAGCGCTCTTTCGATAGGCACCGCATGCTCTGCAACCGTGCCGGCTGAAACCTGCTGCTCAAGCTCCTCAAACGTAAAACACTCATCCAGGCTGAAATCGCCGGAAGCGGTGCGGATGAGGTGGGACATATGAGCGGGATAGCCAAGCTTTTCACCGATTGTCACCGCCAATGTTCTGACGTAAGTGCCTTTTGAGCACGTGACTGTGAAACGGAATGACGCTGTATCATCCTTATAAGTGACAGGTGAAGTAAGCGCGATATCCTCAATCGTGATATTCCGCTTCGGCCGTTCCACTTCAATACCGGCTCTGGCATATTCGTAGAGCTTTTTCCCGTTGATCTTGACCGCGGAATACATCGGCGGCACTTGTTCCTGCGGCCCCTTCAGTTCGTCTAAAACGGCTTTGATATCCGCTTCTTTTATCGGCTCCTTGACAGGTTTTACGCTGACGGTTTCCCCCGTCTGGTCTTCAGTCGATGTGGAGAAACCGAGAGTGATCTCAGCATCGTACGTTTTTGATTTGTCGGTGACGTACTCAACAATCTTTGTGGCCCGTCCGACACAGATCGGCAGTACGCCTGACACTTCCGGATCAAGCGTTCCCGTATGCCCGACTTTCTTTGTTTTTAACAGTTTTCTTATTTTCATTACACAGTCGTGAGAAGTCATGCCGACCGGTTTATGTAAAAGGAGAACTCCGTTAACCATCTGTCTTTCGCTCCTTTGTTATCATTGTATCCCTGTAAAACGCAGAAAAGAGGACAGACGACAACGCCCATCCTCTTTTCCCGTTATTCAGACGGTTTATCTGAATGCAGTTCGTGAATCAGTGTTTCAATACGGTTGCCGTATTCAATTGATTCATCAAATTCAAATTCAAGCTCTGGCGTTTTGCGGAGTCTGATTCGGCTGCCGATTTCAGAACGGATAAATCCCTTCGCTTTCTCAAGCCCTTTCAGCGCCTCCTCTTTCTTTTTCTCTCCGCCGAGAACGGAGATATACACCTTCGCTATTTGCAAATCACCTGAAACACGTACGTCTGTTACAGTCAGAAATCCGATTCTCGGATCTTTCAGCTTTCGGCTGATAATATCTCCGAGCTCTTTTTTCATCTGTTCGCCGACACGGTTTGCTCTCATACTCAATTCAATCACCTCTAAGTTAAAACCACTCTGTTCTAGTGATCGTCCGTTCTATTTCGGGAAAGGAGTCAATAAACGCGAGTACGCGCTGAATCTCCTTTTCCGCCTGAACGTGAGAGGAGGAGACGACGGCGATTCCGAAGCTGGTCCTCTGCCAAGTGTCCTGATAGCCGATTTCTGCGGCCGACACGTTGAACTTATTCCGGACCCTCGTTATAATCCGCTTCAGAACGGCCCGTTTCTCCTTTAATGATCCCGCATCGTAAATGATGCATTCACATTCCGCAAATCCGATCACTTTCTTTCGATTTCCTGCATGACATACGCTTCAAGGATGTCACCTTCGCGAATGTCATTGTATTTCTTAATTGTAATACCACATTCATATCCTTGTGAAACTTCTTTCACATCATCTTTGAAGCGTTTCAGAACGTCTACTTCGCCTTCGAAGATAACGACGCCGTCACGGATCAAGCGGAGTCCGCTGTCACGTGTAATGTGGCCGTCTGTTACATATCCGCCGGCAATCGTACCGATTTTCGACACTTTGAATGTTTGGCGCACTTCAACCTGGCCGATGACTTTTTCTTCGTATTCAGGATCAAGCATTCCTTTCATCGCCGCTTCAATTTCTTCGATGACTTTGTAAATGATACGGTGAAGGCGGATATCTACATTTTCTGCTTCAGCCGTGCTCTTAGCATTTCCGTCTGGGCGCACATTAAACCCGATAACGATTGCATTTGAAGCAGATGCGAGAATGATGTCTGATTCCGTAATCGCACCGACGCCTGTGTGAATGATTTTCACTTTTACGCCTTCTACTTCAATTTTTTGAAGAGCGGCCGTTAACGCTTCTGCAGAACCTTGAACGTCCGCTTTTACGATTAAGTTGATGTCTTTGACATCACCTTGTTTAATTTGTTCAAACAGATCATCGAGGCTCAGCTTCGCTTTGTCGCTGCGCTGTTCGTCCAATTGTTTGGAAGCGCGCGCTTCACCGACAGAACGGGCTGTTTTTTCGTCTTTAAAGACGAGGAATTGATCGCCAGCCTGCGGTACGTCGTTTAAGCCTGTGATCTCTACAGGTGTGGACGGTCCGGCTGTTTTCACGCGGCGGCCGAGATCATTGACCATGGCCCGCACGCGGCCGAATGTGTTTCCGACAACGATCGGATCTCCGACATGCAATGTTCCCGTTTGAACGAGAAGTGTCGCGACAGATCCTCTTCCTTTATCAAGCTCAGCTTCAATAACCGTTCCTTTTGCCTGACGGTTCGGATTGGCTTTCAGCTCTTCCACTTCACTGACAAGCAGAATCATTTCGACAAGCTCGTCAATTCCCTTGCCTGTAAGCGCGGACAGAGGAACGAAAATCGTTTCTCCTCCCCATGCTTCAGGAACGAGTCCATATTCAGTCAGCTCCTGCATGACACGGTCAGGGTTCGCGCTCTCTTTATCCACTTTATTCACGGCAACGATAATCGGAACCTCAGCCGCTTTCGCATGGTTGATGGCTTCGACTGTTTGCGGCATAACGCCGTCATCAGCCGCTACGACTAAAATGGTAATATCGGTTACTTCCGCTCCGCGCGCGCGCATCGTTGTGAACGCCGCGTGTCCCGGTGTATCCAAGAACGTGATTTTTTTGCCGTTTTCTTCGATCTGGTAAGCCCCGATATGCTGGGTGATTCCGCCCGCTTCTCCTTCAACAACCTTTGTTTTTCTGATGCTGTCAAGAAGGGTCGTTTTCCCGTGGTCAACGTGGCCCATGATTGTCACGACAGGCGGACGGATTTGAAGATCTTCTTCTTTGTCAGCCTCTTCGTATTTTTCAAGCTCAGTTTCTTCGAGCACAATCACTTCTTCTGTTTCCACACCGTATTCAGATGCGATCAGTTCGATTGTGTCTTTGTCAAGCTCCTGGTTAATCGTAGCCATTACGCCCAGAAGCATTAGTTTTTTAATGAGTTCAGACGGCTCTTTGCCAAGTTCCTCGGCTAAAGCTCCGACTGTTAAAGAGCCGGAAAACGTAATTTTCTCAGGAAGCTCTTTTTTCGGCTTCAGCGGTTTTTGCTGATGCTGATTTTTGTTGTTATGATTGCGTTTGTTTTTGTTTTTGTTGTTGTTATTCTTCTTGTTTTTGTTAAATTGATTATTCTGCACGTCATTCTTCTTTCCGTCTCGAATTTTGTTTGGTTGATTCCCAGCAGGCTGCTGATTAACCCCTTGCGGCTGCTTGTTTTTGTTCGTTTCCGCAGGCTTTTGAGATTTAACGCCGGCGCCGCCTTTTTTAAATTTCGCATCAAGCTGCTTAATGGTCTTTTCTTCAAGCGTTGCCATATGGTTATTTACTACTATATCCATGTTTTTCAGCGCAGTCAAAATTTCCTTACTTGAAACATTGATGGCTTTTGCATATTCGTATACTCTCATTTTAGCCATTCGTTCACCCCCAAAAATATTAATCGAGCAAGCTGATCAGCTTATTCGCAAAACCTTGGTCAGTGACGGCGACAACGACACGTGATTCCTTGCCGATAGAGCGGCCGAGATCCGCGCGGCTTTCGACTTTTTTATAAGGTACTTTATAATAATTGCATTTATCGGATACTTTTTTTGCAGTATTCGCAGATGCATCTTCTGTCAGCAGAACAAGTTTTGCACGCGCATTTCTAATTTCTTTTATAACCAAGTCCTCGCCCGACACGACCTTACGAGCTCGATTGGCCAGACCCAGCAAGGGAAACCATTCCATTCCAGACATGTTATTTTTTCACCTTTTCCGCCAGTTCCAGCAATTCTTCGAAAATCTGGTCATCGATTTGTGATTGAAATTGATTTTGCAATGTGTTTTTCTTTTTCGCAGCTAAGATGCATTCTTTCTCCAGGGTGATATAGGCACCCCGCCCGTTCTTCTTGCCTATCGGATCGACTGAAATCTCTCCTTCTTTTGAACGGACAATTCGGATCAGTTCCTTTTTAGGCTTCATTTCCCCCGTTACCACACATTTACGCAGAGGAATTTTTTTTCGCTTATTCACCTAAAGTCACCTCTTATTCATCCGATTCTGCTGTTTCAGGCTCCATAAAGAGCGGCTCTAAATCGTCATCTTCTTCATGCTCTCTCGGAAAGATGCCAAGTTCTCTTGCATCCGTTTCACTTTTGATATCAATTTTCCAGCCTGTCAGTTTCGCAGCTAAGCGGGCGTTTTGCCCTCTTTTTCCGATCGCCAGAGAAAGCTGGTAATCAGGAACAACGACAGTCGTGGCTTTTTCTTCTTCGTTGACGATGACATCCAGCACTTTAGATGGGCTGAGCGCATTGGCAACAAATTCAACCGGATCATCAGACCAGTTGACGATATCAATTTTTTCGCCTTTCAGTTCATTGACGATCGCCTGCACGCGCTGGCCTTTAGGCCCGACGCATGAACCGACAGGATCAACGTCAGCATCATCAGTGCGGACAGAGATTTTGGAGCGGTCGCCCGCTTCTCTGGCAACGGATTTCAGCTCGACCGTTCCGTCATAAATTTCCGGCACTTCGATTTCAAAAAGACGTTTCAAAAGACCGGGATGCGTTCTTGATACGTAGATCTGCGGCCCTTTTGTCGTTTTTTCGACTTTTGTGATAAATACTTTAATCCGATCGTGAGGTTTATAGCTCTCATTCGGCATTTGTTCATTAACGGGCAGCAGCGCTTCAATCTTGCCGAGAGACACGTAAATAAACTTGCTGTCTAAGCGCTGTACAATTCCCGTCATGATGTCTTCTTCACGATCGATAAATTCCGAGTAAATCACGCCGCGCTCAGCCTCACGGACACGCTGCGTCACAACTTGTTTCGCCGTCTGCGCGGCAATGCGGCCGAAGTCTTTCGGCGTTACTTCTATTTCAACGACATCTCCGACAAGGTAGTTCGGATGGATGTGCTGGGCGTCGTCAAGCGAGATTTCAAGCCTTGAATCGTATACCTCGTCTACGACATCCTTTCTGGCGAACACGCGGATGGTGCCCGTTTCACGGTTCAGATCGACCCGTACGTTTTGCGCCTGGTTAAAATTTCGCTTATACGCAGAAATTAAGGCAGCTTCAATTGCTTCGATGATAATGTCTTTACTGATGCCTTTTTCTTTTTCAAGAATCGTGAGGGCATCTAATAGTTCACTGCTCATGTTAGCGGTCTCCCCCCTTAAACACTAATACTTCATTGATTAAAATGTTACAGCTAATCTTGCGTTAGCTATTTTTTCATACGGAATATTGACCCGTTTCTTTCTTGTTTTAATTGTCATCTCTATTGTAGCAGTTTGTCCATCAAATTCAGCCAATTTGCCTTCAAACACTTTTAAACCGTCAATCGGTTCGTACGTTTTCATGTACACATTTTTACCCAGTGATTTTTCGAAGTCGGCTTTTTTCTTTAATGGACGCTCGGCTCCAGGAGAAGATACTTCAAGAAAGTAGTTCTGAGTGATCGGATCGGCCTCATCCAGCTTTTCGCTTAACGCTTCGCTGACTTTGGCGCACTCCTCAATATCAACACCGTTATCGGAATCAATAAACACGCGAAGGAACCAGTTTTGACCCTCTTTGACAAATTCAATGTCTACGAGTTCAAGCTGAAGGTCATCCAGTATGGGCTGAGCCATTCCTTGAACGGTATCAGTCACTTTTTTGCTCATGTTTTTCCTCCTTGTGCTGTCGATATCATATCAGCCGTTCCTCTGCATAAAAACCCTGCTTCTAAAGAGCAGGGGCTTTGAGAAAACGATGGACATGTCGAGGCAAAATTGCCTGTTCAATACAAAAGAGCGGGTTTCCCCACTCTTTGCCTCGGTAATCGTTAGCATTTCCAATAAAACTATACCATAACCATATATTTAATGCAAATCAAACTCCGCTCAGACGGCTGTCCTCAAAGCTTAAAACAGAGACAGCTGATTTTGATCCGGGAGCGACTCCAGACAGCCGTGGCGGTCTAAATACTCTAAAATGGTTTTTGACACTTTTCCGCGTTTTTGAAGGTCCTCTTTTGAAAGGAACTCTCCTTCTTCCCGCGCTTTTACAATATTGAGAGCGGCATTGGTTCCAAGCCCCGGAATCGAGTTGAACGGCGGAATCAGACTGTTGCCGTCAATGATAAATTCCGAAGCGCTGGAACGGTATAGATCGACCTTCTGGAAAGAATAGCCGCGTTCACACATTTCAAGCGCAAGCTCTAACACGGTCAGGAGGTTTTTTTCCTTCGGCGAAGCATCAAGCCCTTTAGAGCTGATATCATCCATCACCGCTCTGATGGCAGTCGAGCCTTTAATCATCGTATCAATGTCAAAGTCATCTGCGCGCACGGTAAAATACGCAGCATAATATAAAAGCGCGTGATGCACTTTAAAGTATGCAATCCGCACCGCCATTAATACGTATGCAGCGGCGTGGGCTTTCGGGAACATGTATTTGATTTTTTTGCATGAATCAATATACCAGTTCGGCACATTGTTCTTTTTCATTTCTTCTTCCCATTCCGGCGTCAGGCCTTTGCCTTTACGGACAAATTCCATGATCTTAAAGGCCAGTGAAGGCTCAAGGCCCTGATAAATCAAGTAAACCATAATGTCATCGCGGCAGCCGATCACTTCGCTCAGTTCACACGTATTGTTGTGTATCAGTTCCTGTGCATTGCCGAGCCATACGTCCGTTCCGTGGGAAAGCCCGGAAATCTGGACAAGCTCAGAGAACGTCGTCGGCTTTGTATCCTCAAGCATCTGCCGTACAAATCGCGTCCCGAATTCAGGAATGCCGAGCGTCCCCGTTTTACAGCCGATCTGTTCTTCAGTGACGCCGAGCGATTCTGTGCCTTGGAAAATCTTCATGACTTCCGGATCATCTGTCGGAATCGTCTTCGGATCAATTCCGCTTAAATCCTGAAGCATCCGGATGACTGTCGGATCATCGTGCCCCAATATATCAAGCTTCAGCAGGTTGTCATGAATGGAGTGGAAGTCAAAGTGAGTCGTTTTCCATTCAGACCCTGTCGCATCAGCAGGGAATTGAATTGGTGAAAAATCGTAAATATCCATGTAATCCGGCACAACGATAATGCCCCCCGGGTGCTGGCCGGTCGTTCTCTTAACGCCGGTGCATCCCTGTACAAGGCGGTCGATCTCCGCGCCGCGCATATGAAGGTTGTGGTCGCCCGCATAGCCTTTCACATATCCGTAAGCCGTCTTTTCCGCAACGGTGCCGATCGTTCCCGCGCGATAAACATTATCTTCCCCGAACAGCACTTTCGTGTAGTTATGGGCATGCGGCTGATACTCACCTGAGAAGTTCAAGTCGATATCAGGTACTTTGTCACCTTTAAAGCCTAAGAACGTTTCAAACGGAATATCATGTCCGTCCTTTTTCAAAGGAGTGCCGCAAGACGGGCAGCTTTTATCCGGAAGGTCAAAACCGGAACCGACTGATCCGTCATTAAAGAATTCGGAATACCGGCAGCTCGGGCACACATAATGCGGAGCAAGCGGGTTCACTTCAGTAATTTCCGTTAAGGTCGCCACAAGTGATGAACCGACGGACCCCCGGGAGCCGACGAGATAGCCGTCATCCAAAGACCGTTTGACAAGCTTATGTGAAATGAGATAAATAACGGCGAATCCGTGGCCGATGATGCTTTTTAATTCTTTTTCTATTCTCGCTTCAACAATTTCGGGAAGCTCCTCACCGTAAATGCTTCTCGCGCGCTGATAGCTCATTTCACGGATTTCTTCATCAGCACCTTCAATTTTCGGCGTGTACAGGTCGTCTTTAATCGGCTTGATCTCTTCGATCATCGAAGCGACTTTCTGCGTATTGTCAACCACGATTTCTTTCGCTTTTTCCGCACCCAGAAAAGAGAAAGCCTCCAGCATTTCATCTGTCGTTCTGAAGTGCACCTTTGGCAGTTCATGCCTGTTTAACGGGTTGGCGCCGCCTTGGGAAGAAATTAAGATCTTTCGGTAAATTTTATCCTCATCGTTTAAATAGTGGACATTTCCCGTAGCAACGACCGGCTTATTCAATTTTTCCCCGAGCTTCGTAATGTTGGCGATGATTTCTTTCAGCGCTTTTTCATCCCGGACGAGTTCAAGCTGCAGCAGGTGTCTGTATACTTCCGGCGGCTGCACTTCAAGGTAGTCATAGAAGGATGCGATATCTTCAACCTCTTCAGGTGATTTTTGCATCATGCCTTCAAAAACCTCTCCCCTGTCACAGGCAGAGCCGATTAACAGGCCTTCTCTGTATTTGTTAAGCTGTGACCTCGGAATGCGCGGCACTCTGTAGAAATATTGAATATGAGAAATCGACACGAGCTTAAACAGATTTTTCAGGCCGGTCTCATTTACGGCAAGCAATGTTGCGTGATAAGGTCTCGATCTTTGGTAAGCATTGGATTGTCCCATATTCTCATTCAGCTGATCATGATAAAAAATATCTTTTTCAGCCGCGTCTTTAAGCATTTTCAACAGCAGGTATCCCGTTGCTTCAGCGTCAAAGACCGCACGGTGATGCTGGGTTAATTCAATATCAAACTTTTTACATAACGTATTTAAGCGGTGATTTTTAAATTCAGGATACAGGAAACGCGCGAGTTCCAGCGTATCAATGACCGGATTTTTCGCTTTTTCCGTTTTCAGAAGGCGCTTGTACGCTACATTTAAAAATCCCATATCAAAGCTGGCGTTATGAGCCACAAGCACATCATCGCCGATCCACTCTTTAAAATCCCGGACAACGTCAACGACATCGGGAGCGTCGCGGACCATGTCATCCGTAATCCCGGTAAGCTCTATCGTCGTTGCTGACAGCGGATGATGCGGATTGGCGAACGCTTCGAATTTATCAATGATTTCTCCGCCTCTTATTTTGACTGCGGCCAGCTCAATGATCGTGTCATACACGGCAGACAGACCTGTCGTTTCAACGTCAAAGACGACATATGTGTCCTCTTCAAGAAGACGGTGAGCGGGATTGTATGCGATCGGAACGCCGTCATCTACGATGTTGGCTTCCATTCCGTAAATCATTTTAATACCGTGTTTTTTCGCGGCGGAATAGGCATCCGGGAAGGACTGCACGACGGCATGATCAGTTAAGGCAATCGCTTCATGCCCCCATTTTTTCGCCTGTTCGACAAGCTTTCCGATTCCCGTTACAGCGTCCATTTGACTCATCGGGGAATGCAGATGAAGCTCTACCCGCTTTTCGCCTTCAGGAGCGGTGTCTTCACGGGTTTCGGCTTTTATTTCATTCACGTCATTTGCAATCATGACGAGGTCTCTGACGAATGTATCGTTTTGGATGCTTCCCCGCGCTTTCACCCACATGCCCTTTTTCAGTGTTTTCATCAGGGCGGCGTCTTCTTTTTCTCTCGCAAACATTTTTACTAAAATACTGTTTGTATAGTCCGTGATTTTGAAAATGCAGAGCGTGCGTCCGCTTTTCAGCTCGCGTGTTTCAGCATCAAACACATAGCCCTGCACCGTAATTCTTCTTTCTTCATCCATGATGCTGTCAAGCGTCCGGATTTCTTCGTTCTCTTTAATTTGATAGCCGATGACAAGCGGGCCGGACGGCGCTTGATCCTCATCGCCCTCTTTTTCCTTCTTCTCCATTTCGATAAGCGCCTGCATCGCCCGCTCCTGATCTTCAGCAAGCTTTTGCTCGCGGAATTTCTGGACTTCTTGGTCAGACACGAAAGTTTCGGTATCCAGCTGCAGTTCCGGGAAACCGAATTGGCGATAGCTGTGCTGAATCAGAGCGCTGTATTTATTTTTGAGCGCCGATGCTTCTGTATCTGTTTTTGTTTTCACGATCAGCTTGTTTCCCTTGAGCTTCGGTTTCTGCTGATTCAAAAGTGCCACCATCGGCGGCGAGGTTCCTTCAAGCTCTTCGATACAGCGTGTCCAATAATCCTGTACAAGCTTCTCTGACACTCTAGGATCAATGACTTGAATGGACGATGTGACCCGGGCAATGTGAGCAAACGATTGTGTTAATCTCATCATGAATGAGTCATATATTTGATACGGCAAAAGAGCCTTAAAGCGAAATTGAAAATGCCAGGCCTTTTCTGCTTTATGGATTGTCAGTTTATCAATCTCTCCGTCTTCAAAGTATGTCATGAAGGTATCATCTGTCATATTAAGCTGCTGAAGAAGAATCTGAAACTGTCTTCTGTTTACTGATAACTGTTCCATTCAGACAGTATCCCTCCCTTAAAACATCATAAGTGAAGGTACCTCCGCAGGTGATGAGGTACCTTCTTTTTTCTCTATTTTAACATGATTTTGTACGATTCGTTATGGTGATTACTTCGTCTTGATAAATTCAGAAAGCTCATCCACTGAAACTTCGGCAGATTCACCGGTTTTGCGGATTTTCACTTCTACGATGCCTTCATCTGCACGTTTACCGACAGTAATGCGGATCGGAAGGCCGATCAGGTCAGAGTCAGCAAATTTCACGCCTGCGCGTTCAGCGCGGTCATCGTATAACACTTCATAACCTTCGGCTTGGAGTTTACCGTATAGCTGCTCGGCAAGCTCTTTTTGCGCTTCGTTTTTCATATTCAGCGCCAAAATATGAAGATCATACGGAGCAACGCTTTTCGGCCAGATCAGGCCTTTTTCGTCGTGGTGCTGTTCGGCGATTGCTGAAAGCGTTCTTGATACGCCGATTCCGTAACATCCCATCAGCATCGGCTGCGCACGCCCGTTTTCATCAAGGTATGTCGCATTCATCGCTTCAGAGTAACGCGTACCGAGCTTAAAGACTTGTCCGACCTCAATTCCTTCAGCGAAGCGGATCTTGCCTTTTCCGTCAGGTGACGGATCGCCTTCCTGAATGATTCGAAGATCGGCATATGCTTTTACAGACGCATCGCGTTCGATGTTTACGTTTCTGTAATGGCGGTCTTTTTCATTCGCGCCGCTTACGGCGTTTACCATGACTTTCACAGCCTGGTCGGCATAAATCTCAATGTCGCCGGCAGCGCCGATCGGCCCCGCAAATCCCGGCTCCGTGCCAAGCTTCTCCGCTACCTCTTCATGAGACGCAAGCTCAACCACTTCCGCGTTTAGAAGGTTTTTCACTTTTACGTCATTGACCTCATGATCGCCCCTTACTAACACGAGAACAAATCGGTCATCTGCTTTAAACAGCATGGATTTGATGCAGGCGCTCGGTTCAATCTGAAGGAAAGAAGCCAGCTCTTCAATGGTTTTAACATTCGGCGTATCAATTTTCTCCAGCGCCTCGGGTTTTTCATTGGAAGGCTCGCTTTTCATCACAACTTCGGCCATTTCCGTGTTGGCTGCGTAAGAGGATTCATCGGAATAAGCGATGGTGTCTTCCCCTATTTCGGAAAGAGCCATAAATTCATGCGTGTCTTTTCCGCCCATTGCACCTGAGTCAGCGATAACGGGACGGACGTTTAATTCGCACCGTGCGAAAATGCTGCTGTATGCGCCGTACATGTTTTGGTATGTTTCCTCCAGACTTTCTTCAGAGGCATGGAAAGAATACGCATCTTTCATGATGAATTCGCGTCCCCGCAATAACCCGAAACGCGGGCGTTTCTCATCTCTGAATTTAGACTGGATCTGGTAAAGAGTGAGCGGCAGACGCTTATAAGATTTCACCTCATCGCGCACGAGAGAAGTAATGACTTCTTCATGCGTCGCGCCTAAAGCAAATTCGCGGCCGTGACGGTCTTTCAGACGCATCAATTCAGGCCCGTACGTATACCATCTGCCTGATTCCTGCCATGTTTCAGCCTGCTGAAGGGCCGGCATCAGCATTTCCACCGCGTTGATTTTTTCCATTTCTTCACGCACGATCTTCTGAATGTTTTGAATGACCCTGTAAGCAAGGGGCATGTAGCTGTAAACCCCGCTCGTATTTTGTCTGATAAATCCCGCTCTCAGCAGAAGCTTATGGCTTTTTGCTTCAGCATCAGCCGGCACTTCTCTCAGGGTCGGAATAAGCGTCAAACTTTGTCTCATGTCTTCGCACCTCTGATTTTTTACTAGTCAATTATAAGAATAAACGCTGGATATCGTTCCATGTGACAACCAGCATAAGAAGCATTAAGAAAGCTACGCCGATAAATACGACAAATGCTTCCTTGTCACGGTTAATCGGCTTACCGCGGATTGCTTCAATGAATAAAAACAGCAGCCGTCCGCCGTCAAGCGCCGGGATCGGCAGCAGGTTGACGATTCCAAGGTTGATGCTTAAAAATGCCGCAAACTGGAATAGATTGATGATGCCGGTTTTTGCAACCTGATCCGTCATATCATAAATCCCCACAGGACCCGAAAGCATATCAAGCTTAAACTGGCCTGTCACGATTTTGCTTAAGTTGGTCAGGATCGCCTTTGTGACATCAACAGTAGATGTCGCGCCGTAAGCGATCGCTGCGAACGCGCCTTTTTCAGTCGGCGCATAAGAGCCGAAGCGGCCGATTGTTTTTTTGTTTTCATCTTTTACGGCTTCAGGGGTAACCGAGATATGAAACGATTTGCCGTCCCGTTTGACGGCGACATCGATTTTTTTCCCGGGATTGTCTTTTACCGCTGTCACGATGTCAGTCCATGACCGCATTTTTTCACCGTTAATGCTCTGGATATAGTCGCCTTCTTGTAAACCGGCAGCCGCAGCACGTCCATTGTCTGTCAGCTTCCCGAGCTCAGGCTGATTCGAAGGCACGCCCTGAATAAATCCAAGCATGACGAGAATGACATACGCTAAGATGAAATTCATAATCGGACCGGCAGCAATCGCCTTAATCCGTTGCCATACGGGTTTTGACCCGAATTGACGGTTGTAAGGCGCAATCTGCACTTCTTCTCCGTCTACGATGAAAAAAGAGGTCTGGCTGACGGTAAAGGCCGCCAGCTCATCTTCTTTCCCCTGCTCGTACCCGGTAATCTTCATTTCGTGCTCAAGATCAGCCGTCTCTACCTCGATAATTAAAGCGTCGGGGTATTTTTCCTTTTGATTAATGATGACTTTTTCCACTTCGTCGTCTTTATTAAAAAGAAGACCGACGGTATAACCCGGTTTGACTTCAATCATCTCCGGATCTTCACCGGCCATGCGGACGAACCCGCCGACCGGAAGGAGCCTGATCGTATACACGGTTTCATTCTTTTTAAATGAAAAGATTTTGGGCCCGAAACCGATCGCAAACTCGCGGCAAAGGATTCCCGCTCTTTGGGCGAGCAGTAAATGCCCCAGCTCATGGAAGAAAACGAGCGTTCCGAAAATAATAATAAACGCGATAACTGTATTCACGAACATACCACCTTATGTGAGTATTGAATTAACGTATCCCCGGGTGTCTTTGTCCACTTCTTGGATATCCGCAAGACTCGGATCCTGAATTACGCTGTGGCGGTTCAATGCTTTTTCAATCAGATCTTCAATCGTTAAGAACGAAATCCGTCCGCCAAGAAAAGCGGCAACTGCTTCTTCATTAGCCGCATTTAAAACCGTCGGCATCGTTCCCCCTATTTTACCTGATTCAAAGGCAAATTGTAAGCAGCGGAACCTTTCAAAGTCAGCTTTCGCAAAATGGAGGCTTCCGATCTCCCATAATTCAAGCCTTTTTGTTTCAGGCAGAGGCAGCCGGTCCGGATATGTCAGCGCGTATTGAATCGGCACCCTCATGTCCGGATTTCCGAGCTGGGCGATGACGCTTCTGTCGTGAAATTCAACCATCGAATGAATGATGCTCTCCTTATGTAAAACAACGTCAATCTGTTCATACGGAATGTCAAACAGCCAATGCGCTTCAATGACTTCAAGCCCTTTATTCATCATTGTAGCCGAGTCAATCGTAATCTTTGCACCCATCGACCAGTTCGGGTGATTAAGGGCGTCGGCAATCGTTACAGACTCAAGCTCCTGCCGCGTTTTATCTCTGAAACTGCCTCCGGATGCTGTAATGATCAGACGCTCGATATTTTTGCTCTGTTCGCCTTGCAGCGCCTGAAAAATAGCGGAATGTTCGCTGTCGACCGGAAGAAGAGGAACGCCGTATTGTTTTGCGTGTCCTTTCACTATATGCCCGGCAGTGACGAGAGTTTCCTTATTTGCAAGGGCAATTGTTTTTTTCTGTTCAATCGCTTTCAAAGTCGGAATTAAACCGACGCTTCCGAGCAGCGCATTGACCACGATATCCACTTCATCCATGACTGCCGCTTCAATCAGGCCTTCTTCTCCGATGCCGATTTGACATTCATGAGAAAAAGACGCCTCTTTCACTTTTTGATATGTATCCATGTCGCCGACTGCTACATATTTCGGCTGAAACGTTCTGATCAACGGTATCGCTTTCTCGGCATTTTTACCGAAAGTCATCGAGACGAGACGGAATTGATCTTGATGCATGCGCAATACGTCTAACGTCTGCTCTCCTATTGATCCTGTTGCTCCTAAAAGACAAATATTCTTCAAAATGCCACTCCCATTCTATGCGTCCAGATCGGTCTTGTTTTCATATTAGCCTTTCTCATGAAAAAAGCGCAAGCAGAAAGTATAAGAACGGCATGACAAACAAAAAGCTGTCAAATCGATCTAAAATGCCGCCGTGCCCTGGAAGGATTTTTCCCGAATCCTTCACATCATAGTGCCGCTTAAGCGCTGATTCAACCAAATCCCCGATCTGTCCGAAAACAGACAGAACAAGCGTGATGACCAAAAGAATCGGGTATGAAATCGGAAGGTGCGCAAACAGCTGGAAAACAGCCGTAAAAATAAGAGCGATCGCAATACCGCCGAGAAACCCTTCCACCGTTTTGTTGGGGCTGATTTCGGGCCACAGCTTCCGCTTCCCGAGCGACTTTCCGACGAAATATGCGCCCGAGTCCGTTGACCATATGACAACGCAGGCATAAAAGATATACAAAAGCCCGTTTGTTTCAATGTTTCTGATTTCAATAAAATAATGAAAACACAGTCCGATATATACCGTCGCGAGGACGATGAACCCGACTTCGTCAAACGTAAAGGTGTTTTTCACAAGCACCGTATAGCTGAGAAGTATCAGTACGGCGAAAATCGTCACTTCCATTTTCGCGTCAAAAAAATGATACTCATCCGGCATCATATACAGCCATAACAGCAAGAGGCTGATCAGCCCCGGAAAAGAAAAAAATCTGAGCTTTTTCATCCGCAAAAGCTCAAAAAGCGCTATACTTCCCATCACGTAAACAAATATGGTGAACGGCAATCCTCCGAAAATAACCAAAAATAAAAATAGTGCCGCTGCCAAAACACCCGTTAACAATCTTTGTTTCATTTCCACCATCCTCTAAATTCCGCCAAACCTCCGGCCCCGCTGCTGAAATTCTCCCACTGCCTGCAGAAAGTGATCTTCTTTAAAATCGGGCCACAGGACATCTGTAAAAACAAATTCACTGTAAGCCACCTGCCAAAGCATAAAATTGCTCAGTCTGATTTCTCCGCTCGTTCTGATAAGGAGCTCCGGATCCTGAAGTGATTCTGTCATTAAATGCCCGGAAAAGAGCGCTTCATCAATGTCTTCGATATTCAGCGTGCCGCTTTTCACCTGTTCGGCCAATGCTTTTGCCGCATTGACGATTTCCGTGCGCCCGCCGTAGTTCAAAGCGAAATTGAGAATCAGCCCGTCATTTTGTTCTGTATCTTTTACGGCCTTCTCAATCGCCCTGTACGTATGAGAAGGGAGCGCAGATTCATCTCCGATAATTTTCACCTGTACATTTTCCTCTATTAATTCAGGAAGGTACGTATTCAGGAACTCTTCCGGAAGCTTCATTAAAAAGTCGACTTCCATCTTCGGGCGCTTCCAGTTCTCCGTGGAAAACGCATAAAGCGTCAAAACTTTGACGCCGAGCTGATTTGCGAGCTTTGTCACCCTTTTTACCACTTTCATTCCTTCATGATGTCCGGCAATCCGCGGAAGTGAGCGTTTCTTCGCCCAGCGCCCGTTTCCGTCCATAATAATGGCGATGTGTGCGGGAATTTCACCCTTCAGTATGTCTTCTTTTGTATACCGTTCTAAGTTGGAAGCCGCATTCTGCTGATTCTTCCAATTTTTGAGTATGTTGAGCATGAGATTCCTCCGTCACCCAAAAAGGTTGCATTGCTGATGATCAATGTAATCAACAGTATTAACAAAAAAACCCCCTGTAAACATGAGAGGGTCTTTTCACATTATCTATTGTACATAGTTTTTCATTAAACTTCCATGATTTCTTTTTCTTTGTCCTTTGTGACGCTGTCAATTTTTGACACATATTCATCTGTCAGCTTTTGAACGTCTTCACTGGAAGCACGAAGCTCGTCTTCTGTAATGTCTCCGTTTTTCTCAAGCTTCTTGAGTTCATCATTGCTGTCACGGCGGACATTACGGACTGCTACTTTCGCTTCTTCCGCATATTTTTTCACGACTTTGACAAGTTCTTTACGTCTTTCTTCCGTCAGAGCCGGGATCGCGATACGGATAATTGTGCCGTCACTTGTCGGAGTTACGCCAAGATCAGCTTTCAGGATCGCTTTTTCAATATCGCCGATTGCTGTTTTGTCATACGGTGTGACAACAAGCATACGCGCTTCAGGCACATTGATGGAAGACAGCTGGTTTAAAGGTGTTTGGGCACCGTAGTATTCTACTGTCACTTTATCCAATAGAGACGGGTTGGCACGTCCTGCGCGGACTGACGCCAATTCCCGTGAATAAGCGGCAACCGCTTTTTCCATGCGTTCTTTTGTTTGTGTTAATACTTCGTTTGACAACGTTATTTCCCCCTTACGATCGTTCCGATTGATTCGCCGATTACGGCACGCTTAATATTTCCTTCTTCCATAATAGAAAAGACGATCAGCGGAATATCATTATCCATACATAGTGAAGAAGCCGTAGAATCCATGACTTCCAGCCCGTCTTTTAACACATCGAGATAAGATAATTGTTCGTATTTAACGGCTGACTCATCTTTTCTGGGATCAGCATTATACACACCGTCGACATTATTTTTCGCCATTAAGATCACATCCGCTTCGATTTCAGCGGCACGCAGCGCTGCGGTTGTGTCCGTAGAGAAATAAGGGTTTCCTGTTCCCGCGGCAAAAATCACAACGCGTTTTTTCTCCAGATGGCGGATGGCTTTTCTTCTGATGTAAGGCTCAGCGACCTGACGCATTTCAATTGATGTCTGCACTCTGGACTGGATTCCGAGAGTTTCAAGACTGTCCTGCAGGGCAAGTGAGTTCATGACAGTGGCAAGCATGCCCATATAATCGGCAGTCGCACGGTCCATTCCTAAGTCACTGCCTGTTTTTCCGCGCCATAAGTTGCCGCCGCCTACGACTACGGCCACTTCGACGTCAAGCTCAGCGATTTCTTTTACCTGTTTAGCTATGGATTGGATGACAGTCGGATTAATCCCGTTTCCCTGTTCTCCTGCCAACGCTTCTCCGCTAAGCTTTAAAACGATACGATTGTATTTTGGTTTTTCCATAATAACCTCCAAGTGTAAACATTGCCGTTTCCTATTATGCAAGAGAAAAAAAAGTTTGTAAATATAGTTTTAAAAATAGGGAACACAAGTAGTGTCCCCTATACTGCCTGAAAAGCCGCGAAAGATTCGCCGAGGCTTTCCGCCATTATTTTTTCACTTGGTTCATAACTTCTTCAGCAAAGTTTTCTTGGCGTTTTTCAATACCTTCTCCAACTTCGTAGCGGACGTAAGTTTTAACAGATGCGTTTTTCGCAGCGACAACTTGTTTCACTTTTTCGTCTGGGTTTTTAACGAAAGCTTGGTCTAATAAGCAAATTTCTTCGAAGAATTTGTTCAGACGGCCTTCAACCATTTTAGCTACGATGTTTTCCGGTTTGCCTTCTTGAAGAGCTTGCTGAGTCAGGATCTGACGCTCGTGGTTTGCTTCTTCTTCAGACACTTGGTCGCGTGAAATGTAACGAGGATTTACCGCCGCAACATGCATTGCGATGTCTTTTGCAAGATCTTCGTCAGTTGTTCCGCTAAGAACAGATAATACGCCGATGCGGCCACCCATGTGAAGGTAAGCACCGAACGCTTCGCTGTCTTCTTTTGTAAGAACAGCAAAACGGCGAAGAGTGATTTTCTCTCCGATTTTAGCAACGTTGCTTGTGATGTATTCTTCAACAGTAGAACCGTTTTCCATCTTTTGTCCCATTGCTTCTTCAAGATCAGCAGGAGCGTTTGTAAGAAGGTGGTCAGCAAGCGTGTCCAGAAGCTCTTTGAAGCCTTCGTTTTTCGCAACGAAGTCAGTTTCAGAGTTTACTTCTAAGATAACGCCTTTGTTGCCGTCAGTTTTAATAAGAGTAGAACCTTCAGCAGCGATACGGTCAGCTTTTTTAGCTGCTTTCGCAATTCCTTTTTCTCTCAGAAGGTCGATTGCTTTGTCCATATCTCCGTCAGTTTCAGTCAACGCTTTTTTACAGTCCATCATACCAGCGCCTGTTTTTTGACGCAGTTCTTTTACCTGCTGTGCAGTAATAGCCATTTAAATTCCTCCTTATATGTGTAAACAAGATATGTATAGATACATTTTTCTTGAAAAAAGGTGATAAAAGGCAGTCCCTCTTATCACCTTTTGATTAGGTTACGCAGTTGTCGTTTCTGTTTCAGGTGCAGTCTCTTCAGCAGCTTCCGCTTCTTCTTCGCCTTGCTTCGCTTCTAAGATTGCATCTGCCATTTTAGAAGTAAGAAGTTTGACAGCGCGGATTGCGTCATCGTTTGCAGGGATTACGACATCAATTTCATCAGGATCACAGTTTGTATCTACGATTCCGATGATAGGAATGTTCAATTTGCGAGCTTCCGCAACAGCGATGCGCTCTTTGCGAGGATCGATGATGAATAATGCATCAGGAAGACCCTTCATGTCTTTAATTCCGCCGAGGAATTTTTCAAGACGCTCTAATTCTTTTTTCAATTGAACAACTTCTTTTTTCGGAAGTACTTCAAACGTACCGTTTTCTTGCATTTTTTCAATGTCTTTAAGACGTTTAATACGTTTTTGGATTGTTTCAAAGTTTGTTAATGTACCGCCCAACCAGCGTTGGTTGACAAAGTACATGCCAGAGCGCTGAGCTTCTTCTTTAACAGAATCCTGAGCTTGTTTTTTTGTTCCGACGAAAAGGATTTTTCCGCCTTCAGCAGCAAGATTTTTAGTGAAGTTGTAAGCTTCCTCTACTTTTTTGACTGTTTTTTGAAGGTCAATGATGTAGATTCCGTTACGCTCCGTGAAAATGTAACGCTTCATTTTTGGGTTCCAACGGCGTGTTTGGTGACCGAAGTGAACACCAGCTTCAAGCAATTGCTTCATAGAAATGACTGACATGTTATTTCCTCCTAATATAATGGTTTTTTTTCCTCCGCTTAAGTCATTTTTGTACAGAACTGCCGCCTGCAGCACCCTCTGCATAAATCGTTAAGCGTGTGTATTTAACACCAAGACATAATATAACACAGCTTTATGCGACAATCAAGAATCCTTTACAGCTTTGCCGCGAAATTTTAAAAACAGCTCGATTTCTGTCTTACCGCTCTTCATCCGTTTGGCAATTTCCGCGGGAGTGAGCCCCTGTTCATATAATTCTGCAACGCGTTCTTCAAACGAATGCGCGCCGCTGTTTTCCTCACTTTCGGCCTGTTCCGTTGCACTGATGAGTTTTTCCATGTGATCCGGAATATCAGGCTCTTTTTGCGGTTTGACGGGCCGGGATTCCGTGTCTTCTGCGTCCGGCGCTTGATCAGCCCGGTTTTTGGCATCTTCGAGTCTTTCATTTTCTTCTTTTAACTCAAGCAGAAACGCAGCAAGGGTGTTTTCCGTCTCTTCAAGAATCTTCTTCTGCTGACGCTCCGTCTCCTTGAGGGCTGAAAACCTCGTATACAGAATAATGACAGCATAAAGCAGTATGCCGTGAAGCACAAAGCTCAAAAGCCATAATAGTGTTGACATGTTTTTCACTCGCTAACCATGAGTTCATTATTGAATTACTTTTTCAAGCAGATGCTTTAATTTAAACAGCGCCTTTGAATGAATCTGCGAAATCCGAGAGGTCGAAAGATTCAGGACTTGTCCGATTTCGGTCAGTGTCAGTTCTTCTTTATAAAATAAGCTGACGACAAGCTGTTCTTTTTCAGAGAGCTCGTGAATTTTGCCCGCAAGCTGGGCGATCAGCTCGTCCTTCATGATTTTTTCTTCCGGCGGCACATTTTTGTCATCTCTGATCATGACTTGAATATTCTCACCGTCATCCTGGTCGTGAAGCTTTTCATCAATTGATAAGAGATTGGCAAAAAACCCTTCATTCATCGTTGATACTACGTCCTGCTCCGTCATCCCCAGTTCTTCTGCGATCTCTGAAGGCGTCACATTCCGAAGGTAGCGCTGTTCAAGTTTTTCGATCGCCGCTTCGACTTTTTTTGTCTTCTCCCGTGAAGTTCTGGGCAGCCAATCTTCTTTACGCAGCCCGTCGATGATTGCACCGCGAATTCTAAACGAGGCATAGGTATCAAATTTTAAATCCCGGCCGGGGTCAAATTTTTCTAGGGCATCATATAAACCAAGCATACCAAGGCTCATTAGATCGTCTTTATGCACCGACTTCGGCAGTCCGACGGAAATTCTGCCGACATGATATGTGACCAGCGGCATGTAACGGCGCATTAAATCATCACCGGCTTTAGGATCTTTCCACTCTTTCCAGCGCGACCAAAGCACCTGATCTTCATAATTCAAGGATTGCATTGTTATCCCCCTACCTCATACCTTAATTAAATCGTTGTTTCACCTTGTTTAACAGTTCGGATGTGCAGCATGCAGGACTTTGGCTCAAATTCAATCGTCCGGCCGCTTGAGCCGCCGGTATCTTCACTGATGACCGGAATGTTATACAATGAAAGCTGCTCTTTAATGGCCGCTACGTTCCTTGGGCCGATTTTCATCAGATCGTTTGTCATTTTAAACTTAAACATCTCGGCTCCCCCGGCGAGTTTTGCCTTCAGGGCAAACTTGCGGCATCCGGCTTTCAAAAGCATGTCAATCGTCGTCTTTACGGCGGTGTCTGCATATTTTGCGCGGTTCAGTTCCGCCGTTTTCGATAAACCGGAGTCCGGAAGCATCACGTGAACGAGTCCCGCCGTTTGTTTGTCTTTATCGTATAAAACCAGTCCCACGCATGAACCGAGACCCGAAGTCCGGATTTTATCCGGATAACGCGCGATTTGAACATCCGCAATCCCCACTTTAACAACTGCGGCTTCCGCACGGCTCATAAAGCCGCACCCAATGAGACGAAGAGCTTTTCAAAAGAATCATAGTCCGGAAGCATAAACATATGGGCTTTGAGCTCCTGCCGGCTGCCTTGGTCAAAAATAGAAGTATCCACGACAATGGCATGTTCCCCGACTTGGCTGAGCTCCATCAGCCCTTCACTGATAACCGCACCGAACATATCCAGTGAGATTTCCGGCACACTCGGATAAATCTCAAGCTTCGTCAAATCAGCCAATGCCGTTAAATAGGAACCTGCTAAAATATTGCCGAACTCATGTAAAGCAGAAGAACTCAAATGATCTTCACCCAACTGGTCAATATCAAAATCCGGATTTCCGATCAGCTCTCTGATAAACTGTTCCGCTTGATCAAAAGGCATGATGAGAAAGATAGAACCGGTCATGTCGCCTTCCATTCTTAAAAAGATACTGGCGACCGGCGTTTCGGCACCTCCGAAAAAATCAGCGAGCTCATCAAATGTCAATAAGGTCGCAAACGGCACTTCCATATCTATCTTTCTGTTCAGCAGCTGAGCCATGGCAGAGGCTGAGTGACCCGCCCCGATATTTCCGACTTCCCGCAAAATATCCATCTGCTCTTCTTTGATCGCTTCAAACTTACTCATGTTGTCTTATCCCCTTTAAGCATTCGGCTCTCCGGATGCAGATGCAGAAGCACCTTTATCCAGCACCGCATGCGCATCGATAATATTGAGGAGCCTGTTATCTTGCTTGACGATCTGTTTAATCCACACATCCGCTTCCTTTGTCTGGCTTTCAGGCGCGGATTCAATTTCATTTTCATGCACGGTGATGACGTCATTAGCCTCATCCACAACCCACCCGACATCGGCGTCGCGGTAAGAAATAATGATAATCCGCGTCTCTTCTGTGATCTCCTGTTCAGGCTGGTTCAGACGTTTTCTTAAATCAAGAACCGGCGTAATCACCCCGCGCAGATTGATAACACCGCGGATATAAGGTTCCACACCCGGGACTCTCGTCGGTTTTTGCCACTTTTCAATTGATTTCACCTGGGAAACTGAGATAGCGTATTCTTTCCCGTTTATCATAAACACAATCATTTTTTCACCTGTTTTGATTTCAGCAGTCATAAGGGCACCTCCTCGTGTCGTTTTAGTAGATCAGCGCATTGCAATCAATAATCAGCGCCACTTCTCCGTTTCCGAGAATCGTAGCGCCGGAAATCGCAAAGACGTTCGTTAAATAGTCTCCGAGTGATTTCAGTACGACTTCCTGCTGGCCGATAAAAGAGTCCACGACAAAAGCAGTAGATTTATCGCCCTTTTTCACGACGATCACATGGAACTGATCCGCATCCTGTTTTGAATCCGTAATACCGAATTCTTTTTTCAGGTAGACAATCGGAACAATCTGTCCTCTGAAATCAATCACTTCTCTGTCATGCGTCTGCAGGATATCTTTCTTTTCGATCACAGCCGTCTCTATAATAGAAGAGATCGGTATCGCAAATGTCTCTTCTTCAAGTTTAATGAGAAGAACGGAGATAATTGAAAGTGTCAGCGGAAGCTGAATACTGAAAAGAGAACCTTGGCCTTCCGCGGATTTGACACTGACCGAGCCGCCGAGTGATTCAAGTTTGTTTTTCACAACGTCCAGGCCGACACCCCGGCCCGAAATATCAGAAATTTGATCGGCAGTCGAGAAGCCCGGAGCAAAAATAAGCTCGTAAATCTCATTATCTTCAAGCGTTTCAGCATCACGTTCGGTGATGACATTTCGTTCGAGCGCTTTTTCGAGAATTTTCTTTCTGTTCAGGCCGGCCCCGTCATCTTCAACCTCAATAAAGACATGGTTTCCGCTGTGATATGCCTTAAGTACGACATGGCCAGATTCCGGTTTTCCTTTATTCACCCGCACTTCAGGCGCTTCGATGCCGTGATCGATGCTGTTTCTGATTAAATGGACAAGCGGATCGCCGATTTCATCAATCACCGTGCGGTCAAGCTCTGTTTCAGCGCCGATGATGGACAATTCAATTTTCTTATTTAATTCCTTTTGAAGCTGGCGGATCATTCTCGGGAAACGGTTAAAGACGGTTTCTACCGGAACCATCCGCATATTCAGAATAATAGATTGAAGGTCTCCTGAGATTCTGGTCAGGCGTTCAACGGTTTCAGTCAATTCATTGTGATCAAGCTCTTTGGCGATCTGCTCAAGACGTCCGCGGTCAATGACAAGCTCTTCAAAAAGGTTCATTGAAGAATCCAGTCTTTCAATGTTGACACGAATCGTTTTCGAGCCGCTGTGATGCTTCGGCTGTTCTTCCGTTTTCGCTTGCGGGTTCGGCTGCTTTTCAGCCTTTTTAACCGGAACGTCCTTCACCGGTTCAGCTGCTTGCGGTTTTTCAGCTGTTTTTAACGGCGCACCGACAGAAACTTCGACGTTCTCCACTTCTGAAATGCCGCTGATGAGGTCTTTAATTTCCTCAGCAGACTGCTTTGTCAAGAAGCACACCTGAAAATCCGTTCCGAAATCTTCCGTCTCAAGCACTTCCGCAGCTGGTATCGTTTTTGCGACTTCACCCGCTTCATTCAGCTTTTCAAATATCATGTACACGCGCACGGCTTTGAGCATGCAGTTTTCATTCAGGGAAACCGTTATTTCATAGCGGCTGAATCCTTGCTCTTCTGCCTCTTCGATGACAGTCCGTTCGAACTCATCATAATTCCATTCAGCTGAAGCCTGTTTCGTTGAAGCCGGCGGTTCTGCTGTTTCAGCTGAAGCGGCAGTCTCATGCACCGCGTTTACATCGAGCTTTGCGCTCACTTCAGAAATATCACGTTTGCCGTCTCCTCCGTCAATAATGGACTGCACCATCTCTTCAAGATGATCCAGCGCTTCAAACAGCACATCCAGCCAATCTGATGTGACCGGCATCTCTCCGTTGCGGATGGCGTCCAGCACATTTTCCATCAAGTGAGTTAAATGCGCCAGATCAGTATATCCCATCGTTGCGCTCATGCCTTTCAGCGTATGGGCAGCTCTGAAGATGTCATGCACAATCTGAAGGTCTGACGGATCTTTTTCCAACAGCAGCAGCTTTTCGTTACATGTCTGTAAGTGCTCTTTACTTTCATCAATAAAGACATCTAAATATTGATTCATATCCAATTGATTCACACCCTCTCTTTTTTCACACATCCGGTGATGGATGCCGCGATTTCTTCCACATGTTTAATTTCATGAATGAGGCCCGCTTTTATCGCTGACTTCGGCATCCCGAACACAACACAGGATTCGTCGGATTCCGCAATCGTTTTAACGCCGCCTGTTCTGAGCATTTCTTTTACGCCTTCGGTTCCGTCGCTGCCCATACCGGTCATAATAACGGCTACCTTTTCATAATCGGACAATCGGCTTGCCGAACGAAACAAATAATCGGCCGACGGTTTATGCCGGCTTTCCGTATCATGAACGTCAAGAATGATGCGGAGCCTTCCGCCTTCCTCGGCAACCGTCATATTTTTTCCGCCGGGCGCGATGTACACCCATCCGTCTTTCGCCTCTTCACCGTTTTCCGCTTCTTTGACCTGAATATCTGACAAATGGTTGAGTCTGTCTGCAAGTGAAGCGGTAAAGCCTTCAGGCATGTGCTGCACGACAAATACAGGCGCCTGTAAATCCTTCGGCAGCTTCGGAATCACCTTTTGCAAAGCCCGCGGTCCGCCTGTAGAGGTCGCAATGAATACGGCCTGCTTAGCAGATTTTGCTTTCGGCCTCTCAAATCCCACAGCAGCCGGACGTTCCGGGGTGAGGGGCTCTTTCACCGCCGGCTCAGTTTCTTTTGCGAAGGACAGTCCCGCGGCAATCACCCTTTCAATCAGCTGTTCTTTAATTTTATAAAGATCAAGTGAAATCGCCCCGGAAGGCTTGGTGATAAAATCAAAAGCGCCCATTTCCAGGCAGTTGATCGTTCGGTCTTTTCCTTGCTGCGTCTGACTTGATACCATGATAACGGGAAGTTTGTATATGCTGATGATTTTCCGCAATGTATCCGTTCCGTTCATGACCGGCATTTCAATATCAAGTGTGACAACATCCGGCTTGAGAAGCTCTATTTTTTTCAGCGCCTCTTCTCCGTTTCTGGCTGTCCCGATGACTTCTATCTGTACTTCCGCAGCCAGAAAATCGGTAATCATTTTTCTCATAAAAGCTGAGTCATCAACGACAAGCACACGAATCACTGTAAAGTCCTCCTCATTAAAAAAGAAGATAATCTCTCAATAAATGCCGGTTTCTCTTCTCTTGGTTTGTTTTCTTCCGTTTGAAACAAGACATCCGTCAGAAGACGGACGGACCTGCTGGCTTTTGCTTGAGGACTTTTTATTAAAAAAGGCACCTGGTCAATGACAGCTTGACTTACCAGCGGATCATCCGGGATGGAGCCGGCGAAACGCACCTCCACGCCTAAAAACGTGTGAATCGCGTAAGAAAGGCGGCTGTATGTGTCCAGCGCCTGTTTTTGGGCCCGGGCGCGATTGACGGCAATGTTTATGGTCAGCCGCTCATCCGCGAGGGTGAGATGTTTGATCGCGCTGTAGGCATCCATAATTGCCGTCGGCTCAGGCGTTGTCACGGCGAGAATGTCTTCCGCCGATAAAATAAACGGCAGCTGTTCTTTTGAAAGTCCCGCTCCCATATCAAACAGAACGTAATCAAAATCGCTTAATACAGCGGAAAGACCATTCATAAATGCTGACCACTTCTCTCTGTCAGCTTGATAAATCGCCTCAAGCCCCGTTCCTCCGGATATGTAGTGAAGGCCTTTCGGACCGGAGGACAGTGATTGAGCCAACGCGTACCGATTCTCCATCACATCAATAATAGTGCGGGTAGGTGCCGCACCGATCAGCACCTCAATGTTGCCCATCCCGATGTCAAGATCAATGATGAGTGCTTTTTTTCCTTTTTCCTGCAGGGCAACGGCCATGTTTAATGTTAAATTAGATTTTCCGACGCCGCCTTTGCCGCTGATGACGGCTAATGTCTTCGCTTTTTTCTCATAAAGCTCCGGCTTGATCATTTGCCGCTGTCTCATTTTCCTTCTTAATGACTCTGCCTGATCGGGTTTCATGCCAAAAGCATCCTTACAAACTCTTTTGGTGAAGCCGATAGGATGTCTTCAGGCACATCCTGTCCATTTGTCAAATAGGCGGCGCCGATTCTTGATTCCGACAGCACTTGAAACACGGAGCCAAGTGAGGCGGTTTCATCCGTTTTCGTAAAAATGAATTGATTGACCGGCACACCGGAAAATTGTTTCAGCACCTGTTTCATATCTTCATATTTTGCAGATGAAGATAATACGAGAAAGGATTGTAAGCCTGCTTCAAACGGAATCATCTCTTGCAATTCCGTAATATACTGCTCTTCTTTAAAGTTTCTTCCGGCTGTATCAATGAAAACATGGTCATATTCAGCGAATTTTTCCTGCGCTTTCAGACAGTCTTCCTTTGAATAACATACTTCAAGAGGAGCCTGAAGCAGTTCCGCATATGTCTTCAGCTGTTCGACTGCGGCAATCCGGTAAGTATCCGTCGTCATAAATGCAATTTTTTTGTGCTCTGTCAGCGTTGATGCGGCTGCAAGTTTTGCAAGTGTGGTCGTTTTGCCGGCCCCGGTTGAACCGAAAAGCACGACGTATTTTGATTGAATCCCTTCCTGCCACCTGTCTGCTGAGGGGAGTTTTTTCACTAACAAATCCTGCAGTTTCAGGCTGACATTGTCTTCAGTTAAATCACCGGCGGCAATCGAAGAACGTAGCAATTCACTCAAAACGGCGTTTTGCGTATGATCAGGAAGACCTGCTTGCTTCAGTAGTCTCTCAGCTTTTTTTATTGGTTCGGGGAGCACTTCTTTATAACGCGCCAGATCACCGGATGTACCATGATCCGGAAGATGCGGCGGCTGAACAGGCTCGGCTTTTTTCGCCGTTTCCGTCTTTTTCATGTCTTCACCGGGAGCCGGCGGCGTTTTTCTCGTTTCCCTGACGTCACGATCTAAAACGGCGACCACTTCAACAGCCGGCTGCGACCGCAGCCCCAGCCATTTTCGCTTCTTTACTTGTTTGGAATGTAAAATGACGGCATCGTTGCCGAGTTCCTTTTTAATTTGCTTCGTTGCATCCTGCATTGAAGCGGCTGTAAATTTTTTTATTTTCATTAAATATCCACCACTCCAATGCTCTGTACTTCAACGTTTGCTTCCAGCTCATTATAAGAAAGAACCGGAAGATCAGGGAAATAGCGTTCTAACAGCTGTTTTACATACATTCTGACAGCAGGCGAACAGAGAAGAATCGCCGTCTCCTGCCGGATGGAAAGCTGCTCGGCCTCTTTAGCGACAGAACGGATGATACTGTCTGAAACCTCAGGATCAAGCGACAGGTAATTGCCCTGTTCAGTCTGCTGCACGCCGTCTGCAATTGCTTTTTCGACCCGGCCTGAGCATGTGATGACTTTCAGCGTTTCATGCTCTCTCGCATATTGGGCCGTGATTTGTTTGGCGAGCGACTGTCTCGCGTATTCCGTCAAAAGATCTGAATCGGTCGTTAATCTTCCGTAATCGGCAAGTGTTTCAAAAATGGTCACCAAGTTTCTGATTGAAACTTTTTCTCTCAGCAATTTAGCAAGCACCTTTTGAATATCGCCGACAGAAAGAGGATTTGGCGTGACTTCCTCAACAAGCACGGGATAATTTTCCTTCAGATGATCGATCAGCTGCTTTGTTTCCTGTCTGCCGACCAGTTCATGGGCATACTGCTTAATTTTTTCCGTAATATGCGTAGATACGACTGACGCCGGATCAACAACTGTATACCCCAACATGTCCGCTTCATCTTTCGCAGCTTCGCTGATCCATTTTGCGGGAAGCCCGAATGACGGTTCAATCGTTTCAATTCCTTCAATCACGTCATCTTCAGGCGTCGGCGACATCGCTAAGTAATGATCAAGCAGGAGCTCTCCTTTAGCGACTTCATTGCCTTTAATTTTCAATCTGTATTCATTCGGCTGAAGCGCGATATTATCCCTGATGCGCACAACCGGAATGACAAGCCCTAATTCAAGCGCCAGCTGGCGTCTGATCATGACGATGCGGTCAAGAAGATCACCGCCCTGCCCCGCGTCTGCGAGCGGCACCAGTCCGTATCCGAACTCAAATTCAATCGGATCAATATGTAAAAGCTGCACAACGCTTTCCGGGCTTTTCAGTTCATCCGCCTGAGCCTCTTCTTCAAGAATTTCTTCCTCTTCTTCGCTCGGCTTATCCGTTTTGGACAGCTTATAAGCGCCGAATGCAAGCAGACCGGCAATCGGACCCGTCAGCAGAATGCCGATCGGCGTGAGAAGACCAAGCAAAAGAACAGTTCCCGCGGCTACATATAAGAGCTTCGGATAAGCGAACAGCTGGCCTGTAATATCATGACCGAGGTTCCCTTCAGATGCCGCTCTCGTCACGACAATCCCCGTAGCCGTTGAAATAAGCAAAGCCGGCATTTGAGAAACAATACCGTCACCGACCGTCAGCATTGTAAAGTGAGAAGCAGCTTCTTGTATGCTCATCCCCTGCTGCAGCATGCCGATTACGATCCCGAAAATAATATTGATCATCACGATGATGATACCCGCGATCGCATCCCCTTTGACAAATTTGCTCGCACCATCCATCGCGCCGTAAAAATCCGCTTCCCGGGCGACTTTTTCACGTCTGTGTTTCGCGTCCTGCTCCGTAATCATGCCGGCGTTTAAATCCGCGTCAATACTCATTTGTTTTCCGGGCATCGCATCGAGCGTAAATCTCGCCGCCACTTCCGATACCCGCTCGGCGCCTTTTGTAATGACGATAAACTGAATAATAATCAAGATAATGAAGACAACAAGCCCTACCAGCACATTTCCGCCGACAACGAAATTCCCGAATGTCTCAACAACCTTTCCCCCTTCTCCGTGAGAAAGAATCGAACGAGTCGTCGACACATTGAGCGCAAGCCGAAACAGCGTCAATAACAGCAGCAATGACGGGAATATCGAAAATTGCAGCGGTTCTTGCATATTCATTGTGGTGAGAAGCACGATCAACGCAAGAGAGATATTAATGATGATCAATATACTTAACAACCATGGAGGGAATGGAATCACCAGCATTGCCACAATGAGGACAACACTTATTAAAACCGATAAATCTCTTGTTGACATGCTGTTTTTCTCTCCTTTTGAATCTGAAATTCACTATACTTTTTGTTTTGTTTTATAGACATAAGCCAAAATTTCCGCAATGACTTTGAAAAACTCTTCCGGCACGGCCTGGTCGATGTCAACCTGATCATATAACGCACGCGCGAGCGGCCTGTTTTCAATCGTCATGACATCATGTTCTTTGGCAATCTGCCTGATTTTTAATGCGAGATGATCGACCCCTTTGGCAACAATATAAGGGGCATCCATTTTCTTTTCATCATATTTTAGAGCGATCGCATAGTGGGTCGGGTTGGTAATGATGACGTCAGCTTTCGGCACTTCCTGCATCATTCGCCTCATCGCCATTTCCCGCTGCTTCTGCTTAATTTTGGACTTGATAATCGGGTCGCCCTCCGATTTTTTGTATTCATCTTTTATATCCTGCTTTGACATTCTGATGTTTTTCTCATAGTCAAAACGCTGATATAAGTAATCGAGCCCGGCCAGCAGCATTAAAGCCCCTGAGCCCGCAAGCCCCATCCAAAGAGTGAGCTTAGATACGAATGTGAGCACTTCCGCAGGCGTTAAAAGCGGAAGGCGGAGAATATCGCCATAATGCAGCCAGAGCACCATAAAGGCGGCAAAACCGACTACGGCAATCTTCAAAATCGATTTAACCAGTTCAACAATCGCCCTCATGCTGTATATCCGCTTAAATCCTTTCAGCGGGCTGAGCTTGTTCAGGTCAGGTTTGAGAACTTCTGCAGAAAACAGAAAACCCACCTGCATGTAGTTGCTCACGACACCTGCCACAAGCGCGACCAGCATAATCGGCGCGAGGATGAGGCTGATATCTTTCACTGTATCCACAAAAAGCTCATGCACGTTAGACGCTGACAGATCTAATGCTATCGATTTCGTATAAAACGTTTTAATAAAGGACAGCAGCCTGTCCCGCATGTAAGGGCCGAGCGCGATCAGCGAAAGAAAGATAATCAGTAAAGAAACGGCTGTATTCACATCCGTACTTTTCGGGACCTGACCTTTCTTTCTTGTATCTTTTCGTTTTTTCGGGGTGGCTTTCTCCGTTTTTTCACCGGCAAAGAATTGCAGATTCAGTCTGAGTCTCATCACGTCACACCGACCAATGCCAATAAATTTCGCATTGTTTCAACGGTAAGGCTGAAGATATTGCGGACGAGGACAAACATCACCGCCATACAAACGATCAGCATAATAAAACTCACGGCTATTTTCAGAGGAAGCCCGACAACGAAAACGTTCAGCTGCGGCACCGTTCTCGCCACAATGCCAAGCGCCAAATCAACTAAAAACAGACTGGCCACAACCGGCGCAGACATTTGAAAAGCGATAATAAACATGGCATTGAAGCTTTTTGCGATAAAAAGTCCAAAGTGCTCATTTCCAAACGACGGAAATGCCTGATCAAGCGGAATATACTGAAAGCTGTAATAAATCCCGTCCAATAATAGATAATGGGCGTTTACGCTGAGCATAAATAACAGTGCCAGTGTATAAACGAATTGGCCGATCAGCGGGCTTTGCGTTCCTGATTGCGGATCAATGACATTCGCGATGGAAAAACCCATCTGAAAATCAATAAAGGAACCCGCGATCTGAATGGCTGCCAGCATCATGAAAGCAATCAGCCCGAGGCTCAAGCCTACAACGGCCTCTTTTATGACAAGCAGCATATACTGTTCCCCTATGTCAACTGACGGCGCATGTTTCAGCGTACTGAAGCAGATCACCGAAAGAAAGAAAGCAAACCCGATTCGGTGAACCGCCGGCAGGTTCCGGTGCCCGAATATCGGCACCGTTACAAAAAAAGCAGAAATTCTAATAAAAACCAATAAAAAAGCGGGAAATAAATCAATGATGGAATTCATTTGATTCTACCCTGCAAATCGGTTCAGATGAGAGAACAGATCAGTTGTAAACGAAAGAATCGTCGACAGCATCCAAGGACCGAAAAAGATCAGTCCGAGCATTACCGCCACGATTTTCGGAATGAACGCAAGCGTCTGTTCCTGGATTTGAGTTGTCGCTTGAAAGATACTGACGAGCAAACCGACGATCAGCGCGATCGCAAGCAGCGGCCCGCAGATCATCAGTGTTACGTATACGGCTTTTTCCGCCATGGAAATTACAAATTCTGAACTCACAATTAGCACCTACCCTAAAAGCTGTCAAGCAAAGATTTCACGATTAAATACCATCCATCGACCAAAACGAAAAGCAATATTTTAAAGGGCAGAGAGATCATAACCGGCGGAAGCATCATCATTCCCATTGACATTAAGACGCTCGCCACGACCATATCGATAATTAAAAACGGAATAAAAATCATAAAGCCCATTTGAAAAGCGGTCTTGAGTTCCGAGATCGCATAAGCAGGCACCATCGTCGTCAAAGGAATATCCTGAATCGATTCGGGCTTTTTCATTTTGGCGTAGTTCATAAACAGCGCCAGATCCTTTTGCCTTGTATGCTTGCTCATGTATTCTTTAATCGGCTTCTCGGCTTTTGTATATGCTTCATCGAGACTGATTTTGTTGTTCATCAGCGGCGTTAAGGCATCCTTATTAATCTCTGAAAAAGTCGGAGCCATAATAAAAAACGTCAAGAACAGCGCAAGACCGATTAATACCTGATTCGGAGGCATGTTCTGCGTCGCCAGTGAGGTTCTCACAAAAGACAGGACTATGACGATTCTCGTAAAGCAGGTCATTAAAATCAAAATACCCGGCGCCACTGAAAAGACGGTCAAAAGCAGCAGTAACTTAACAGTAGAGCTGACTTCGGTCGGACTGCTTGAATTAAAAAGATTAATAAATTCATTCATGATGATACGGGCCTTTCTTTTTTCCTTCAGAACGGCTTTGTTTCAGCTCGCTCAGCTGTTCTTTCAGCGCTTTTGAAAACGACGGAAGTATCGTTTGCGGCTTTTTTTCTCCATCCTTACGCGGATTTACGAGTTTGGTCCATTCCACTTTTGAGGACATCGCCTCTTCGTATTGGCTCAGAATCGCCTCTCGCTCTTTTTCATCTTCAATTTCTTTTAAAAGCTGTATCGTCTCGCCGACACCGACTACAAGTACGCTGTTTCCCACTTTTATCAGCTGCACGGAACGGTTTTGGCCGACTGAGGTTCCGCCGATATTTTCTACATATTGAAACGGCTTCAGCAGACGGTTTCTTTTATTCATCAGTTTGACGAATCCATAGATCAGCAGAATGACAAATAATAACGCCCCAATCATCTTTACAAAATCAAAAGCGGAGACAGAAGATGCAGAAGCATCCCCTATCTCTTGATCAGCCGTTTGTTTCGATGTATCGTTTTTTTTCTCTGTTTTGTTTGTTGATTGTTTGTCAAACCATTCGTTGACGGTGGAATTATCAGACTCCGCCGCAAATGCAGGAAACGGATGTACATTGAGTAAAACGAAACAACAAATCAAAGCTAGTAAACCATGACTCTTTTTCAACAGTCGTACACCCTTTAGCTTAATGTTTTATTAATAGCTTCAAGCACGCGGTCCGCTTGGAACGGCTTCACGATAAAGTCTTTTGCACCGGCTTGAATCGCGTCAATGACCATTGACTGCTGGCCCATTGCCGAACACATGATGATTTTCGCCTGCGGATCGATTTGTTTAATTTCCTTTAGTGCGGTAATTCCGTCCATTTCAGGCATTGTAATATCCATTGTCACAAGGTCGGGTGAATGCTCTTTGAATTTTTCGACCGCCTGTGCTCCGTCTGAAGCTTCAGCTACAACGTCAAAACCGTTCTTCACCAAAATATCCTTGATCATCATTCTCATAAATGCTGCATCGTCTACAATTAAAATTCTGTGTGCCATAATCTGTTTCTCTCCTCTATGTTCGCTTATTTTAAATTGTTAAGGCGGTCTGCCTGACTTAAAATGTCAGTAACTCTCACGCCGAAGTTTTCTTCTATGACAACGACCTCGCCCTTTGCTACGATCCGCTGATTGACCAGGATGTCAACGGGTTCACCCGCCAGCTTGTCAAGCTCAATAATGCTTCCCGCAGAAAGTTCAAGGATTTCTTTGACGCTTCTCTTCGTTCTTCCGAGCTCGACCGTAACGGAAAGCGGGATATCCATCAGCATATCAAGGTTGTTTCTTGAACCGTGCGCCGCCGATGCATTTTGGTCAAACGCCTGGAATTCCACCGGAGCGACTTGAACGGGAGCAGCTTTTTTAGCGGTTCCCTGTCTCTTCGGAAGCTCGGGTTTTGCCTGAGGTTCCTGCTGAACGGCCGGTTCCGGCTGCGGCGTTTCGTATGTTTCCTGCGGCTGTGATACGGCTTCTGCGGCTTCTGCCACAGGCTGATCTGTATTCATCAGCTCCGCGATCAGATCTTTCGCAAACG
This sequence comes from Bacillus sp. CIS52, assembly GCF_053545315.1. Taxonomy (NCBI): domain Bacteria; kingdom Bacillati; phylum Bacillota; class Bacilli; order Caryophanales; family Bacillaceae; genus Bacillus; species Bacillus sp. CIS52. Next base: position 343,902 of record NZ_JBIUFR010000001.1, read on the forward strand.
TAAGCGGATAAAGCTGCATAATGCTCGAATCGATTAATTCACCGACTTTCAGGCGGAATGAAACTTTTACGAGCAGGTCATCCTCCGGTATTCTGTCCGTCCCTTTTTCCTCCGTCACATCCAGAAGTTCAACCCGCGGCGGAGAAATGTCGATCTTTTTACTGAATACGGTCGACATTGATGTAGCAGCCGAGCCCATCATTTGATTCATTGCTTCCTGCACGGCGCTCAGGTGGATTTCCCCGAGGGACGGATCGGCGCCTTGGCCGTCTCCGCCGATCATCAAATCCGCGATGATGGCTGCGTCGCTTTGTTCTACGACGAGCAAATTGCTGCCGTCAAATCCTTCTGTGTAGTTCACTTCAATGGCAACATACGGATGAGGAAATTCATCACTGATTTTGCTTTTTGAAATGACGGTCACACTCGGTGTCGTAATGTCCACTTTTTGATTTAAAAGAGTGGACAGCGCCGTAGCTGAGCTGCCGAATGAAATATTCCCGATTTCTCCGATCGTATCGCGCTCAAGTTCAGACAAGGTCGCCTTTTGAGGCTGTTCTGTATCCTCTTGACTTCCTGTGCCATTAAGAAGAGCATCGATTTCATCTTGAGATAATCTATTGTTCATCTTGTTCACCTCTTATGTCGTGATCTAAAATTTGCACTGCCTGTCTTCGATTCACCCGGCCGGCCTGCCCTAAAAACTTCGGTTTGTTTCCGACCAATACAGTAAGAGGATCAGTCACTGATTTGTCCAGAGTTATACAGTCCCCGGCTTCCAAACTTAAAAATTCTTCTATTGTCAGTTCAGAAGCTCCCAAGAGAGCTACTACGGGAATTTGTGCCGTCATGATGCGCTTTTCAAGCGACTTCGTTTCTTCGGGCTTCGCTTCATTCCGATCTGATTGCATCCAATAATGTACGGAAAGCTTAGGGATTATCGGCTCAAGTACGACATGGGGAATACAAAGATTAATGACACCGCTGATTTCACCGATCTGCGTATTGAGAGAAATGACCACGACGGTTTCATTTGGCGAAACCATCTGTACAAACTGAGGATTCACTTCAAATTCAGTCATTTCAGGATCAATATCAGCAATGGATTGCCAAGCTTCTTTGTAGTTGCCCAGTGCATTTTCAAATAAATTAGAAATAATGTTCGTTTCTATTTCCGTAAGATTGTCAGCTTTGTTATGGGTGATGCCGATGCCTCCCATGACACGGTCTAGCATGGCGTATGCGATGGTGGGATTAACCTCCATCATGATCCTGCCTTCCATCGGATGAACATCGAACAAATTCAGGATCGTCATGTTCGGTATGGAGCGGATAAATTCTTCATACGGCACCTGGTCAACTGAGCTGACAGATATATGGATATATGTTCTGAGCTTGGCGGAAAAGTGTGTTGTGAGAAGCCTCGCAAAGTTATCATGTATCCGGGTTAAACTCCGTATCTGATCTTTCGAAAACCTGAGCGCCCGTTTAAAATCATATACCTTTACTTTTTTCTCTTTAACTTCCTTTTTCAGCTCTTCCGCATCCGCCTCACCCGTCGAAATGGCTGAAAGCAGTGCGTCTATTTCATTTTGAGAGAGAACTTCTCCAGACATTTTCTTCACCTCCGTATTCTGTCAAATTTGTTTTTATTGCAGATTAAAGGAGGTAATGTACACTTTCTGAACTTTTCCTTCTTGGAGATAGCTGTTTACTTTTTCTTTTAAGGATTGTTTAAACGCTTCTCTTCCTTTATCTCCCTCAATCTCTCCGGCGCTTGTATCGGCTAAAATGGAAATGATGTTGTCTTTCACCTGAAAATCGCGTTTTTCAAGTTCTTCCTTCGCTTTTTCCGAGTCGGTTTCAAGCTTGATGCCGATGCGGATGATGCTGTCGGACTTTAAGTTCGTCGTGATATCGTCGACAGACACAGTGGCTGCAACGACTTCATCGATTGTAGGCTTTTTGTCTTTGTCTGAATGTCCGCTGACGACAAAATATGCTGCCGTTCCGAGGCCGGCAACGACAATTAAAATAATCAGCATAATAATGACTAATTTTTTTTTCATTCTTCTTCCTCTATTCCCTGATCCAGTGAAAATATTTGTATGCTATGGTAAAACGAAATGACTTTTTTAAGAACTGCTTCTTCCGGTTCTTTCACTACGAACTTTTTGCCGTTGGACAGCGTAATCGTCGTGTCGGGGAAGCACTCAATCTGTTCGATAAACAGCGCGTTCAGCGTAAAAGGCTGGCCGTTTAAACGGGTGACTTGAATCATTCAATCCGGAGAAGCGGCCTTACCGCCTCCCCTCCCTCCTTACCGTTTCAGATTAACCAGCTCCTGAAGGATTTCATCTGAAGTCGTAATGATTTTTGAGTTTGATTGGAAACCGCGCTGAGCAACGATCATTTCGGTAAATTCATCTGTCAGATCAACGTTTGACATTTCAAGATAGCCTGCCAAAAGCTTACCTGAGCCGTTTTCGCCCGGAGCGGTGACAGCACTTGCAGCTCCTGAACTTAATGATTGTCTGTAAAGGTTTCCTCCGATTTTTTCCAGACCGGCGCTGTTAGGGAACGTGACCAGACCGATTTGTCCGGCATCATGAACCGCATCCCCTGCATCAGTGTATGTAACGGTTCCGTCTGCACCGATACTGTAATCTTTCGCGTCAGTCGGAATATTGATTTTGCCCCCGCCGATTTTTTCAAGGTAGTAGCCGTCAGTCGTAACAAGGTTGCCTTTATTGTCCTTCCCGAAATTCCCTGCACGTGTGTAAACGATTCCCGCACCTGTATTAATCTGAAAGTAGCCGTCTCCGTCAATGGCTAGGTCGGTTTTATTCTGTGTAGCCTGCGGGGCGCCGGTTGAATGAACGACATCAATGGAAGAAGTCGCGGCACCCAAGCCGATTTGTTTTGAATTGGTCACGTTTGAACCGCCGGAGACTGTCTGGCTGATCAAATCTTTAAATGTAACGCGGCTTTTCTTAAATCCCACTGTGTTGACGTTGGCGATGTTATTGCCGATTACGTCTAGTTTTGTCTGAAAGTTTTTCATGCCGCTGATACCGGAATATAATGAACGTAACATGTTAAATTCCCCCTGGGTTTCTTTTTATTTAGATGTATCGCTGACAGCCGTGACATCCCACGGGCTGACCTCTTTGCCATTTTCAAGCACGAGCACGTAATTACCGTTTGAGTGTTTGACTGAATTGACAGGGCTTGTCTGGTCCTTCCCGTCGCTGTCGCTGAATGTGACATTTTTGCCGATCCAGTTCACATACATCGTAAACGGATCTTGATTTTCTACAAATTTAGTCATCGTCGTATTCATATTCATCATTTGCTCCAATGAAGAAAATGTCGCCATCTGGCTGATGAACTCTTTGTCATCAACCGGATTGAGCGGATCCTGGTTTTGAACCTGTGTCATTAAGATCTTCAGAAATTCGTCTTTCCCTAAATTCGTGCTGCTGTTTACGGCGGCGGTGCTCTTCGTATTAGAAGCGCCCGCTGCGGCATAATCCGAGTTTACAGATGTCAACTATTCTTCCTCCATTTCATTGAGAGAAAGCTCCTCCAGCATATCTCCGAAATCGCCTGACTGCTGCTGGTTTTTCTGCTCTCTCTGTCCCTGCTGCTGCTGTTTATTGTGATCGGCTGTCTGACCGTAAACCGGCTGCTGATCCCCGCTTTGAAGCGGGACGGTAAAACGGTCGATTTGGACCGACATATTCGGAAGCGACTGTTTCAGCTGAGGAAGATGCTGTTCCAGCAGCTCTTTCGCAGACTGGCTTGATGCGATTATTTTGCTTTGAAACATCCCGTTTTCGTTTGTCACCTTAATCGTGACAAAGCCGAGGTTCTCAGGATTAAGACGAATCGTAAAGCTTCCGGTCGTTTTCCCGAAAGGCGTGTATTTCATCTGTTTCCAGCCGCTGATGACCTGGTCCGTTAACGGTTTATTTTCTGCCGGCGGCTGTTCGGCTCCTGCGGACGCTTGCTGAATGCCGGCAAGACTTCTCGTTCCCGAAAACAGTATATGCGCGGACAATTTGCTGTCAGATGCTTTCACGTGAGAAATCGTGCCGCCGTTTTGCTGTTCCGTTTTCCCGGCAGACTCTTGAGATGATTCAGATGATTGAGATAACACAAAAGCTTTCAGCTCAGTTTCAGCCATATTCCATTCCTTTGTTCCTTTTTGAGAAAGGCCCGCAAGCTGCTCAGCGACGCTTTGAAAGCTCTTCAGCTCAGCGGCCGACATAGAATAAAGCTTAGATGCAGATTCATTTTTCGGAAACAGCGTCTGCCGCAGGTCTTGAATTACGCGGTCCGGTACGCCTTGTTTTTTCAACGCTGCTAATAAACGGTCGCCTTCCTGATAAACCGCCTTTGCCTGTGCGCTGTCCGGCTGATTCTCTTGATGCGCAAATAGCTGGGCTGCGGCTTCTTGAATGAAAAGGAGGCCTGTTTCAAGCACGTCTCGCCCGGAATCCCCGTCATTAGCGGGCGAACCCGGCTCAATCTTTTCAGGCTTCACCCCATGCCGTTTGCCGGCTAACATGTCTTCAACAGATTCAGCAAGCTGCTTCAATAAAGGAAGAGACGTTTCATCCGTTTGCTTTCCTTCAAGGGCTTTGACCGCCTCAAGCAGCTGTTTCAGCTGAAGTTCTTTATCTTCCGGGCCGGCTTTCAGCCAATCACCGATTTTCGAGAGAGCATCATTCAGCTCTGCATCACTTGTTTTTGCCTCATCTCCGGGCTTCTGTTGAGAAGTGATTTCCGACAGAAGCCGGTTCTGAAATAGGCCTAAGCTGTTTACATTCATCTTCACATTGCTGTTTTGCGCAGTCTGCGTGCGATTCCCCGTTATTTCAAGCAGCTTCAACTTACATCACTCCTTATTTCCGTCAGCGGATAGTTTTTCTGTATATTTAGCCGCTTGTTCAGGAGTCATTTTCGTCAAGATTTCAGCAAGCTGCTTTTTACTTAGTCCGTTTAAAATATCGAGGGCTTCTTTTTCTTTCAGCTTTACGATAATGCTTGCCGCTTTACCGCTGTCCATACTTTTATAGATGTTGATCATTTTATCTTTTCCCGCTGAACCCGAAGCGTCTTTTTTCGTTTCATCCGTTTTCTGCTGCTGTTCCGTTTTCTGCTGCTGTTCAGCTTCCTGTTTCAATGAACGGATTTTCTGGTTCAGATTGTCGATTTCGGATTTGCTTGTGTCCAAATCTTTATTCAAAATGTTAATTTCACTTTTTTGTTCCTTTATGGTCTTTTCAAGAGAAGCCGTTCTGTCTTCCTTCTGCTTTTCCGCCGCGCTTTTCATATCTTTCGTTTCGGGAACCAATTCTTTTAAAACAGGCGTTTTTGCGGCTGTTTCCTGAATCGGCTTCATCACATCAACGCCGGCAGCCCAAAGGATGATGCTTGCGACGATGATCAGAAAAATCAGCGGGATCATGATAAAAAGCAGGATTGAACCGAACTTTCCAGATCTCTTTTCTTTATCGGCCATTTCATTCGCTCCTAATGCCCCTGAATCATAAACTGCTTGATTGAAATGTCGTCCATTTCCCTCATCTCTGCAGCTTTATCTTCAAGTGCGAACATATTAAATTGTTTTTCCCGCATTTTTTCAAATTTCTTTACTTCAATGTTTTTTTCGGTGAGCTGTTCCTGCTTCTCATTCATTTCATTTCGTTTCATAATGACAAGCTTTTGATAATGGTAGATGGTGTTCTCAAGGTTGGAAACGAATTGCTGATAATGTCTCATTTCCTGAACGCTCATCCCGCATTTCAGCTTTGATTCTTTGTCTTTTTCGAGCGATTCTTTTTTGCTCATATTTTCATATAGTTTTTCAGCCACTGTTTCAAATTCAGAAACCGATTGTCTGTATTCAGACAATGTTTGGTCTTTTTCATTCTCTTTTAATTCCAACAGCTTTTGAAATCTGAATTGGTACGCCACGATGTTTATTCCTCTTTTCCTGTCATACTCGTCAATACCGCAATACTGTCTTCCAATTGAGCAGGTTCTTCAGTTCCTTGTTTTAAAAATTGAATGAGCTGCGGATAAAACTGAATCGCTTCATCAATTTCTCTCGATGACCCTCTTTTGTAAGCTCCGATATTAATGAGGTCTTCAGAGTTTTGATAAGTTGACAGAAGATCGCGGAATTTGTTGGCCGCCTCTATATGCGCGGCGTCTGAAATATTAGACATAACCCTGCTGATGCTCTTCAGGATATTCACCGCTGGGAACTGCCCTTTGTTGGCAAGCGCCCGATCGAGAACGATATGCCCGTCTAATATTCCGCGCACCGTATCGGCAATCGGTTCATTCATGTCGTCTCCGTCAACGAGAACCGTATAAAAAGCGGTTATCGTCCCTTGTTCATTCGCACCCGTTCTTTCCAGTAAACGGGGCAGAATAGCGAACACGGAAGGTGTATATCCTTTTGTTGTCGGCGGTTCCCCCGCTGCCAGCCCGATTTCACGCTGAGCCATCGCAACCCTCGTGACGGAGTCCATCATGAACATGACATTCCGGCCTTTATCACGGAAATATTCCGCAATGGCGGTCGCTGTATATGCCGCTTTCAAACGCATTAATGCAGGCTGATCAGAAGTCGCGACTACGACTATCGAGCGTTTCAAGCCTTCTTCGCCTAAGTCCTTCTCAATGAATTCCCGCACCTCGCGCCCCCGTTCACCGACGAGTGCGATGATGTTTAGATCGGCTTCGGTCTGCTTTGCGATCATTCCCATCAAAGTGCTTTTTCCGACTCCGCTTCCGGCAAAAATTCCGATTCTCTGCCCTTTTCCTACTGTCAGCAGACTGTCAATCGACCTGACACCGACACCCATCTTTTCCCGTATCGGCGGCCGTTTCATCGGGTTTGGCGGCGGCTGTTCCGTCGAAACGGGAGACAATCCTTTCGGAAGCGCCCTGCCGTCAAGAGGCTCACCGAACGCATCAACAACCTGTCCGATTAAACCTGCGCCTACTTTGATACGGAGGGACTCGCCGGTAGCCTCTACAATGCTGCCCGGGGCAATGCTTGCCGCTTCCAGATAAGGCATTAACAGTATGTTTTCATCCTGGAAGCCTACAACCTCAGCTTTAATCGCTTTTTTTGAATGACCTTTCGGATAAATGAGACAAACATCTCCGATCGAGCTTTCGGGCCCTTTTGATTCAATCATCAGCCCGATGACACGTTTAACCTTACCGTAGCGTTTGTACGGATCCGCTGTTTCAATCGAGTCTATTAAATACTGTGTCTTCATTGCTCCGCTCCCGCCTCAAGCGCCGTTAAAAGCTTTTGCTTTAATTGCATCAGCTGGGTGTCTATTCCTGCATCAACCCGTCCGAACGGTGTTTCTATGGAGCACGTTCCCTTTGCAGCTTTTTCATCGGCATACAAGCTTAACCTGCATTCTTTGTATAACAGCTGCTGAATTTCATCCATATGCTGATGAACCGTCTCATAATATTCCGGGTCCACATAAATGGAAATGTCATCATAATCTTTCACTTCGGCTATTACCTGTTTGACTAACAGAAGAAAAGCTTCTTTATCATCACTTTTTTGCCGCCATACTTTTTTAGCGAGCGCAACGGAAAGCTCAATGATTTCTTCCTCAGCGCTTTCCAGCTTTTCCTCGACTGACTGTCTGGCCATTTCCATAACGGCATTGGCCCGGCTGATGAGGTCTGCGTATTCGGCCTGAGCCTCGGCTTTTCCCAATGCCATGCCTTCGTTATATCCTTCTGCCTTTGCCTCTTCTATCAGTCTTTGTTTTTCATCCGCCCAGCGGCTTTTCTCTTCCTCAATCTGCCGGAGGGTGTAATCCAGCTGATTTTTCGCTTCTTCAGATACCCTGTCGGCTTCTGCTTTGGCAAAAGCCATGAGAGCTTCAGGATTTTCTTCCTCCAGGTCGAGCTGGGGATGCGTTTTCCTGACTTCCTGCAAGGAAAGCTTGCGCCGTTTTTGTTCAGGAGAAAATGATGATTGCTGTTTAATGATATTAGACAATAATATCGTCTCCTCCGCCTCGCGCGATTACAATTTCACCGGCTTCTTCAAGCTTGCGGACGACGCCCACGATTCTTGATTGCGCCTCTTCCACATCACGCAAACGCACAGGCCCCATAATTTCCATTTCTTCTTTAAACGTTTCAACCATACGCTGTGACATATTGCTGAAGACGATCTCTTTGACTTCCTCGCTCGCAACCTTCAATGACAGCAGGAGGTCGTCATTTTCAACGTCTCTAATCACGCGCTGAATCGCACGGTTATCAAGGGTGACAATATCTTCAAAGACAAACATCCGTTTTTTGATTTCATCCGCCAATTCAGGATCTTGTATTTCTAATGAATCAAGGATCGTTTTTTCCGTTCCTCTGTCTACGCCATTTAACACTTCAACAACGGCTTCTATGCCGCCTGTCTGCGTATAATCCTGCGTAAAGGAGGAGGACAGCTTTTGTTCAAGAACCCGCTCCACCTCATTTATGATTTCAGGAGACGTCCTGTCCATAACCGCAATCCTTCTCGCCACCTCAGCCTGAACGTCCGGGTTCAGCTCAGACAAAATCTGTCCGGCCTGCACCGGGTCAAGGTAGGATAAAATCAGCGCCATCGTTTGCGGATGTTCTTGCTGAATGAAATTCAAAATCTGTTCGGGCTCCGCTTTTCTTGCGAAGTCAAACGGCTTTACCTGCAATGAAGAGGTCAGCCTGTTTAAAATGCTTACCGCTTTGTCTTCTCCGAGCGCTTTTTCAAGCACTTGGCGGGCGTAATTTAAACCGCCTTGAGAAATATAATCCTGAGCGATTGCGATATTATGAAATTCTTCAATGATTTCATCTTTTCTCTGATGATCGACGCTTCTGACTCCCGAAATCTCGAGAGTCAATCTTTCAATTTCTTCTTCAGACAAATGCTTGTACACAGAGGCTGATACATCAAGACCTAAGGAAATCATGAGGATGGCTGCTTTTTGTTTTCCTGTAAGCTTGTTCTGATCACGTTTCGCCATTTTCCATTCCCCCTAATCCTCGTCCAGCCAGCTTCGAAGCAATTTTGCAAAGTCTTCCGGTTTTTCTTTAGCCATTTTTTCAAGCTGTTTTCGTCTGACTGTTTCTTCCGTTTCATTTTTCTCTTCGTTGATATCAGGCAGTCGAACCGGCTCTGGCGCCGTTTCATATTCATATTCTTCATATTCATCCTCTTGAGAGCGTTTCTTTCTGATGAGGAGAATAATGAGCAGAATAATGGCTGCAAGCAGCACCCCGCCTGTAATGTATACCCAGATCGGGAGACCCGAAGATTGTGCCGAATTTGTGTTCAGGCTTGTTTTCCCGTCAAACGGCTGTACGGAGACAACGATTTTATTGTTAATATCATTGGCCGTCAGGTTTTGATTTTGCGTTTCATTTTTATCAAGGGACGTTCTGACAACCGTTCCTAAAATCTTCTGTATATCAGCCTGTCTCTGCGCTGATAATGAGGCTGCATTTTTCGGATTCGGCGGTTCCACCATGACCTGAATGCCTAAATCACGCACTTTATACGGGCTTTCTGCGATTTCTTTATGAATGCGGTTGACTTCATAGTTGATTTTATTGCTGCTTTTTTCGTAGTCTCCGCTGTTTGAACCGTCATTTGCCTGTTTATAGTTCGCGGTGTCATTGCTGCCCGTTCCGGCTGTTCCGCCGTTGGCCGCGCCGTCGCCTTTATACGTTTCCGCAACTTTTTCGGCGCTTACCGCTATGCCTTCCATGTTATCTTTATCGACAGGCTCGACTATGTCTTCAGTGCGTTTTTCTTTCGTGAAGTCAATATCTGCCGTAACCGAAACCACGACTTTATCCTGCCCCATCATTGTGCCGAGCAGTGATTGGACATGTTTTTGAATATCCTTTTCGACCTGCGACTTAATCCCTTGCTGAGAAGCATAACTGTCAGAAACGGACCCTGCGCCGCTGTCGCTTTTGTCATAATATGTAGAATTTTGATCCATTATGACGATATTATCTTCTTTTAAGTTCGGGACGCTTTTAGAAACGAGATGGTACAGCCCGTTGATCTGGCTTTGATCAAGCGAGTAGCCCGGTTTAATCTGCAAAACGATCGATGCGGATGCTTCCGGCTGATCTTCACCGACAAACACGGCTTCTTTCGGCATATTGATCATGACCTTCGAGCTTTTAATACCGTCCATTTCATTTATCAGGTTTGACAATTCAGTCTGAGTCGCCTCAACCTTTAAAACGTCAAACTCATTATCTGTCAGGCCGAAGCCCGCATTCTGTCCGAAAAACGAATAATCAATTGAACCCGTTTTCGGCAGGCCTTCCGCGGCAAGCTGGACTTTAAGCGAATCCACTTGGCTCTCAGGAACCTTAATGACCGTGCCGCCGTCAGCAAGTTCAGAAGACACCTTTTTCGTATCGAGCTCTTCTTTAATCTTCCCCGCTTCTTCCGCGGACAAATCTTTATAAAGAGGCACCATCTTTTCAGACGAAGTAAAAATAATAACGACGATGAGTAAAATAATAAATGCGGCCAAGCCGCTTACCATGAGTATCTTCTGTGTTTTTGATCTGTTATTCCAAAACGCTGCCGTTTTGGTTTTCATTTGCGTTAGAGTACGATTCATGTTAACCCCCGGTCATTCCAGTCATTCTCTTTCATCTGACCACTACATCTGCATTCTCATGATTTCCTGATAGGCTTCCACAGCTTTATTGCGGAATTCGGTAGCGGCCGTCAGAGAAATATTTGCTTTTTGGGCAGCGATCATGACCTCGTCAAGGTTTACATCCTTTCCTGCAGCCAGTTTGTTCGTTATTTGGTCAGATTGCACTTGCGACTCATTTAACGAATCAATCGAGTTTTTTAAAAGCTCCGAAAAGCTTGTTTGATTTGAAGAATCAGTTTTTTGAGCTTGATTTAATTGATTCGTTACGTTTTGAGTGTTTTGGGTTTGTTGAAGCTGAAAAGGAGTAATAGCGTTAACCACTTACATCACCTTACTTTCCGATTTCTAAAGCCTTTAAAAGCATGCCTTTGGAGGCGTTCAATGCCGTCACGTTTGCTTCATATGATCTCGTGCTGCTGACAAGATCCACCATTTCCTTTAATGGGTCTACATTAGGTTTTTGTACATATCCGTCTTTATTCGCATCGGGATTTTCCGGATCGTAAACAAGATTAAAAGCGGATGGGTCTTCCGTAATCGAAGATACCTTTACGCCATTTCCGGCGTTTCCGATTCCGTTCATCTTGGAATTTAAAAGTGACGAAAATGATTCGCCTCCGGATTGGAGAGAAACCAGCTTTCTTCTGTAAGGCACCCACTCGCCATTGACCTGCTTCGCTCTCGTTGTGTCCATATTGGCCAGGTTGGACGATACGACGTCCATCCGGACACGCTGTGCAGTTAAAGCAGACCCAGAAATATTTAAGCTTTGAAAGCCACTCATTATTTTCCTCCTGTCAAGACTGTTTTCAGGGAATTGAATTTGCCGCTCATTCTTTCAACCAAAGCCTGATAATTAATTTGGTTTTCAGCTAAATCTGTCATTTCTTTGTCGATATCGACATTGTTTCCGTTTTGCTGGTACGATGTATCACCGCTGGACACGATGGAATAATCGTCCCCCGAATCCGTAAAGTCAACGTGTCGATAGTCGGTTTTTACAGCCTCAAGATTGGATGTTTCCTGATCTAACAAATTTCGGAAAGAGACTTTTTTTGCCTTATAGTTCGGTGTATCTATATTGGCGATATTATTAGTTAAGACTTTTTGCTTAATGTCCGCTCTCCCCAAGGCATTCTCAAGATTTTGTATAGTTCCAGAAAATAAGTCCAAATCCACTTACCTCCATTTCAGATATTTTTCTCCTAAAAATCCTTGTCGAGAATTGTAAAACCATATGCTTATTGTAAGAAATAACAGGCTTAAAGTCTATGAAGTTAGGCTAAAAAAAAGTGCTCATTTGTATCTATTTTGCACATAGGTATTAAGTCCTAGAGTATTTGGACTACAAGCATTTGGTTAATATAAGACTGAAAATAGCTGAATTTCTGTATCTTCCCCTTTTTCTCACACAGCAAGATGGATTATCTCAGATCAGATTCCAATAATCAACTTTAAACTCCAACTTTTCACCTATTGTCCATAAAAAAAGCAGGACCCCCGCTTTTAGGGATCCTGCTTTTGGATTAATGAGATTTTAGGTTTTCCAATTCAATAAGGAATTTATTGTTCAGAACTTTAATGTAAGTCCCCTTCATTCCAAGTGATCTGGATTCAATAACGCCGGCGCTTTCGAGCTTTCTCAGCGCGTTAACGATGACTGAACGGGTAATGCCTACACGGTCGGCAATCTTACTTGCCACAAGCAAGCCTTCGTTTCCGTCAAGCTCTTCAAAGATATGCTCAATCGCTTCAAGTTCACTGTAAGACAAAGAACTGATCGCCATTTGAACAACTGCTTTGCTTCGCGCTTCTTCTTCGATTTCTTCTGCTTTTTCTCTTAAAATCTCCATTCCTACAACAGTTGCTCCGTATTCAGCAAGAATGAGATCATCATCTTCAAATTGGTCCTGCAGACGGGACAGAATCAATGTGCCCAGACGCTCTCCTCCGCCGATAATCGGCACAATCGTCGTTAAGCCCGCTTGGAACAGGTCTCTGTTTTCAACAGGAAAAGCCGTATATTCGCTGTTGATATCAAGGTTTGAAGATGTCTCCGGAACGTTGAAAAGGTTTTTCGTGTACTCTTCCGGGAACTGGCGGTCTTCAAGCATTTTTTTCATGCGGTCATTTTCGATCTGCTGATTAATAGAGTAGCCCAAAAGCTTTCCTCTGCGGCTGACGACGAAAATATTAGAATCAATGACGTCGCGAAGCGTTTCTGCCATTTCTTTAAAGTTTACGGGTTTGCCTGCCGCAGCCTGCAGCATGCTGTTAATAATTCGTGTTTTTTGTAGTAAAGCCATGTTAAATAATCCTCCTAGAATTCCTGTTATTAAATTTTCACAATATAAATTGACTTAGATCTTTGTTGTTTGCAATCGATCCGAGCTTTTCTTCAACGTATTGCGGCGTGATGGCGACTTTTTCCATCGTCACGTCCGGCGCTTCAAACGACAGGTCCTCCAATAGACGTTCCAATATCGTGTGAAGCCTTCTTGCTCCGATGTTGTCCGTATCCTGATTCACATGATAAGCCACTTCGGCGATCTTACGAATAGCTTCGTCAGAAAATTCAAGAGATATACCTTCTGTCTGCAATAAAGCCTGATATTGTTTTAACAGCGCATTATCAGGTTCGACGAGAATTTTCACAAAATCATCCACCGTCAGCTTGCTCAGTTCTACACGAATCGGAAAGCGCCCCTGCAGCTCCGGAATCAGATCAGACGGTTTGGCCATATGGAATGCCCCGGCGGCTATAAACAGCACGTGATCGGTTTTGACGGAGCCGTATTTCGTGACGACGGTCGAGCCTTCGACAATCGGAAGGATATCCCTTTGGACGCCCTCTCTCGAGACATCGGCCGAGGAAGAAGCCCCTCCGTTTTTTGCGATTTTATCTATTTCGTCAATAAAGATAATGCCGCCCTCTTCAGCTCTTAACACGGCTTCCTGGCTGACTTCATCCATATCGATTAATTTGCTTGCCTCTTCATTGGTCAGAACCTTTCTTGCCTCTCTGACCGTCATTTTGCGGCGTTTCTTCTTTTTAGGCATCAGATTGCTCAGCGCATCCTGCATATTCATGCCCATCTGCTCCATGCCGGAGCCTTGCAGCATGTCAAACATCGACGGCTGCTGCTCTTCCACCTCTACGGAGACGTAATGGTCTTCGAGCTCTCCCAATGCGAGCTGATGCGCCATGCGCTTTCTTTTCTCTTCAAGGCTCGCTTCTTCCTGCTGATCGCTTTCATCATCGCTTGACGGCTGGCTTCCTCCGAAAAGCATTTCAAACGGATTTTTCACACCCGCTTGTTTTTTCTTTCCCGGAACGAGAAGCCTCACAATGCGTTTGTTTGCATTTTCTTCAGCCTGTTCTTTCACTTCGCTGATTTTTTCTTCTTTAATGAGCCGCACGGATGTCTCAACAAGGTCTCTGACCATTGATTCGACATCTCTGCCTACATAGCCGACTTCTGTAAATTTTGTTGCTTCAATTTTTATAAATGGCGCACCGGTAAGCTTGGCGATCCGTCTGGCGATTTCTGTTTTCCCCACCCCTGTCGGACCCATCATCAGGATGTTTTTGGGAACGATCTCATCTCTCAGTTTTTCATCAAGAAGACTTCTGCGATAGCGGTTTCTTAATGCCACGGCGACAGCTTTTTTTGCATCCTGCTGTCCTACAATGTATTGATCCAACCGATCTACGATTTGTCTCGGTGTTAACGGTTTGTTTTCCATGCGCCTCAAGTCCTTTCTATTCAAGTTCTTCCAAAATGATCTGATCGTTTGTGTACACACAAATCTCGCCTGCGATTTTCAAAGCGGCTTTTGCAATTTCTTTGGCGGACAGGTTTTCTCCGGCATAAGTTTTCAGCGCTCTTCCTGCTGACAGGGCGTAGTTTCCGCCGGAGCCGATTGCCAAAACGCCGTCATCCGGCTCAATCACTTCACCTGTTCCCGATACGAGAAGCAAGGTATCCTGGTTCATGACAATCAGCATCGCTTCCAGCTTGCGCAGCACTTTATCGCTGCGCCATTCTTTCGCAAGCTCAACCGACGCACGTTTTAAATTGCCGTTGTATTCTTCAAGCTTCGCCTCAAACATTTCAAAAAGTGTGAAAGCGTCTGCAACAGATCCCGCGAAGCCGGCCAGAACCTTTCCGTTAAACAGCTTTCTCACTTTTCTCGCAGTATGTTTCATGACTACAGCCTGACCGAATGTGACCTGGCCGTCTCCTGACATAGCGCTTTTTCCTTTATGCTGGACGGCAAAAATCGTTGTCGCATGAAAAGATGACATGAGAAGGGCCTCCTTTTAATTTTCTTTAAAAGCTCTCGGATGGTGGGACATATATGTGTTTCTCAGCATTTCCTTCGATACATGCGTGTATATCTGCGTGGAAGACAGATTAGAATGGCCCAAAAGCTCCTGGACGCTTCTTAAGTCAGCCCCTTCATTCAGCAGATGAGTCGCAAACGTATGCCGAAGCATATGCGGGTGTATATGTAAAGTGCCGGATGCCTTTTTTACAAGCCCGCTTAAAATATACCGGATGCCTCTGGCGGTAAGCGGACCGCCTCTTTGATTGACAAACAGCAAATCATGAGGCTCTTTTGCTTTTTCAAGCAGGCACTGCCTTCCGCTATTGATATACAGCTCCAGCGCATCACGGGCATATGAGCCGAACGGGATGTAGCGCTGCTTCCTGCCTTTCCCGTGAACGAGCACCGTATCCATAGATAAGTCAAGATCGCCGACAGTGAGCGTACAGCACTCACTGACCCTCATTCCGGTCGCATATAGAAGCTCAAGCAAGGCCTGATCGCGCATCCCTGACGGCTTGCTTCTGTCTGAAACAGCGAATAGTTCCTCAAGTTCTTTTTCATAAAGAAACTTCGGAATCCGTTTTTCTTGTTTCGGCAGATGAACAAGCTGAAACGGATTCTCTTCAACAAGCTTTTCCCTCATCAAAAATTTATAGAAGCTTCTCAAAGCTGAAATCTTCTTGCTGATTGTTTTTCTTGACAGGCCTTTTTCATAAGCTTCTGTCAAAAATATTCTCACATCATGATATGCAGCTTCTTTCAATCCATTTATATTTTGAGCATGCAGAAACATCCCAAATTCTTCAATCGAATTAACATAATTCACAATAGTATATTGTGAATAATTTTTTTCAATTTGTAAATATTCAACGAATAACTTTAAAAAAAAGTTAACATTCTCCGCCATTATTATGACCTTCCTCTCCGAAGGGCTTTTAAATGGTATCATATAATGCATTGAAGTTGCAATGAAAAGCTATATCGTTTTCGAAATAGTTTGAATAGTTTCAATTGCGCGTTTAGCGTATTCTTCATTTCGTTCTTTTTTGTTTTTAATTTTAACAGGCAGTTCTTTTAACAGGCCGAAGTTTGCGTTCATCGGCTGGAAGTTCTTCTGGTTCGTCGTCGTAATGTAATGAGCCATGCTTCCGATCGCCGTCTCCTGAGGGAATGTCACAAGGTCCTCACCGAGCACAAGTTTGGCCGCATTGATTCCCGCCACAAGGCCTGAAGCAGCAGATTCAACATAACCTTCTACGCCGGTCATTTGGCCTGCGAAAAACAGGTCGTTCCGCTGTTTAAATTGATATGTCGGATTCAAGAGGCTAGGCGAGTTGATAAATGTATTTCTGTGCATGACGCCGTATCTGACGATGTCAACATTTTCAAGTCCGGGGATCAGTTTAAGCACTTCTTTTTGGTCTCCCCATTTTAAATGTGTCTGAAAACCTACAATATTATATAGCGTTCCCGCCGCGTCATCCTGTCTGAGCTGCACGACTGCATAAGGCCGCTTGCCTGTTTTAGGATCTTCCAGCCCGACCGGTTTCATCGGTCCGAACAGCATCGTTTTCTTGCCTCTTTTCGCCATGACTTCAATCGGCATGCAGCCTTCAAAGAAAATTTCTTTCTCGAATTCTTTTAACGGAACCGTCTCAGCCGTCGTCAGCGCTTCATAGAAACGGTCAAACTCTTCTTCTGTCATCGGGCAGTTTAAGTATGCCGCTTCTCCCTTGTCATAACGGGATTTTAAGTACACTTTATCCATATCAAGGCTGTCTTTTTCAACAATCGGCGCCGCCGCGTCATAAAAATACAGGTACTCTTCTCCGGTGAGTTCTTTCAGCTGCTGTGAAAGCGATTCTGACGTAAGCGGTCCGGTCGCAATAACTGTCGGGCCTTCCGGAATCTCTGTTACTTCCTCAGTAAGTACCGTTACGTTCGGATGATTTTTCACGAGATCCGTCACGCTTTGCGCAAATTCATGACGGTCAACGGCAAGCGCTCCCCCTGCCGGAACCGAACATTTATCAGCAGATTGAATGATTGCTGAGTCAAGCGCCCGCATTTCTTCCTTTAATACGCCTACCGCATTGGCAAGCGTATTTGAACGGAGGGAGTTGCTGCATACCAGTTCGGCAAATTTATCAGTGTGATGGGCTGCCGTCTGCTTTACGGGCCGCATTTCATATAGTTTTACTTGAATTCCTCGTTTTGCAAGCTGCCATGCCGCTTCACTTCCGGCAAGGCCTGCTCCGATTACATTAACTGTTTGCTGGTTCATTTCTTTTCATCTCCTGTTGTTTGTTGCTTCCACACAAAGAAGGTGAGCAAGGCTCTGCTCACCGCTACTTCTGTGGTTCTTCCTTATAATCGCATTCGACGCATTGGACTTGTATGCCTTTTTTAAGCTTTTTCTCTACGAGCATATTTTCACATTTCGGGCATTTTCGTTCAATCGGTTTATCCCAAGATACGAAGTCACAGTCAGGATAACGGTCACAGCCGTAAAAGACGCGTTTCTTTTTTGATTTTCGTTCGACAATGTTTCCTTCATGACACTTAGGACATTTCACGCCGATTTGTTTAACAATCGGTTTTGTATTCCGGCAGTCAGGGAAGTTGGAGCACGCCATGAATTTGCCGTACCGGCCCATTTTATAAACCATCCGGGAGCCGCATAACTCGCAATCTTCGTCGGCGTATTCAGGTTCAATTTCCACTTCTTTCATTTCGGCTTCCGCTTTTTTCACACGCTTTTCGAAATCGGAATAGAAGCTGTCAATGATTTGAACCCATTCTGTCTGACCGTCTTCAACATGGTCAAGGTCTCTTTCCATTTTTGCCGTGAATTCAACGTTAATGATTTCCGGGAAAAACTCCATGATGAGATCCAGTACAATCTGTCCGAGCTCAGTCGGCACAAACCGTTTATTGTCTAATGCCACGTAACCGCGCCGCTGGATCGTGTCAAGAGTCGGCGCATATGTGGAAGGACGGCCGATACCGAGTTCTTCAAGCGTTTTAACCAAGCGCGCCTCTGTGTAACGCGGCGGCGGCTGAGTAAAGTGCTGCTCGGGCTCAATATCTTTCGACAAAACCGTGTCTCCCTCTTTAAGGTCCGGAAGCATGCGGTCTTTTTCTTCCAGCTGATCGTCTTTACCCTCTACATAGACTTTCATGAAGCCGGCGAATTTGACTTTACTTCCGTTTGCCCGGAATGTCAATCCGTTATTGCTGAGATCGACACTCATCGTATCCAGAACGGCTGGCGCCATCTGACTTGCAACAAAGCGCTCCCAAATCAGCTTGTATAATCTGAGCTGGTCTCTGCCAAGCACCGCTTTTAAATCGGCAGGTTTTCTGAGTACTGAAGTCGGGCGGATCGCTTCGTGGGCATCTTGAGCGTTTTCATTTTTCTTTGCCGGTTTCCGTTTTCCCGCTAAGTACTCTTTTCCGTACGCCTGATCAATAAAAGCTGACGCCTCTTCAACAGCTGTGTTGGAAATCCTCGTTGAGTCCGTTCTCATATACGTGATGAGTCCGACTGTACCTTCTTTACCGAGATCAATTCCTTCATATAATTGCTGAGCGATCATCATCGTTTTCTTCGCTCTGAAATTCAGCTTTCTTGCAGCCTCCTGCTGCAGGGTGGACGTTGTAAACGGCAGAGCGGGATTTCGTTTCCGCTCTTTTTTCGTAACCTTGTCTACTGTATACTTATTGCCTTTCAGCTCAGCAAGAACGGCTTTTACGTCTTCTTCACTTTTTAAAGGAAGCTTTTTGCCGTTTTTTCCGAAAAAGCCGGCTTCAAACGTCTCTTTTCCTTTTAGAAATGAGCCGGTAATCGTCCAGTACTCTTCAGGTTTAAAGTCGTTGATTTCCTTTTCCCGGTCAATGATGATCCGGAGCGCAACGGATTGCACGCGGCCCGCACTGAGGCCTTTTTTTACTTTTTTCCAAAGAATCGGGCTGATTTTGTATCCGACGAGCCGGTCTAATATGCGGCGCGCCTGCTGCGCATCCACAAGATCCATGTTAATCATGCGCGGATGTTTAAATGATTCTTTAATGGCGTCTTTTGTTATTTCATTAAAGACGACCCGGCAGTCAGAGTTGAGATCCAGATCAAGACTGTGCGCGAGATGCCATGCAATCGCTTCCCCTTCTCTGTCGGGGTCGGCCGCGAGATAGACTTTTTTTGCTTTCTTTGCCGCTGTTTTTAATTCTTTTAAAACAGGGCCTTTTCCGCGGATCGTAATATATTTCGGTTCAAAGTTCTGTTCGATGTCAACTCCCATTTGACTTTTTGGAAGATCCCGGACATGTCCCATTGAAGCTTTAACTTTATATTTCTTTCCTAAATAACGTTCAATCGTTTTCGCCTTTGCCGGCGATTCCACGATGACTAGATAATCAGACATTTTCATCCCCCTCAAGAGGTGTTCTCTCTCTTTTCAAGTATCAATTCATTTTAGAGCTGCCTTTTTATGGCTTTCAACATTTCATTCTTTATGATGAACGTCATTTTATACATGAAAATAATGTGCAACTTTAAATCCTCACTATTATTAAATATTACAATACCGTTTGTCAAACGATATTTCAAAAGGGTTCCGTATACTGAACGCCTCGGGCGGTCAGCTCTCCGTCAATATCCTCTGCGCACAATACAGCTTTCGCCCCTTCTTGAATGAGTTTTATAGGTCCTCCGGAATATGGATTAAATATGGAACCGGGAACTGCAAATACCTCTCTCCCTTGATCGAGGGCCTGATAAGCTGTGATTAATGAACCGCTTTTTTCTTTTCCCTGCACGACTACAATTCCTTCACTTAATCCGCTGATTATACGGTTTCTCATCGGAAAGTGCCACTTTTTCGGCTTTGTTTCAGGAGGATGTTCTGAGAGTAGGAGGTGGTGTTCAGCCATGTATTCTGCTAACAGGAGATTTTCCCGGGGATAAATGTGATGGAATCCGCCGGCTATCACGCCGATCGTAAGCCCTTTTGCCCTGATGCTCGCCTTATGAGACAATCCGTCTATGCCGGATGCAAGCCCGCTTACGATGACCCAGCCTTTTTTTGAGAGTTCGGCGGTAAGATGCCCAACCGCTTTTATTCCGTCTTCCGTCGGTTTCCGCGTGCCTACAATCCCAATTTTTCGGCCTTTTCCAAGAAGCTGCGTGTTCCCTTTTGCAAACAAGACAGCCGGCGGATCATAAATCGTTTTAAGCCATGAAGGATAGCGGCTTGATGAAATCGGGATGACTGTAATGCCTTCGCGGCGGTAATCGGACAGAACTTCATCGAGTTCCGAATCCTTGCGCTCTATTTCTCGAAAAATGGCTTTCGGAGCTGTTTTCCCTTCTGACAAAACGGTTAATGGATGCGGATCCCGTAAAAAAGACAGGGAGTGATCAGCTTTCCACCATTTTAATAGAAGAGACGGGGAAATAATTTGATTGATACTGCAGACCATTAAACAGCGCGATGCTTGATCCAAATCTGGCAACCTCCTTTTTTTACAGTAAAAACAGGAACAGCCGCTACGGCTGCCCCTGCTTCAATCAGTGAGTTTTGCACGTTTCAAATAAGCCTTTTTCTTTTAACACCTTAATCAGCGTTTCGCCCATTACAGAAGGGGTTTCCGCCACTTCAATCCCGCAGGCGTTCATCGTTTTGACTTTTTCTTCTGCCGTGCCTTTTCCTCCGGAGATGATGGCGCCCGCATGGCCCATGCGTTTTCCCGGAGGAGCGGTTTTACCGCCGATAAAGCCGACAACAGGCTTCGTCATGTTTGCTTTCACCCACTCAGCCGCTTCCTCTTCAGCTGTGCCGCCGATTTCTCCGATCATGATGACGGCATGTGTTTCAGGATCTTCATTGAACGCTTTTAACACGTCAATAAAGTTCGTGCCGTTGACCGGGTCACCGCCGATTCCTACAGCGGTAGATTGGCCTACGCCGGCTTCTGAAAGCTGATGGACGGCCTCGTATGTCAATGTTCCCGAACGGGATACAACGCCTACATGCCCCTTCTTATGAATGTATCCCGGCATAATGCCGATTTTGCATTCTTCAGGCGTAATAACACCAGGGCAGTTCGGCCCTATTAATCTCGTTTTCTTGCCTTCCATAAAGCGCTTCACTTTCACCATGTCCAAAACCGGGATGTGCTCAGTGATACAAATGACAAGATCAATTTCCGCGTCAACCGCTTCCATAATTGCGTCCGCCGCAAATGGAGCCGGCACGTAAATGACTGACGCATCAGCGCCTGTTGTACGAACCGCTTCTGCGACCGTATTGAATACCGGTACGCCTTCCGCCTCCGTTCCGCCTTTACCAGGTGTTACACCGCCAACGATATTCGTGCCGTATTCCAGCATCTGCTTTGTATGAAATAAAGCGGTAGAACCTGTAATCCCCTGTACAATAACTCTCGTATCTTTATTGATAAAAACACTCATTATCTGGTCCCCTGCCTTTCATTCTTTCCTAAACTAAGGATACGATTTTCTGCGCACCGTCTGCCATTGATTCCGCAGATGTAATGTTTAAGCCTGATTCATTCAGGATTTTCTTTCCTAAATCTACGTTTGTCCCTTCAAGGCGCACGACCAGCGGCAATGTCAATCCGACTTGTCTCGTCGCTTCAACAACGCCCTCGGCGATGACATCGCACTTCATGATGCCTCCGAAAATATTTACGAAAATTCCTTTTACGTTTTGATCGGAAAGAATGATTTTAAAAGCTTCCGTTACTTTTTCAGCGGTTGCGCCGCCCCCGACATCCAGGAAGTTTGCAGGTTCTCCGCCGTAGTGTTTAATAATATCCATTGTAGACATTGCAAGACCCGCGCCGTTTACCATACAGCCGATATTTCCATCAAGAGAAATATAGCTCAGGTCGTATTTTGACGCTTCGATTTCTTTCGGATCTTCTTCGTCTAAATCTCTGTATTCCATAATATCTTTTTGTCTGTATAACGCATTGCTGTCAAAGTTCAGCTTAGCATCAAGCGCCATGACGTTTCCGTCTCCCGTGACGACGAGAGGGTTGATCTCGGCGATGGAGCAGTCCTTCTCAACAAATGCTTTATATAAACCGAGCATAAATTTAGCGGCTTTGCCGACAAGCTCTTTCGGGATGTTAATTGCGAATGCAATTTCCCTTGCCTGATAGCCTTGAAGGCCGACAGCCGGATCAATAACCGCTTTTTTAATTTTTTCAGGTGTTTTTTCCGCTACTTCTTCAATCTCCGTTCCGCCTTCTTCAGACGCCATTAAAACGATTCTTGAAGTGGCGCGGTCAAGTACAAGCCCGACATAGTATTCCTTTTTAATATCGCAGCCTTCTTCAATAAGTAAGCGTTTTATTACTTGTCCGTCCGGACCCGTTTGATGGGTGACGAGCGTCTTGCCTAACAGTTCTTCAGCATACCCCTTCACTTCATCTATTGTTTTTGCAATCTTTACCCCACCAGCTTTGCCGCGGCCGCCAGCATGGATTTGCGCCTTTACGACATAAACCGAGCTTGACAGGCTCTCTGCTTTTTCAACTGCTTCCTCTGCTGTAAAAGCCACTTTACCTTCAGGAACAGACACCCCGTATTTTCTGAGGACTTCTTTTCCCTGGTACTCATGGATATTCATTTCCCATCCTCCTAACTTATGTAGCAAAACTAAAAATAGACTGCGCTTTCATTCTATATAATACTGGAAGAATTGTCTAGGGTTCAAAACAAAATCTTTATATCCTTCCGAACATTCTAACTTTTATTTTATTGAAAATATAAATTTATACGGAGTCCGGGAAATGAATGTTCCTTATTTTTCGTTTTTCAGGCTTTCATCCAGTCGGTAAACAAATGAAAAAATTTCAGCAACGGTCTCATAAAGCGCTTCCGGTATCTGATCGTCGACCGTTAAATGGCGCATTAATTCGACAAGGGTTCTGTCTTCCTGAATAGGAACCCCCGCCTTCTCAGCTTCTTTTATGATATTTTCTGCGACATGCCCCCTGCCTGTTGCGACAACCTTTGGGGCTTGGTCTTTCTGCCGGTCGTAATGCAGGGCGACAGCTCTTCTTAACGGCGTTTGCTCTTTCATATTTTCACATCCACTTTTCGTCCGCCGTCTTTTTCTATAAACTCTTCCACAAGAGCGCTCTGGTCTTTCGGTCGCCGCTTTTTAGCCGTAACGCCCGACAGACTGAAGCCCGTTTCTTTTACAGCCTCTTTTAAAGCCGGTACGAGAGGGTCGATGGCC
Organism: Bacillus sp. CIS52; assembly: GCF_053545315.1. Classification (NCBI taxonomy): domain Bacteria; kingdom Bacillati; phylum Bacillota; class Bacilli; order Caryophanales; family Bacillaceae; genus Bacillus; species Bacillus sp. CIS52. The sequence goes on from NZ_JBIUFR010000001.1 coordinate 367,240, forward strand.
GCCTGAAGCTCAAAATCGGTCTCAACCGTAATGGTCATTACATTTTGCTGAATCATACAGTCCACGACGGTTTCTTGCAGCGTTTCAAGCTGCAGCAAAAACAGGAGCCTGCAATGTGACGGATCGAGTTTTCCGTCCGGCTTCTTTCGTCCTTTAAAGAGAACTGTGATGTCATTCTCATACGCGGACGCTCCCAACGGAAATGACAGCACCATCTGCGTAAAAGATGGATTCTGCTGCTCAATAAACAGCTGTCCGTTTAATTTATGAATGAGCGGTTCTGCCTCTTGTTTAACGGATTGGGGCGCGTCTTGAAGCGTCCGGACGGCTTGGAGAGCCGTTTTCAGCGCTTGTTTCTCCGGCTGCGGAGCCGCGCCTTTTTCAAGCGCTGTAATGAATGATAATTCATCACGGGTGCCCAGCCCATTTTTGATTCTTTGCAAAAGGCTTAATACGTCATGTTTTTCCGCATATTTCAGTTCAGTAAGCTGAACGGCTTTTTCGAAAACAGCCGCCTCCTGTTCTGTCAGTTGTACGTTTTGGAGAACAGGTGCTGTTTTGGATGTTTTATCTTGAGAAATGAAAGCCTTGATGATGTCCGCCGTTTCTTTTACGGGACGGTTTTCATTCTTTTCGGCTGATGTCATTAATTTTTCGATAAGCTGTCTTGCCGCTTTTTCAGGCAGCTCCGGATCTGTCCGGGCACGCGGAGGAGAAGGGCGGCTTGAGACTGCCTTTACGTTTTCACGAGTCTCTCGGACAATTGGTGATTGTTTTAATTCCGTCCGTTCTCCTTTATCCATCGGCCCGGTTTCTGAAATCGGCATGCGTGCGGTCTCGGCAAGCTTCTTCAAGAGGCGCTCTGCATGAAGATCCGTTTCCGCATCTAACACGTCAGAAACCGCCTCTTGAAGCGCGGACAGCTCTTTTGCCGATTGCGGAGCCTGATTGATTGCCTGAAGCAGTCCGGAAAGAAGGCGGCGGGTCGGAACCGGATATTTAACGGCATGAATGGCTGACAAGACTTCAGGGTGCGCGGGCAGTTCCCGTTTCAGCGCAAATACGATTGTTTCTGCCGCCTTTTTCAATTCGGCGGCCGGAAGCGATTCAGCCCAGCGGATGCAGGCTTTGAGGCTGTTTTCCGTCATCGGCAGCTTCTGCTGCATAAACGTTTCGGCAATCTGCAGAGATACCGGGTTCGGTTTGACGGAAAGAGCGTTTAACAATCTTCCCGCCGCTTCCTGAACGGTTTTCGGGCTTCCATCAAATTGGTCAACAACATGAAGCCGGCCTATTTTTTCCGCCGGCTGTCTGTCATAAGAAAACCAGTAATATGCCTGAGGACGGAGGGCGGTTTCAAGCTTTCCCTGCATCGTCCGGCCGCCGATTTGGATAAGCGCGCTTTGATCGTCCAGCAAACGGAGAACCTTCCCTAACAGCAGTCTTTTTTCGCCGCTGTCTTTACCGCCGTCTTGCCGATCCTGAGAGATTTCCGCCGTCAGCTGTCTGAAAGCCGCTTGGATTTCGCCGCTTATGTTCATGTCTTAAGCCTCTTTTCTAACAATAAGATTGAACGGGAGCGAATGTTTTTCGGTGAATATTTGTCGGTCCGTATGCCTGAAGAGCTTCAAGATGTTCTTTTGTTCCGTAGCCCTTATTTTTTTCAAAGCCGTACATGGGATAGGTTTTGGCGTATTCCGCCATGAGACGGTCCCGCGTTACTTTAGCAATGCAGGCTCCGGCGGCAATTGACACGCTTTTGGCATCCCCTTTTATAACAGATGACTGCGGAATGTCCAGCGGTAGCGTCATGGCATCTGCAAGCAGATAATCAGGTGTTTCCGATAAAGCATTGACCGCTTTTACCATCGCGAGTCTCGCGGCCTCATAAATGTTGATCCGGTCAATGACATCCGCATGGACAATGCCTACTCCTATCGCTGTGGCTTCTTCCGTAATCCGATCGTAATACTCCCCGAGCTTCTTTTCCGACAGTTTCTTCGAGTCCGTGAGTCCGAGAATCTCGCATTCTGCCGGCAAAATGACAGCACCTGCGACAACCGGTCCGGCAAGCGGCCCTCTTCCCGCTTCGTCAACGCCTGCAATCAGGCGGAAACCTTTTTTGTATGAGAGCCTTTCGTATGCCGTCATGTTCAGCCACTGCTCTTTAAGGGCTTTTTCCTTCGCGTGTTTCTTCAGCCATTGCTCTAAAAGCGTCTGTACGCTTTTTCTCGGATCTTTTTCACATTGGGCAAGGAAGGGGTCTCTTTCATCTTTGACCTCTTGCAGGCGTTCTTTTACGCTTTTTACGGTTAATGTATTCACGTTCTCTTCTCCCTTACATTATGTATATCGGTATTCTGCGGAAAAAATAAAGACCCGCATCTCTGCGCGTCTTTATTCTGATGGTGTTTCAAATGAAAGCCTGCCGAACTTTTCCGTCCGGATGTCCCGGATGATGACTTCTGTCGTTTTATCGTAGTCAATCAGTCCGCCGCCCATTAAACAGCCGCGTTTTTCACCGATCGCGTCAAAAAGAGCGGCGATATCCTCAGGGATTTCCTGAAGTCCGTAACGCTCCTTTAGGCGGTCTGGATAATGCTCTTCCAGAAAACGCAGCCCGAAAATGGCCACATCCTGCAGGTTGATAATGGAATCCTTAATCGCCCCGGTGATCGCCAGGCGCAAACCGACAAGCTCGTCTTCAAATTTAGGCCATAAAATCCCCGGTGTATCGAGCAGCTCTAATTCTTTCCCTACCTTTACCCACTGCTGGGAAGTGGTAATGCCGGGCCTGTCTCCCGTCTTGGCAATGTTTTTTTTGGCCAGACGGTTGATGAGCGTAGATTTCCCGACGTTCGGAATGCCGATGATTAATGCGCGGATCGCTCTTGGCTTAATGCCTTTTGCTTTCATTTTATCGAACTTATCTTTCAGCAGTTCTTTCGAGGACGGCACGATTTGATGCAGCCCCTGTCCGTTAACGGAATTTATTGAAAGAGAGGGAATCCCCTGTCCCTGAAAGTGATCCTTCCATTGGGCCGTTACAGCCGCATCGGCCTTATCGGCTTTATTTAAAAGCATAATGCGCGGCTTATTTTTTAAAATTTCCTCAATCATCGGGTTTCTCGATGACATCGGTATTCTCGCATCCACCAATTCGTAGACGATATCAATTAACTTCAGTTTTTCTGTTACTTCCCGTCTCGCTTTAGCCATATGGCCCGGGAACCATTGAATGGTCATGTGACTTCGACACCTGCCTTATTTGCCGGAACTGTATGTCCCGGTGATCTCTTATGTATTTTACGTTGCTTGTTCCGCTTTTACAAATGTCATATAAAAAAAGAGCCTGTTACGGGTAACAAGCTCTTTTCGTTCGTTATCATTATCGTCTGATTTCTTTAATACGAGCCGCTTTTCCGCGAAGTTCACGCAGGTAGTAAAGCTTAGCGCGACGTACTTTGCCGTAACGTACAACTTCGATTTTCGCGATTTTTGGTGTGTGTACAGGGAATGTACGTTCAACGCCAACACCGTAAGAAATCTTACGAACTGTGAACGTTTCGCTGATTCCACCACCACGACGCTTGATCACAACACCTTCGAAAATCTGGATACGCTCACGGTTACCCTCAACAACTTTTACGTGTACACGTAAAGTGTCACCAGGACGGAACGCAGGAAGATCAGTGCGAAGCTGTTCTTTTGTGATATCTTGAATTAGTTTTTGCATCGTTTTCAACTCCTTCCAACAGATGCTCTTAGCCACAACTGCAAGGCACAGCGGAACATCGTTTTCAAGCTTTTGAAGGATAAGCCTTCTTAAGCCACAAGTAGTATCTTATCATATCTTCATTGCCTGCGCAATAGAATCTATTCGTTTTCCCACTCGGAAATCCATTTTCTTTGCTCATCGGTGAGAGGATAGTTTTCAAGAAGATCCGGACGTCTTAAAAAGGTTCTTCTGATTGATTCTTTATTGCGCCATTCTTTTATTTTGGCATGGTTGCCGGACAGAAGCGTCTGAGGCACTTTTAAGCCTTTATAATCTGCAGGCCTTGTATAATGCGGATGCTCTAAAAGCCCCGTGCTGAAGGAATCCTCCACGTGGGATGCTTCTTTTCCGAGGACGCCCGGCAAAAGCCTGACAACACTGTCGGCAATCATCATGGCAGGGAGCTCTCCGCCTGTCAGCACAAAGTCCCCGATGGAGATTTCATCCGTGACAAGGTGTTCCCGGATCCGTTCATCATACCCTTCATAATGTCCGCAAATAAACATCAGATGTTCCTCTTCCGCCAGCTCCTCGGCTTTCTTCTGCGTATAACGTTCACCTTGCGGACAGACGAGAATAATGCGCGGCTTGGCATCCGTACCGGCTGTCAGCTTTTCAACAGCATCAAACACAGGCTGCGGCTTTAACACCATCCCGGCTCCCCCGCCGTACGGGTAATCATCAACCGTTTGGTGTTTATTATCCGAAAAAGCCCGGAAATTGATGACGTCAAAACGGACAGCCTCTTTTTCCTGTGCTTTTTGCAGGATGGATGAGCCGAGAACCCCTTGAAACATCTCGGGAAACAGTGTTAAAAAGTCGATTTTCATTCGTCTATTAACCCTTCCATTACATGAATCTTAATTTTCTTCTCATTTATATTAATATCCTTGACCACAGAAGCGATATACGGAATGAGCGCATCTTTTTTCCCTTTTCTTGCAACTACCCATACGTCATTAGCTCCGGGCGTCAAGATTTCCTTCACTGTGCCGATCAGTTCCCCGTCCTCTGATACCACTTCGCAGCCGATGATTTCATGAAAATAAAATTCATCTTCTTCAAGCTCTCCCAAGTCTTCTTCAGGGACTTTGATTACCATGTTTCTTAGGTGTTCGACTTCATTGAGACTCGGCATTTCTTTGAATTGCAGCAGATGAAACTGCTTGTGAAGCCTGTGGGTGCTGACCGTTACTTTGATTGGCTCCGCAGCTCCTTCCGCAAACAAATAGAGCGTATTGCCGGGCTTGTACCGTTCTTCGGCAAAGTCCGTTTTAGAAATGACCCGCACTTCGCCTTTAATGCCGTGGGTATTTACAATTTTGCCTACATTAAACCATCTGTTTGTCATATTATCACCTCGGGCGAATTTCAATTACTACCCCGTCTTTTATGACGATGGTATTTGCCGCTGTTTTTTCATGCCAGTTATCACCGACGTTGATTGAAAGCAGCGCATCGATCTCCTTTTCCTTCACTTCGCTTCCGAGCGGGAGCGAATGTGTCTGGCTTATTTGGAAATCGATCATTTTGATTTTGTCTTGTCTTTTTTCAATGGCTTTTTTAAAAGATTCCGCCACATCGGGATTCTGCTGATCTTTTTCATGTTTTCTAAGCTGAAAATAGAGCTGGCTGCATTCTCGTTCAAGCGTTTGCTTTTTTTCTGCAAAAGAGGCCAAAAGCTTTTCCTTGCTTTGCTCGGTCAGAACCTGCATAACGGTTACCCTGTGAATAATCTGCATAGGACCAGACTCCCCACTCTTCCAACATATTTCTGTTCATTTGCCTTTTTTACGTGTAAAAAAAGGGGAGGTGCCGGCCCTCTCCCTTTCAGTCAAATATTTCAAATTGAACTTTCTTAGAAGACTGTGCGCCAGCTGCAAAAACGACGGTTCGAATCGCTCTTGCAGTCCGGCCTTGCTTTCCGATAATTTTACCGGTATCTGACTTATTGACAGATAAGCGCAGCGCAATCTTTTGATCGGTCTCTTCTTTTGTGACCATTATGTCTTCCGGATGGTCGACAAGCGGAGCCACAATGCTGACAATCAAATCTTCCAAGTTCTGATCAGTCATTACTTGCCTTGTTTAGCGTTGTGGAATTTTTCCATAATTCCTTGGCTTGAGAACAAGTTGCGGACTGTATCAGAAGGTTTAGCTCCTGTTTGCAGCCATTTAAGAGCAAGCTCTTCGTTGATTTTCACTTCAGCCGGCTTTGCAACCGGGTTGTATGTTCCGACTGTTTCGATGAAACGGCCGTCACGCGGTGAACGAGAATCTGCTACAACAATACGATAGAAAGGAGATTTTTTTGCTCCCATACGTTTTAAACGAATTTTTACTGCCATTTTACTAGCACCTCCGAAAATATTTCAACAAGATAGTATATTAACAATGATAAAAGTGTTTGTAAAGTGTTTTTTCTTAACAACGGTTTTATCATGTATAACCGATTACATAAAAGGTAGTTTAAAGCCTTTTTTCTTCCCTTTTGACATGTTGGTCATCTGCTTCATCATTTTTTTCATTTCCTCAAACTGCTTTAAAAGACGGTTGACTTCCTGAACGGATGTTCCGCTTCCTTTGGCAATCCGCTTCCGCCGGCTGGCGTTAATGATATCCGGCTGTTCTTTTTCAAGAACAGTCATTGATTTAATGATCGCTTCCACATGATTCAGCTGTTTTTCATCGACTTGGATGTTTTTTAAGCCTTTCATTTTGCCTGCGCCGGGCATCATTTGCAGCAGTTCGTCAAGAGGCCCCATGTTTCGGACCTGGCCGAGCTGCTCAAGAAAATCATCCAATGTGAAGCTCATCGTTCTCATTTTCTGCTCAAGCTCTTTGGCTTTGTCTTCATCAACTGTCGCCTGAGCTTTTTCAATCAGGGTTAACACGTCACCCATTCCGAGAATCCGGGATGCCATACGCTCGGGATGGAACGCTTCTAAAGCGTCGAGTTTTTCTCCCATTCCGGCGAATTTAATCGGCGTTTCAGTAACTGCGCGGATAGAAAGCGCCGCACCTCCGCGGGTATCCCCGTCAAGCTTTGTTAAAACGACGCCCGTTAAACCGAGCTGGTCATTAAAGCTTTTGGCGACGTTCACCGCATCCTGACCGGTCATTGAGTCGACGACAAGGAAAATTTCTTCAGGGTTTGCGACTTCCTTTACGCCGGAGAGCTCATCCATCAGTTCGTGATCGATGTGCAGCCGTCCGGCGGTATCTAAAATCACATAATCATGATGCTCTTCCTTCGCTTTTTCAATCGCCTGTCTGGCAATTTCCACCGGGCTGACCTGATCGCCAAGCGAAAAGACCGGCATATCAAGCTGTTTCCCCAGTGTTTCCAGCTGCTTAATCGCAGCGGGACGGTAAATATCTGCAGCCACGAGCAGCGGTTTGCGGTTATGTTTTTTGCGCAGCAGGTTGGCGAGCTTCCCCGTGGTTGTCGTTTTACCGGCACCTTGGAGCCCGACCATCATAATAACGGTCGGCGGGCGTTTGGCGACGGCAATTTTGCTTTCTTCGCCGCCCATCAGCTCGGTAAGCTCTTCTTTTACGACTTTAATAACCTGCTGACCGGGTGTCAGACTCTGCATGACGTCCTGTCCGACAGCCCGTTCACTTACTTTTTTCACAAAATCCTTTACGACTTTAAAGTTAACGTCAGCCTCAAGAAGCGCAAGACGAACTTCACGCATCATCTCTTTTACGTCTTGTTCGCTGACTTTTCCTTTTCCGCGGATTTTTGAAATCGTCTTTTGCAGTCGGTCGGCTAATCCTTCAAATGCCATTGTTTGCCGCCTCCTAATCTAATTTCTCAAGCGCTTCAATCAGAGCCGTCATTTTTTCCTCTTCCTGCAAGCCGGAAGCAAGCTCTTTCAGCTTTGTAAACATTTCTTTACGCTCCTGAAACTTTTTAAAAAGGAGCAGTTTTTCTTCATATTGTTCAAGCATCGCTTCAGTCCGTTTGATGTTATCGTAAACGGCTTGCCTTGAAACGTCATACTCTTCGGCTATTTCACCAAGGGAGAAATCGTCCAGATAATAAAGCGACATATAGCTCTTTTGTTTTGACGTCAGCAACGACTGATAGAAGTCAAACAAATAGTTCATTCTCGTCGTTTTTTCGAGCGACATTTGAGCTCTCCCCTTTGTTAAGTCAAATCCCTTTACAAAAACATAGTTTACATGGTTTCAGAGCGTGTGTCAAGTTTTTATCTTGTCAAAGCATGAGGCTCTTTTTACATAATCAGTTTTTAAAAAAATTCGTATAGACCGCCGTTAAAATACTCGAATTCTTGTTTTGATACACGATAGCGGCAATAGCCTTCGTAAAAAGCATTGAGCCATGCTTCATTTGTGACAAAATGACGGATCGCTAATGATTCATCATATCGCGGATCTCCCGCCGATATTCCCGCAGCATCGATAAACAGACAGACCTCTCCGTCTTTCACCAGCACATTATCAGTCGTGCAGTCACCGTGAATCATTGTCTGCTGAACAGGAACAGGCCTGTACCGGTCCAAATCCTTCAAAAGCTCTGCACTTCCTTCAGCCTGTCCTTTTTTGACATATTCCCCGGCTCGTTTGATTTGCAGATCGAGCCAGTCTGTTTCCGGCTGTAAACCAGGGACCATTTCGGTTTCATGCAGCCGTTGCAGAAACTGGCCGAAACTTTTGATCAGCTTTTTCTTTTCAGTATCCCCTTTTGCTTTTCTTAAAGCCGAAGTGAGGGTGATTCCATCCTCAAATGACATGATGATATGGCTGGCATGCTGTTCCTGTATCATCCCATAATAAATAGGAACAGGCAGACGACGAGTTTCCGTCAGTTGTTGTAAAACGAAGGCTTCTCTCATTAACCATTCCCGATACTTCTGTTGAAAAGAACTTTTCAGCAAAAATGCGTCTTGGCCGGTCACTATTTTCCGAACGGTTGAAGTGCCTCCCTGTTCATCCAGCAGCGAGATATGTTTTATCGCGCCGATCTTACTTTCCAATTCAGCTTTCAGCCATTTGTCCAACAGCTGCCCCCTCCATTCCGAGTATCAATGTGTATAAAAAAACGAGTATAAAATGGAAGGTTTTATACTCGTTTTTTATTCATTAATCCTCGGCTTTTTCAACTAAATCCGAAAAGAGACCGTATACGTAAGATTCTGCATCAAACCGCTGGAGATCGTCAACCTTTTCTCCGAGGCCGACCAATTTCACGGGGATATGAAGCTCATTGCGGATCGCCAGGACGATACCGCCTTTTGCGGTGCCGTCAAGCTTCGTTAATGCGATACCCGTCACATTCGTCGCTTTGGAGAATTCTTTCGCCTGCGCCATCGCATTCTGACCTGTCGTCGCGTCAAGCGCAAGGAGAACCTCATGCGGAGCCTCAGGCACTTCGCGTTCGATGACGCGTTTGACTTTTTCAAGCTCTTTCATTAAGTTTACTTTATTCTGAAGGCGGCCGGCCGTATCACAAATCAGCACATCCGCTCCTCTTGCTTTAGCCGCGTGTACGGCATCGTAAATAACTGCCGCAGGGTCACTCCCGGCAGCCTGCTTAATGACAGGCACGCCAGTACGCTCCCCCCACACTTCAAGCTGTTCAATCGCCCCGGCTCTGAAGGTGTCTCCGGCAGCAAGCACAACGGATTTGCCTTCATTCTTCAGCTTATGGGCCAGCTTTCCGATCGTTGTCGTTTTTCCGACGCCGTTTACGCCGACAAGCAGAATAACGTTTAAGCGCCCGTCCTGAATATTCAGTTCAGCAATCTGTTCGTCGCCGCTGTTATAAATGTCGACGAGCTTTTCAGAAATGACGGACTGCACTTCCTGAGGGTCCTGGATGTTTTTCAGCTTCACTTCTTTTTTGAGCTCGTCGATCAGTTCCATCACCGTTGTGAAACCGACGTCAGCGCTAATCAGCACTTCCTCAAGCTCTTCGAAGAAATCTTCGTCGACTTTCCGGTAGCGTGAGACGAGCTCGTTCACTTTATTTGAGAAGGAATTTCTTGTTTTTTCGAGACCGTCTTTAAATTTTTCAGAGACGGAGTCTGTCTGTTTCGTGATTTTCTCTTTTAATTTTTTAAAAAAGCTCATCTTTCAACCTCTTTCCTCGTTACTGAACGAATTCTTTTGTTTCTTCCAGTTTGACCGAAACCATTCGGGAAACGCCGGATTCCTGCATCGTAACACCGTAGAGGACATCCGCTTCTTCCATGGTGCCTTTTCTGTGGGTGATGACGATAAACTGGCTGTCGCCGCTGTATTTTTTTAAGTATTGCGCAAACCTGAATACATTGGCTTCATCAAGCGCAGCTTCCACTTCATCAAGCACGCAGAACGGAACGGGCCTTACTTTCAAAATGGAGAATAAAAGGGCAATGGCGGTCAGCGCCCGTTCTCCCCCTGACAAAAGATTTAAGTTTTGCAGTTTTTTGCCCGGAGGCTGGGCGATAATGTCCACCCCTGAGTTGAGAAGGTCATTCGGATCGGTCAGCTTCAGTTCAGCGCGCCCTCCTCCGAACAAGGAACGGAACACGTCGTTGAATTGAGAACGGATCTGGATAAACGTTTCATGGAACCGCTTCGTCATTTCTGAATCCATTTCTTCAATGACTTGGAACAGTGTATTTTTCGCATCCGTCAGATCATTTTTCTGCTCCGTTAAAAACTGATACCGTTCGTTCACTCTTTCAAACTCATCGATGCTGCCGAGATTGACCGTTCCGAGCTCTTCAATTGAAAGCTTGATCAGTTTGACCAGTTTTCTCGCCTCTTCAGGCTCGAGTTCGAGCTGATATTGTTCTTTTGCCCCTTCAAAGGATAAGCTGTACTCTTCACGTAAATATTGCAAGAGGTTATCAAGCTCAACTTCCATCCGGCCGAGTTTTACCTCTTCATCTTTCAGAATTTCTGTTTTTTGCCTGTACAGACGCTTCATCTCTTTCAGTTCAAGCTCGTTCGTATCAAGCGCCCTCTGAAGTTTCACACGCTGATCGCGCCGGCTGGCGATCAATTCGATCGTTCTCGTTTTATCGTGAAGCTTATGATGGGCTGCTTCTTCAAGCTGCTCCTCACCGCTTGTGCTGGATGTCATCTCTGAAGTCAGGAGGCTTAAATCTTCCCGTGTTTCTTTCAGGGCGAGCTGCGTTTCTTCAAGCTCTTTTTTCAGCCTTTTGAGGTTGTCTTCCTCACTCGAGCACGCCTGTTCTTTTTTCGCCGCGGCCACTTTACATTCCGTCAGTTCATGAGAGAGCGTTTCTTTTGTTGAGGATAGGGTCTGCTTTTGTTTTGTCAGCCTGTCCATCTCTTCCTCAAGCTCTTTCAGCTGGCCGGATGCCTCACTCAGCTGTTCTTCCAATGCTGATTTTCGCGCCTCTTTTTCCCGGCTGCTTTCCGTCAGTGATGCTTTCTCCTGATCGTAAAGCTCCAGATGGGTATTGATGTTCTTTTCGGCGACTTCGAGTTCATACAGCCTGCCTTTTACATCCTGCTGCTTTGTTCTGAAAGCCTCACCGTCTTCACGGAGACCGTTCAGCGTATGTTCAAGCTCTTGAATGGCTTGTTTCAGCGATTTGACTTCTTTTTCGAGCACAGCTGTTTTTTCTTCCATTTCGGCGAGCCGCGCAGTCACCGTCTCAAGCTCACGGCTTCTGCCGAGCAGAGAATTGTTTTTCTTTTTGACTGCGCCGCCTGTCATTGATCCGCCTGGATTGACGACATCGCCTTCAAGCGTCACGATGCGGTAGCGGTGCCCGACAAGCTTGGCAAGTTCATTCGCACCTTTTAAATCTTCAGTGATCAGCACTGTGCCGAGAAGGTTTTCAATGACATTCCGATACGCCGCATCATACGTGACAAGCCCGCTCGCTGCGCCGAGAAAAGACGGATGCTTCGAAGCCGTCTGTTCATCACGGGTTTGGAGCTGGCGCGGTTTCATGACCGTAAGCGGCAGAAACGTCGCGCGGCCGAAAGAATTCTGTTTTAAATATTGAATCGCTTTCCGCGCCGCCTGCTCATCGTCTGTGACAACGTGCTGCGCCGCCGCGCCGAGTGCAATCTCGATCGCCGTTTCATATTTTTGTTCAGTGGAAATCAGTTCGAGAACAGCGCCGCGGATGCCGCCAAGCTGCTCCTTCTGCTTCAGCACTTCTTTTACGCCTTGGTAAAACCCTGAAAAATCGCCTTGCATCGTTTCAAGCATATCTTTTTTGGATCTGGCCTGCTGTACAAATTGATACGCCTGATACAGGGCTGATTCTTTCTTTTCATACTGGCGTTTTTTCTGTTCATATGCGGTCTGGACTTCGCGAAAGCGGCCGACCTGATTGTCAATATCCGCTTCAACTGCGGCCAGTTCTTCTTCGCATGCCGCTTTGCGGACGGAAATATCATTTCGTTCCTGAAGATATTTTTCATTGTTTGCGGTCAGTCTCGCCTGCTGGACGGCAGATTGGGACATCTGGTCATCTAAAAGCTGCAGCTCGTTGCGGATCGACGCCTGACTGTTTAACAATTCGAAGTAATCGCTTTTTAATTGTTCGATTTTCTCTTCGACGTTTTCATTATGAAGGCTGAGCGCCTGCTGCTTTTCTTTCACCTGGGCATTTAACCGCTTCACTTCGGCACGCAGCTTATCAAAGACGGCAGACTGTTTTTCAATAGCCGATTTCAGTTCTGCTTCTTTCTTTGTGTAATGTGTGACCGATTCCTCAAGCTGTTCCCGGTTTTGCGCGGCGTTTTTTTTGCGCTCTTTCAGCACTTCTTTCCGGCCTTCCAGCTTTTCAAGCTCTTCACTTGTCACGAGCAGAACCTGCTGCAGCTCGTTGACGGATTCGTCGAGCGCGTGGATTTTATCTCTCGTCTCTTCTATCGCCGCTTCTTTAGCGGAGATCGCCGACGATTCCGCCAATTCTTCTTCTTTAGCAGCCTGCACCTTGTCTTTTAAACCCGACCATTTGCCATGCAGTTCTTCGATATCAAAGGCTGTTAGGGCGATTTCGACGTGCTCAAGCTCTTTCTTTTTTTCTAAGTAGTCTTTGGCGATTGATGCCTGGATTTTCAGCGGTTCGACCTGGTCTTCGAGCTCGTGAAGAATATCTTCCACCCTGTTTAAGTTATCCTGCGTCTCAAACAGTTTGTTTTCCGCTTTTTTCTTTCGTGTTTTATATTTCAGCACGCCGGCCGCTTCTTCAAAAATACTGCGGCGGTCTTCCGCTTTGCTGCTTAAAATCTCTTCGACTTTCCCCTGGCTGATAATGGAAAACGCTTCTTTCCCGAGCCCGGAGTCCATAAATAAGTCAATGATGTCTTTCAGGCGGCACTGCTGATTGTTGATGAGAAATTCACTTTCTCCGGAACGGTAAACCCGTCTCGTCACGCTGACTTCGTGATAATCGATCGGGAGAAAATGATCTTCATTATCAAGCGTTAACGTGACTTCCGCAAGGTTAAGCCGCTTGCGTGAATCACTTCCGGCAAAAATGATATCTTCCATTTTTCCGCCCCGAAGCGAGCGGGCTGATTGTTCGCCGAGCACCCAGCGGATGGCTTCGGTTATGTTGCTCTTTCCGCTGCCGTTCGGACCGACAACGGCCGTGACGCCTTTTACAAAGTCAACGGATATCCGTTCTGCAAATGATTTAAATCCTATAACGTCTAAACGTTTGAGGAACATCCCAGATCCTCCTTATCGTATAAGTATCTCAATATTATCATAATCCCCCGCTTATATCAGGCGCAGACATATTGAAATCCCCCTAGGGATACAGGGGGATTTTATTGTTTCGTATGGTGTTTTTGCAATTTTGCAAGAGCTTCCTGTGCGGCGTGCTGCTCGGCTTCTTTTTTGGAACGTCCGTTCCCGATGCCCAGCGCCTCACCTTTAAGAGAGACAAGCGCCTCGAATTCCCGGTTGTGGGCAGGTCCTTTTTCATTGAGAATTTTGTACTCAAGCGATCCTTTTCCGTCTCGCTGTACAAATTCTTGAAGCTGGCTTTTGAAATCCATCACATGAGAAAAAGCACCATCGTTTATTTTAGGGAACACGTACTCTTTCAGGAATTGCTGAACCGGCTCAAGGCCCTGGTCCAGATACAGTGCGCCGATAAACGCTTCAAACACATCCGCTAAAAGCGCAGGACGCTTTCTGCCGCCCGTCATTTCTTCTCCTTTACCCAAAAGAACAAGATCGCCGAATGACAATTCGTGGGCAAGGGAGACGAGTGACGGCTCGCATACGATAGCGGCTCTCAGCTTCGTCAAATCTCCTTCACTCATGGCCGGATATTTGGCAAATAAGAATTGGGAGATCGTCAGTTCCAAAACAGCGTCACCTAAAAATTCAAGCCTTTCATTGTCTTCATACGGCTTTTTCCGATGCTCATTCACATAAGATGAATGTGTAAATGCTTGATACAAAAGTTTCTCGTTTTGAAAATGAACCGAAATCCGTTCTTGGAACTCTTTAAATTGCTCTATTTTTTTATAGAACTTTTTTTTATCTTTAAAATGTGAGTGTTTTGACATAGTAACCTCCATAGGCACATCAGGTTCACCGCGCTTCCCGCCGTAAACGGAATCGGCAGCGCGTACAGCGTCAGACGCCGGTAACCGAACGGTTAAAGGGCTAAAGCCCCGCTGTCAGGCGGGACTTTTAGCATCAGCTTATTGCTGGTTTTGTATGTAGTTCACAGCGTCGCCGACTGTTGCAATCTTTTCAGCATCTTCGTCAGAAATCTCCATATCAAACTCGTCTTCAAGTTCCATAACAAGCTCAACTACATCTAGGGAATCAGCACCTAAGTCTTCCTTGAAAGAAGCTTCAAGTTTGACGTCAGCTTCATCAACGCCAAGGCGGTCTACGATGATTTTCGTTACACGCTCTAATGTATCTGCCATAGCAATTCACCTCCCCTCAAGTATTATAGAGGATTCGTTTTTAAAAAACTAGAGAAACTAGGATGAAATTTTAAAAACAAATCTTTACATCACCATTCCTCCGTCAATATGGAGGGTCTGGCCCGTCATATAACGCGATCCTTCAGAAGCAAGGAACGTGACAACGCTGCTGATATCGGAAGGATCACCGAAACGCGCGAGCGGAATCTGCTTCAGCATTTCATCTTGGACTTCTTTAGAAAGCTTGTCCGTCATATCCGTGGAAATAAAGCCCGGAGCGATGGCGTTGACCGTAATATTACGGCTCGCAAGCTCTTTGGCAGATGACTTTGTCAAGCCGATCACACCGGCTTTTGCCGCCACATAGTTCGCCTGGCCCGGGTTTCCGCTGACGCCGACGATTGATGATACGTTGATAATCCGGCCTGAGCGCTGTTTCATCATCTGTCTAGTCACGGCTTTCGTGCAGTTGAAAACACCTTTCAGGTTAATGTTGATGACGTCATCCCATTCATTTTCTTTCATTCTCATCAGGAGATTGTCCTTTGTGATTCCCGCATTGTTCACGAGAATGTCGATTGAAGAGAATTCGGCGACAGCCTCTTTCATCATGTTTTGTACTTCTTCGGAATTTGATACATCGGCTTTTACCGCGATCGCATTTCGGCCCAAAGATTTGATTTCATCTACGACCTCGTTCGCTTTCGCTTCACTTCCGGAGTAGTTGACAACTACGTTACATCCGTTTTTCGCAAGATCAAGCGCGATCGCCCGCCCGATTCCGCGGGACGCTCCCGTTACGACTGCTGTTTTTTCATTAAGCATCCTGATTCTCCTCCTTCAGCGTTTGAATCGCCAATTCAATGGTTTCATGGTCAGAAACCGCGATTGTTTTCAGACGGCGGTTCACTTTTTTCACAAGGCCTGAAAGCACTTTTCCGGGACCGATTTCAACAAACGTCGTAACGCCTTCGTCAATCAGTTTGTTAATTGTTTCTTCAAAGCGTACAGGTGAATAAAGCTGTTCGATCAGCTTTTTCTTGATATCGTCTTTTTCTGTCATGATGTCAGCCGAAACGTTTGATATAACGGGAACAGCCGCACTTTTCAGCTCACATGCGCTGAGCACTTCTTCGAGTTTTTCCGCCGCGGGCTTCATTAATTCAGAATGGAACGGTCCGCTTACTTCTAGCGGGATCGCCCGTTTTGCCCCGTTGTTTTTCGCTTCTTCTGAAGCAAGCTCCACGCCTTTTGCCGTTCCGGAAATCACGATCTGGCCGGGGCAGTTCAGGTTTGCAAGCTGTACGAGGTGGCCGTTTTCCGTCACTTGATCCGTCACCTTTTTCAAGGATTCCGCATCCATTCCGAGAATAGCGGCCATTGCGCCTTCTCCCGCCGGTACGGCTTCATTCATGAATTCTCCCCGTTTTCTTACCGTGTAAACGGCATCTTTAAATGTCATCGCTCCCGCCGCAACGAGCGCCGAATATTCTCCGAGGCTGTGGCCGGCTGTGAAATCCGGCGTGATGCCGGATTCTTTAAACTTTTCCAATACGGCAATGCTTGTTGTTAAGAGCGCAGGCTGCGCATTGTATGTAAGGGTTAATTCTTCAGCATCGCCTTCAAAAATGAGCGAGCTCAGCTTTGTTTCAAGCGTTTCATCCGCTTCATCAAAAATACGTTTTGATGCTTCTTCGCGTTCGTACAGGTCTTTTCCCATACCGATATATTGTGATCCCTGTCCGGGAAATAAAAATGCAATCTTACTCATGGTGTGATAACCTCCAGACTACTCATCTGTTTTTTCTTCTTTTACTTCTTCTTCTATAAATGCGGCCACGTTTTGGCTGACCATTTCTCTCGCCTGGCGCAGCGCGTGATAAACAGCGCGTGCATCAGAAGAGCCGTGCGCTTTAATAACAGGCGCCTTTAAACCGAAAAGACTCGCCCCGCCGTACTCAGAATAGTCCATTTTCAGTTTCATTTCCATCAGCTTCGGCTTCAGCACTCCTGCTGCCAGCTTAGAAACAAAACTTGAAGTCAGTGTATCTTTCAGCATTTTGAAAATTGATAACGCTGAACCTTCCAATGTTTTCAACGTGACGTTGCCCGTAAAGCCGTCTGTAACGATAACGTCAGCAGCGCCTTCCAGCAAGTCTCTCGCCTCTACGTTTCCGACAAAATTCACGTTTGTTTCTTTTAATAATTCAAACGTCTTTTTTGTCAGGTCGTTTCCCTTCTTTTCTTCCGTGCCGACATTTAACAAGCCGACGCGCGGCGAGCTGATTCCGAGAACCTGCCGGGCATATACAGATCCCATTATTCCGTACTGGACAAGGTGCTCCGGCTTGGCATCGACATTGGCACCCACGTCTAAAAGAAGGAAACCGTCGCCTGATACGGTCGGAAGCGTCGGCGCAAGGGCCGGCCGGTCGATTCCTTTAATTCTGCCGACAATAAACAGCCCCGCTGTCATCAATGCACCCGTATTCCCCGCTGAAATGCAGGCATCGGCTCTGTTTTCAGCCACTTCCTGCGCCATCAGCACCATAGAAGAGTTTTTCTTTCTGCGTACGGCGCGGACCGGTTCATCCGTCGGTTCAATCACTTCATCGGCGTGCAATACGGTGATGCGGTCTGATGTTGTTGGCAAGTGTGATTCTATCGTTGTCTTGTCACCGACCAGCGTAATATGAAGATCTTCAAATGCCTCAATACTCTTCATTACTCCGTCAATAACAGCTTTGGGTGCGTTGTCGCCTCCCATTGCATCTACAGCTATTCTCATGCATGCTCCACCTTTATGATTGTTTTGAACGGTACATGTCAAAGTTGCCGGAGAATACGACTTCTTCTCCCACATAACTGTTTACTTCCACTACCGTTCTGCCTTTTTCTTTTTCGACTGCCGTCACTTTGGCTTTCGCAACGACGCGCTCGCCCTCTTTCACCTGTCTTGTAAAGCGGATATTTGCGCTTGCGGTCAGCGCCAGCTCATCATCTATGACGGCTACGGCGAGTGAGTTCGCCTGCGCAAACAAATGATGCCCCCGCGCAATCTGATTGCGGCTGAAAACATGTTCGCGTCTTACTTCTAATATAGAAATGGCCTGGCCGTCAAGCTCCAGATCAATGATTTCACCGATCACTTCATCTAAAGGCAGTGATTTCACTTCATCTTCAAGCGTTTGCTCTGCCACGTTTTTAATTCTTTCCCTCAGCTCCGGTATTGAGAGCTCTAAGCGGTCTAAACGGATCGTCTGAATGCTGACGCCGAATTTCCCCGCTAATTCTTCATCTGTGATGAAGGGTGTCGATTTGATCGTCTGCTGCAATAATTTTTGGCGTTCTTTCTTGCTTCTTCTCATCTATAAACACCATCCGGACAATTAAGACTAGGTACTAATAGTAGTATATAATTTCATAGATTGGAATGCAATGATTGTTTTTTGAAAGCCGCCGAATTTTGCAGAATCAGCTTAATTTCTCCCCTTCTAAGACACCGCTTGAAAGCAATTGAGCGCGAAGCATGCTGTATTCGTCATCTTTCCAAAAAGCTTCTGAAGACACAAGATTGGCCGCATCCTGACGGGCCGTCTCCAAAGCTCTGTAGTCATGAACCATATCCGCCACCTTGAACTCGGGCATACCGCTTTGTTTTTTTCCGAAGAAATCGCCGGGACCGCGCAGTTCAAGATCCTTTTCAGACAGTTCAAACCCGTCATTTGTCTCCGACATGATTCTCATCCGCTCTTTCCCGGTTTCGGATTTTGGATCGGCCATCAAGATGCAGAAAGATTGGTGGTCTCCCCGTCCGACCCGGCCGCGGAGCTGATGGAGCTGAGATAATCCGAAACGGTCGGCGTCATAGATGACCATAATTGTCGCATTCGGCACGTTCACCCCGACTTCTACGACGGTTGTTGACACGAGAACCTGACATTGATTGGCGCTGAATTCTCTCATCACCTGATCTTTTTCATCAGAATGGAGTTTCCCGTGCATCAGACCGACATTCCATTTGCCGCGGTACACATCAGACAGCATGTTATATACGTCAATCGCATTCTGCACATCCAGCTTATCCGATTCTTCAATGAGCGGACAGATTATATAGGCTTGTCTGCCCTGTTTCAGCTCTTTTTCAATAAAAGCCAAAATCCGCTCCAGCATGTCGTGTTTCACCCAATACGTTTCGATTTGCTTTCGTCCCGCGGGCATTTCATCTATCACGGAAACATCCATTTCTCCGAAGACGGTAATGGCCAACGTTCTCGGAATCGGAGTGGCTGTCATAAACAGCACATCCGGATCCTGGCCTTTATTCTTGAGTTTTTTGCGCTGTTCGACCCCGAACCGGTGCTGCTCGTCCGTAATAACAAGGCTCAGCGCTTTAAATTCCACTTCATCCTGGATTAAAGCATGGGTCCCTACTAAAATATCAATCTCTCCGAGAGCAAGCCGCTCCAAAAGCTCCCTGCGCCGCTTTCCTTTTACAGAACTCGTCAAAAGCGCGATATTCACGTCTTCATTTGCAAACAACGATACGAGAGAGTCGGCATGCTGTTCGGCCAGAATTTCTGTCGGCACCATTAATGCCCCCTGATACCCCGACAGAATCGCAGCGTACAAAGCGATGGCGGCGACCGCCGTTTTTCCCGAACCGACATCACCTTGCAGCAGACGGTTCATTCTGTAAGGCGATGTCATATCAGCGGTAATTTCACGGAGCACGCGCATCTGTGCGTTCGTGAGCGAAAACGGAAGGCTGTCTGTGAAAGCGGCGAGCTTTTCAGCAGGAAACACGTGGCTGATGCCTTTTGACTGTTCTCTTTCCGCTTTACGGAACGCCTGCATCTTCAGCTGAAACAATAAGAATTCTTCGTACACAAACCGGCGTCTTGCCTGCTGCAGCGATTCCCTCGTCTCCGGCTGATGCATCGTCTGCAGGGCTTGTTTGTAATCAGGCAGCTTGTAGCGGATTCTCAATTTTTCAGGAAGCGGATCGGCCGCACTGTCCAAATGATGCTGCAGCGCATCCTTAATAAATCGTCTCATCATTTTAACGGTGACGTTTTCTTTAACGGAATAAACAGGCTCAATGCTTTTATCTTCTTGATGAGGACCGTTTTTTAGTTCCTGCACGGATACGGTCTGCCTGTGTTTATCCCATTTACCGGATATCGTGACGACAGAACCGAGCGTCAGTTTCTTTTTTAAGTACGGACGGTTAAAACAAACCGCGGTAATTAAATAATTGCCGACAAGCACTCTGAATGTCAGCCTGTTTCGTTTTTTGCCGTAATAGGTAAGAGAAGGTTCTGAATGAACCTTCCCTTCTACCGTCACTCTTTCTTCATGTTTTACTTCCTCTAAATCCCTCAGCTCATAGTCGTCATAACGGTAAGGGAAATAATTCAGAAGATCAGAAATGTCATAGATACCCAGTTCGTGCAATGTTTTTTCTGTTTCCGGCCCAATGCCCTTAATCTCCGCTATACTAGTTTGCTGATGGTGTTTCACTTGATTTCAGCGCTCCTCCGAAAATTTTTTTCTCTAATTCTCTTCCCGTCGGTGTCGCGGCTAAACCGCCTTGTCCCGTTTCACGCAGTGCTGTCGGCATCGTCTGGCCGATTTTGTACATCGCGTCTATTACCTCATCGCAAGGAATGCGGCTCGTAATCCCTGCCAGCGCCATATCCGCCGCGATCATCGCATTGGAGGCTCCCATTGCGTTCCGTTTGACACACGGCACTTCTACCAGGCCGGCGACCGGATCACATACGAGACCGAGCATATTTTTCAGCGTAATCGCCATTGCTTCCGCTGATTGCTGAGGCGTTCCGCCCGCCATTTCCACAATCGCAGCGGCAGCCAT
The DNA here is from genome assembly GCF_053545315.1 of Bacillus sp. CIS52. Taxonomy (NCBI): domain Bacteria; kingdom Bacillati; phylum Bacillota; class Bacilli; order Caryophanales; family Bacillaceae; genus Bacillus; species Bacillus sp. CIS52. Next base: position 387,801 of record NZ_JBIUFR010000001.1, read on the forward strand.
ACCGGATGCTGATCCGACTTCCGCCTGACAGCCTCCAGCCGCTCCCGAAATACTCGCGTTATTTGCTACGACAAAACCGAACGCGCCGGCTGTAAACAGAAAACGGATCATTTGTTCCGTCGTAGGGTTCAGCTTATGCTTTACGGCGAATAACGTTCCCGGCACAACCCCGGCAGAGCCGGCGGTCGGTGTAGCGCAGATCGTTCCCATCGCCGCATTGACTTCATTTGTGGCTACAGCTTTAGACACGGCGTCTAAAATCAGATTGCCTGACAGGCTTTTTCCCGATTGGATGTACGCCTGCAGTTTCACGGCATCTCCTCCTGTTAAACCGGTCTGGCTCGTGACGCCGTTCAGCCCTTTTTCAACCGCCGCTTCCATGACGGAAAGATTGCGTTCCATTCCTTGAAAGATCTCTTCCCGCGTTTTTTGTGTCACTTCCATCTCTTGGGTGATCATCACTTCTGAGATCGGAATTTGTTTTTCTTGAGTGATTTCTATTAATTCTTTTACATTACGAAACATGTCATTTTCCTCCTGACTTTTTAGTCAGCTATCTTAGTAACCTGTATAATATTAGGAAGTGTTGAAAGTTCGTCCAGCACTTCTTCTTCAATATTCTGATCGACCTCAATCGTCATCAGCGCAAGCTGGCCGACTTCCTTACGCGCCACTTCCATATGTCCGACGTTGATTGAGAATTTCGCAAGCACATTGGCAACGCCTGCAATTGTGCCGAATTTATCATTATGAACGACTAAAATAGCCGGGTGGTTCCCGGAAAGTCGCAGCTCAAAGCCGTTAAGCTCCGTAATTTCTATTTTCCCGCCGCCGATTGAAATACCGGTTAAGGCAAGCTCCCCCTCATCATCAGAAATGATGATACGCGCCGTATTCGGATGAACGGGCACGGCATCCTCTGTGCGGAACTCTATATCAATGCCCTTCTCTTCAGCAATTTGAATCGCTGTTTTAATCCGTTCATCAAATGTATCAAAATCAAGCAGGCCGCCGATAATCGCGACATCAGTGCCGTGGCCCTTATACGTCTCTGCAAATGATCCGTAAAAAGACACAACGATCCGGCGGGGCTCCCGTCTGAATAAGCTTCTGGCCACTCTGCCGATCCGGGCTGCGCCTGCGGTGTGTGAACTGGACGGGCCGATCATTACCGGGCCGATAATATCAAAAACGCTTCTATATTTCATGCTGGTTTGTTCCTCCTTAACATCACTTCATTCAGCGCTTTTCTTTAGACTAATTGAACATTTATCAATTGGCAAGCAGGCACACTGCCGCACTGCCGCAGGTAAATTAAGGCATAAGAATAGAAGGGCCTGATAAGCCCTTCTATTCTGCCGCAAATATATATGGATAAAGAGGCTGTCTGCCGTTATGGATTTCAACTTCGATATCTTCACAGACGCTTGTAATATACTCAGCGAGTTTCTCAGCTTCTTCTTCCGGCGCGTCTTCTCCGTACAGGATGGTGACGATTTCATCTTCTTCTCCGATCATCTCATCCAGCAGTAATTTCGCCGCATTTATCCGGTCTTCGGCGCTGCCGATAATCGAACTGTTTAAAATGCCGATAAAATCACCTTTTTTTATATCCTTGCCGTCGATATGGGTGTCTCTGACTGAATATGTCACCTGTCCGCTTTTCACATTCCGGATGGCTTCAAGCATATTGGCTTCATTTACATCAGCCGGCTGGTCAGGGTTAAACGCAAGCAGGGCGGTCATGCCTTGAGGCACCGTTTTTGCCGGAATGACAATGACATTTTCTTCAGCCACGCTCGCCGCCTGATTGGCAGCCATCACAATATTGGAATTGTTCGGAAGAATGAAAACCGTTTCCGCATTCACAGACTGAACGGCTTCAACAATATCTTCTGTGCTCGGATTCATTGTCTGGCCGCCTTCGATAACGTGTGAGGCGCCGATGCTCGCAAACAGTTCAGAAATGCCTTCGCCCATTGCCACAGTCACGATCCCAAAAGGTTTACGGGATTCTTTCATTACACCGGCCGGCTTTTTTTCATCATGTTCTTGGCTGATGATGGACGTATGCTGCTCTCTCATGTTTTCAATTTTGATTTTAATCAAATCGCCGTAACGCTGCGCGAGATTCAGCACGTTCCCTGGCTCTTCGGCATGAATGTGAACTTTCGCCAGCGTATCATCAGCCACGACCAGCAATGAGTCACCGAAACGGCTCAGTTCATTTCTGAATGTCTCTTCTTCGAACGTCCGTTTATCTTGATCCAGCCTTACCATCACTTCCGTACAAAATCCGAATTCAATGTCTTCTGTACTCAGCATGCTCTGCGCGCTTTTATGATGTTCGGCATTCACCATATCATCGAGTGCCGGAAGAACCGCTTTTTTCGGTACGGACTCTCCTTTTAAGGAAGCCAAAAAGCCTTCATATACACAAAGCAGACCTTTTCCGCCGCTGTCAACGACACCGACGTCCTTTAAAACAGGAAGCAGATCCGGCGTGCGGTTGAGCGACGCTTCCGCTTCTTCAATAACGGCCTCCATGAGAGCAATGATATCGGTTTCTTCTTTGGCCGAGGCGACCGCTTTTTTAGCCGCGTCCTTTGCCACGGTTAAAATCGTTCCTTCAACCGGTTTCATGACTGCCTTATATGCCATATCCACTCCCGCTTGGAGTGCGGCGGCAAATTCTTGGGCATTTATTTCTTTTTTGTTTTCAATGCTCTTTGTGAAACCTCTGAATAATTGGGACAGGATCACCCCTGAGTTTCCTCTTGCTCCCATAAGCAGGCCTTTTGACAGGGCGATGCCGACTTTGCCGATGTCAGGTGAGTCAAGGTGTTCTACCTCTCTTGCACCGGATGACATCGATAAATTCATGTTTGTTCCGGTATCGCCGTCCGGAACGGGAAACACGTTCAGCGCATCCACCGCGGATGCGTTTTGAGACAATGTCTCAGCCCCCGCCAGAATCATTGCCGCAAAAGCTCTCCCATCTAAGTTTCGTCTAGACAATACTCATCCTCCTCACTACGGGTTCGTTACTCGTACGCCTTGGACATAAATATTTACAGAATCAACTGCAAGTCCGATTGTTTGATTTACTGTGTATTTTACCTTCGTCTGAACATTGTGGGCTACTTCTGATATTTTAGTGCCGTAGCTGACAATAATGTACATGTCGATATGTATTTGTTCTGCTTCCTGACGGACATGTACGCCTTTTGCAAAGTTTTCTTTCCGGAGGATTTCAGACAAACCGTCTTTAATCTGGTTTTTAGAGGCCATCCCCACTATTCCGTAACAGTCAATGGCAGCGCCTCCGGCAACCATTGCGATGACTTCGTTGGATATATCAATCTGTCCGTATTTTGTCTTCATTTCAATGGACACACAGGTTCCTCCTTCAGGTGCATAGAGTTATCATTATTCTACTATATGTATCCCATTATGAAAAGAAAAGATACAGACAGCGGCGCTCCAGCGCGGAAATGTGATTGGTTTTACATGTCAAGTGATTTTTCTTGAAAGTAAGGTAAACAATAGTTGCAAACGGTTTTTAGCTGTGGTAAATTATTTAAAGTATTGTATAACGAAAGCATCTGAGACACTATGTTTGAAAAGATGTTTCGCGCAGTTAGGAGGGAAACAAATGGCACGTAAATGTTTTATTACAGGTAAAAAAACAAAAGCCGGAAACAACCGTTCTCACGCAATGAACGCTTCTAAACGTACTTGGGGCGCCAACCTTCAAAAGGTCCGCATCCTCGTTGACGGCAAACCTAAAAAAGTATATGTATCTGCCCGGGCTTTAAAATCCGGAAAAGTTGAGCGTGTATAAGCAAAAATGAACGCCTGCCCTTTTATGCGGCAGGCGTTTTTTATGCGTTCAAAGAGGGCGATTTCAGCTCCTAGGGCCTACTCTTTTCTAAATGAGCCCAGCATCGCCCGGACAATTCCTCCTAAAAACTTCGGCAATTTAATGGTATAAAATTTCATTTTGTCCCCTCCTATAAGTTCCGTATCCGCTGCGTTCATCACTTTAGGATTCATGGTTTTTTCCGCATATGGCAGAAGCCGCTTTTTTAATCCGCGCTCCTTACCATTATTAATATGCCTTTTGCAAACGAAAAAGTACCTCGTGAATGAATGAGTTCGTTACTAATACATAGTGTGGAACCCATGGGAATATGACAATTATCCAGAGGATATTTAAAACCGTCGAGCGTCAGGCCGTCTGCCGCTTCAGCAAACGGAATAAAAGAAACATAGCGTCTGCTGCTTTTTTCTTCAATTGTATAACGGCCGGGTCCGAACATCTGAATCTCATTCTGCCTGTCGATCAGTTTAACATCAGTGTCCTTATTTACGGCTTTATACAGCAGCTGAATGTTCCCTAAAAAATGATCGGCTCTTCCGCCCGTCACACCGAATATCCGAATGTGCTCCGGTTCTTTTTGTAAAGCCCAGTCAAGAGCGAGTTCCAGATCGGTATAATCTTTTTCCGCCTGATACACATGGAGGGACGGCGCAGCTTCTTGAATCTGCAGGAGTTCTTCTTCCGTAATGCTGTCAAAATCACCGAAAGCTTCCTGCGGAATGAACCCGGCCTCCAAAAGAGCGACCGTCCCTTTATCCACTCCGACCCACGTCGTATCTCCGTCTGTATACGCGGACAGCTCGGGAATAAACTCCCGGGGGCCGCCCGCAACAATATTGATTGTCTTCATATATTATCCTTTCTCTCTTAAATACGAAAAGAGCCGGCGGCTTTCACCGGGCTCTTTTTCAGCATGTTTATTCTGCGTTTCGGATGTCAGCGATGGCTTTTTTCCGATCCGGCTGATTATATACGGCAGACCCGGCAACAAGCAGGTTGGCGCCCGCTTCAGCGCATAAAGGAGCTGTTTCTTTATTAACGCCGCCGTCCACCTCGATTAAAAGCTCAGAAAGGCCTTTCTCCTCAGCCAGCTGTTTGACCTGACGGATCTTCGGCAGGACCGAATGAATGAAGCGCTGTCCTCCAAAACCGGGGTTAACCGTCATTAACAGCACAAGGTCCAGCTCATCGATCACATGTTCAATGATTTGAACGGGCGTATGCGGATTGAGCACAACTCCCGCTTTTATCCCCTGCTCTTTTATCAATTGAATGGTCCGGTGAAGATGCGGACATGCCTCGGCGTGGACGGAAAGGATGTCCGCGCCGGCTTTTGCGAATGCCGGGATGTAGCGGTCCGGGTTTTCAATCATAAGATGGACATCCAGCGGCAGATCAGTCACCGGACGGACGGCTTCAACGATAAGCGGTCCGATTGTAATGTTAGGGACGAAATGGCCATCCATGACATCAATATGGATATAGTCCGCCCCTCCTTTTTCCACGTCTTTAATTTCCTCGCCCAGTGAAGCAAAATCGGCGGAAAGAATTGATGGCGCAACCTTAATCATATTAATACCTCGGCTTTCTCTCTTTTATTTCCTGCATAAATTCTTTGTAATGCTCATAACGGTACGTCCGGATGTCTCCTTCTTCAACCGCTTGCTTAACCGCGCATTTCGGCTCCTTAAGATGCAGACAGCCTCTGAATTTGCACGAAGCGCTTATGTCTCTGATCTCAGGGAACGTGCTGCCGAGCTCTTCTTCTTCAATATCGGTAAACTCAAGCGAACTGAACCCGGGAGTATCCGCCACAAGACCGCCTGATGTATGAATGAGCTCCACATGGCGCGTCGTATGTTTCCCGCGTCCTAAATGTGCGGAAATCTCGTTTGTTTTCAGCTCAAGCTCCGGGCTGATCGCATTTAAAAGCGAAGATTTCCCGACTCCGGACTGGCCGGCAAACACCGTGGTTTTGTTCTCAAAGTGTTTCACAATGTCTGTTAAACCGCTGTTTTCTTTTGATGACGTCACATATACGTCATAACCGATCGCCTGATAGTCTTTCACATAAGAAAGGATCTTCTCTTTCGTTTCCGCGTCTGAAGCTAAGTCCATTTTGGTTATGCAGATGATCGGATGAATGCCGTTGGCTTCCACAAGGACGAGAAAACGGTCCAATAATGACGTGCTGAACGCCGGCTGAACGGCGGAAAAGACGAGAACGGCCTGATCGACGTTAGAAATCGGCGGCCTGATCAGCTCGTTTGTTCGTTCTTTGATTTCCAGCAGGTAACCTTCTTTATCATTTTCAGCCTGATAAACGGCATAATCGCCGACAAGAGGCGTTATTTTATTTTTTCTGAAAATGCCCCGGCCCCTGCATTGAATGATCTTGTTCTGTGATTCATCCAAGACATAATAGAATCCGCTTAATGCTTTAATAATTTTGCCCTCAGGCATACGGTCCCTCCTTGGTCAGTCTTTATCTTCAGGGTATTCAATCGTCTTATAGCTGACGACTTTATGATCGACCATCACTTGATAATACCCTTTTTGTCCCTGATCAATCTTCAGTTCAATCGTTTTTTCAGTCGGCTCTTTAATTTTAAACGAGTCATACGTATCAGAGATGCTGTGGTCTTTATCATCGATGGCGATTTGCACTTCAAGCTCGTCCCCTTCATGTTCGGGTTCGTAGGGAATGCTGATTTTTTCTTTTACCGTTTTCGCCGGTTTTTCTTCAGGTCCGAGCGAAAATGTCACTTCAACATTACTTCCCGGCTTAACCGCTGTGCCGGCTGACGGCTCTTGCTTCATGACTTGTCCTTTTGGCACGTCATCTGAATGCGCTTCTTTTTCAACAAGCTGCAGGCCGTTATCTTCAAGATACCCCGAAGCTGCTTCTTTGCTGTAAGTTTTTAAGTCCCTCAGCGTAACATCCGCCGGCCCGAGGCTGACCGTTAAGCTGACTTCATCATCGCTTGCGACCATGTCGGTGCCGGCTGACGGGCTCTGATCAATTACGGTGCCTGCCGCACTGTCATCATTCTCTTCTTTTACATTGACATGTTTGAAGCCTTTATCCTTCAGCGCTTTTTTCGCGTCGTCGATCTGCCGGCTTTTCACGTCGATCAGCTGGGTTTTCGGTTTCCCGATACTTTTGTACAGTTTTACAGAAGAGCCTTCTTTAACGGCAGATCCCGCTTTCGGATCAGTTTTGACCATTAATCCCTCTTCGATTTTTTCATCTTCAATGTCCGCCATATCAGGGTCGGCTTCGAGACCGTTCTTTTCCAGCAGGGCTTCCGCTTTTTCATACTTCATGCCCCGTACGTCGGGGACACTTACATCTTTGGGCATAAACAGAGACGGGAACACAGTGACTGCAAGAACAGCCGCCATAATGAAAATGAAGCAGACAGCCATCAGAATCCACGGCCATTTCCGTTTTTTCTTTTTGGCGGGCTGCTGTGCCTTATCGTCCGTCTCCTCCGGCGTTTCCGCATGAGGCGCAGTTTTTGCACCGTCAGTAATAACGGGAATCGCTTTCGTCATTTCCTCATCATCCTGCACGGAAAATTTTTGTTCATTCAGCCTGCCGGCGTCAAAAGCCGTTCTGATATCCGCTTCCATGTCCTCTGCGCTGTCATAGCGGTGAAACGGATCTTTGGCGGTTGCCTTTAAAATAATGTTTTCAACGCTCTGCGGAATCGAAGGGTTCCACTTTCTGGCGGAAGGCGTTTCTGTCTGCAAGTGCTTTAATGCTATGCTTACGGCTGATTCTCCGTCAAAAGGGATTTTGCCTGTTAAAAGCTCAAACAGTACGATGCCGAGCGCGTAAATATCTGATTTTTTCGTTGCCAGACCGCCTCTCGCCTGCTCCGGAGACAAATAATGAACCGAGCCCAGCACAGAATTCGTATGTGTAATTGTCGTCGAAGTGAGGGCTGTGGCGATTCCGAAATCCGTCACCTTAATATGCCCTGAATGATCTATCAAAATATTGTGCGGTTTAATATCCCGGTGCACAATATGATTTTGATGGGCATGGGCGATGGCTGAGACGATCTGCTCCATAACGGACAGCGCTTCTTTCGGATGAAGCGGTCCGTGTGCGGTTATGTATTCCTTTAATGTCATGCCTTCCACATATTCCATGACAATGTAATAAATATCGCCTTCCTCCCCGATATCGTAAATACTGACGATATTCGGATGGTCAAGGCTTGATGCCGACTGTGCTTCTCTTCTGAAACGCCTGATAAACTCAATGTCATTCACAAAGTCAAACCGCAGAATTTTAATTGCGACTTCACGTTCGAGAATGATGTCCTCAGCTAAAAAAACGTTCGCCATTCCGCCGCCTCCAATGGGCCGGAGGATGTGATAACGCCCGCTGATCCGCTTGCCGGTTAGCACTTGTCTTCACCCTCTTTTGCCTCTGCGGAAAACTCAATCAATACAGCCGTGATATTATCTTCGCCGCCGTTTTGATTCGCTTTGCTGATGAGAAGGTCTACTTTTTCCTGAGGAGCAGATTCGGCTTGAAGCATTTGTTTGATCTCGTGATCTTCTAGTTTATTTGACAGACCGTCAGAGCATAAAAGCAGCTGATCGCCGTCAGACAGCTCAAAAGAACGGGCGTCGGGGCTGATGGTTTCCTCTGTCCCCAGCGCTCTCGTCAATACATTTTTCCGCGGATGATGCTCGGCGTCCTCTTTCGAAATTTCTCCCGTCTTGACCAGCTCATTCACAAGCGAGTGGTCTTCAGTCAGCTGAACGAATTCACCCTCTTGAAGCAGGTAGCACCGGCTGTCTCCGATATGGGCCACAGTGACAAACTTCTCCGTGAATAAAGCGCAGACAACGGTGGTGCCCATTCCCCGGCATTCTTCATTCGCTTTTGCGTGTTCATACACCCTGACATTCGCCTCATGAATCCGGTCTTTGAGCCAAACCTCACAATCAGACGGCAGAGACGGAACGGATTCGGCCCGGTTCCACTGCTCTTCCATCGCTGCAACCGCCATCCTGCTCGCCACATCTCCGGCAAGATGACCGCCCATGCCGTCAGCGACAACCGCAAGCACCGCTTCTTCTTTTGTGAAAATGCCCGCCGCATCTTCATTATGCTGGCGGACTTTACCTGTATCTGTTTTCAAGGCTGTAATCAACCTCTTCACCTCGTCTCGTCTTGACGCTCCTTCGCGCGAAGCTGACCGCAGGCCGCGTCAATGTCATGGCCTTGCTCTCTTCTGATCGTGACATTTACACCGCGGGATTTTAACGTTTTTTCGAATGCGAAAATCTGATCTCTCGGTGTGCGGACGTAATCCCGTTCAGGCACATAGTTTACCGGAATTAAGTTGACATGGCATTTCACGTCTTTTAACAGTTCTGCAAGCTCTTCCGCGTGTTCGACCTGATCATTTACGCCTCCGAACAGCCCGTATTCAAAGCTGATCCGTCTGCCTGTTTTCTCGATGTAATATTTGACGGCTTCCATAAGGTCAGGAAGCTTATAGGCTTTGTTAATCGGCATCAGACGGCTTCTGATCTCCGTATTCGGGGCATGCAGAGAAATCGCGAAATTGATCTGCATTTTTTGATCGGCGAAATCGTAAATCTTCGGAATGATGCCGCTTGTGGAAACCGTGATATGACGCGCTCCGATGTTCAGTCCTTTATCATGGTTAATGATTTTTAAGAAAGCGAGCATTTCATTGAAATTATCAAACGGCTCTCCTATTCCCATGATGACGACTGAGCTGACGCGTTCATCCGTTTCATCAAGCGCCTTTTGCACTTTCACGACTTGAGCGACGATTTCTCCCGCCTCAAGATTCCGTTTCAGTCCGCCAAGTGTTGACGCGCAAAATGTGCAGCCGATCCGGCAGCCGACCTGTGTCGTTACACATACAGAATTGCCATACTCGTGTCTCATTAAAACCGTTTCAATTGTATAACCATCGTGAAGCTCGAATAAAAATTTCATCGTGCCGTCTTGTGACGTCTGCTTTACAGCCGTTTTCAGCGTTGTCAGCACAAAATTGCTCTCGAGTTTTTCACGCAGGCTTTTTGAAAGGTTTGTCATTTCCTCGAAAGAAGAAACCCGTTTTTCATAAAGCCATTCAAAAATCTGTGCTGCGCGGAACGGCTTTTCGCCATTCTCGGTCAGCCATTGTTTGATTTCATCTAATTCAAAAGAGTAAATGGACGGCTGTTCAGTCCGCAGCTCTTTCCGTATGCTTGTCTTTTTTAATTGTGTCATTTTTTATCCCTTCTTTCTCATGCTGCTAATAAAGAAACCGTCTGTTCCGAAATAATGCGGAAGAATTTGAAGGCTTCCATCCTGAACAAAGGGTCTCGCCTTTTCAGGCAGCCGCTTTTCAAGAGACAAATCGGGTTCAAACTCAGGGTGTTCTTGTATAAACGCATGCATAACTTCATCATTTTCTGTCCGGTCCATTGTACACGTACTGTATACGAGTGTGCCACCTTTTTTTACTAATGGGGCGATTTCCCTTAAAATACCGAGCTGGATCTCTGACAGCCGTCTGCTGTCATCCGGCGTCTTTGTATATTTCATATCAGGCTTTCTTCTGATGACGCCGAAACCTGAGCACGGGGCATCAACGAGAACCCGGTCAAACCGTTCTGCGCCAAAAGCGTCCCCAGCTTTTCTGGCATCCATCGTTTGCGCGTCGATGATCGTAAGTCCGAGCCGTTCCGCGCCTTCTTTAATCAGCTTCACTTTATGGCGGTGAAGATCAAGCGATGTGAGGCTCCCCTCGTTCTCCATTAATTCCGCGATATGAGCCGACTTTCCTCCGGGTGCGGCGCATGCGTCTAACACGGTTTCCCCCGGCTTCGGGTCCAGCGCCCGCGCGACGAGCATTGAGCTTTCATCCTGGATGGATACTTGCCCGTTTTGGAAAAATTCCGTGTTTGCGATGCTTCCTTTTAAAAGCTTAATCGCATCAGGAGAAAGGTCTCCGGCTTCCGCTTCCAGACCTGCATTTTCCATCTTATCCAGCAGCTTTTCCCTGTCGGCCTTGATGTGATTGACACGGAGCGTCTGTTTCGGCGGAACGAGATGAATCCGGCAGATCTTTTCGGCCGCCTCAAAGCCGTACGCCTCAACCCACTCCTTTACAAGCCATTCGGGATGGCTCGTCTCTGTTGAAAGGCGGAGAACCGGGTCTTCAATTTCAGCGAATGACGGCGCGCCCTCACGCTGCAGGGAGCGCAGGATGCCGTTGACAAAGGACGCGATTCCCTTATGCCCGCGTTTTTTGGCGATTTCCACCGCTTCATGGATGGCGGCGCGATCCGGAATTTTCTCTAAATATTCCATTTGATATGCGGACAGACGCAGCAGCTGAATCACCCACGGCTTCACCTTATTCGGCTTGCGGATAAAAGGCTTCAGTATATAGTCTAGAGCGATTTTATTTTGCAGCGTTCCGTAGACAAGCTCTGTCAGCAGTCCCCGGTCCTGGTCGCTGAGCGTGTTCGTTTTGATAACCGATGTAAGAAGCAGGTTGCTGTATGCCTGATTTTGCTCAAGCTTCTCAAGCGCTTCAAGGGCAAGCTCACGGACATTAATTTTTTTCATCTGCTGCTCCTAACACGTCACCTGACTGAACATTTTTTCCTCTTACAAAATCCTCGCCCTTCATCCGTTTTTTACCTGACGGCTGCAGCTCTGTGATCAAAAGAGCGGTGCTGTTTCCCGATGCGACGACAATGCCGTTTTGCTCCGTGCGGATGACTGTTCCGGGCGCTGCTTCAGTTTTTGCCGCAACTTTTTCAGACGCCCATACTTTGATATTTTGTCCGTTCAATGTTGTATAGGCGACAGGCCAAGGGTTTAAGCCTCTGATCTGGTTGTAAATGTCTTCCCCGGGCTTTGTCCAGTCGATCCGCTCCTGCTCACGCTTAATGTTAGGCGCGTAAGTCGCTTTTGATTCGTCCTGTCTGATCGGTTTAATATTTCCGGAAATGACGTTCGGAACGGTTTCTGACAAAAGCTTCGCCCCCGCTATGCTTAATTTGTCGTGAAGTGTGCCGACATTATCCGTTTCATCAATTTCCACTTCGATTTTAGAAATCATATCACCCGCATCAAGCTTTTCTACCATATACATGATCGTCACGCCCGTTTTCTTCTTGCCTTGGAGAATCGAATAATGTATCGGCGCTCCGCCTCTTAATTCAGGCAATAGTGACGCGTGCACGTTAATGCAGCCGTATTTCGGGCCGTCAAGCAGCTGCTTGGGCAGGATCTGTCCGAATGCCGCGGTAACAATCAGGTCCGGCTTCAGGCTGAGCACTTTTTCTATTTCTTCTTCAAGCCTTACTTTTTCGGGCTGAAGCACGGGGATGCCGTGACGTTCAGCTTCAGCCTTTACGGGAGGCGGCGTCATGATTTTTTTTCTGCCTTTGGGGCGGTCAGGCTGCGTAACGACCCCAACCACTTCATATCCGTCTTCAATAAGCGTGCGCAGCACGGGAACTGAAAAGTCGGGCGTTCCCATAAAAACGATCCTTGTCATCCAATCATCCTTCCATTTCTGCCAGTTCTTCTTCAGTGTAGTAAGCCGTAATTTTTGATGTGAATAAAATGCCGTCTAAATGATCCATTTCATGCTGGACGGCTCTGGCCAAAAAGCCTTCCGCTTCTAAAACAAACGGTTTTCCTTTACGGTCGTAAGCTTTTACCTTTACGTAATCCGGGCGGGTGACGTCGCCGTAGACCCCGGGAAAGCTTAAGCAGCCTTCAACTCCGGTCTGCTCACCGCTCTTTTCAAGAATAACCGGATTTACAAGGTCGATCCGGCCGCTTTCTTCACCGATATCAACGACGGCCGCTCTTTTTAAAATGCCGATTTGCGGCGCGGCGAGGCCGACGCCATCCATTTCAAGCATCGTATCGTACATATCATCAAGCAGTTTTTTTAATTTTTTATCAAACACTGTCACTTCTTCAGCGGGTGTTTCCAAAACTTCCGCGGGGTGTGTGACGATTTTTTTTACAGCCAAAATTTTGCCCTCCAAAACTAATGTTACATCAGCATGTACGGATTCATATCGATTGAAATCATCACATGCTTTTGCGCAATGTCGCGTTTATAGTGCTCCAGTATTTTTTTTAACTGAATCTGCAACTCGTTTTCCTGTCTGTATTTTATCACGCATTGATAGCGATATCTATCTTTGATCCTGGCAATCGGGGAAGCCGCCGGCCCAAGAATTTTCGTGTCGGGCCCGCACCCCGCTCTTAAATAGTTTGTAATCTTTTCTGCGGTGACCGCGGCTTTTGCCGCTTCTTCATGAGAAACGGTCACCAGCGCCACGTAATAATAAGGCGGATATGACTGAGCCCGCCTGTGCGCCATCTCCTGCTGAAAGAAAGTTTCATAGTCATGCGTTTTCGTCAGCTGAATGCTGTAATGAGACGGTGTATACGTTTGAATAACCACCGTTCCCGGCTTTTCATGCCGCCCGGCCCGTCCGCTTACTTGGGTCAACAGCTGAAATGTCTTCTCAGCCGCCCTGAAATCAGGGATGTGAAGCGTCGTATCTGCGCTTAATACTCCGACGAGTGTCACGTTCGGAAAATCAAGCCCTTTTGCGATCATTTGCGTGCCGAGCAGGATATCCGCTTTTCCTTCACCGAACGCGGACAATAGCTTTTCGTGGGCGCCTTTTCTTGAAGTCGTGTCCACATCCATCCTGATGACGCGCGCCTGTGGCAGCACTTTGGTAAGCTCTTCCTCCACACGCTGCGTTCCCGTGCCGAAAAAGCGGATATGTTCACTGCCGCATTCCGGACATGTTCCCGGAACAGACTCCTCATGACCGCAGTAGTGGCATTTCAGCCTTTGCCCGTAGCGGTGATACGTCATTGAAATGTCGCAATGCGGACATTGCGGTACATAACCGCAGTCCCGGCACATGACAAACGAAGAATACCCCCGTTTATTCAGAAAGAGAACGGCCTGCTCTTTTTTCGCAAGCTTCTCTTCCAGCTGTTCCATCAGCTCTATTGAAAACATCGACCTGTTGCCGTTTCTCAGCTCTTCTCTCATATCAACGAGAGAAACATCCGGCATGAGCTGGCGATTTACGCGGTGTTTTAACGGAAGCAGCTCATAAACGCCTTTTTTCGCCCGCGCAAATGACTCCAATGTCGGCGTGGCGCTCCCGAGGACGACCGGACAGCTATGATGCTCGGCTCGGCGGATGGCTACGTCCTTTGCATGATACCGCGGCATTTCCTCCTGCTTATAGGAAGATTCGTGTTCTTCATCAATAATGATCATACCGAGATTTTCAAACGGAGCAAAGATGGCCGACCTGGCTCCGACGACAAGCCGGACTTCCTTACGCTGAATCTTCCGCCATTCATCGTATTTTTCACCTGTGGATAAACCGCTGTGCATGACCGCAACCTGTGAGCCGAAGCGGCCTTTAAAACGGTTCACCATTTGCGGTGTCAATGAGATTTCCGGAACGAGCACGATGGCTTCTTTTCCTTTTGCCAGCACCTTTTCAATGGACTGCAGGTAAATTTCTGTTTTGCCGCTTCCCGTTACGCCGTGAAGCAGAAAGACGTGGTGGACATGATCGGCTACGGCTTGTTTAATCGGCTCAAAAGCGGCCTGCTGCTCTTCTGTAAGAGAGAGCGGCTCTGTTTTTTTGAACATTCTGTCCTGATAAGGATCGCGGTAAACCTCCTCAAAGCTTTCCGTAAGAAGGCCCTTTTTAAGAAGCGTTTTCAGCGTCGCGGAACTGGAATCGGTCTTTTTGCAAAGTTCAGCCGCGGAAATCTTTTCTCCCCCGCCGATAAAATAAGTAAGCACGGCGAGCTGTTTAGCAGCCTGCTTTGTCAATGAATCTGCGTGCCGGGCGAGTTCTTCTTTGTCTGCCCCCGCTTCGATCATGCGGATCATTTTTTTATTCGTTTTCTGGGCGACCTTATACGTGACATCAATGCTTCCTTTGCGCACGAATTTTTGAAGTGACGAAAGAAGGCGTCCATCGGTAATATCCGAGTACAGAAGACTTTTTTGATTCCTGAAAAGCTGTTTGATGTCCGGTGTCAGCGCTTCTTCGTCAACGACTTTCAGCTCTTTTTCGTACTTCGCCTTCAGCGCTGCCGGCAGCATGGCCTGAAGCGCCGTGATTTTAAATGACAGTGTTTTGTCAGAAAGCCATGAAGACAGCTGCATCAGTTCTTCAGTCAGAACGGGCGTCAAATCCAGCAGCTTCTCCACTTCCTTCATTGACCCGCCGTTTAATTCAGACGAATCTTTCAAACCGGTCACAAACCCTTGAAGCTTGCGCGGGCCGAACGGGACAATCACCCGCATGCCGACTTCGATCATTCCCTTTAAATGATCGGGGATTTTGTAATCAAAGGGTCTGTCAATGTTTTTGGAGCTTACATCAACAATGACTTCAGCTACATTCATACGGGTTTTCGGTCCTCGTCTTTCAAAGCTGTTATTTCCTTCAGCATTTCAAAGGAAACATCAAGTTTAGACATAAGCGCAAGCTCCCGCTTTCTTCCGTCCCGGAAATAGAAGGTGACGAGATTTGTATCTGTGCCAAACCCGGCTCCTTCCGCTTTCACGTCATTCGCCACGATCATATCAAGGTTTTTCTGTTCAAGTTTTCTGCGCGCATAGCGTTCGATGTCTTGTGTTTCAGCCGCAAAGCCGATCAGAATCTGGTGTGTTTTCCGTTCGCCAAGTTCTTTCAGAATGTCTGCCGTACGGTTGAATTCGATCACGAGTGAACCGTCTTTCTTCTTCATTTTATGTTCAGAAACAGCCGCCGGCGTAAAATCGGCCACGGCCGCCGTCTTAATGACGATGTCACATGAATCAAACACAGATAGCACGGCTTCTCTCATATCTGCTGCTGATTGCACGGGAAGGAACTGATACAGCCCCTCAGGAGGTTCTATTGACACCGGACCTGAAATCAGCGTCACCCGCGCACCCAGCCGGACGGCAGCTTCGGCAGCGGCATAGCCCATTTTGCCGGTGGATTTATTTGTGAAAAAGCGGACGGGGTCCACGGCTTCGCGCGTCGGACCTGCCGTAATGACAATATGTTTTCCTTTCAGCGGCGCATCGTCTTCAGGCTCCTTAAAGTGCTCTCTGACACGCTCAACAATAAGCTCCGGCTCTTCTAACCTTCCTTTGCCGACATATCCGCATGCCAAATAGCCTTCACTCGGCTCAATAAAACGGACGCCGTCCTGATAAAGCACGGAAATGTTCCGTTTCACCGCCGGATGATCATACATATGGACATTCATCGCAGGCGCCACCCAGACAGGAGCCTCCGCCGCCAGCACCGTCGTTGTGAGCATATCGTCAGCAATTCCGTTGGCAAGCTTGCCGATGACATTTGCCGTAGCGGGTGCGACGATAATTAAATCCGCCCAGTCAGCGGCATCAATATGAGAAATCACCTTCGGATTTTGTTCTTTAAAAGTATTTGTATACACTTCATTCCGGCTCAGCGCCTGAAATGTCAGCGGAGAAACAAACTCACGCGCGGACTCAGTCATAATCACTTTTACGTTCGCACCGGCCTGAACCAGCTTGCTCGTGAGCGCGGAAGCTTTATAAACGGCAATCCCTCCGCTTACGCATAGCAGAATGTTTCGGTTTTTCATGAAGTCTCTCTCCTTTATGAAAGCATTGGACAAATCCCAAACGGAAAAAAATAACAACCTATGTAGAGATAGGTTGCTACGTGTGCTTGTTATTCGCTGTCTTCTCTTTCAAACGAAAGCAGGCCCGCGTCAATTTCTTCTAAAGCTTTGCCTACATATTTGTGAGAAATGGTATGTTCAATCTGCTGGTCTTTTTTGATCTGCATTTCACGCGCGCGTCTTGCAGACACAGTCACCAAAGTATATTTAGAATCTAATTTATTCATTAAAGAGTCAATTGACGGATCTAACATAAGTTATTCTACCTCCAGCATTTTCTTATATCTCGGAGCAACGCGTTCACGCTTTAAGTGCTCGGCGAGAACAATTGCGTTAATTTTATCACAAGCCGTTTGGATATTGTCGTTTTCCACGACATAATCATACGCGTCCATCATTTCGATTTCAGCTTTGGCGGCCTTCATTCTGTTTTCAATTAAATCGTCTGTTTCTGTTCCTCTTGTCACGATTCTGTTTTTCAGCTCAGAAAGACTCGGCGGCGCTAAGAAGATAAACAGGCCTTCCGGAAATGCATTCCGCACTTGGAGCGCGCCCTGCACTTCAATCTCTAAGAAGACGTCTTTTCCTTCTTGAAGCGTCTGTTCGACATAATCAACGGGCGTTCCGTAATAGTTGCCGACATATTCTGCCCATTCAAGCAGTTTGTTGTTTTCAATCATGCGTTCGAATTCATCTCTTGATTTAAAGAAATAATCGACGCCGTCGACTTCGCCCTCTCTCGGGTTTCTCGTCGTGACTGAAATTGAGTATTCAAATTTTGTATCTTCTTGTGAAAATATTGCTTGCCGAACCGTTCCTTTTCCAACTCCGGAGGGACCTGAGAGAACGATTAATAACCCTCTTTCTTTCATGCGGC
Organism: Bacillus sp. CIS52; assembly: GCF_053545315.1. NCBI lineage: Bacteria > Bacillati > Bacillota > Bacilli > Caryophanales > Bacillaceae > Bacillus > Bacillus sp. CIS52. Next base: position 405,300 of record NZ_JBIUFR010000001.1, read on the forward strand.
AATTACCCCTGCCCTTCATCCATAATTTCTTCTTTCACAGAAAGTCTGTGTGCAACTGTCTCAGGCTGGACGGCAGATAGGATAATGTGATCACTATCCATGACGACAACTGCACGGGTTCTTCGTCCGTATGTAGCGTCTATTAGCATTCCGCGGTCTCTTGCATCCTGGATCATTCGCTTTATTGGCGCAGACTCCGGGCTGACAATCGAAATCATCCGATTGGCGGAGATGATATTGCCAAATCCGATATTAATCAGTTTAATCGTCATCTTCTACGTTCCCCCTGTAAAATAGACGTCTCTAGTGTAACCTGAAGAGACCGTCTGTAAACAATACGCACAGTCGCTATTCTATATTTTGCACTTGTTCCTTCAATTTTTCAATAGAACTTTTCATTTCCACGACAAGCTTTGTGATTTGATGATCATTGGCTTTTGAGCCGATCGTGTTCGCTTCGCGGTTAAGTTCCTGAACGAGGAAATCAAGTTTGCGGCCGACTGCACCGCCTTCTTTTAATATATCACGGAATTGAACAAAATGGCTCTTTAATCTGGTAATTTCTTCCGTTATATCAGAACGGTCGGCGAAAATGGCGCATTCCGTGATCAGCCTGCTTTCGTCAATCGCGTCCTCCGTCCATTCCTTCATTCGGGCGTAAAGACGCTCGCGGTAATGGGTAACAACGGCCGAAGCGCGGTCTTTCACCCGTTCGGACAGCGTCTCAAGCCGCTCAATGTGCAGAAAGCAGTCTTCCGCCAAAAGCCGGCCTTCTTTTTCCCTCATGTCACAAAGTTCCTTTACCGCCAGCTCAGCAGCCTCCCTGATGACTTCTTCAAGCTTGTCATCACGCATCTGCTCTTCATGAATCTGTGCAATGTGTTCAAAAGCAAAGAAATCCATTGCGTCGGGTTCAGCGGCCAGGCTGTAGCGATCTTTCATGACGCGGGCGGCGCTCACATATTCATCAAGGAGCTCCCAATCGATTTTCAGGCTTCTTTTTATGAGCGCGTCACTGTTTACAGTAAGAAACAGTTCTACTCTTCCGCGCTGTATATGCTGCAATATGATTTGTTTCAGCTTATCCTCTACATATAGCAAAGGCCTTGGCAGACGGGCGGTCACTTCTTTGAACCGGTAATTGACGGATTTCAACTCAACGGTTGCCGAAAGATCGCCTTTTGTGCTGCTTGCGCTGCCGAAGCCTGTCATACTCCGTATCATATGAAACACCCAATTCTTTCCCATTATCAAAATAAAAGGGCAATAGACATGCTATTACCCCTAAGATTATATCATATGGAATTATTTTTTTCTTGTCAAAAGTGAACCCGCCAGCAAAAAAGTAGGTATGCCCGACATGCCGAGAATCAGCATCCAATCGCCCGGCGTAATCGGCACAGTTTTGAAAATAGGCTGCAGCGGCGGATAATAGATGACGATGGCCATCAGGAAAACAGAAGAAACGATGGCGCCGAGCAGATAGATATTTTCAAACGGATTACGGGAGAAAACAGACGTTTCGCTCCGGCAGTCAAATACGTGTATAAGCTGAGCCAGAACAAGAGTCGCGAATGCGACGGTCTGTGCATACGGGAGATTTTCAGGATTGCGGTGATACACGACGATAAACGCTAAAATGGTTGCGGCTCCGATTAAAAATCCTCTTGAGACGACTTTCCAGCCCAGTTTTCTCGCAAATACCCCTTCTTTCTGATGCCGCGGCTTCCGCCTCATCAGGTCATCTTCCGGCTGATCCATACCGAGCGCCATAGCCGGCAGCCCGTCAGTGACTAAGTTCACCCACAATATCTGAATCGGAACGAGCGGCAGCGGCAGAGCGAGAAGCATCGCAAACAGCATGACTAAAATCTCACCGACGTTGGAGGCGAGTAAATACCGGACGAATTTTCTTATATTTTCATAGATATTTCTCCCCTCTTTTATGGCTGATTTAATCGTAGCGAAGTTATCATCTACCAGAATGAGAGAGGACGCTTCTTTTGCCACATCCGTTCCCGTCACGCCCATAGCAACGCCGATATCAGCCTGCTTTATGGCCGGGGCGTCATTTACTCCGTCTCCTGTCATGGCGACGACGTGTCCGTTTTCCTGAAACGCTTTGACGATTTTCAATTTATGTTCAGGTGATACGCGTGCGAATACGTAAATATCATCGACTGTCTCCGTAAGCTCTTTTTCAGAAAGCTTATTCAGCGTTTTTCCGTCCATCACACGCCCTTTTTTCGGAAGAAGCCGCAAATCTTTCGCGATCGCCTTTGCCGTTTCGACGTGATCACCGGTAATCATCACCGTTTTAATGCCCGCTTCACGGCATTCTTTAATGGCCTGTCTGACCTCCGGACGAGGCGGATCAATCATGCCGGACAGGCCGAGTATCGTCAGGTTCTTTTCCGCCTGCTCCATTGTCGGCTTTTCACCCGGATTTAACGGTTTATAAGCAATCGCGATCGTCCGGAGGGCTTGCGACGCCAGTTCTTTCAAGACCGCTTCTGCCTCAGCTTTCTTTTCTTCTGAAAACGGCGCACTTCTGCCGCCGTGCATCATATGTGACGAGCGTTCAATCAGCACATCAGGCGCTCCTTTGGTGATGACGAACCGCTTTTTTTCCTTATCTTCGGCGATGACGGTCATCATTTTGCGGACGGAGTCAAACGGAAACTCGGCAACAACCCGGTATTGTTCACTGAGCCAGTCGTTTGAATAGCCGCCTTTTCTCGCGGCCGTCAGCAGCGCTCCTTCTGTCGGATCGCCGTCAAGCACATAATGACCGTCTTTCAGTTCTATTTCGGACGTATTGCATAATGCGCCGAAAACCAGCATCTGTTCAAGCATCTTCTCATCTTTCGGCTTGATTTCCCGCTCATCGCGTGTAAAAACTCCCGCCGGCTCATAGCCGATACCTGACACTTTAAATGTTTTTCCCCCTGACCACATATGGGTGACGGTCATTTTGTTTTGTGTCAGCGTGCCGGTTTTATCAGAACAAATGACAGAGGCGCAGCCCAATGTTTCAACTGCCGGGAGCTTTCTGACAATTGATTTTTGTTTGATCATGCGCTGAACGCCGATTGATAATGCCACCGTAACAATGGCGGGAAGCCCTTCCGGAATCGCTGCGACGGCCAATGACACCCCGGCCAAAAACATGCTGTAAAGCTCATGTCCCTGTAAGACGCCGACTGCAACGACCAATACCGTCAAAAGCAGCGCGACGATAATCAAGATTTTGCCGAGCTCTTCCAGTCTTCGCTGCAGCGGTGTTGAAAGATTGCCGGCGGATTCCAGCATATCGGCGATTTTCCCCATTGCCGTATTCATTCCTGTACCGACGACGACGCCGACACCGCTGCCGCGCGTTACGATCGTCCCCATAAACGCCATATTGTTGATATCGCCTAAAGAAACATCCGGCTTTCTCAGCTTATCAGCTTGTTTGACAACCGGGATCGATTCCCCGGTCAGCGCCGATTCTTCGATTTCAAGACTCTTCGCTTCAACGATCCGGACATCAGCGCCGATCCGGTCGCCGCTTGAAAATTTCACGATATCGCCGGGAACGAGCTCCTTGGACTGAATTTTCTTCCAGCTCCCGTCCCGCAATGCTGACACATACGGCGTTGACAGCTCTTTTAATGCATGTAAAGACTTCTCCGCCCGTCTCTCCTGAAAAAAACCGAGCACCCCATTGACAAATACAATCGCCATAATCGCCACGGCATCTACATATTCGCCTAAAAACCCGGAAATTAAGGTTGCCACAAGCAGCACGAGCACCATAAAATCTTTAAATTGGGCGAAAAACACGACGATCGCCGGTGTCCTCTTACCCTCCTGAAGCTCGTTCGGTCCGTGCTTTTCAAGGCGTTTTTTCACCTCTTTTTCGGTCAATCCCTGTTTAATGGACGTATTTGTTGCTTTCAGCAAATCGGTTTGACCCATTTCATGAAACTTCATTCTTCTCGTCCACTCCCCTGCCTCGCTTTAGAGATGTCACTCTGTAAACAAGCTTATTCTGACTCGTCCCTTTTCATGCTATAATTATCGAATGCAGGAAGAAGGAAAGGGTGTTTTATATGTCTTTTGATGGCATGTTTACATACGGAATGACACATGAATTAAACAGCCGGATCGCCGGAGGCCGGATTACGAGAGTCCACCAGCCTTTTAAGCACGATGTAATATTCCATATCCGCGCTAACGGAAAAAACCATAAATTATTATTATCGGCGCATCCGAGCTATTCACGGGTGCACGTGACAAACCAGGCCTATGAAAATCCGAGCGAGCCCCCGATGTTTTGTATGCTGCTCAGAAAGCATATAGAAGGCGGCTTTATTGAGAAAATAGAACAGGCCGGATTAGACCGGATTATGATATTCCGCATAAAAAGCAGAAATGAAATCGGCGACGAAACCATCAGAACACTGTATGTTGAAATTATGGGTCGCCACAGCAATTTTATTCTCACTGACGGAGAAGGTGCCATCATTGACGGACTGAAGCATTTATCTCCGTCAATGAACAGCTACCGGACCGTTCTGCCGGGCTATGATTACAAACTCCCTCCCGCTCAGGAAAAAATTTCGCCGCTTGCTGCGGATGAAGAGGACATTTTGCGTCATCTCAGTTTTCAGGAAGGGCGGCTTGACCAGCAGATCGTCACACATTTCTCCGGGGTTTCTCCGCTGTTTGCAAAAGAAGCTGTTCACAGAGCGGGCCTCGCTAACAAAATAACGCTGCCGAAGACGCTGACAGAGATGTTCCGCAGCGTGAAGGACTGCAGGTTTACACCGAACATCACGACAGCAGGCGGAAAGGAATACTTTTATCTCCTGTCTCTCACGCATGTAAACGGAGAAGAGCGAACCTTTCAATCACTGAGTGAACTGTTAGACCGGTTTTATTTCGGAAAAGCAGAGCGCGACCGCGTTAAACAGCAGGCCCAGGATCTTGAGCGGTTTGTCGCAAATGAACGAAAAAAGAACGCCAACAAGATCAAAAAACTGGAAAAGACACTGGACTACTCAGAGAACGCGAAAGAATTCCAGCTATACGGCGAGCTGCTGACGGCGAATTTGTATATGCTGAAAAAAGGCGACAAAGAAGCGAACGTCATCAATTACTATGATGAAGAGAGTCCGACGGTGACCATCCCTTTAAATCCGAACAAAACACCGTCCGAAAACGCGCAGATGTATTTTACAAAATATCAAAAAGCGAAGAATTCCGTTGAGGTTGTAAAAGAACAGATCCGCCTGGCCGAGGAGGAAATCGCTTATTTCGATCAGCTGATCCAGCAGCTTTCCTCCGCTTCCACAAAGGATATTCACGAAATAAGGGAGGAGCTTGTCGAAGGCAAATATCTGCGTCCGAAACAGCAAAGAGGACAGAAAAAACAGAAACAGCACGTTCCTGTTTTAGAGCAATATGAATCTTCGCAGGGATTGACGATCCTTGTCGGCAAAAACAATAAACAAAATGAGTACTTAACGACAAAAGCCGCCGCAAGGGATGATGTATGGTTCCACACGAAAGACATTCCGGGTTCCCACGTTGTGATTAAAAGCAGCGATCCGGATGAACAATCCATATTGGAAGCAGCTGCAATTGCCGCTTATTTTTCCAAGGCGAAAGATTCCGGCTCCGTACCGGTTGATTATACAAAAATCAGACATGTGAAAAAGCCAAACGGCGCAAAGCCCGGCTTCGTCACCTATGACAGCCAGCATACCGTATTTGTCACACCTGATGCCGATCTTGTCATACGGCTGAAAAAATAAACGCACCATCAAGCTGATACCGCACTCAGCTTGGTGGTGTTTTTTTATTACCTCATTTCTGAACATAAATGGAGACAGGCCCTCCAGCCGTCAGAACAGATCTTTACAGGATGTGAACGGTTTCCTGTCATGTCTGCCTTCTCTGATCGGCTTGTTCCTTTGTATGCGGGCGGCGGTGACTCCCGTGTCAGCGTTCACATAAGCAAATTCTGAACGAAACAGCCCGCTTCCTTTTTTTGAATCATTTTCCCTCGTCTCGAAAGCAGCAAGGCAATCAGGAAAGCATAAAAAATACCCTGCCTGATGACAGACAAGGTATAGTTTTTATCGTCTTCTTCTTTTCTCAAACAATCGATCCACTTCTTCAGCTAAATCATCAGTAATCAAGGGCTCAATATTTTCAGCCAGTCTTTTCGTATGTACCGGGCTTGCACCGCTTGTTGATACTGATACTTCAATGCGTCCTTTGCGGATGATCTTCGGCATATATACTGTGCCCTGTTCAGCGTTGCTTACACAGTTGACCAGCTGCGTTTCAGAAGCGCTTGCGGCTATCTTCTGATTCACGCCTCGGTCATTTGTCGCGGCAATAATGAAAAAAGCGGGCGTGAGATCCTTCATTTCAATTTTCCGGGCAATCCAACGGATGCGTCCTTCATCCGCAAGCTGTTTAATTTCAGGCAGGACATCGGGACTGATTACAGTAATATCCGCGCCTTCCGGAAGCACTGTTTTCAGCCTTCTTAAGGCAACATTGCCCCCGCCCGCGATGACAATTCTTTTTCCGCTGAGATTAATGTGAAGAGGCAGCATACTGTCCCCCCTTAAAATCAAACTGCCCGCCGGGGTTTCGAACAGCCTCTGTCACACGGTTCAAAAACGCCTGCTTAATATGCGGGTGAAAACCTAAGTATGAAGCGAGATGCACATTTCGATTGACCGTCTGAAGCTTTTGGACTTCCCGTTGAATTTCAGTCATTAAAAGCCCTGTAAACAGAAGATACGGGACGATAAAAACGGGTGCTCCGCCATCTTCTTCAAGGCCTGCAAACACTTCTTTATAGTGGGGATCACAGGCTGTTAAAAAACAAGGGATGACTTCTTTAACAGGTGTGATCGCCTCAAGTTTTCCGGCAATCTCACTGACGGCATTTTTAACCGCCGGATCTGTGCTTCCTCTGCCGATCAGCACCACTTTCGCCTGCTCAATCGGCACTCCGGTGTCCTCAATGCGATGATGCACCGCTTTGACGACTTCATCATCCACTCCGATCGGGACACCGTATGTTACTTTTATATCGGGATGCCGGGCCGCTGCACGGGCGATTTCAGCCGGAATGTCATGCTTTGCGTGGGCAGCGGTCAAGAGCAGCAGCGGCACAGCTGCAATATGAGTGGCGCCTTGTTTGACACATGCTTCAAAGCCCGCTTCAATAGACGGTTCCTGCAGTTCTAAAAAACAGATTTCCTGAATGGGAGCGTCAGCGTGCGGCATGCACCCTTTTAAAAACGCCGCCGATTCTGCCTGCGCTTTTTTCAGCCGGCTTCCGTGCCCGATGTATAAAATCGCCTGCTTCATTTACAACGCCTCGCTCAGATCCGGATTTTTCAGTTCAGATTCAAACCAGTCCAGCTTGCAGTGATAATTAACGACATCACCGATGACGATTAAGCTCGGATTTTTGATTTCTTCTTTTATCACTGTGTCTGAAAGTGTGCTGACGGTGCAGACGACTGTTTTTTGCCTGTCCGTCGTTCCCCAATGAATAAAGGCCGCCGGAGTGCCGCCGTCTCTGCCGTTTTCCAGCAGCATTCTTTCAATCTGCCGGATATTTTTAATCCCCATATAAATCACCAGCGTATCAATGCCCGTCGCCAGTGCTTTCCATTTTTCTTCAAAGTCGTCTTCTTGTTTATAATGCCCTGTAACAAATGCGACATTGGAGCTCGCCTCCCTGTGCGTCACGGGAATGCCGGCGTAAGCAGCTGCCGCGATTCCCGATGTAATGCCGGGAACGATCTCAAACGGAATGGCGTTTTGCGCGAGAGCCTCCGCTTCTTCGCCCCCGCGGCCGAAAACAAACGGGTCGCCCCCCTTGAGCCTGACCACGGTTTTTCCCTTTTTCGCATACTTCACAAGGAAACGGTTGATCGTATCCTGCTTCATAATATGAAAATCCGGGAGTTTTCCGCAGTAAATCAGATCCGCTTCTTCTCTTGCATACTGTAAAATCTCTTTGTTTACCAATCTGTCATATAGTATAACGTCCGCTTTCTGTATGGCTTTCATTGCCTTGACCGTTAATAAGTCCGGATCTCCCGGACCGGCTCCAACGATAAATACTTTCCCCATAGCATGTCTCCCCGATCCGTTTTGACATCTTCACAGAACAGCCGCGAGGCCGCACCTCAGCTATTTTACCATATCCCGCCATTAGGGGATATCCGGCTGATTGCGCGGCCTTTTCGGACTTATTATGCTAAGCTGTTTTTCACAAAATCAATCAGTCTGCCGGTGCATTCTTCGCGTTCATATTTTCCTGAATCAAGTACGAGCTCAGGCGCATTCGGCTCTTCATACGGTGAGTCGATTCCCGTAAAGAACGGAATTTCGCCGTTTCTGGCTTTTTTATACAAACCTTTCGGATCGCGCTTTTCACATATATCGAGGTCGCATTTCACATAGATTTCATTAAATTCGCCTTCTGCCATGAGCGCTCTCACCTGATCTCTGTCCTCACGGAACGGAGAAATAAAAGCCGTAATGACGATGGTGCCCTGCTGAACGAAAAGCTTTGCCACTTCCCCGATTCGGCGTATATTTTCCTTGCGGTCATCATCAGAAAATCCTAAGTCCTTGTTTAAGCCGTGACGGATGTTATCTCCATCAAGCACAATGACTTGATAGCCCTGTTCAAACAGCTCGCGGGCTGCAGCGTTTGCAATCGTAGATTTCCCTGAACCGCTTAAACCCGTCAGCCAGAGGATAGAGCTTTTATGCTTGTTTTTCTGCTGGTATTCTTCTTTCGTTATTGAGGCTTCATGCCATACGATATCACGATTTGTCACTCTTTTTCCCTCCTTAAGAAACGCCTGCTTCTTCTTTCGTTTTCAGCCCTTTAATCAGCACATCGACAACTTCAGGACGGCTGAATTCCGCCGGCGGCATGACGCCGCTTCGCAGCATTTCTCTGACCTTTGTTCCCGACAGAATGACGTGGTCTTCTCTGTCATGCGGACATGTTTTGGCCGTTCCCATGTTGCCGCATTTTTGGCAGAAGAAGCTGTGCTCGAATTTCATCGGTGTAATCCCGAGCTCATCCGCTGTAAATTGATCAAACAGCTCTTGCGCTTCGTATGTGCCGTAGTAATCACCGACGCCGGCATGATCGCGGCCGACGATAAAATGCGTGCATCCGTAGTTTTTGCGGACAAGCGCGTGGAAAATGGCTTCTCTCGGTCCCGCGTACCGCATTGCCGCCAAAAATACGCCGAGGAAAACGCGGTCTTTCGGATAATAATGATCGAGCAACACCTGATAGCTTTCCATTCTGACATCCGCCGGAATGTCATCTGATTTTGTTTCACCGACGAGCGGGTTCAAAAACAGGCCGTCAACCGTCTCAAGCGCGGTTTTCTGGATATATTCGTGAGCGCGGTGAACCGGATTTCTCGTTTGGAAACCGACGATGGTTTTCCAGCCTTTTTCTTCAAAGCTTCGTCTCGTTTCAGCAGGTTCAAATGTAAACTCAGGAAACTGCTTTGACGCTTTTTTAATTAATGTGATCGGCCCGCCGACATACGTATCGCCGCGTGAAAATAGTTTTTTCACTCCTGGATGAGCGTCATCATCGGTTTTATATACGTGAACGGCTTCTTTTTGTTTATCCGGCGTATAAATATCTTCGATGTCCACTACGCCGTATGTTTCTCCGCCGTAAGTCAGTTTTACGGTGTCTCCGACAGCAAGCTCAGCCGCTTTTTCTGAATCGACCGGAAGTGTAATCGGCAAAGACCAGACGGCCCCGGATGCCAGACGCATATTTTCAACGACTGACACGTAATCTTTTTCTGTGAAAAATCCTTCAATCGGGCTGTAGGCACCGATTCCGATCAGCTCTAAATCAGCAAACGAAATCAAATCCAGCTCAATTTCTTTTTGGACGGATGTAAGATCATACTGCTCATTCACCCGATTAACTAATGTTCCTCCGTGCGGTGCTAGACTCATAGTACATTTTCCTCCCAGTTAACAGATAAATAAACTCAGATTAATAGTTAAATGCCCCCGCCTTGTTCATGGACAGAGCGCTTCTCTTTTCGGATGGCTTTCATCAGACTGGCGGCTCCGCCAGCTGCCAAAAGCACGCTGGCCATCATAAAGATGGAATAGTAATCTCCTTTTAACAGCAGAGAGACAAGCAGATACGAAATCGACAGTGACAAAAACGGTGAAACGACCCATACTTTGAGCATCGTTTTCACGACTTCTTTATGAAAAACGTTCGGCCCGTTTTTGGCCATTCCGATACCGATGATTGATGATGATGTCACCTGCGCCAAAGGAACCGGCAGACCGAACACGGAACTGATAATGACAAGCCCGGCCCCGGTTCCGGAAAGCAGTATGCCTTCGCCGGCGGAAAATCTCGTAATCTTTTTCCCGTTGGTTTCAAGCACTCTGCGTCCTAAAAGCAGAGCGCCGAGAGCAACAAAGATGCCTCCGTACAGCGTCCCTTTGGACACGCTGAGCACGCCGGCGGCAACTAAAGGCCCTACCGCATTTGCGACGTTGTTCATTCCGGCTGAAAAAGCTTCCCAAAACCCCGCAATAAGCAGGACAATCCCCAAAACCTTCTGTTTCCGGCTCGAAATGACTCGAATATTCAGAGAACTGGATACCTTCGATACGAGAAACGTGAAACAGAACGCGACAAACGGAACGAGCACCCAAAAAATCACGATGACCAAAAGATGCTGCAGAAACAATACTTTGTACGCGACTCCGACCCCGACAATCGCCCCGACGGTGACCTCGCTCGTCGACAGCGGAATGCCGAGCACATTCGCCGTGAATAACGATAACGCCGCAGCTCCGATAATAATGCAGACAATGGTGAGCGTAATGGTCTGTTCGGGAATGATTCCGCCGCTGATCGTCTTAACGACTTCTCCGCCGCCGATAACCGCCCCTGACAGGACGCCAGCCGCGCAGATGATCAGCGCATACGTTTTCTTTTTAACGGCGCCGGACCCGTAAGCGACTCCCATTGAAGCCGCGGCTCCGCTGGCTCCGATATTCATGGCGAAAAACAGGCAGAATAAAATAGCGGCTAATTCCATTGTGCAGCTCCTTTATTCATGCAGTCCGCATTCTGTTTTCGCCATTCCGTTCCATCTGCCGCTCCGCAAGTCTTCTGCGGTAAACGCAGGTGAAGTGCACGGTTCACAGCCGATGCTCGGATAGCCCTGATCATGAAGAATGTTGTAATCCAGCTCATGCTTGGATGTATATCTCCAGATGTCTTTCCACGTCCAGTGGATCAGCGGGCATACTTTAATGGAATGAAACTTATCGTCTTTATTCAGGAAATTCGTATTCGCCCGGCTCGGCCCTTGATCGCGTCGGAGGCCGGACAGCCATGCCGGACGCCCGGCAAGCGCTTCTCTTAACGGCAGAATTTTTCTGATGAAGCAGCACTGGTTCGGTTCTCTTTCCCACAGTTTATCTCCATGAGCCTCGGCCTGTTCCTCAAGAGTAAGGCTGGGCTTTTTCAGGATGATGTTCAGTCCCGGGTAACGTTCTTTCACTTTTTCGATCGTTTCATATGTTTCTTTAAAGTGAAGTCCTGTATCGAGAAACACGATTTCCGCGTCTTTTTTCACTTTAGAAATTAAATCGATCAGGACGATTCCCTCAATCCCGAAGCTGCACGCGTAAACAAGCTGGTCTCCGTAGTGGCCGTATGCCCATTTTAAAACGGACAGCGCGCCTTTATAGGAATCGTCTTCCGGAAATGTAATCGCCGGTTCCTCCCATGTGTCATACGTTAGCATTTTTTCTTTCCTCCTCCCGGAGACAATCAAACAGCTGTTGTTTTCTGCCGGTTGTCTTATCCCTCAATCTTTTTTCATATAAAAAACTTTCAATCCAGCGGAATGAAAGACAGTGACCCGTTATAGCCCTTATCTTCAAAATGCTGTGCATTTTTCTGGATGCGGCACCTTGCATGATACGCAGGTTGCCGGGCGTCATCGGTCCAGTCCCTCAGCCGCTCTTGATAAGCTTTTTAGATTTGTACTAAATTTTAGCACAATTCTAACAGAAGTCAACCCGAGTTTTTTGATAGGAATAATAAAACAGGCCCTGAGGCCTGTTTTTATTGTCATTATTTTTTAAACCAATCTTTTGACTCGGGATTCTGTTTCCATGATCTCAGTTTCTCAATGTCATCTGAATGTATCGTTCCGTTTTCAAGCGCTACTTCAATCAGCGTGTCATAATCTGTTAACGAGTAGTACGGCAGACCCGCTTTTTTAAAGGCTTCTCTTGCTTTCGGCAGTCCGTATGTAAAAATTGAAAGGACGCCGAGAACTTCCGCGCCCTCTCTTTGAAGGGCCGCCGCAGCTTCAAGCACGCTGCCACCGGTAGAAATCAAGTCTTCAATCACGACTGTTTTTTGTCCTTTTTTAACGGCGCCTTCAATTTGATTTCCTTTGCCGTGCGCTTTCGGTTTGCTTCTGACGTAGCACATCGGAGCGCCTGTACGGTCTGCGAGAAGCGCAGCATGCGGAATGCCTGCCGTTGCAGTGCCCGCGATCATCTCCGCCTCGGGGAAATGCTCTTTCAGCAGTCTGCCGAGCCCGTCCGCCACATCATTTCTCACTTTTGGATACGACAATGTCAGACGGTTGTCACAATAGATCGGCGATAAAATGCCGCTCGCCCACGTAAACGGCTCATTCGGGCGTAAAAAGACAGCTTCAATGTGTAATAGATGTTTTGCGATAGCCTGTTTCATCGGCGAACGCCCTCCCATTCCAGTTTAATGGCTTCATATGCTTTAACGGGGTTTTCCGCTTTTGTAATTGAACGGCCCACGACAATGGCAGACGAACCGTTTTCTTTCGCAAATGACGGAGTCGCCGTCCGGACTTGATCATCAGCGGCGTCATTGGCCGTGCGGATGCCCGGCGTGACTGTCAGAAATGACGGCCGGACCGCTTCATAAATGGCTTTTGTTTCATGAACCGAACATACCACGCCGTCCAGCCCGCACTCTTCAGCCATTTTGCCGTAATGCACAACCGTTTCTGACAGCGGCTTTTGCAGCAGAAGCTCTTCCTTCGCCATCTGCTCTGAAGTGCTCGTCAGCTGGGTGACTGCGATTAATGACGGGCGTTTTTTGCCTGCCGGGGTGCCTTCTTCAAGCCCCTCAAGAGCTGCGCGCATCATGCGTCCGCCCCCTGCGGCATGTACATTGACGAGATCAACGCCGAGGCCCGCAAGCCGCTTCATCGCTTTATTGACTGTAGTCGGAATATCATGAAGCTTCAAATCTAAAAATATATCACAGTTCCGTTCTTTTAATTGATGAATGATGGCGGGTCCTTCCTGATAAAAAAGTTCCATCCCCGTTTTGACAAACAGCTTTTCCTTTTCAAACAAATCTAGAAACGCTAAAGTTTCTTCTCCTGATGCAAAATCAAGCGCGATGATGGGCAGGTTGTTTTGCATGTTTCCAGCTCCTTCCGATGCATTCACTTACAGATTGATAACCGTATTGGCGCAGCACATGAGGGAGCTGTTCAATGATTTCCGGGCAGACGAACGGATTGACGAAGTTGGCCGTCCCGACGGCAACCGCACTCGCTCCGGCGAGAAGAAATTCTAATGCATCTTCTGAGGTCTGGACGCCGCCCATCCCGATAATCGGAATTTCAACGGCCTGGCTGACTTCGTATACCATCCGGATGGCGACCGGTTTGATTGCCGGGCCTGACAGTCCGCCCGTTTTATTTGCTAAAATCGGCCGTCCCGTCTTAAGATCGAGCCTCATTCCGACAAGTGTATTAATCATCGTCAGCCCGTCAGCACCGGCCGCTTCAATCGCTTTCGCAATTTCGGTTATGTTTGCGACATTAGGAGAAAGCTTCACATACACAGGCACTGAGGAAACTTCTTTCACCGCTTTTGTCAGATCGGCCGCCATGACGGGATCAGTTCCAAAAGCAATACCGCCCGTTTTGACATTCGGACACGAGATGTTCAGCTCAAGCGCATGCACATTCGGCGCTTGGCTGATGCGTTCGGCCACTTCTTTATAGTCTTCCACCTGAGAACCCGCGACGTTTGCGATAATCGGCGTGTCAAACTGTTCGAGCCAAGGCAGCTCATGATTGAGCACATGCTCCAGACCGGGATTTTGCAGTCCGATGGCATTCAGCATTCCCGCGCTTGTCTCCGCCACTCTCGGTGTCGGATTTCCGAAGCGCGCTTCGTTCGTGGTGGCTTTAATCATGATGCCTCCGAGGCATGATAAATCGTAAAATCCGGCATATTCCTTCCCGAAACCGAAACATCCGGAAGCGGGGATGATCGGGTTTTTCAATTGGAGACCCGGCAGATTCACCTCTAACATTACAGCGCCACCTCCTCAGCTTTAAATACCGGCCCGTCAAGGCAGACTTTTACATACGACGTATCGCTTTCGCCCGTACGGCACACGCAGGCGAAGCAAGCCCCTATTCCGCAGCCCATCCGCTCTTCCATCGAAAGGTAAACCTCTTTATGGCCGTACTGCTGCTTCAGCGCTTTCAGCATCGGTGTCGGCCCGCAGCTGAGCAGGACATCGAATTCGAGCTGCTTTTCGCGGATGACATCGGTGACAAATCCTTTTTCTCCATATGTTCCGTCAGCAGTCGCCACGTAGGTATCTCCGTACGCGAGACATTCCTGTTCGTAAAACACATCCTTTGCTGATTGAAACCCAAGCACATGAATAACGTTTACACCTTTTTCCGTCAGTCGCTTTGACAGTTCCTGCAAAGGCGGAACCCCGACTCCGCCTCCGACTAACAGCGCGGTTTTGCCGGGTTCTATCCGCCGGACGGGGAATCCGTTGCCGAGAGGGCCGAGAACGTCTATCCTGCCGCCCTCTTTTTTCTCAGACAAAAGACGCGTCCCCTCACCGTCAGCTCTGTAGATAACGGATACTTCATCCGCGGCGAAATTGACGTCCGCAATGCTGAGCGGCCTTCTTAATAGCGGCGTGACCGCGTCACTTACCTTCAGATGAAGAAATTGTCCCGGCTCGGTAAAGTGCCGGACAACCTCTCCTTTCAGCACCATCTTATAAATCCGGTCGGCAATTTCTGAGTTGGATTGAACAGTCAAGTGCGCTTTCTTCATACCGTAACGGCCGCCTTTTGATTGGTTTCAGATGCAGGCATATGATCCGCCCGGAATGTCATGCTTTCCAACACCCGCAAAATGGCTTCGGCCGTATCTAAAGATGTCAGGCAGGCGACTCCGTTCTCAACGGATTCACGGCGGATTCTGAAGCCGTCTCTGGCCGGCTGTTTTCCTTTTGTCAGCGTATTGATGACAAATTGCGCTTCTCCGTTTCTGATGACGTCGATGAGATTCTTCCCTTCTTCGCCGATTTTCCCGACAACCTGAGCCGGAATCTGAGCGTCTTTCAAATAAGCGGCCGTTCCTTCCGTCGCCATGATGTTATAGCCGATAGCATGGAACCGCTTCGCGATCAGAAGTCCTTCTTCTTTATCTTTATCAGCAACAGTCAACAGCACCGAGCCGTAATTCGGAATTTGAATGCCAGAGGCAATCAGTGCTTTATAGAGCGCTTTTTCAAGAGTTGAATCTTTGCCCATGACCTCTCCCGTCGACTTCATTTCAGGCCCTAATGTAATATCCACTCTTCTCAGCTTCGCGAATGAGAAGACAGGCGCTTTCACGTACACCCCCTGCTGTTCAGGCTGCAGTCCCTCTTGATAGCCGAAATCAGCAAGCTTTTGGCCGAGAATGACCTTTGTCGCCAGATTCGCCATCGGAATCTTTGTGATTTTGCTTAAGAACGGCACGGTTCTGCTTGACCGCGGATTTACTTCAAGCACATACACTTCACCTTGTGACAGGACGAATTGGATGTTCAGCAAACCGACGATGTTGAGGCCTTTTGCCAAGGCTACAGTGTATTGTTCGATTTTTTTCTTAATGTCTCCGCTTAAAGACTGAGGCGGATAGACGGCGATTGAATCCCCTGAATGGACGCCGGCCCGCTCGATATGCTCCATAATTCCCGGGATGACGACTGTTTCGCCGTCAGATACGGCGTCGACTTCGATTTCTTTCCCCGTCAGATAACGGTCGATTAACACCGGATGCTGCGGGTTGATTTTGACCGCATTTTTCATATAGTGAAGCAGCTCTTCTTCGTGATAGACGATCTCCATCGCCCGGCCGCCGAGCACATATGAAGGGCGGACAAGTACCGGATAGCCGATGGATGCGGCAATTTTGACCGCTTCATTCACCGACACAGCTGTTTTTCCGAGCGGCTGCGGCACGTTCAGCGCCTCAAGCGCCTGCTCGAACTTATCCCGATCTTCCGCACGGTCTAAATCCTCAAGTGATGTGCCGAGGATCTTGACGCCGCGAGCGCTCAATTCTTCCGCAAGATTGATCGCCGTCTGGCCGCCGAATTGGACGACGACGCCTTCCGGCTGTTCCAAATCAATGATATGCATGACATCTTCAACCGTCAGCGGTTCAAAATACAGCTTGTCTGAAATGCTGAAATCAGTTGACACTGTCTCAGGGTTGTTGTTGATAATAATCGCTTCATAGCCTGCCTGCTTGATCGCCCAGACAGAGTGAACAGTCGCATAGTCAAATTCGACGCCCTGTCCTATGCGGATCGGGCCGGAGCCGAGGACGACGACGCTTTTTCTTGATGTCACTTCAGATTCATTTTCTTCCTCATATGTGCTGTAGAAGTACGGGGTTTCTGATTCGAATTCCGCCGCGCACGTATCCACCATTTTATATACAGGCTTGATGGCTGCTTCTTTTCTCATTTGGTACAGCTCTTGTTCCGGCATATTCCATTCCCGGCTGATGTATTTGTCGGAGAAACCGAGTTCCTTCGCTGTCTGCAGGATGGTGAGGCTGCCTTTTTCCGCTTTCAGCTCGGTTTCAAAAGCGACCAGCTTACAGAGCTTGTGCAAAAAGAAGACGTCAATTGCGGAAAACTCATGAAGCTGCTCGACTGTGTAGCCTCTTCTGAACGCTTCGGCAAGGTAAAACAGCCGTTCATCTCCGGCCTTTCTGATCCGTTTTTCCAAAAGTCCGTCAGAAATTTCTTCCGCATCCTTCAGTTCCAGGTGATAGACATCAGCTTCCAATGAGCGGACCGCCTTTAACAGCGATTCTTCAAGGGTGCGTCCGATAGCCATGACCTCTCCGGTGGCTTTCATCTGCGTTCCGAGTCTGCGGTTTGCCGACTCAAATTTATCAAACGGCCAGCGCGGGATTTTTGACACGACATAGTCAAGCGCAGGCTCAAAAGCCGCATATGTTTTTCCCGTTACGGGGTTCATCATTTCATCAAGAGAAAGCCCGACTGCGATTTTCGCCGCAAGCTTTGCGATTGGGTAACCTGTCGCTTTTGAAGCGAGGGCGGATGAGCGGCTCACCCGCGGATTCACTTCGATAATGTAATATTGGAAGCTGTCGGGATCGAGCGCGAGCTGAACATTACAGCCGCCTTCTATGCCGAGCGCGCGGATCAGCTTTAATGAAACATTGCGCAAAAGCTGGTATTCCCGGTCGCTCAGCGTCTGGCTCGGAGCAACGACGATGCTGTCGCCCGTATGGATGCCGACCGGGTCGATATTTTCCATATTGCAGACGACGATCGCGTGATCTCTGCTGTCTCTCATGACTTCATATTCGATCTCTTTGTAGCCGGCGATGCTTTTTTCCAATAGGCATTGATGGACGGGGCTTAGTTTTAATCCGTTTTCGACGATCTCTTTCAGCTCCGCTTCATTCGAGCAGATGCCTCCTCCCGTTCCGCCTAATGTGTAAGCGGGGCGCACGATAACCGGAAACCCGATCCGGCCGACAAATTCCTCAGCTTCCTGCAAAGTGCGGATAATCTCGCTTTCCGGCACCGGTTCATTCAGCTCATTCATCAGTGTACGGAATAAGTCGCGATCTTCCGCCTGCTGGATGGCGGACAGTTTTGTGCCGAGCACTTCCACTCCGCATTCCTCGAGAACCCCGAGTTCAGACAGCTCGACGGCAAGATTCAGTCCGGTCTGCCCTCCGAGGGTCGGCAGGATGGCATCCGGCCGCTCTTTTCTGATGATACGCGTGAGAAATTCCGTCGTCAGCGGTTCGATGTATACCCGGTCGGCCATTTCCGTATCCGTCATAATCGTTGCCGGATTTGAGTTGACGAGAATGACTTCATAGCCTTCTTCCTTTAAAGCGAGACACGCCTGTGTGCCCGCATAATCAAATTCCGCCGCCTGTCCGATAATAATCGGGCCTGATCCGATCACTAAAATCTTTTTAATATCTACGCGTTTTGGCATACCGCTTCCCCTTCTTTCTCAGTTGTTTCGATCAAGTCAATGAATCTGTCAAATAAATGATTGGCATCTTCCGGCCCCGGTGAAGCTTCGGGGTGGTACTGAACCGTAAATGCCGGCAATGTTTTATGCTTGAGGCCTTCGATCGTTTGGTCATTGATCGCAATGTGCGTCACTTCAAGCTCCGTCTCATCTATAGAAGAAACTGTATATCCGTGGTTTTGAGCGGTTAAAGCGACTTTCCCTGTCGCAAGCTCTTTAACCGGATGGTTGGAGCCCCTGTGTCCGAATTTCATTTTTTCCGTATCCGCTCCTGATGCCAGCGCAAATAATTGATGGCCGAGACAGATTCCGAATAACGGCACCTTCCCGAGTATGCCTTTTATCATCTCAATCGCTTCCGGCACATCTTTCGGATCTCCGGGTCCGTTAGATAGCATGATGCCGTCCGGCTTCAGCTGGAGCACTTCTTCCGCCGTTACATTGTACGGCACAACGATGACATCACATTTTCGTTTGTTTAATTCTCTTAAAATGCCGTGCTTCATGCCGAAATCAACGAGTACGATGCGTTTGCCGCGGCCCGGACTCGGATAAGCCGTTTTCGCCGATACTTGAGCGACTTGATTTCTCGGCAGTTCCGTTTCTTTCAGACGTGCCAGAACCGCTTCGACATCCTCCTCGCAAGATGCAAATGTTCCTTTTAATGCACCGGCCGTGCGGATCATTCTTGTGAGCTTTCGCGTGTCAATCCCTTGTAAGCCGGGGATATTTTTCATTTTTAAATACTCGTCAAGCGTGTAAGCAGATCTCCAGTTGGAAGGCAGCTCGCACAGTTCTTTTACGATCAGCCCTTTTACAAAAGGAGTGATGGATTCAAAGTCATCTCTGTTAATCCCGTAGTTGCCGATCAGAGGATACGTCAGTGTCACGATCTGCCCGCAGTAGGAAGGGTCTGATAAAATTTCCTGATAACCGGTCATTCCCGTGTTGAATACGACTTCACCCGCGGTATGCTCCAGGCTCCCGAATGCTTCACCCTCAAATACCGCTCCATTTTCCAGCACTAGTCTTCTTTTCATTTGACGAGTCTCCCTTCTTCATATGCAAGCTTACCGGCAGCCATCGTTGCAACAGGCCAGCCGAAGCACTTCATCTTGTTGAATGGCGTATTTTTTCCTTTAGATAAAAATGTATCTTTGTCAATGGCCGCTTCTTTTTCCAGATCAATCAGGGTGATGTCAGCCGGTGCGCCTGGTGCAAGCGTTCCGTACGGAAGACCGAACGCTTCGCAAGGTTTTGTTGTCATGAAATCAACCAGCTGCTTCAGCGTCCACGTCCCGTTTTTCACAAAATGTGTGTACAGAAGCGGAAAGGCTGTTTCTAAACCGACGATACCGAAAGGCGCAAGCTTCATGTCCGTATTTTTCTCTTCTTCTGTATGCGGCGCATGGTCAGTGGCGATGAAATCAATCGTGCCGTCTAAAAGCCCTTCGATCAGCGCCGCTCTGTCCTCTTTGCTGCGAAGCGGCGGATTCATTTTAAAATTGGTATCAAGTCCCGGGATATCTTCGTCACAAAGCAGCAGGTGGTGCGGCGACACTTCGGCTGTCACGCGGATTCCCGCTTTTTTTGCGTCTCTTACGGTTCTGACGGATTCTTTCGTGCTGATATGACACACATGGTAATGGCAGCCCGCCGCTTCCGCCAGAAGCACGTCACGGGCGATATGTACCGCTTCACAAATGGAAGGTATACCGTTCAGGCCGTTCGCTTTTGAAAAAGAGCCTTCATGCACGCTTCCGCCGTAAATAAGTGAGTTATCCTCACAATGAGCGACAATCGCTTTATTTATTGAAGCCGCCCGTTTCATGGCTTCATACATCATTCCGGCCGTCTGAACGCCGACGCCGTCATCGGTAAAGGCGAATGCGCCCGCTTCATGAAGCGCCTTAAAATCTGTCATTTCTTGGCCGGTTTGTCTGACCGTAATGGATGCGTAAGGAAGAACTCTGACAGATGAGGTTTCTTTGATCCGGTTTTGCAGCCATTCCATCTGCTCTTTCGTATCCGGCACGGGTCTTGTATTCGGCATGGCGGCGACTGTGGTAAAACCGCCGCGCGCCGCAGCTTTAGAGCCAGTTTCAATGGTTTCTTTTTTCTCGCCGCCCGGTTCTCTGAAGTGCACATGAAGGTCCACGAGTCCCGGTGAGACGAACAGTCCGTCAGCGTCAATCACCGTTTCTCCGTCTTGCGCGGTCAGAATGCCGGTTTCCGCAATGATTTCTCCTGTTACCCGGATATCCTGTTTCACTTTTTCTCCCTGTTCATTTAGCATCCAGCCGTTTTTAATGAGATAAGACATAAGCCGCTTCTCCCCTTTTCGCATTGGTTTGCAGTGCTCTTTTTAAGACTGCCATTCTGATATACACACCATTTTCCATTTGTTTAAAGATTCTTGATTTTTCGCATTCTACTAATGTTGTGTCAATTTCGACTCCTCTGTTTACCGGTGCGGGGTGCATGATAATGGCATGCCGCTTCATGCTTTCCGCCCGCTTTGCGGTCAGCCCGTATGCTTCCAGGTAGCCTTTTTGGTCGGCTTCTGTCTGGTGCCTTTCATTTTGGATGCGGAGCAGCATGACGACATCTGAAGCTTGTATGGCTTCATCCGTCTGTACACAGGTGCCGAAGGCGTTTTTCTCATCCTGCCATTGCGGCGGCCCTGAAAACAGCACGCGTGCGCCGAGCCTTGTCAGCACCTCGGCATTTGACCTTGCCACCCTGCTGTGTTTGATATCGCCATGAATGGAAACCGTCAGACCCTGAAAGGTCTCAAATTCCTCTTGAATCGTCATTAAATCGAGCAATGACTGAGTCGGATGCTGGCCGCAGCCGTCGCCTGCGTTTAAGATCGGAATATTGACTCTGTCTATCAGATCTTTGTAATATTCATCCGTGCTGTGCCTGATGACGCAGGCGTCCGCTCCGATTGATTCCAGTGTTCTGACCGTGTCGTATAAGGACTCGCCTTTTTGAACGCTTGTGCTCGTGCCGTCTAAGCTGAGCACGTTCATTCCGAGTTTCTTTTCCGCCACTTCAAAGCTGAACCGCGTTCTCGTGCTCGGTTCAAAAAACAGATTCGCAACGAATTTTCCCGCGAGATCAGGGCGGACTGTACCCTCTTTTATCGCTTTTGCCTCACGCAGCAGTTCTGTAATTTCAGCCGCGCTCAGTTCAGACATCGCCGTTAAATGATTCATGTTTTTTCTCCTCCGTTTCCGCTTGAAGGCCGTAAAAAACACCCCGGTCTATAGACTCGGGGTGCGGTTAAAGAGAGAAGCGGCGTACAGCTTCTTCCCGTTATAACCCTTCCAAGCCTCTCTGGACTTTCTTTAAAAGGTTTACATATGATTTTGTTTTTCCGTTACGTCCGTGTCTTCGTCATTTGCGTGCGGCAGGACAAGGTTCAGAATGACTCCGACGATTGCCGCAAGCGCCATGCCGGATATTTGAAACCCGCCTTTTGATACTTGAATGAACGCACCGCCGACGCCGATCACGAGGATGACGGATGTGATAATTAAATTTCGCTTGTTTTCATAATCAATGTTGTTGTCAATCAGCATTCTCAAGCCGCTGGAGGCGATGATTCCGAAGAGCAGGAAGGAAACGCCTCCCATAACCGCTGAGGGAACAGAGCTGATCAGCGCTGAAACTTTGCCGATAAATCCGAAGCACAGCGCAATCACGCCGGCGCCGCCGATGACAAAGACGCTGAACACTCTCGTAATTGCCAGTACTCCGATGTTCTCGCCGTATGTAGTCGTCGGCGGGCCGCCGATTAACGAAGCGATGATCGTCGCAACACTGTCCCCCATTATGGAGCGGTGCAGTCCCGGCTTTTTAATGAAATCCTGCCCGACAACTTTACTCAGCACCATTTGATGGCCGATATGTTCTGACATCGTCACGAAAGCGACCGGCACCATCGCAGCCGCAATGCCCAACGTCACTGACGGCGTATAATCTTTGAAAGGGATGATAAATTCAGGGACGGCGAACCATTTTGCATCAATGACCGGCTGGAAATTGACGATGCCCTGCGTCAGCGCAAACAGATAGCCGCCTATAATGCCGATCAATACCGGAATCAGACTTAAAAATCCCCGTAAAAAGATGGCGCAGATAATGGTGATGGCCAAAGTGACGCCGGCTACACTGAAATGTTTCAGGCTGTAGACGAGTTCCTTCGCATTCGGATCGGCATACATTGCCATATTGACGGCTGTACTCGCCAATCCGAGGCCGATGACGATGATGACCGGCCCGACGACCACCGGGGGAAGCAGCTTCATCAGCCACCCCGTTCCAAGCTGCCTGATGAGCAGCGCGATCAGGCCGTACACAATTCCCGCCAGGAAGGCGCCGACCATGGCAGCCCCCGGCCCTCCCGCCGCTTTCACCAAGATAATCGGTGATATAAAAGCGAATGATGAGCCGAGATAAGCGGGAATCCGGCCTTTTGTCACCAAGAGATAGGCGAGTGTCCCGATTCCGCTCGTGACAAGCGCCACTGCCGGGCTCATTCCGACCAGTTTCGGCACGAGTATGGTTGAGCCGAACATGGCGAATAAATGCTGCAGGCTGAATGACAGCCAGGACAATGGATTGGGGACGTCCCTGACTCCCAGGTTTACTTTTTTCTTACTCATGGCGTTTTCCTCCCGGTTGACTTTCAAATGGTATAAAAAAACCTCTTTGCTTTTACGCAAAGAGGCATACAAAACCCGGCCGCGTCGATCCGCCCGGCTTTGTGTTTTAAAATCCTCTTTGCAGACTCTCTGGAATGCATTTAAAAAGGGTGACTATTCATTTTCGTATATGGCGACCATATCAGTCTGATCAACTTCACTCAGCTGAACCATCACTTTTTCAGCTTTTGAAGTCGGGATATTTTTCCCGATATAGTCCGCTCTGATCGGCAGCTCCCGGTGCCCTCTGTCGACAAGCACGGCAAGCTGTATCGATGACGGCCGTCCGACATCAACGAGTGCATCCATCGCCGCTCTCACCGTCCGGCCGGTATAAAGCACATCATCGACCACAATAACCTTTTGGTCTGTGATATCAGCCGGAATGTCCGCGCCTTTTACAAGCGGTTCCTCATTGCTCGTTTTTTTTGTGAGATCGTCACGGTAAAGGGTAATATCAATTTCTCCGACGGTGACCGGATTTCCTTCAATCTGTTCGATCCGTTCCGCCAGCCGCTTTGCTAAATAAATGCCTCTTGTTTTAATCCCTACAAGAATGCAGTCATTCATTCCTTTATTCCGTTCGATCATTTCATGGGCTATCCTTGTGAGCGCCCTTCTGATGGCCTGTTCGTCGAGAATAACAGCTTTTTGATTCACTCGTGACACCTCTCCATTCGTATATAAGAAGAAAAAACCCCTCCTGCCAGAGCGATAGAGGGGTTCCTTTCCAGGACGAAGACACACACGTATCTCTTCTGTCCTTTCCGTTATCCTTCTCAGCCTCTCTGGACTGTGTTAAAGAATCTATTCAGCTTGTTTTTATTATTTCAGAAAAGAAAGTCGCTGTCAATGGCTATTTCTCAAATGTTCAATGAGTTTTTTCATATCTTCAGGAAGGGGCGCTTCAAACTCCATGTATTCGCCCGTCCGCGGATGATCAAAACCTAATATTCCGGCATGAAGCGCCTGGCCGTTGAAATCAATGGTTTTTCTCGGTCCGTACTTCGGATCGCCTGCCAAAGGAAACCCGATATATTTCATATGAACGCGGATCTGATGCGTTCTTCCGGTTTCAAGACGGCACTCTACGAGCGTGAAGTTTTGAAAACGCTCAAGCACGTGGAAATGCGTGACGGCGTTTTTGCTGCCTTCTCTTGTTACGGTCATGCTTTGACGGTCTTTCTTATCTCTTCCGATCGGAGCGTCAATCGTTCCGTCATCATGTGAAATCAACCCGTGGACAACCGCTGTGTACTTTCTCGTCACGGTTTTATTGACGAGCTGATTAACGAGTGATTCATGCGCCATATCGTTTTTGGCGACCATTAACAGGCCGGAGGTATCTTTATCAATACGATGGACGATTCCAGGGCGCATGACGCCGTTAATGCCTGAAAGATCATTGCAGTGAGCCATCAGTCCGTTTACGAGCGTCCCTGTCACATGGCCGGGCGCCGGATGTACGACCATGCCCCGCGGTTTGTTCACAACCAAGACGTCCTGATCCTCATAGTAAATATCCAGATCCATCGGCTCTGCAAGCACGTCCAGTTCTTCCGGTTCAGGAATGGTGACGGTTACCTGATCGCCGGGCTGCATTTTGTAGTTGGCTTTGACGGATTTGCCGTTAACGGTTACCAGTCCCTCTTTCACCCATTGCTGCACCTGAGTGCGTGACCAGTTTTCTCCTGCTGCGGCCAAAAATTTATCAATCCGTTCGCTTTTTTGTTCAGGCTGAACGGTTATCTCAAATTGATTCATGTTATTGCTCCTTCTTTTTCCCGCTGTCAAACAGCATATGAATAAATAAAAGTATGACGCCGACGCACAGTGAGGAGTCCGCGATATTAAAAATCGGATAGTGATAATTCACGATGATGACGTGAATAAAATCGACTACTTCCTGGCGTGCCGCCCGGTCGATAAAGTTTCCGGCTGCACCTCCCAGCATTAAGCCGAGAGAAATTCCGAGTAACATCTGCCCTTTTGCATAACGCTGTATGTAATAAACGATTCCGATAATCACGGCGATGGTAATGACGTAGAAAAACCACATTTGGCCGGCTAAAATTCCCCATGCCGCTCCCGTGTTGCGATGAGAGGTGATATAAAGCACCTGATCGATGACAGGTATGCTTTGTCCCAATTCCATATGGCTGACGACAAGCCATTTGGTTAATTGATCGGCAATAATAATAAAAAGAGCGATAAGATAATAAAGCACACACGTTCCTCCAGTATACAGTTACTTTTATCCTTTATGAATTTTATCAGTAAAAGATGCCGGAGTAAAGGCAGATCATAAGGGCATGAAGACAGACGCTGTCACTCATACAGCGCCTGATCATATGCATAGTCTCCGGGTACCCAGTATGGAAGGGTTTTCTTTTCAAATTGAGCGGGATAATAAAAATCATCAGCGGTTCTGGCCGTCGGCAATACCGCGAGCTTGTCAATCGGAATGGGGGCGCCTGTTTTTTCACAATAACCGTACGTATTGTTTTCAAACTTAGACAGGGCAAGAAGAACATCCTGAAGTTCTTCTTTTATATGATAGATCAGAGTTGCTTCTTGGTCGTTCATTGAAGGTTCAACAGATGCTGACATTTGAAAGCAAGAATATTCGAATAATCTTGATTGAAGTTCTTCTTTCATCATGAGAAGCTCCGTGTGGATTGCGGTCAGTTGATCATTCATTCATCACAACTCCTGCTCTTGATTTATAGCTTTATTGTTGCCCCCAGAGCGCCATTTGAAGCCCATAAGATTTTTCCTATCGTTCTAATCGATGACATTAGTGGCATGTAAAAAAAACGCCCGGCTGTCAGCCGGGCGCTTTCTCATTCATTAATTTTGATAATATTTTTCAACGATTTCCGCATTGCGCAGTGATAATGTCGGATACTTCGGATTGGCGCCGACATCTTTAGAAATCACGCGGGACCGCTCACACATCTGACCTTCCGCTTTTTCTACGGTCATTTTTCCTGTTGTGAAGCTTTGCGCGTTTTCCGGCGCTTCGCTTTCGTCTTTTACTGTCAGTTCCGAGACGATAAACAGCTGTGCGATGTTTTCTTTAATGGATGACAAGAGGTCGCGGTTTTCTTTGTTCGGATACAAAGTCAGGCTCGCTTCCAATGATCTTCCGATAATTTTTTCGTTACGGGCCATTTCCAAAGCTTTCAGCACGTCATTGCGAAGCTCCATGAAGCGGTCGAATTTTTCTTCTGTCGCTTGACTGTCCGGAACAGAGATGGTTTCCGGCATATCTGTCAGCTGCACGCTCGCTTCTTCAACAAATGATAAGTGAGACCACATTTCATCCGCCGTATGAGGGAGAATCGGCGCAGTCAGCTTCACTAACGCCAGCAGCGTTTCATAAAAGACGGTCTGCATGCTGCGGCGGTCCGGATGATCCGCATGCTCGATGTACACGACATCTTTTGCGAAATCAAGATAGAAAGAGCTGAGCTCGATCGTACAGAAATTATGAATGCTGTGATAAACAACCGCAAATTCGTATTCATCGTACGCTTTTTTCACTTTATCGATCAGCTTATTCAGCTTGATCAGCATATATTGATCCACTTCACGAAGATCTTTTACATCAACGGCATTGACGCTTGGATCGAAATCGAACAGGTTGCCATGAAGGAAGCGGAACGTGTTGCGGACTTTCCGGTATACTTCCGCGACCTGCTTCAGAATATCTTCAGAAACCGGGTGATCGGCCTGATAGTTTACGGAAGAAACCCATAAACGCAGAATTTCAGCTCCAAGCTGTTTTGCGATTTTTGTCGGCTCAATCGTATTGCCGAGTGATTTACTCATTTTACGGCCGTTTGCATCAAGTGTAAATCCATGGCTTAATACGCCTTTATACGGCGCTTTGCCGGTGACTGCAACGGCGGTAGAAAGAGATGAGTTAAACCAGCCGCGGTATTGGTCAGAGCCTTCAAGGTATAAATCAGCCGGGCGGACGAGATCATCACGTTCTTCAAGAACGGCCTGATGAGAAGAACCTGAATCAAACCATACATCCATAATGTCTTGCTCTTTCGTGAAGATTCCGTTCGGACTTCCCGGATGTGTAAATCCTTCCGGCAGAAGGTCTTTTGCCTCTCTTTCAAACCAGACGTTTGAGCCGTGCTGTTTGAACAGCTCAGAAACGTGTTCAATCGTTTCGTCGGTGATGATCGGCTCACCGTTTTCAGCATAAAATACCGGGATCGGAACGCCCCAGACGCGCTGTCTTGAAATACACCAGTCGCCGCGGTCGCGCACCATGTTGTAAAGGCGCTGTTCGCCCCACTCCGGCACCCACTTCGTTTGTTTGATGGCATCAAGCAGCTCCGGTCTGAAATCTTTAATTGACGCAAACCATTGCGCGGTCGCTCTGAAAATAGTCGGTTTTTTTGTTCTCCAGTCATGCGGATAAGAGTGTGTAATAAACTCGAGCTTTAAGAGCGCGCCGTTTTCTTCAAGCTTCTCCGTGATCGGTTTATTGGCTTTATCGTAAAACATTCCTTCAAAGCCCGGCGCTTCGTCGGTCATGTTGCCTTTTTCATCGACAGGGCAAAGTACTTCTAAGCCGTACTTTTGGCCGACGATAAAGTCATCTTCCCCGTGGCCCGGAGCAGTATGAACACAGCCTGTTCCGGCATCGGTTGTAACATGGTCACCGAGCATGACGAGTGAATCTCTGCCGTACAGCGGATGTTCTGCAGTGATGTATTCTAACTCTCTGCCTTTATACGATGCGACAACTTCAGGATTTTCAAAGCCGCATGCCTCCGCTACGCTTTCGATTAATTCAGCCGCTACTACATAACGCTTGTCTCCAACCTTGATGACATTGTATTCAAGATCAGGATGAACGGAAATTCCGAGGTTGGCAGGCATTGTCCACGGTGTCGTCGTCCAGATAATAAAGCTTTCTCCGTTCTCGAGAACGCCTTTACCGTCTTTCACCTTAAATGCAACATAAATGGATGCCGAACGTTTGTCCTGATATTCAATTTCCGCTTCTGCTAAGGCAGATTCACTTGAAGGCGACCAGTTGACAGGCTTCAGGCCTTTATAAATATAGCCTCTTTTCGCCATCTCGCCGAAAACGCGGATCTGCTGCGCTTCAAATTCAGGCTGGAGCGTAACATAAGGGTTTTCCCAATCGCCTCTGACGCCGAGACGCTTGAATTGTTCGCGCTGTCTTTCGATCTGCTGCCATGCATATTCTTCGCAAAGCTTGCGGAAATCGGCTACGGACATTTCTTTCCGGTTCACTTTTTTGTTTTTTGTCAGTGCCGTTTCAATCGGCAGACCGTGCGTGTCCCACCCCGGCACATACGGGGCGTTGTAGCCGCTCATTGATTTATAGCGGACGATAAAATCTTTCAGGATTTTATTCAGGGCATGACCCATGTGGATGTCTCCGTTTGCATAAGGAGGTCCGTCATGCAGTACGAATTTCGGGCGGTCTTTCGTCCGTTCTTGAACAAGACGGTAAATATCCTGCTCCTCCCATTCTTTCTGCATGTCCGGCTCACGGTTCGGCAGATTTCCGCGCATCGGAAAATCTGTTTTCGGCATTAACAGCGTATCTTTGTAATCCATTTTCATTCCTCCACAACATTTTTCAGAAAATAAAAAAAGCCCTCTCATCCCATAAGGGACGAGAAAGCTTATCTCGCGGTACCACCCTTTTAGAAAAAACGATCATCCGTCTTTTCCTCTCGAACATCGTAACGTGATGGAACGTCCTTTCCTACTCTCGGTTCAGAAAGGAAACTAAAGGGCTGATCTGCATGATTCCGGCCATCCCGGGCTTTCACCTTCCCCGGTTCGCTTTATGGCCTGCGTTGAGTCATGCCGGTCCCTTTCATCGTCTTTTCATCTGAATTTATGAACGTATTATATTCGAACGGGCCGGAGAATGTCAAGAAAATCTGAAAATTATTCTTTTTCCTCAAATACCGCGTCGACTTCGTATTCTAACAGATGATCCCAATCATCGTTTTTCAGCAGGTCGAGCTGCGCCTCAATCAGCATTTGGAAACGCGTTCTGAACACTTTAGACTGTTTTTTCAGCTCTTCAATTTCCATTGCGATTTTTCTTGATTTGGAAAGCGACTCATTGATGATTCGATCAGCATTTTTTTCTGCTTCACGGACGATCAGCTTCGCCTCTTTCTGCGAATTGCGCTTTACGTCTTCTGCCGCTTCTTGAGCTACGAGAATTGACTTATTCAGCGTTTCTTCAATATTGGCAAAGTGGCCGATTTTTTCATCCAGCTCGTTCACTTTCGCCTCAAGCTCCGTTTTTTTACGGAGTGCGATTTCGTAATCTTTTCTGACCTGCATTAAAAATTCATTTACTTCATCTTCATCATATCCGCGAAAACCTTTTGTAAACGTTTTGTTATGGATATCATTCGGCGTTAATGGCATATTGCCACCTCCATTTTACATTTCAGTACGGTTATCTAGTTCACATTATAAAACAAATACGGCCATAGATGGAGAAAAAATCTGAAAAAACGACTCATTTTTGCCGTTCGAATGTGACTTTCCATTTGTCTTTTTTCGTTTTTCCGTCTACTTTTGTCAAACTGCATCGTCCGAAGCCCCGAATCGAAAGCATGTCCCCTTCAGCAACCTGATAGGACGGATCCTCAACGGCTTTCCAATTCACCTTAACGAGCCCGTTTTTCACAAGGGTCTGCGCTTTCTGCCGGGATTGCCTGCTCATCGAAGCGCAGACAGCGTCGAGGCGCAATGAAGAAACCGTGTCATCCCTTATTTCGACATCTGAAGCGGGAATGTGAAGAGCTGAAAGCTCGATTTTCTCAAGCTTTACCGGCGCTTTGCCCGCTTTGGTCAGCTGAGTGCCGACAAAATCGGCGATTTCACCGGAAACGATAAGCTGCACGGCCTCCTCTGAGAAAATCAGATCGCCGTATTTCTGCCGCTTTAAGCCGATCCCCATTAATGATCCGAGAAGAGAGCGGTGATCGATGTTGACGAATTTTTCAGCGTATTGAACATCAAAGGCCTGAAGCTCAAAATCATCTTGTTCAGGTTCCATATATTCAGGATATAAAATCGCGCGTTTGCGCTCAGCTCTGTCATATCCCCCGAAAAAGGCAAGACCGCACGCATCGCCGATGACGGCTTTTACAATCACCTGTTCCCGCGGATCTAAGAAATCGGTCAGCTTCATCCGATATTGGTCCAGGACAATCTCTTTCCATTCAAGCGCCTGGTCGATAAAAGGGCGCTCATCGTGTCTGAAGTGCTGGTAAATATCGCTCATGTTCTTTCCTTTCTATGTAAAGAGGCTTGGCTGGTGCCAAGCCCGTATCAAACTGTCGCATTCAAGTATACATTGCGATCATGCGGTATAGGCCCCAAAGTCCCGTCGTGGCAAACCGAAGCACGATAATCGCTACAATCGGGGATATATCCAGCATGGCAATGGGCGGAATGATCCTTCTGAACGGCTCTAAATACGGTTCGCAAATCGATGCGAGAAACCGTCCGACCGCCGTTTCTCTCGTACTCGGCACCCATGACATAAAAATGTAGATAATCAGGGCAAACGAGTAGATGTAAATTAAATAACTCAGAACGGAAAAAATTTGATAAAGAATCATCCTGCTTTACCACCTCTGATGTTCGTCTTCATTTATAAGCTCCGAAATCGTGCCGGAAACATCGACATTATCAGGCGTGCACAGAAAAATATCCGAACCGATTCTTTGAATGTCGCCGCCGATGGCATAGACGGTTCCGCTTAAAAAGTCGACGATTCTTTTCGCCTGATCATGCTGGATGCGCTGAAGATTGACGACAACCGCCCGCCTGTTCTTTAAATGATCGGCGATTTCCTGCGCTTCCGCATATACACGCGGTTCACTCAACACCACTTTAGAGGATTTCTGAACACTTTGCAAGCTTACTACGTTCTGTTTGCCCGCCGGCTTCTGAGCGTAGGCATTCTGTTTATCTTTCTGCTGTTCATGCTCTTCCGGACGATCCTGCTCCGTTTCAATGTATTCGTATTCGTACTCCTCCTCATCCATCGAGAAAAAGTTTTTCAGTTTATTTTTCATGCTCATTTGTTTACACCCCCCGTTTCATTTCCGACTAATGAAGAGCCGATTCTGATAAAAGTAGCGCCCTCTTCAACAGCGATTTCATAATCATTTGACATGCCCATTGACAGTTCCCGGCACGGTGCGTTTGTCTGGTTCAGCTCCTGCACCTGGTCCCTCAGATCACGCAATTGCCGGAAACAGGCTCTGATCGTTTCTGTATCGTCTGTCAGGGGAGCCATCGTCATCAGGCCCTCTACAGAAATGTTTCTAAACTCAGAAAGCTCTCTGATAAAGGGGATGACCTCCTCTGTTTTCAAACCGTGCTTAGACGGCTCAAGCGAAGTATTCACCTGCACAAAACAGCGAACCGCATGCTGCGCCCGTTTTTCAATTTCTTTAGCCAATGACAGTCTGTCTAAGGAATGTATATAAGATACACGGTCAACGACGGTCTTCACCTTTCTGGACTGAAGACTGCCGATAAAGTGCCACACGGGGCTGCCTTTGATGACATCCTGCTTACGGATAAGCTCGGCATCCCGGTTTTCTCCCAGACTTGTAATACCGGCATCCACGGCCTCTTGAGCCCTTTCGGCTGATACGTATTTTGTAACCGCGATGACGGTTACATCTTCGGGGCTTCGGCCCGATCTGTTACATGCTTCGTTTATTCTTTCGTTTATATGTCGTAATTGATCAGCAACACGCAAGATAACTTATGCCTCCTTCATTCCGATAAAGGACATCATGCGTCCCGTTTTTCCTTTGTCGCGGCGATGTGAAAAGAATAGTTCACGCTCTTGTTCGGTGCATAAACCGCTGACTGAAATGTTTTCTTCCGGAATGCCGCAATGTATCAGAAGAAGGCGGTTGACCTCTTTTAAATCAAGCTGATACCGGCCTTTTTCCGTTTCGCGTATGGCGGATTCTGCGGAAAACGGCAGCGCCCGGACTTCATTGATGACGCGGTCGTCGACGGTATAGCTGTCCGCGCTGATGGACGGACCGATGACGGCCTGAATATCTGTTAAGCGTGAGCCTTCTTCGTTTACCCAGCGATCCGTCATGATGCGCCCGATTTGTCTGACCGTCCCCTTCCATCCGGCATGGGCAGCGCCGATCATAGATTTCACCGGGTCATAAAAATACAAAGGCACACAGTCTGCAAAACACAGGGCCAAAAAAAGATCCGTATCTTTCGTATAGAGCCCGTCCGTCCCGCGGAATGCGGAGGAATAGTCTCTCGCCCCTTTTCCTTTATCTCCCGCTGTCACGCGTCGGACGCGGTTTTCATGTGTCTGATCGGCGAATACCCAGGAATCCAGATCAGTACCGCATAAGGACGCTATGATTTCACGGTTTTTCACAACATCATGAGCTTCGTCCCGGACGTGCAATCCGGTATTTAATGACTCATACGGAGGATTGCTGACACCGCCGTTTTTCGTTGTGAATCCGGCGATGACCTTTGTGTTATGCTGATTCACACGGTTCCAGTCTTCTATCATGAGTGCCGAGGGGGTGGTAAAACTAAACGGGTGATATGTATTCATGAAGATCCAACCTTTCGACAAACATTAAAAAGCGAATTTCCCACTCATTTTAACACAATTTTAAGCATACGTTTAGCGGCTGATTGAAAAATGAGATAAATAAATGTGCCGGAAACATTGAGATTTCCGGCTTTTTACAAGTAAAGGGAGGATTATGCTCCCCCCTTTGGTTCGTTTACACGCACTAAGATGACATCTTCCCCAATTTTAACTATATTTCGCCAAGGAATGATCATTTCCTCTTCTTTTCCGAAAAAACCGAGAACTTTTCCGCTGCCGCCTAAAATAATCGCCTGAATTTTTCCCGTTGTCACGTTAATATCAATATCACCGATGCTTCCGAGTTTTTTTCCGTTCGACACGTTGACTACATCTTTTATTTGAAATTCAGATATGCTGATCATTTGTATCACGCCCTTTGCCCGTTCTTTTCCCTATTATATGAGCGGCCGGGCTGAACCTTGTCACATCGGGCAATCTTTTTTGCGGCTGCACCAGGTGTGGATAAATCTCAGCATGATTTTCGTATAGTCCATCAGCTCATCGACGGACACTTCTTCGTTTACGGAATGGGCGTTTTTTAAATCGCCGGGTCCGTATATGACGCTCGGAATCCCGGCATGATAAAGCCATCCTCCGTCTGTTACGGTTTGGGAAACATCAATGACGGGCTCCTGTTGTTTGACGGCTGAGTGCGATTCCGCCAGAACAGAAACGGCCGGATGGTCCGGGTCGATTTCCAGCGCCGGGAACACCTCTCCTCTGTCTTCAATCATGGAAGATCCGCCCCATTTGAACACCGGCCTGTTTTCCCTGAGCCACAGATCACCGTCAGAGACACGATTGATATAGTCTTCGATTTCTGCAGCAGCTTGTTCGTGCGTTTCGTTCGGGTAAAAGTGGACGGTAATCCATAATCGGCATTCATCGGCGACAAACGCTGCGTGCCTTCCCCCTTCAATAACGGCGGGGTTGATCGTATTGGTGCCTGGCGCAAAGCCGGGATAGCTTTTCGTTACCGCCCAGTGGCGTTCCAGCTCTCCCAAGGCAGTGATAATTTTCGCCATTTTTTCGATTGCGCTCGCTCCGAATGTGCCTCCGCCCGCATGAATCATATTGCGCCTCATGCCGTCATGAAATGTTTGTTTGCTTTTCAATTCTATCCAGCCGGTGATGACTCCGCCCTGCCCTTGAATATGCAGGCTGCTCGTATCCGCGACAACCGCAAAATCCGCGTGATAGCCGCGTTTGCAGCATTCCAGCGTTCCCGCCTCGCCGACTTCTTCTCCGATCACAGATTGTACAATGAGGTCGCCCGCAAGCTCAATGCCTGCATCATGTATCAGCTTCAGAGAAAATAGAACACACGCCAATCCGCCTTTCATATCAGCGGCGCCTCTTCCGATCAGCATGCCGGCTTTAACGAGCGGCTGAAACGGGTCAGAGTCCCAGTCTTCATCCCTGACTTCGGCTACGTCAATGTGTCCGTTTAAAATCAGGCTTTGATGCCCGCTTGAATCTGTCCCTTTAAAAACACCGACTACGTTCGGGTCTTCCGGGTACACATCCCACATATCAACCGAGCAGCCCATTTCTTTTAAAAATCCGGCCACCCACTTCTGAGCTTCTGCTGTATTTCTTGCAGGCGGAGCCGGTGTCGGAAAGGCAATCAACCTTTCAGCAATATGTATTAAATCGTCCCGCCGTTTATCCGCCTGCTGCAGCAGCATGTCAAGCTGGTTCATTGAACATCTCTCCTTTTGCTGTATTAAAAAAACCCGTTTCATCAAATGAAACGGGTAAAAACGGATTTTCCTCCGCTTTTTTTCACCGCTTCCCTCCGCCGGCATGATCCGGATCAGGTCCGTTAAGGGTTGAGACCAACGTCTCTCTCAGCTGCATGTAAGCAACACCCCCAGGGTGAATTGATTTTATTTGACGGATGATGCCGCTTTTGCACGCGTTAAAAATGGACGGCCGTTGTTCCATAAGACATTGACAGGCATATCGAAAAACGCTGTAAGCCGCTCGTCAGAAAGCATGTCCTTGATTTTCCCGGCAGCGAACACCTCGCCTTGTTTTAAAAGCAGCGCCTGATCAAATACCGGCAGAATTTCTTCAGCATGATGAGTGACATAAAGGATGGACGGCGCATTTTCTTTTTCAGCGATCGACGTTATCGTGTCCAGCAGCTGCTCTCTTGCCATAAAATCGAGACCCGTCACGGGCTCATCCAAAATCAGCAGTTCCGGATCAGCCATAAGCGCCCGCGCAATCAGCGCTCTTTGCCTTTCCCCCTGAGATAACGTTTCATACCGTCTGTCCGCGTAGCTGATGGCGCCTAAATCCTTCAGCAGACCGATCGCTTTTTCCCTCACTTGT
The DNA here is from genome assembly GCF_053545315.1 of Bacillus sp. CIS52. Classification (NCBI taxonomy): domain Bacteria; kingdom Bacillati; phylum Bacillota; class Bacilli; order Caryophanales; family Bacillaceae; genus Bacillus; species Bacillus sp. CIS52. Next base: position 440,513 of record NZ_JBIUFR010000001.1, read on the forward strand.
TCACTCGGTGTTTCATAAAGCCCGATTGAAGCGTACGCGCCGCTGAGGGCGATTTCAAAAGCAGAATCCGCGGCATATAATTTGTGCTGCAGACCCGCTGAAACAAGACCGATTTTTTTTCTGAGCCTGTCACCGAGCTCTGTTTTGCCGAATTGATGGCCGAGCACCTGCATCTCTCCTGAAGTGGGAAAGTAATAAGAACATAACATATTCAGCAAGGCTGTTTTTCCGGCTCCGTTCAGTCCGAACAGCACCCAATTTTCGTTTTTCTCAACGCGCCAGTTGATATCTTTCAAAATCCATTGGCCGTTTCTTTTTAATGACACATTGTTCAGCTGTAAAATCATTGCAGTTCCCCCGTTTATTTGTTTCAATTTTCTTAAAACTTTTACACATTAGAATACATCACTTTTTCGCAAACGTAAACCGGCGCACGAAAAAAGCCTTTAAAACAATGTTTAAAGGCTTTCTCCGTTATTGATGGATATTCTTATTCATTTGTTTAATGGCTGCCTTTTCAAGCCTTGAGACCTGAGCTTGGGATATGCCGATTTCTTCTGCGACTTCCATTTGGGTTTTCCCCTGGAAAAAGCGCTTTCGCAAAATCATTTTTTCCCGTTCGTTCAGTCTTCTCATGCCTTCTTTCAGAGCGAGCTCCTCAATCCATTGTGTATCCTTATTGCGCTCATCGCTGATCTGGTCCATCACGTAAATCGGATCGCCGCCGTCATTATAAATCGGCTCAAACAGTGATACCGGATCTTGGATGGCGTCAAGGGCAAACACAATTTCTTCATGGGGCACTTCAAGAACTTTGGCGATTTCCTCTGCTGTCGGCTCCCTGCTTGTCTCACTGATTAACCGCTCCCTTACTTGAAGCGCTTTATATGCGATATCGCGAAGCGACCTCGAGACGCGGATCGGATTGTTATCCCGCAAATATCTGCGGATTTCTCCGATAATCATCGGTACAGCGTATGTTGAAAACTTAACATTATGGCTTAGGTCAAAATTATCAATGGATTTCATTAGTCCGATGCAGCCGACCTGAAATAAGTCATCAACATACTCTCCTCTGTTGTTAAACCTCTGAATGACGCTTAAGACAAGGCGCAGATTGCCGTTTACAAGCTTTTCCCTCGCTGAATCATCGCCCTCATCCTGCAATTGCTTAAACAGCTTTCTCATCTCTTCATTCTTGAGCACCGGTAATTTGGAGGTATCCACCCCGCAAATTTCGACTTTATTTCTTGACACGTTTTTCCCTCCCACTAGGAGCTGCTGTACAACGTTAAGTATCTCCTCGGGTGGGAAAAATATGCACCGCTATTTTACAGAAATAAACATCCAGTGCCGGCAATCCTTGCAGCAGTAAGGACCGTCAGATGGAAAAAATTTTACACCATTTTGTTAAACTCTTTTCTCAGTCTTTTAATAATCCGCTTTTCGAGCCGGGAGATATAAGATTGTGAAATCCCCATCATGTCGGCTACATCTTTTTGTGTTTTTTCTTCTTCACCGACAAGCCCGAATCGCAGTTCCATGATCTGCTTTTCTCTATCATTTAATTGCTCAAGCGCTTTTTTCAAAAGTTTTTTATCCACATTGGCTTCAATGTCTTTTGTAATAATATCATCATCTGTGCCGAGCACATCCGAAAGCAGCAGTTCGTTTCCGTCCCAATCAATGTTCAGCGGTTCATCAAAGGACACCTCTGAACGGATTTTATTGTTTCGGCGCAAGTACATTAAAATTTCGTTTTCAATACATCGCGACGCGTAGGTTGCGAGTTTGATTTTCTTTTCCGGATTAAACGTATTTACCGCTTTGATCAAACCGATTGTGCCGATGCTGATTAAGTCCTCGATATTGATGCCGGTGTTTTCGAATTTGCGGGCAATGTAAACGACAAGGCGTAAGTTTCTCTCAATCAGGATGGCCCGCGCCGCCTGATCCCCGCTCGGCAGCTTTAATAAGAGCACCTGCTCCTCTTCTTTAGACAAAGGCGGCGGCAGCGCTTCGCTTCCTCCTATGTAATATACTTCATCACTTTTCAGTCCGAGTTTCATCAGCCATTTATACCACAAATATGTCAGACGCAGCTTAAGTTTTTTCATCTTCCTCCCCCTTCTAAATACAATGCGTTTTGAGTATGATGAATAACAGACTTTTCGTCAGGATACATGCTTCACAGCCTTCCCGGTCAGCATCTTCGGGTGAACGATTCCGTCAAATTCACCGTCCGCTGATAATTGTTTCGCGCTGATGCCGATCAGGCATTTTTCACATGCAATCATCTCGTCTTTCGTTATAATCGTGACGTAATCCGGCTTTAAACAGAGTAAAAATTGATTGTCCTGGCCGACGCCCCTGTATGGAATCAGCCTCAGCTTATCCGCATGGCGGAACGAATCATCAAGCTGCTCTATCACTTCAAGCGGACTGGCAGATTTGATGATGTCCGTTTCCTTTTCACTGAGAATCGGAGCGAATTTGTCAATGTGAAGGATCATGACCGGCGTTTTTGTCAGCGGGTCATACAGCTGATTCCCGGAATCCACCAGGCCTTTTGCGCGGATTGTCTGTCCGCTGAATTCTGCCTGAACCATGACAAGTTCATCGTACTGAATGGACTTCGTCTCGATGTCTTCGATTCTCTTTTTCGAAAAAAACCATACGGCCGGAAATCCGATGACAACAAATATCCAGCTGATCGGATCGCCGAAGCCGGTCTGGCTCGTAACCATGGCGCCGTGTTTTACAATTGATTCTGTCTGCAGCAGGGAATGTACGCCGATCATTCCCCCGCCGACGAGAAAGGTCGCGAAATAAAAGGCGAACAAATTTTGAAAAAAGTACCGAAACCGTTTAAAGCCAAAAACCGTAAGCACGATGACAACTGAAAATGCCATTTTTCCCGCCGGATGCTCTACAAAGGGAGAAACAGGCGTAAACATCAGAAGCACAATGGCTGATCCGATGAAACCGCCGGCGGCCACTCTTCTTTTTTTTACCTGGCGTTTTAAAATAAAGGCGGTTAATAAAAGCAAAAGAGAATCAAAACAAAAGTTCAACAGCCAAATGACATCCAGATAGATTTTCACATCTGACCCCTTTCCTCTTTTGTCTTAAATATCTGTTTCTCTCTCTTGTTTCATAAGTATAAAGCAAGCTCTGTGGGAAAGTCTGTCAATTAATGTTGAGGGGAAAGTACAATTTTTAAGGGATAACCGTTTTATTTGTCGAGGGTCGAAGAGATTGATTTCCTATTGACCGTCTCAGCCAAAAAAGCGCTGCCGTGTCCCGGCAGCGCTCTGTTTTACTCATTGATATAAAGTTTTCCTTTTGCTGTCTGTCTCGTTTCATTTCCATAGTCATCTCTTACAATAACGTCAATTTTTGCTCCGCTTGCTTTGATGGAAGAAGTCGCTGTCCAGTAACTCTCATATCGTCCCGGAGAAATTTCTCTCAGCGGAAGCTCCGTCGCGTTTTGGGTCCCTGCCCGGGCGTTTGTCAGAGGCATACGGATCACGAATGAGGCGTCTAATTTCTTCCCGCTTGAAAAAGCGATTTTCACTGATTCTCCGGCTTTTAATTCTTTATCCGCTCCGGGAACCAATCCGGAGATGACGGGAGCGTGATAATTGACATCAATCACCGTCTTTTTCGTTGTTTTGTTACCCGCTTCGTCTGAGGCCGTGACTTTGATTTCGTTGCTGCCGTTTTCCAAAAGGATTCTTACTTGATAAGAGCCGTCACTCACCTCGGCCTTTTTGCCGTTCACCTTCACCCATTTTAAATGGGCGTCGTAAGCTTTTCCTTTTACAGTCACCGCTTCTTTATTTGTTTTATCTCCGTTTGCCGGACTGTCAATCGTCACATCCGGCTTATCCTGATCGAGTATGACCGTGACAGGGCGTGACTCATCGGTTGATCCCTTGTCCGTCACAGATGCCGCCGTCAGCCGATTGGCATCTTTACGCAGTGTGACATCAGCCTGGAAATGGCCGTCTGCATCTGCTTTCGTTTCAGCGGCGGTTTTACCGTTATTGGTCAGGCGGACTGCGGTTCTTGGCGAAGCCGTTCCTTGCACCGTGATTGACTTCTTGTTTGTAAATGACCGGTCAACAGGCGACGTGATGTCAGGCACGGAAGCTTCGTAGTCGACTAAAGCCCTGATCATAAAGTTTCCGTCTGATTTATCGGCTTTTGACCAGCTGCCGTCGAGGTATTGCCAGTTTCTGTTCGAATATGGACTGCCGTCGTCAGATGACAGGGCAGGTGAATAAGGATCGGGTTTCGTCTGGCGGAGCACAAGATAAAAATCCTTTCCGACCTCGATTCCTTTTGAGCTGAGATCCACTTTGGTCCATTTTCCGTTTCGAAGCGCTTCAGCTTGGAACGGGCCGGCAATTTTGCTGCCCGGGCTCCCGTCAGGGCCGGATGCATCATATACTTCTGCTTGAAATTCGGTACCGCCCGGATCAGGCCAGTCCGCGCCCCAAAATTTAAAGAGGCCTCCTGTCAGCATACCGTGTTCTTTTCCGTCTTTAAGCGTCATCTTAACGGCAGATTTGCTGCCTGCTTTAAAATAGGACAGTCCGGCCTCTTCAGTCCCGTTATCATAAGCAATTTCCCCTTCATAGCCGATATACGGCTTAAGCTTGGCGTTTTTTTCAGCATCCCCTTTGATGTCAACAGAAAATTCGCTGTTGTAAAAGCCTTTTGCGGCTACTTTAATGGTGTATGAGCCTTCGTACGCCTGAAGCGAATATTCCCCTTTATCATTTGTCACCGCAGGCTCAATTGCAGCGTCCTCCACTACATAAAGCGCGGCCCCTTCCACCGGTTCGCCTGTCGACTGATTGGTGATGGTTCCTTTTAGCGTGCCGGACGGCATTTGTTCCAGTGTAAAGTCTGCCTGTGCGGTTTTGTCTGCTTGAACAGAAACTTGTTTTGCAGCGGGTTTAAATCCGTATGCCTCGGCTTTCAGCGTATAGTTTCCCGCTTTATGAGACAGGCTGTAGCTTCCGGTTGCGGGGTCGGAATACACGGATTTCCCCGTCTCGGCGACACTGATTTGCGCTCTGAGCGGCAGGAGATTCGTTTCATGTTTCACCGGTTTTCCGGATGATTTTACCGCCGGTTTGGCCAGTTTCGGACTGACGGCTTTTTTCTTCAGATGGCCGGGCGGTGTTTGTCTATTGTGTTTGCTTTTTTTGGCCGCCTTGCCGAGAGGGCTGCTTGAAAGCCGGACGTCATCAATATACCATCCGTCTTCATTGAGTACTTCGTCTGACTGCATATTAAACATAAGCTTTATATTTTGGCCTTTATACGCGGATAAGTCTGCTTCTTCATCATTCCACCCTGCGGAGTCACCATTGTAAACAGCCGCCTGCTCCCAATTCGATTTTCCTTCCGGCAGAACGAACACGTACCCGTAATCAAAAAATTCTTCGAGCTTGTGCCAGCTTTTAAATTGCAAAAACAACCGTCCTGAATCCGGAACCTGGATCGGAGGCATCACTAAATTCATATTGGCCGAATCGGCATACGGTCCGGACAGGTTCGTCGCATACACTTTATCTCCGGAAAATGCAGCGCCGGGGCCTGAACTCGGAATCCCCCATTCCCATTGGTCATGTGTCCCGTAACTGGACCAGCCGGCCGGCTGTGATTCAAAATCTTCTTTGTACCCCGCCGTAATGCTCGGTTTTACGTCAGCCCGGTACGTATCAGATTCTGTAGAATGACCCCCGAAATCTTTTATTGTCCATTTATAACTTACCGTGCTGCCCGTTACATGCGGAATTTCTGCCTGGTAGAGTCCCTTTTTTTCATCACCGCTTTTTTGAACGGCGGCGATCGTTTTCCACTCTCCTTTATCAAATTGATAGGAAAGTAACACCTTAGTCACGCTTACATCGTCTTCTGCTGTAACCGTTAACGGCAGATTTGCCCCTTTGTAAGCTACTTGGACGGGTTCATGATGCCAGCTGGGCGGATTGTGATCTTCGCCCGCAGAAGATACTTTGCCTTCTACGCTTCCGATTCCGTCTGTTACGGCAGAAACGGCGTCAAAAGCATTGACTAAACCGTGGCCGTAGCCGTTATTCGGTGATTCCGGAAAAACGGAGTCTGTCAGCTTTTCAGCGGTGCGCGTCAAAACGTCTTCCATTTCATCAACCGTAATAGAAGCGTTTGCCTGCCTTAACAAAGCCGCCGTCGCCGCCACATGCGGCCCGGCCATTGAAGTTCCGTTCCAGCCGCCTTCATATGTTCCCCCAGGAATAGAGGAACGGATATTCACTCCCGGAGCCGAAATATCCGGCTTAGTTTCATGATACGGTGAGGGGCCTTGAAGTGAGAAATCAGCAAGTTTCTTGTCGATGTCAGTCGCGCCTGTCGCAAATGCTTCCGGATAATTGGCCGGATTTGCGATTGAACCAGGTCCTCCCGGTGTAAATAAGTCTTCATTCCCCGCAGAGAATTCCGGAAAAATCTCGGCTGCTCTCCATGCATTCACCATATCGCGGTACCACTCGTCCATTCCTGAACCGCCTGCCCAGGAATTATTGACAACATCCGGCGCCATCTCGGGGTGCGGAGTGCCGTTTTTATCTTTTGGCGCGAGCACCCACTCACCGGCATCCAAAATATCGGCATCGGTTCCTCCGTCATCTGAAAATGCTTTTACTGCGATCCATTTCGCGCCCGGAGCGACACCGATTTGATTTGAGCCGTCAGGTTCTGAACCCGTCATGGTGCCTGTTACATGAGTGCCGTGTTCAAGATCATCGTAGGGCGCGTCTTTTTTAGACACGGCATCATACCAGTTCATTTCATGATTCGGCGCTGCGGGATTTTCAGGATCGTACCCCCGGTATTTTTCCTTAAGTGCCGGGTGATCCCACTGAACCCCTGTATCAATCGAGGCGACGACCGTACCGGTGCCGTCGTAACCAGAGGCCCAGGCCTTCGGCGCATCAATTTGGCTGATGTTCCATTCAACGCCTCCCTTTGCCTTGATCTCTTTTTGTTTTTTCTTCAATTGAAAAGGAGCTTTTGATTGAGTAAGCTGACGCTTTTCATTCGGAAGAACTTTTTCTACTTCAGGAAATGAGGCAACTTTCTCCATCACCTCTTTCGAACCCGTGACTGCCATTCCGTTGACAATATAATAGGAATGGATGCGCTCCGCCTTGCCTTTCTTTTTTTGTTTTTCCAAATATGTTTTTATATTCTGCTGGGCATCATGAGCCGCCAGTTTTAAAGAAGAGACGACCGCTGACCGCTTTTGATATTCTGTTTTTGCTGCCGAAAGCGATTGGGACTTGGCATTTTTCTCTGCTTCTTTAACCGCTTTTTTCGTATCGGCTTTCTCTTTAAATTTGATGAGAAATGTGACTTTATCATTTTTCTCAAAACGCTTCTTGACTGAATCGGAAATCTTATGCTGAACGCTCTTAGAGGAAGAAAGATCTTTGGTGGCAGAAACTGTTCCCGGTGTGGTCTCCGCTGCGGCTGCACCCGGAAACAGCAGTGAACTGACGACAATCGCGCTTAAAACGGAGCCTGTCCATCTGTTTCTCATTTTTTTCTTCAATCGTATCCCCCCTTATTTGGAAACGCAATATAAATTTGTATTCCTCCCCTCTCAATTGGAATGGTTTGTCATTTCGATGCTGTACGTTAAATGTAGACAATCTTCTATTCAGATATTGTCACATTCTGTCAGAAAGCCGGACGAAACTAGAAAACAATCAATTGGTCATAGGTATAAAGTTTCAATTTTCATTGTATAGATCATGGGGATAGGCAGGAAGACTGAGCGAAAAAAGAAAAAGGACAAAACCATGTGGTTTTGTCCTTTTTGCATCAGCCGCGTTTGTTGCGGTTTCTTAAAAATGTAGGAATATCAAGGGCATCATCCGCCGGCTGTGAAGTATGGCGGTTTACCGTGTTTTGATGCTGTGTTTCTTCTCGTTTCGGCTCACGTTTCGCAGCAGGCTGGCTTTGAGACTTCAAGCCTTGGTTTAAAGTCGGACGCTGCGGTTTTGAATCGTCTTTCTCCTGTTCGATAAAACCGGTCGCGATGACGGTAACGACGATTTCATCTTTCAGATTTTCATTGATAACTGAACCGAAAATCATATTCACATCAGGATCAGACGCAGAAGCGACGATATCGGCTGCTTCCTGAACTTCGTAGAGGCTCAGATTTGTACCTCCCGTAATGTTCATTAAAACACCTTGCGCTCCGTCGATTGCCGCTTCAAGGAGCGGGCTGGAGATGGCCTTTTTAGCGGCTTCGGCAGCACGGCTTTCGCCTGTAGCGATCCCGATACCCATCAATGCTGAACCTTTGTTGGACATGATCGTTTTAACATCGGCAAAATCCAAGTTGATTAAACCGGGCGTCGCGATAAGGTCTGAGATACCTTGCACCCCTTGGCGAAGCACGTTATCAGCTTCACGGAATGCTTCAAGCATCGGTGTGTTTTTATCGACAATTTCTAAAATCCGGTCATTCGGAATAACGATCAGCGTGTCAACGGCTTCTTTCATCGCCGTGATACCGCCTGCAGCCTGCAGCTGGCGTTTTCGTCCTTCAAATGTAAACGGTCTTGTTACGACTCCGACAGTCAAAGCGCCTAAGTCTTTTGCGATTTGCGCAATAACCGGTGCGGCTCCCGTTCCGGTACCGCCTCCCATTCCGGCTGTAACGAACACCATGTCAGCGCCTTTTAACGCTTCTTCGATTTGTTCTTTACTTTCTTCAGCGGCTTTTTTGCCGACTTCCGGATTCGCTCCCGCTCCGAGACCGCGGGTCAGCTTTTCTCCGATCTGCATTTTCACTTCTGCTTTTGACAGGTTAAGAGCTTGCGCGTCCGTATTTACCGCGATGTACTCTACACCCTGTACTTCGTTTTCAATCATTCGGTTGACCGCGTTATTACCGCCGCCTCCTACTCCGATTACTTTAATTGATGCTAAGCCGTCTATGTTTGTTTCGAAATCCAACATGCTAAATCCTCCTAATCTGCCGAATGACTATCAATCTATTCCCAAAACATGCTTAATAGTTTTTTCATTTTGCTCGGTTTGTTGTGTTCGGCTTGTGTTTTTTGTTTTGCTTTTGGACGCTGCTGCGCCTCAGGCCGCTGATGATGTTCTTCTTCGTGAGAGACCGCGATTTCCTGCACGGCTTCTTCCGGCATATGAAAGCCTATTTTTCTTCCCTGAATTCTGGCATTTCGGCAGGCAAATTGTATCAAGCCGACACCCGTCATATATTGAGGGTCTCTTACACCGATATAATTCGGGTTTGCGACCCTGACATTGTGCCTCAGCACTTCCTGTGCCAATGAAAGCACGCCGGGCATTGCGGCCTGTCCGCCGGTCAGCACAAAGCCGCCGGGCAGATCTGTAATTCCCATATGCTCAATTTCGGCTGCGGCAATCTCAAGAATCTCTTCCACTCTTGCTTCAATAATATTGGCAATTTCCTGCTGTGTAAAAGATTGCTTTTGATTCGTTCCTATGACGGTGACTTCAAATACTTCATCTTCTGAAGCCTCATCGTAGAATGCATGTCCAAATTGTTTTTTTACTCTTTCAGCCTCTTCGGTGGAAGTGCGCAATCCGATCGATACATCTTTCGTGATGTTTTCGCCTCCGAGCGGAATGACGGCTGTCTCCTTCAGGTGCCCCTGTTCAAATACCGCCACCGTCGTCGAGCCGCCGCCGATATCAATCATGGCGACTCCGAGGTTTTTTTCGTCTTTTGACAAAGCCGCTGAACCGGCCGCAAGCGGCTGCAGGCAGATATCTGTAATTTCGACGCCCGCTCTCTCCACACAGCGAAGCAAATTATGTAAGATCGTTTTGGAGCCGGTAATCAGCGTGCCTTCTACTTCCAGGCGCACGCCGAGCATTTTTTTCGGATCGGTAATTTCGTCTCTTCCGTCAACGATAAACTGTTTCGGAACGACGTCAACGATCAGCTGCTCGTGCGGAACTGACACGACCTGTGCCGCTTCCATTACCCTGCGGACGTCTTCAACGTGAATTTCTTTGTTTTCACTGGAAACAGCGACAACGCCGTTCGTATCTTGAATATGAATATAATTTCCATTAACGCCGACAATGGCTTTTTTCAGCGGAAAACCTACCATTCTTTCAGCTTGGTCAAACGCTTTTCTTATAGAATGAACGGTTTCATCTATATCAACGATTGAGCCTTTTTTCAACCCTTCAGACGGTACATTTCCCACTCCGATAATGTTAAGGGAATCATCTGTCATTTCTCCGACGATCACTTTTGTATTGGACGTACCGATGTCAAGACTGACGTAAAGTTCATTGTTGTTCATTCTATGGCACCTCCTCACATTTCGATCAAATTCTATTCTATTATTTGCGGAACAACAATACAATGGATGTGGCTTTACAAGTGTGTAACAAAAACAACAGCATCAACAAATTTTCATCTGATTTCTCACAATTTATGTTTAATGAAACTATTCGTTATATTCTATGTATATCCTCTTTTATATCGCATTTTTTTTATTTTTTTTGGAGATGGCCCACCTTACCGTAAGATTTCTTGTCACGGGGTCATCCTGTGCAATCCAGATGCAAATATACCCGCTTTCCATTAGTCTACACTAAGATGAACCTTCAGAAAAGCGATAGATATTGCCAGAAACATCCGAAAAAAGAAGAAACAGGAGGAAAATTCCAAATGCAATGATCACTGCAGAAGACACGCCCATTGCATTAAGAATTTTCCGCTTGTCCGGCAGCCGCATCCCCAGCAAAAAACAAACATAGTCATAACTATTCCGCTATCGGTTATATCGGCTGCCATGCTGATTGTAACAGTCCCTTTTGAATCACCTTAAAATTAGTTCTTTAGAACTATTGATCGGTTTCTTTTTTCTTGCCGGATTTACCTTTTTTAAATTCTTCAAAATATGTAGCGACTTCTAAGTGGATAATTCCCTTTTTTCCGCCGTCCAGCTGAGAAACGATAGAAGGATAGGTCTTCATCCGGGCGGCAAACGTTTTAATCGAAGCGGTCACCACATATCCGTCGTTCATATACAGCTTAATCCGGTCCTGATCCATTTTTACCGGCGTGTAATAGATTTCAGAAATCGACTGCTTTAACGAACCTGAAAGCTTATCAAGCTGATCTGCCATTTTGACCCGCTTTTTCGCGTTTGTCCAGTCTACCAAAATCGGACCCGCGTCATCGGGCGTGACTTCGTTCGGCAGCACGGTGCCGTTCTCCAGCACCTCATAATACACATCATTCCGCTGCAGATACGCGATGGTCTTATATTCTTCAATGTGAATTCTGACTTTGTTAGGAAATGCTTTTGAAAGCTCCGCCTTTTTCACCAGCTTATTCTGCTCAATCTTTTCTTCTGTTTTTTTCTTGTTCAGACTCCAGAACTCGGTCTGTCCGTTATGTATATCAGAAAGCGCGCTGATCTCTTTTACAGGCACGTTTTCGTTTCCGGAAACGGTGACAGAAGAGACTTTGCTGATCGGCATCTGCAAATACACGATGATTAAAACCATCATAAAAAAGAGCACAATGAATGAAATCAGCCGGCGGTTTGCTTTTTGTTTCCGCTGCTCTTTGATTTTCGGAATCCGTTCTTCAATATTTACGATTTTTTCTCTTTCATGATTCGGGTTCACTGCCTGTCCACCTCGCTAAGAATGAAACAGCTTGACATTCGTCTGATTGAAAAACAAACGGCATGCTGTGATGCCGTTTGACATTTGTTAAAAGTATATCACATGAGCTCACGGAAATCAGAGAACCTTTTAGCGATTCCCGCCGATGATTTCAACTTCTGTATGCATGTCAACATCATACTGCTCACGGATGGTCTTTTTCACATACTCAATCAGGTCAAGGACGTCCTTGGCAGTCGCCCCGCCGGCATTGACGATAAAATTCCCGTGCATTTCGGACACTTTCGCTCCGCCGATCTGATATCCTTTTAATCCCGCTTTTTCAACGAGGTTTCCGGCATGATCCGGCAGCGGATTTCTGAATATGCTTCCCGCGCAGGGGCTTGAGTACGGCTGAGTATTTTTTCTGTAATCTTTGTTTTGCTGCATTTGCGCCGTGATGGCTTCCCGTTCCTTTTGCTCAAGCTTTAGAACTGCCTCAAGACACACGCCGGGACGTTTTTTCTGCAATACAGACGTTCTGTAGCTGAAGTCCATCTCTTCGTTCGTCAGCCATTCGATCGTGCCGTCTTCAAATAAGATACGGGCTTTCACAAGAATCTCACTCATATCAGATCCATGCGCCCCCGCATTCATATAGACGGCTCCGCCGATTGATCCCGGAATGCCTGCTGCAAATTCGAGTCCGGACATTCCTTTTTTACTCATCGAAGTCGCAAGACGGACGACTGAATAACCGCCTCCGACCGTCACCTGATCGCCGTCAATCTCTAAATGATCGAGACCCGCTCCCAGCTTAATAACAACTCCTCTTATGCCTTCATCAAGCACGAGCAGATTTGAACCGCGGCCGATAACCGTCCATGGCAGGTCATGTTTCTTCACAATATCCATAATATCTTTGACTGCTTCCACACGGTTGGGGATGATTAAAATGTCCGCCGGACCGCCGATTTTCATCGTTGTATGATTCGCGAGCGGTTCTTGTTCCAGCACTTTGCCGACTTCGCGGTCTCTTAATTCCTGAATTACGTTCTCCATCGTAAACCTCCGCATTCCATTTGCTCTATTTTTTAATGTCTTCCATGATACTGTACAGTCTGGCTGCCGCATCGGGAACACCGAGTGATTTTGTCCGCTCACTCATGTCTTTTAGCGTTTCGTCATTCATTACGATTTTGTCCAGCGCAGCGATCAGTTTTTCTCCGCTGAGCTCGGTTTCTTTCAGTACGATTGCAGCGTCATGCTGGCTGAGCGCCTTCGCATTGACTTCCTGGTGATTGGCTGTCACGTACGGGCTCGGAATGAGCACACTCGGAATGCCGAGTGCGGTGATTTCCGCAATCGTTGTCGCCCCGGCTCTGGCCACAATAACATCGATTGATTTTAAGTACTCCGGCATTTGGTGCAAAAACGGTTTTGTCACCATATTATCAGCGGCTTTTCCGCCTTTCAGCTCAGCCGTTACCTTCTCATAATGCACTTCCCCGGTAATATAAAGCACTTGGTAAGGTCTCGTTTTCAATTCTTCCTGCATATCAATAACGGCACGGTTAATAGGAGCCGCACCTCTGCTTCCGCCGAAAATGAGCACCGTTTTTTGATCTTCTTTCAGCCCGAATTCAGTTAACGAGCGGCCTGTCTTAATTGAGACGACTTCAGAGGCTCTCGGGTTTCCCGTAAAAACAACTTTTTCAGCAGGAAAATGCGATTTTGCCTCTTCAAAGCAAATCGCCACCTTATTAACATATTTCGAGAGAAACTTATTCGTGATGCCCGGAAGGCTGTTTTGCTCATGAATGATCGTCGGAATTCCCATTTTTGCCGCCGCGTATACAACTGGACCGCATACATAGCCGCCTGTGCCGATAACGGCATCTGGTTTAAATTCTTTTAAATACGATTTGCTTTTCTTCACGCCTTTTAAGAAACGCATGACCGTTTTTACATTTTCAAAAGAAAGTTTTCGTTTGAAACCTGTAATTTCAATGGCGCGAAACGGAATATTTTCCCTTTCAACAATTTTTTTCTCAAGACCGTTCTCTGTTCCGATATATAAAAATTCCACGTCCGGGTGCCGGCGCTGAACTTCTTTAATAAAGGCCAAAGCCGGATAAATATGTCCTCCGGTTCCGCCCCCGCTTACTGCAATACGCATTCGTATGTCCCCCTTAATCACATAGCGATAACCCTGTTTTTTAGGACAGGGTTATTGATGTTGTCTGTTTTTTTATAAATGACGAATATATCATGAGTGATGAGGCAAGATACAGATCAATACCTCGAGTACCGGCTGACATTTAAAAGCACGCCGACCGCTGCAAGCATCAGCGTCAATGATGACCCTCCGTAGCTTAAAAACGGCAGCGTAATTCCTGTTACCGGGATCAGCCCCGTCACAACACCGATATTAATCATGACTTGAATAGCAATCATAGAAATAATGCCGATGGCGACAAAGCTTCCGTATAAATCCGGAGCGCCGAGCGCAATCCTGACGCCCCGCCATAATAAAATACTGAACAGCAGCAATATGAGCGATCCGCCGATAAAGCCGAGTTCCTCAGATAAGATAGCAAAAATGAAATCGGTTTGCGGCTCCGGCAGGTAAAAAAACTTTTGCCGGCTTTGGCCGAGCCCCATTCCGAACAGACCGCCCGGACCTACGGCATAGAGCGACTGAATGATCTGAAATCCGCTTCCAAGCGGGTCCTCCCACGGGTTTAAGTAGGAGGTGATCCGTTTAATCCGATAAGGAGCGGACAGAACAAGCGCCGCAAATCCGCTTAAACCGATGAGTCCGAGAAACGCGAAATGAGCGATTCGCGCACCGGAAACAAATATCATCACGATGCACGTGCCCACCATCACCGTCCCCGTTCCAAGGTCGGGCTGGCACATGATAATAATAAATGCAGAAAACACGATTCCGAGCGCGGGAACGAATCCGCGTCTGAATGACGTAATGTTCTTCTGTTTTTCAGAAAGAAATTTAGCCAGAAACGCAATCATCGCGAGTTTCATAAACTCCGAAGGCTGAATGCTGAACGCGCCCACACCGATCCAGCTTCTTGAACCGTTCCGCACCATTCCGACTCCCGGAATCAGTACAAGCACAAGCAGGAAAAAACAAATGATCAGAAGCAGCTTCGACCATGTGCGCCATGTCCAATAATCCACATTCATAATGAAAAACATGGCAATGACGCCGATTCCCGCAAACAGCAGCTGCCGTTTCGCAAAGAAAAACGAGTCGTCAAATTTATAATCCGCCCAAACCGCACTTGCACTGTAAACCATAATTAATCCTATTGTTAAAAGCAATAACGTAATGATAACTAATAACAAATCAGGCGCTGTTTTTTTAGTAGTCAAAGCAATCGACACCCCAAGCATAAGTCATTTAGGGCTGCCGATGAACAGAGACAAGCCCTTACTTAAGCATATGCACGGCATCTATAAACATGTCACCGCGTTCTTCAAATGTTTTGAACTGATCCCAGCTTGCACACGCAGGTGACAAGAGGATGACGTCTCCTTCATTTGAGAGCGCAAACGCCGCAGATACTGCTTGTTCAACATTATCGACACGTTTGACATGTTGTATTCCCAGCTCATTGCCCAGTTTTTCTATCTTCGGCGCCGTCTGGCCGAACGTAAGGACCGCTTTGACATTGTCCATATACGGTTTCAGATCGTCAAAGCCGTTGCCGCGGTCAAGTCCGCCTGCAAGCAGTATAACCGGAGCTTTGAACGCGGAGAGCGCTTTGCTTGTGGCTAAAATATTCGTCGCTTTGCTGTCATTATAAAATTTACGATTCTGAATCGCAGTCACATACTGCAGACGGTGTTTAACACCGGTAAAGCTTGTCAGTACCTTCTGAATCGCTTTATTGGATGCGCCCGCCGTTTTTGCCGCGGCTACAGCGGCTAGAATATTTTCTAAATTGTGCGCGCCCGGCAATACGATGTCATCAACAGGCAGAATCGCTTCATCGCCGAACATCAGCATTCCGTCTTTAATGAATGCGCCGCTGGACAGTTCCTGATGAACTGAAAACGGAACGGTGCCGGCTTTTCCGCCTTCAGCAAGCCGCACGACTGTTTCATCACTTTGGTTCACGATGGCCGTATCGCTCTCAAGCTGATGCAGATACACCTTCTGCTTGGCTTTTTCGTAATTTTCACGGCTGTGGTGATAATCCAAATGAGCGTCAAATACATTTAAAATCAGGCCGATTTCAGGTCTGAACGCATGAGTCCCCATCAGCTGGAACGAAGAAAGCTCCGTGACGATCCATTCATCACCGTCAGCACGATAAGCCACTTCACTGGCCACAGTGCCGATATTCCCCGCGATCAGCGCCTTTATCGAGTCAGCCTTCAGCATTTCGTAGACCAGGGTCGTCGTTGTTGTTTTCCCGTTCGAGCCTGTAATGCCGATGAATTTTGCATTGGTGATATAATACGCAAGCTCGATTTCCGTCCAGACCGGGATGCCTCTTCTTTGCGCTTCCTCCACCATAATATTTTCATACGGGATTCCGGGATTTTTGATCAGAATGGTTATATCATGCTGATCAAAAAGTGATGTCGGATGTTCACCGCAGATAACCTCAATTCCTCTTTCTGAAAGCCTTTGGGCAGGTTCGTTTTCTTCAAAGGCTTTTTGATCATTTACGACGACGTTAATGTCTTTTTCATGAAGAATCGACGCAGCCGCATATCCGCTTTTCGCCAGTCCAAGGACCAGAAAGTTTTGTTTTTGCAAAAAAAGTTCGTTTTCCACTTATAACCACACCTCGATGTAAATTCCTAAAACGGCAAGCAGCAGTCCCGCAGTCCAGAATGTGACGACAACTCTCCATTCAGACCATCCGACCAATTCGTAATGGTGGTGAAGCGGACTCATTTTAAAGATTCGTTTTCCTGTCGTTTTAAAGCTGATGACTTGTAAGATAACAGATAAGGTCTCAATAACAAAAACTCCGCCGATAATGACGAGCAGAATTTCAAGCTTTGTCAGAATGGCAACGGTCACGATCGCTCCTCCGAGCGCAAGCGACCCGGTATCCCCCATAAATACTTTGGCGGGATGGGCGTTGAATACAAGAAAACCGAGAACGGCGCCGACAACGGCAACCGAGAAAATCGCAACGTCATATTGTGACTGGTTCCACGCAAGGATCGCGAAAGCGCCGAATGCGATAGCAGCGGTACCGGACAAGAGGCCGTCCAGACCGTCTGTCAGGTTGACGGCGTTTGAACCTCCGACAAGCATAAAGAGAACGAGGATAAAGTATCCCCAGCCGAGATCAATTGACAGATGTGTTCCCGGCACCCTGATGCCGGTTGAAAAATGGCAGTAATGATATACTCCGTAGAATACAATGGCGATAATGATCTGGCCGATCAATTTCTGTTTCGATGTTAATCCGAGATTCCGTTTCATCACCACTTTAATATAATCATCCAAAAAGCCGAGCAGGCCGTATCCGATCGTGACAAACAGCAGAAGAAACATTTCCGCGCTCAGATGCGAAAATTTCTGCGTCATGACAATCGCCGTAATGGCAATGGATACGATAATCATGACCCCGCCCATCGTCGGCGTCCCTGATTTTTTCATATGTGATTTCGGCCCTTCTTCTCTGATGCTCTGGCCGAATTTTAAACGTCTTAAAAACGGGATAAGAATCGGAGATATCAGAACACTGATTAAAAATCCCATTATTATTGTAAATAAAATCACTTGCTCAAGCATTGCTCTTTTCTCCTCCCGTTTCGTTCAAACGACATACGTATTTATCATATTCAGATTGTTTCCCCGTAATTCTTTTCATTTCCCTCATTCTAACACTCTTTCCTGTTTTACTTTTTATTCAGCTCAACGATAGCTCTTCCCGCTACTTCGGCGTCATCAAAGTCGAATGTTTCATTGCCGATCTGCTGATAGGTTTCATGCCCTTTTCCGGCAATCAGAACCACATCACCCTTTTTCGCGTTGGCAATGGCAAAAAAGATGGCCTGCTCGCGGTTGGCGATACTGTGATAGTAAGTTCCTTCTACCCCTCTTTCCATATCTCTTAATATGGCCAGCGGGTCCTCGCTTCTCGGGTTATCTGAGGTAAAGATCGGTTCGTCAGCGATCCGCACCGCAATTTCAGCCATTTTCGGGCGCTTTGTTTTGTCCCGGTCACCGCCGCAGCCGACGACGACGAAAAGCTTGCCTTCTGTCATGTCTTTGCATGTATTCAGGACGTTTTCCAGACTGTCAGGCGTGTGCGCGTAATCGACGACGACAGGAAACGGCTGATTGTGATTCACCAGTTCAAACCGGCCTCTGACACCTTGCAGCTCTTCAAGAGCGCTTGTGATCGTATCGAACGGGAGACCTGCTGCGATCGCTGTCGCCGCTGCAGCCAGTACGTTATACACGTTGAACCGGCCGACGAGTGAAACCGTGATCTGCTTTGTTCCTTTTGGCGTAACGAGTTCAAAGCTTGTGCCTTGCGCAGAGATCTCAATTTGTTTCGCCATGACATCGGCATCATTTTCGATTCCGTATGTAAGGATGTGCGCCGCCGTCACTCTTTCAAAATAAGCGCTGGCTTTGTCATCTGCGTTTAAAACGGCCCGCTTCGGCTTTTCATGGTTGAAAGAGCCGCCCAGCTGAGAAAACAGGAGGCTTTTAGCCTGTCTGTAGTCTTCCATCGTCTTGTGATAGTCTAAATGGTCCTGCGTCAGATTCGTGAACACGGCGATATCATAATCGCAGCCGTGAACCCTGCCGAGTGACAGAGCGTGAGAAGACACTTCCATAATAGCTGTATCAACATGCTCGTCATTCATTTTCTTGAACGTTTTTTGCAGTGTGACGCTTTCGGGCGTTGTATTTTTGACCGGGAATGTCTCATCACCGATTTTAATGTACATCGTTCCGATTAAACCGGTCTGTCTTCCCGCTTTTTTGAAAATCTCATCCACCATATGCGTCGTTGATGTCTTGCCGTTTGTGCCGGTGATGCCGATAAGCTGAAGTTTCTTTGTCGGCTGCCCGTAAAACGCGTCAGAAAGAACGCTGAGCGCCCGCTGTGACCGGCGGACGATAATGACAGGAATATCGACGTCAAGCTCTTTCTCGGCGACGATGGCAGCTGCGCCGTTTTCTGCGGCTTTTTGGGCGAAATCATGTCCGTCCACCGTATACCCTTTTATACACACAAAAAGACTCCCTTTTCTCACTTCCCTGGAGTCCATCTCAATTGAAGTTATATCAGGGTCATGAAAGTCATTTTGAACAGGTTCGGCCATTAAATATGTAAGCAGCTTTGTAAGTTTCATTGTATCAAACCTCTCAGAAATTCTATTCATTCTTTTATCATGATAATTGTTTATAAAAGTCAGAATGGCTTTTAAACATACAGTTCATATTTTAGCGTAAATAAAAGGATACATCCAGTTAATCTTAAAAGTTATCTTCTTTTTTTCTCTTTATGATAAAAGGCAGCCGAAAACAATCGGCTGCCTCAAAAAGACTCATTCTTCACTCAAGTAAACACGGATCTTTGAGCCTTCTTTTACTTTCGTTCCGGCTGCAGGTGATTGCTTCACAATTTTGCTTCCTTTTCCTGAGGAGTCTATATTCAAATTGACAAGCAGCGACTCAAGATCAGAGACAGACATCCCTACAACATTCGGAACCTCTATTGTTTTTGTGTCGTTCCATTGATATTTTTTCTCGATTTGATTTTTTCGCGGTTTGACGCCGAGCTCCGGCAGACTGTCTCTCATAATATTCCCGACAATCGGCGCGGCGACGGTTCCCCCGAATTGAATCGTGCCTTTCGGATTATCAACCGCGACATATACGACAAGGCTCGGGTCATCAGCCGGCGCAAAACCGATAAAGGAAACGATATGGTTGTTTTCGAGATATTTGCCGTCTTTGACCTTTTGTGCCGTTCCTGTTTTTCCGCCGACGCGATATCCTTCTACAAAGGCATTCCGTCCCGTTCCTTGCGCGACGACACTTTCTAAAGCGTATCTGATCTGCTTTGACGTTTCCTGGGAAATAACTTGTCTTTTCGCAATCGGCGATTGTTTCTTAACGGTTTTTTTCGTGACGGGATCAACCCACTCTTTGGCGATAAACGGAGTATAAAGCGTTCCGCCGTTTATTGCTGCGGATACGGCTGCCACCTGCTGAATCGGCGTGACGGAAACCCCTTGTCCGAAAGCGGTTGTTGCCTGTTCGACCGGGCCGACTCTGTCAAGCGGAAATAAGATTCCTGTTCCTTCCCCTTGCAGATCGATGCCTGTTTTCTTTCCAAATCCGAAGTCCTTAATATATTGAAACAGCTTTTGTTTTCCGAGCCGTTCCCCAAGCTGTACAAACCCAGGGTTGCAGGAATTTTGAACGACTTCAAGGTAAGACTGCGAACCGTGGCCGCCCTTTTTCCAGCATCTGAGGCGGGCGCCGTCCACCTCGGCAAATCCTTTGTCATAAAAATGATCTCTTTGCAAGTTTACTTTTTGTTCTTGGAGCGCCGCCGCGAGCGTAATAATCTTAAAGGTCGAACCCGGTTCATACGTGCTCCATACCGGCAGATTCCGGTTGTAAACGGACGGATCCACTGATTGATAGTCAGCCGGATCAAAATCAGGACGGCTTGACATTCCCAGCACTTCCCCGTTTTTCGGATTCATTGCGACCGCAATCATTCCGTCCGGGTTGTATTTCGCCGCTGCATTGTCGAGCTCTCGTTCTATAATCGTCTGAACCTTGGCGTCAATCGTCAATTTCATATCAAGTCCGTCTTTCGGAGGGGTGTAATCATCCGCTTCATCAGGCATTTTCTTCCCCTTGGCATCCGTATAAAATTTCACGGAGCCCTTTACACCTTTCAAGTCATCATCATAATAAGCCTCCAGTCCGAGAAGGCCCTGGTTATCAATACCGGCAAAACCGAGAACATGGGATAAAAAACTTCCGTACGGATAATGACGGATGCTGTCTTCAGCTACATAAACCCCTTTTAAATCGAGCGCTTTGATTTCTTTCGCTTTTTTATTTGAAATTTTCCGGCCCTCGGGTGAGATTTTTTCTATGGAAGTTTTCTTTGTAATGTGTTTATAGACCTTCTCTTCCGACATATTTAAAACTGACGCGAGAAGCTTGCCCGTTTTTATGGGATTTTGAATCTGGCGCGGTACGACAAAGACGGTCGGCGCGCTTTTATTAGTAGCCAGCTTCACGCCGTTCCGGTCAAGGATCTCTCCCCGCTCAGGCTCAAACGGCAAATTCCGGCTCCAGGAATCCTTAGCCAGCGAAGTCAGCTTTTCCCCCATTATAAATTGGACATAGCCTAATCTGCTGTCAATGATCAAAAAAATGATCACGCCAAAAAGCAAAACCAGTAATAAACGTTTTCGAACCGTTACATTTGAAACGCGCAAGGGACCGTCCACTCCTTATTTAGGCTTGTTTCATTTTATGCCTCAGCTTGGACACATAGAACGGCACGCATAAAAAAGAAGCCCGCGGGCATCCGCGGACTTCTCTGTCCCGTTAATCAGGGTTTTTAAATTTCACCTTGATCACGGTATTTCCCTTCAGTTCTTTGCCTTTTTTGACACTTTGGCTGGCAGCGTAACCTTCGCCGCTCACATCAATGTGAATGCCTGATACCTTGCTGAATTGAAGCACTTCCCGTCTCGACCATCCGGACATATCCGGCATCGTCATCTTTCCGTCTGTTTTTAAGAAGATTTTCTGATTGGTAATCACATCTTCCCCGGCTTTCGGATACTGCTCTTTTACGGCAACATCACTGCCGATGACAATCGGTGTGAGATGTTCATTTTTCGCTTCCTTCTCAGCATTCGTAACCGTCTTGTCTGTCAGGTCAGGCATCTTTTGGCTTTTCGTTTCTTCCTGGCCGGAATCTGACTTTTCCGTCGGCTCGATGTTCAAATAATGCAAACTGTTTTTCATCGTCGGGTTAAAGATTTCCGCGACAGGATCGGAACTGCTTTGGCCCGCTTTTAATTGCGGCTGCTGCACGGCTACATAGATGACGAGCTTAGGATCATTTTTCGGTGCCATGCCCATGAATGAAAACACATAGTTGCTCGTTCCTTTTAAATATCCGCCCGTCCCCGCGATTTGCGCGGTTCCCGTTTTCCCCGCAACATCAAAACCTTCAATTTTATAAGGTTTTCCCGTTCCGATGTCTGATGTCACGACTTCTCCGAGCAGGTCCCGGACTTGTTTGGCCGTATCAGCCGAAATCGGCGTGCCTGCTTGTTCGGGCTTTGTCTGCTTGACGACTTTTTTCGTATCAGGGTCGACAATATGGTCAATGACGTAAGGCTTCATCATTTTGCCGTTATTGGCAATCGCGGTGACTGCCTGAAGCTGCTGAATCGGCGTTATCGCCGATGCTTGGCCGTAAGCCGTGGACGCTTTGTCAAAATCATATTTGAAGTTAATTTTACTTGATACTTCACCGGGCAGATCAATCCCTGTTTTTTGATAAAGGCCGAATTTGTGCAGATACTCATTAAACCGGTCAAACCCGAGTTTTTCATTTGCCAGCTTGGCGAAAGCAACATTTGACGACCGCATGAGGCCGTCATGGAAGCTTGTCATGCCCCATCCGGCTCCGTCGTTCCAATCTTTAACTGGTTTTCCGCCTACTTTATATGTTCCGGATTTATATTTCTCGTTTGCAGAGAACGCGTTTTCCTGAATCGCCGCGGCAAGCGTAAAGATCTTCATCGTCGATCCCGGTTCATACGCATACGACACTAAGTCATTGTAATAATTGGTGACGTTTCTGAGATTCGGGTCAAAACTCGGACGCTGACCCATCGCAAGCACTTTGCCTGTTTTTGGTTCTACGACAGCCGCCATGATTTTTTTCGGTTTGTATTTTTCCGCCACTTTCGTCATGCTGTCTTCTAAAAAGGTTTGAATTTTCTGATCAATGGTTAAATATACATTGTCACCGTTTTTAGGTGCGGTGATTTTTTCTTTGCTGTTCGGAAGTTTCCAGCCGGATTTATCACTTTCATACGTGACGGATCCGTCGCGTTCCGTCAGATAGCTGTTCAGTATTTTTTCCAGCCCTAAAGATCCTTGTATCTGGTTTGTTTTTTCATTTACATCGGCATAGCCGAGAACATTTGATAAAAACACGCCGTTCGGATAGTAGCGCTTCGTATCTCTTAAGAAAGAAATACCTGGAAGCTTCATTTTTTCGATCTTTTGCTTTTTCGCATAAGAGATATCGCGGCCGGCTGAACCGAATTCCACCTGCTTCGCGCCATTCCTGTTTAAGATGTCCAGAATCTCGCTTTTGTCAAGTTTAATAACACTCGCAAGCTTTTCCGCTGTTTTCTCTTTATCCTTGACATACTGAGGCTTCATCTTTTTATCAAGTATGGCAATGAGCTTATAAGTCGCCGTGTCCTCAGCGAGCACTTTGCCGTTCCGGTCAAGAATGGAGCCGCGGCTCGCTTCTATCGTCCGCTTTTTTTCGTGCTGCTCGGTCGCTTTTGTTGCAAGTTCCACCCCGTTAGCTTTACCGGTTAATTGAATGTACGCCATTCTCCCGAGAATGACAAAGAAAAAGAGAGCGAAACAAATACTCAGTATCGCTGCTCCTCTGTTCATAAACTTATTTTTTTTCGGCATGGGTTATCATTCCTGTATGTTTTTCACTTTTTTATCTTTCAGGTTCAAACCGTGCTTTTTGGCGATATCCATCAATCGCTGCGGCTGGCTTAAATCACCCGCCGTTTTTTGGAGATCACCGATCTGCTTATTCTTCTCTGATACTTTTTCCTCCAGTTTTTGCACCTCAATATTGGATTGGTACGCCGCGTATGCCTTTGATACGATAAACATTGAAGTGGAGAGAACGGCAATGGCAAACAGGACGAGCAGCACCTTTTCCCCGAGTGTAATGGAAGCCCTTTTTTTGACAATCACCTTTTTTTCGGGACTTATCACTGGCCGTTGTTGTTTTTCCTGCTGGTAAGCTAAGTTGCTCATAGGCTGATGACCTCCTTTATGTTGTCATTTGCTGCCCGTTATTTTCGTTTCTCCGCAATGCGGAGCTTCGCTGAGCGGGCGCGGTTATTTTCTTCAAGCTCCTCTTTTGATGCCGTAATGGGTTTTCTCGTAATCAGTTTTAATTCCGGTTCAAATTCTTCCGGTATCACAGGAAGACCCGGAGGCAGTTCGGGAAGTGATGATTTTTCCTTGAATGTCGTCTTGCACATTCTGTCTTCCAGTGAGTGAAAAGTGATCACAGATACCCTTCCGCCCGGCTTCAGCATCTCTATCGCCTGCAAGAGAGCCTCTTCAAATACTTGAAGCTCATCGTTTACGGCAATTCGAATCGCCTGAAATACGCGTTTGGCCGGATGACCGCCGCTTCTTCTCGCCGGAGCCGGTATCGCGTCCTTTATTAGATCGACCAGTTGGCCGGTTGTTTGAATAGGCGATTTCTCTCTCGCCTCTTCAATTTTTCTGGCGATTTGCTTGCTGAATTTTTCTTCTCCGTATTTAAAGAAAATCCGCACAAGATCCTCATACCGCCATTCATTTACGACCTCTTTCGCCGTAAGGGCGGCCGACTGGTCCATCCTCATGTCCAGCGGTGCGTCATGATGATAGCTGAATCCCCGTTCCGGTGTATCAAGCTGCGGTGAGGATACTCCTAAATCAAATAAAATTCCGTCGACACTCGTAATGCCGTGTTCGTGTAAACATTCTTTTAAATAACGAAAGTTGCTTTTCACCAAAATGAGCTGTCCTTTGTACTCAGACAATGTTTGCTTTGCGTTTTCAAGCGCCGTGTCATCTTGGTCAAAGGCGATTAAACGCCCTTTTTCCGATAATTGCTGCAATAAATATGTACTGTGCCCGGCGCCTCCCAGGGTGCAGTCCACATAGGTTCCGTCCGGTTTGATATTTAAACCGTCGACGGTTTCACGTAGAAGTACTGTCTTATGCTGAAACATTTGTGTCGGTCCCACCTTTATCAGGAATGAATTGAATTGTCAGTTGCTGTGATGCACGAAGATCCATTATATATCAAATCCAATCATGTTTTCAGCAATTTCAGCGAATGAATCTTCTTGCTCTTCTGTGTATTGTTCCCAGATTACCTTACTCCACAATTCAATTCGATTGGAAACCCCGATGACAACACATTCTTTTTCCAGTTTTGCGTAATTCAGAAGAGATGACGCAATATTAACCCTTCCCTGCTTGTCCAGTTCGCATTCGGTCGCACCGGAAAAAAAGAAACGGGTAAATGCGCGGGCGTCTTTTTTGGTGAGCGGCAGCGCCTTCAGCTTTTCTTCGATCAGCTTCCATTCATTCATCGGGTAGCCGAAAAGACATTGGTCAAGTCCTCTTGTCAGCACAAACTGCTCACCGAGGCCTTCTCTGAATTTTGCGGGTACGATCATGCGGCCCTTTGCATCAATTGTATGCTGGTATTCACCCATAAACATGATAAGGACCCCCACTTTCTCCCCTAAACTCACCACTATCCGCCACTTCTCTCCACAACCTCATTTTACACTGTTTAAACATAAAAAAAAACCCTGAACTATTCAGGGTTCTTTAAAACTTTGTTTCAAAGTTTGACAATCTGATGTTGGTTTTGAAAAGAAAATGGCAGATGTTTGAAGGTTGTGAAGAATTTTGGACCGTAACGGTTCAAATAATACATTACATTCCAGATCCGTTCCTGCGGAGCGCCGAGCGGTCTGATGCTGTTTTGGATTCTTTCATAGTCACGAAGCACAAAACCTTCTTTTTCTTCAATTCTTTTTGTTACCGTCCGTTCTAGAAACAAGAGCTGATCTTGAATGAAGGCGGCATTCTTCTGTAAGAGCGGCTCAAGGCTTGAATCGACTTTAAGCGCTTCGTCCCTTGCTTTTTTATGGGCAGCTTCAATCTGCGACTTCGCCTCTTCCATCACAGAAGAAAATTCTTCAGGAATCTGCTCGTTAAAATAAGTCTCCTTCAGATGTCCGGTGCCGTGTTCGATCGCTTCCTGAAGCGGGATATTCCGTTCCGAAAGCTTCTTTTCAATATGGCGCTCAAGAATCGTAATGTTTAATCTCGGCACTACCGGAGTCATAGAAAAGCCCATTAATGAGAAAGCCTGCTTCAGCTCGCCCCAATAATTGACTTCCCCCGGCCCTGCGATAAACGCAAGAGTCGGGATGAGAAACTCCTGCATCAGCGGCCTTGTCACAACGTTATTGCTGAAACATTCCGGTTTTTCTTCCATATGGGTATGAAGTTCGTCGTTCGTCCACTTGAGGTGAAGTTCTTTAATGACAAAAACGCCATTTTCTTTTTCAATTAAGAAGCGCTCTCCCTCATACTCGTAAAATAAGTTGGCCTGTTCTTTGTCCGACTCAATAATCGGGTGATAACCGGCTTCCCGCATAAGACGCTGCTGATTTGACACTGCTTCGGCAAGTTCATTATTGTGCTTTAAAATCTGCTGAAACATGACCGTTTCCAGCTTTTTAATCCCGGGATCTCCGGAATTGATCAGAATAAGTCCTTCTTCTTGAAACAAACCGGCGATTAACAGTTCAAAAAAGTCCGTAAATGTCTCTGATGAGCGTAAACATCGCTTCACATTTTGAAGGAGTGCGTTTGTGTGATCCGTTTCCTCAAAAGAAGCGAACACTTCATCAATCCACGCCGCACATTTTTCCTGATCAAGAGAGGTATTGGCCGCCGATGTTTTTTTCCAGTAAGACTGCGGCAGCTTCTGTTTCACCGGACCTTTTTTCTCTGTTGACGTATGCACATAATTGATTTCTTCCAGATCGTGATCTTCACCCGCCACCCAGAAAATCGGAACGACAGGAATCCGGAGCGCCTCTTCCTGCTGTCTGGCAAGTACGATAATGGAGATAATCTTATGTATGGTGTAAAGGGGTCCTGTTAAAAGACCGGCCTGCTGTCCGCCTACAACTGCTGCGCTTTTTGGATCTCTCAGTTTTTTGATGGAGGCCTGCATGGCGGCGGAGTTAAATTTTTCGTTATACGAGGATAGGTAATCGGCTAATTCCTCTCTGGCAAACGGCCTTGAAGACAGGTCATGAAGCCGCTTTTGCCATACATCCTCAGAATAAATATCATAATCAAAAAATGAAGACATGTTTTCTCCATCTATATAGTGCTGCACAAACGTATTTTGACTTTTGATGGAAAGTTCAGTTAGCTGCATCTGTCTGGAACTTCCTTTCTCCAATAAATAGTTAGGTTTCCGAAATGAGTATAGCATGTTACCGGAAAACCTCAAAAGACTTTGTTTCAGTTTCTTTCTAACGCTTTTATGCTGCGGTGTAAAAACGGGAGATGAACGGCCGGCAATCCCCGGCTCTCCGCCTCTTTCACAAGGTAGCCGATAATCGCATCGGCCTCCGTCCGTCTTCCCTTCAAGATATCGACAAGCATGGAAGAATGATTTTTTTCCGTCCGGCTGCAAACTTCGCAAACCCTGTTCCACGCTTCCTCTCTATCCGCGAGGCCAAGAATTGTCTCCGCTTCTTCAAACACATTTCTCATATATTTTTTGTAAGCGGCATTTGTTAACAGCTCTCCGTTTTTCACACGCAGCAATGCAGTTAACGGGTTGATGCATACATTTATGATCAGTTTTCCCGTCAACAGTTGATACCAGTCGTTTTCATCATATACGGGAAAATCACGGTGCATGCCGGAAAAGATGGTGTTGAGCGTTTCCGGCCGGGATGCGCGGAATACACTCCATCTTACGGCACCGGTCCCAGTATGTTCAACGGCATGATCTGATATCCTTTTTGCCCCGTGCTCAACCGTGCCGGCATAAAGCGAATGATCTGTATGCCAATCTTTGATGTCGTGTATGTGTCCCATGCCGTTTTGCAAAAACAGCACATTCGTCCCTTTTATTGTCTCAAGATCCGGCAAAACATCGCTGAGCTGGTGCTGTTTAACAGCTGCGATTAAGAGATCGAATCCGGAAGTGATGCCTGTTTGCGCTCTGCATGACGCCGTAAATTCTTTTCCGTCTTTCACCAGCCGTATACCGCCTGAGTTAATCGCATCAGCCTGCTCCGTCCGCCGCGTGATGACCGTTACCTGATGGCGGGACGATAAGTAGTAAGCACATAAAAGGCCCACCGCTCCGCCGCCGATAATTCCGATTTTCACACTGTCACACCCTATATCTGCTTTTTTCCATATTATCATAGCAGAAGCCGCCGCAAATTACTTCAATTTCGTTTTGAACAAAATGACAGACGAACATATTATAGTTGGAATTTTCAATTAAAGCGTTTACAATAATAAGTAGAACACAACAAAGGGGGAGTTTGTGTTGAAAATAGAGCGCCTGCTCATCAACTTTAAGACACTCGAAGAATTTAAAAGGTTTAAAGAATACGGGATGCAGGAGCTGTCCATGCTTGAAGATCTGCAGGATAATATCATTGAAAATGACAGCACCTCGCCTTTTTACGGGATTTACTTCGGGGATAAACTAGTGGCGAGAATGAGTTTATATCAGGTAAGCGGAAGCACGAATCCGTATTTTGATCAGCGTCAGGACTTTTTGGAACTATGGAAGCTTGAGGTTCTTCCTGGCTATCAAAACAACGGATACGGCAAAGCGCTTGTCGATTTTGCAAAATCCTTCAGAATGCCGATCAGGACGAATTCACGCATGAAATCAGCAGAATTCTGGGATAAGATGAATTTCGAGCCCGTTAAATATGATATGGCGCGTGACAAAGGAGAAAACCCTTACATCTGGCATCCTGATATGGACGGTGAAATGACAGCCGGGGAAACGGCATAATAAAAAACCGGCCGGGACAATGCCCTCAGGCCGGTTGATTTTATAGGCTCTGCGCCGATTTTCTTTCATCATCTTTCGAATTGACCATCCTTCTCGCTCTGTCCATAATATCAATTAACGCTTTGTAATCTTCTTCCGTCATCTCCAGCTTGTTTCTCAAGCTTTCGTTTTCCTCACGCAGATCCTCGACTTCTTTTTGCAGCGCGGTCAGCTGTTCTGTGAGTTTTTCTTTTTCATGACGCACATCCGCTGCGGCTGGCGACTCTTTAAATTGCTGCAGAAACAAAATCACATCATCAATGGACAGCTCTTTTTCTCCTTCCGCCCTGCGGATCGGGGGCTGCTTAACGGTTCCCGGCAGATTGGCGGAATGCACCCCGATTTGCTTTCTTAATTCCTTCCGCTGTTTTTTCGCCAGTTCTATCCCTGACTGATATTGTTTCCTGACATAAGAATTCCACCTGAACCCGCAGGCGGCAGCCGTTCTCGTCAGCGCTCTGCCGACTTCTTCAAAAGCGGAAAGCTGGGTCCCGCCTTCCCGTATGTGCCTGAGCACCACCTCGGCCAGCAGCAAATCTTCATCTTGCGTCCACGCATCTTGTCTCGTAATCGTCAATCGTATCTCCCTCCATATTTGCTCATTTACCTCATACATATGCCGCTGATAGATTAGATAGACTATTGGCGCTCACAATTTTTTCGGCGGCAGCAGGCCGGAGGGAGAAAAAAAGAAAAGCGCAGGAACCGAAATTCCCGCGCTTTTCTTCATACATTAATTGCTTTTTACATTTATGTCTTTGCCGTTGTATGATCCGCATGCTTTACATACACGGTGAGACAATTTCATCTCTCCGCATGACGGGCATTCTGTCATACCAGGTACATTTAGTTTGAAATGTGTACGGCGCAATCTTTTTTTCATTTTAGAAGTTCTTCTAAAAGGTACAGCCATTATTCCCACCTCCTTAAAGAGTTAAGATTCATCATCTTGTGTTAAGAGCTTTTTCAGATCCGCAAGTCTGGGGTCGATCTGATTTTTCTTCTCTTCCTCAGAAATCACTTGCCAATCCTTTCCCACTTGGGGAGCGGCCCCTTCTTTTTGTTCAGTTTCACAAAAGATTTGCATAGGAATTTCTAAAAGAATCTCTTCTTTTACGATCGGAGTCAAGTCGACGGTATCGTCTTCAGCAATATGAACGTCCTCATCTTCTATATCATCCGTCTTATGAAATCTAAACAGTTCTTTTGTCGCGATTGTAAATGGATACGGCACATCAACTAAAGTTCTTGAGCACGGCAAAACCATTTCGCCTGAAATCGTAAAGTCAAACGAAACCTGCTTGGATTCAATCTCAGCGCGGCCCTTCACCCGGACGGGAGAAATGCGGCGGATATCAGAATTCAATTTTGTCAGCTCATTCAACTCAACTGTTTCATCAAATTCAAAGCTCTTTTTCGCCATTTGATGAAGCTGATAAATCGTCCATTTCATTTGTATCACCTCAGGAAAGCAACAAACATGATTATAGCTTTTCAGAATGTTTTTGTCAATATTTTTTCTTTACAGCATAATGCCGCCGTCTTGCAATCGTTGACAGCCGGATAGGCTAATCATACACTAAACGAAACGGACGAAAATATGCACTTCATTTGCAAATGTACCATACGAAGCAAAACATAGCAAGAAAGGCGGAACAAATATGAAAGCAGTCGGCCTGGTTGTTGAATATAATCCCTTTCATAACGGACACCGCTATCATGCGGAACAAGCCAAAATCAAGACGGACAGCAGCGTCGCGGCAGCGGTGATGAGCGGCCCTTTTTTGCAGCGCGGGGAACCGGCCGCCGTCTCAAAGTGGGCCCGGACAAAAATGGCGCTGGAAAACGGCGTGGATATCGTCATTGAGCTCCCTTATATGTATGCCGTACAAAAAGCGGAATTATTCGCGCGCGGCAGTATTTCGCTTCTTCACCAATTAGGATGCAGCAGCTTATTTTTCGGCAGTGAAAACGGACGGATTGACCCCTTTATTGAAGCCGCTGAAGCGTTCAGCCGAAAGGAATCTGACTGCAGCCAGATTCTGAAAGAGGAGCTGAAAAAGGGGCTCAGCTATCCGGCCGCCGCCTCAAAAGCTTTTTCACACATATTCAAAGGACAGGACATGCTTGATTTGTCTAAGCCGAATAATATTCTCGGTTTTCACTATGTCAAAGCAATACATGCCTCCGGTTCCGCCATGAAGCCTTATACGACAGCCAGGATCGCTTCCGGGTATCATGACGCCGAGCTTCCCGGGGATGACAGCCGGATAGCCAGCGCCACAAGCATCAGAAAAGCGCTGATCGAAAAAGGAACGGAGGCCGCAAAGAGCTTTCTCCCGGAAGCGTCTGTGCGCGAGCTGGACGCATACAGAAACTCATACGGATTATGGCACAGCACGGAAGACTATTTTTCATATGTAAAATACAGTCTCAGCACTCTGTCAGCTGAAGAATTAAGCCGAATCTATGAAGTGGAAGAAGGCCTTGAGCACAGAATTCTGCGCACCATCAGACAAGCCCGCTCCTACCAGGAAATGATGGAACTATTGAAAACAAAACGATACACGTGGACGAGGCTGCAGCGGATGAATACGCACATTCTGACACGAACGAAAAAAGAAGACATGCACCGGCTTTTAAATCCTGCAAGCGCACCTTATATCCGTCTTCTCGGAATGACGAAAAAAGGACAGGCATACCTGTCGGCAAAGAAAAAAGAGCTTACCGCGCCGCTCGTCAGCAAGCTCTCCTCTTTCTCCCATCCCGCTCTGGATCTGGACATATCGGCGGGACGGGTTTACAGCCTGCCGATAAAAGAACCTGAACGCACATGGTTTGAGAAACAGGAATTTTCACAAGCGCCGATCCGCTATGATGAAGACGAAAAACGTTTTTTGAATGCGTAAATAAAGCACCTGACTGTATCAGGTGCTTTTTACTTTCAGCTTATCCAAATAATCAAGTGCGTCCTGCATGGTGTCGACCGGAACGATCTTCATATCGGACTTGATAGCTTTTGCCGTTTTTACCGCATTTTTATAATCAGAGTTTTCAGCACCGTTTTGGTTCGGCGCAAAGAAAATATCTTTCCCCGCTTTGTCTGCGGCGACGACTTTCTGATCGATTCCGCCGATCGGCCCGACTTTGCCGTCAACGTCGATTGTTCCCGTTCCGGCTATATTGTAGCCTTTTGTTTCGTCAGGTTTTGTCAGCTGGTTGTAAATTTCTAAAGACATCATGAGACCTGCAGAAGGCCCGCCGATGTTTTCAATGCTGAAATGTAGATCGGGCTTCACTTTCACGTTCCGATCCGTATATAACGCGACACCGATACCCGCTCTTTTCGGGTCATCCGGGAATGATTTCAGCCCAATGTCAACGGTCTTTTCTTTCGTGTCCCGTTCAATGTGAAACGTGACTTTCTCCCCCGCTTTTTTGCTGCTGATATAATCAATCAGCTTTTCAGCGGATTCGTATTTTTTTCCGTCCGCGCTGATGATTTTATCACCGACCTCTATTTTTCCTTTTGCCGGCATGCCGGAAACGACTGAGCTGGCGTAAATGCCGTTAAATGAGTAT
Source organism: Bacillus sp. CIS52 (assembly GCF_053545315.1). Taxonomy (NCBI): domain Bacteria; kingdom Bacillati; phylum Bacillota; class Bacilli; order Caryophanales; family Bacillaceae; genus Bacillus; species Bacillus sp. CIS52. Next base: position 472,744 of record NZ_JBIUFR010000001.1, read on the forward strand.
TTTACCTGTTTGCCGGCTTTTTGATAAGCGGCAATGACCGCGTTTTCTTGAGAGCTTTTCATCATCTGCAGCTGGCGCTTCATATAGTCTGAATCTGTTTCGCCCTCTTCTTTTATGCTTTCATCCGGGACGATTTCATCGTAAGGATGCACTTTCGCCCAAAGATATGTATACGGATTGGCTGGGCCTACTTTGACAGTCATCAAGGAAAGGCTTCCTTTTTCAGGATAGCCTCCGTCCACCTTAATCAGCGGTCTCAGCTCTGATGCTTCTCCCGGCTGTGTGATGTAAAACGGAAGCTTAATAAATGTAACAGCGATTAATAAGATCAGGATGATAAACACCCAGCGAAAATGTTTTGCTTTCATATGAGTTAGCCCTCCCAGTTCTCTATTTCTTGTTTAATCCGGCCGATCATGCGGTCTGCGGCTTCTTCGCCCGCTGTGATCATATGATCAATGTTGGCAAAAGAGCTTGAACTGAATGATTCAAGAGAAGGGCGGATCATGACGTCTGCGGCAATGGTCTGGTGACGGACCAATTCATTTTGCAGTATATCCATACTTTGCATGATTACATCAAAAATATGTGCCGCTTTTTCCGTTTTTTTCACCCGCGATACGTCAGAGGCGATAACGATATCAGCGCCCATATCCTTTACCGCGGAAACCGGGATTCTGTCGACCACCGCGCCGTCCACCAACATGCGCCCGTTCATTTTTTGCGGGACGAAAACGCCGGGTATGCTGATGCTCGCGCGGACGGCTTCGGATACGGAGCCTTTTGTAAAAACGAGTTTTTCTCCGGTCTGGAGGTCGCATGCCACGATGCCGAGCGGGATCCGCAGTTCTTCTATCGGCTTGCCGTACGTATACGCATGTACGAGCTGCCTGATGCGGTCCCCTTTCAAAAATCCGAGACGCGGCATCGTATAATCCGCATACAGCCGCCGCTTAAATGCTTTGGCGACTTTTTTCATCGTGGCCACGTCATGCCCGGCCGCATAAAAGCTTCCGACTAACGCTCCCATGCTGCTGCCGGCAATCATATCAATTGGAATCTGATGCTTATGTAAACTGGATAACACTCCGAGGTGGGCAATGCCTCTTGCCCCTCCCGAACCTAACGCTAACCCGATTGTAGGTTTGGCCAACGCGACGAACCCCCTATAGACATCCTATACATGAATTCTATGGTCTAAATTGAACCCCTATGCTCGTATATTAGTACAGGATGACAAATAGGTACTTGCCCGGCCGTCCTTAAGGTCTGTTCTATATTTTATCATGATATAAATGTCAGTGTGCAATTTTAGCATCGGGGAGGTAAGAATGAACTTGTCTAAGTTTCATACATTTTTGATTTCATTGTTTTTTATTTTTTTGACGGCGACGGTTATTTCACACCCGCAGGCCTCATTCGAAGCCTCCAAAACCGGCCTTTCCATGTGGTGGGAGGTAGTTTTTCCTTCGCTGCTTCCGTTTTTTATTTTATCTGAGCTTTTAATCGGATTCGGCATTGTCAGGTTTGTCGGCCTTTTACTCGAACCCTTTATGCGCCCCATTTTCAGAGTGCCGGGGGTCGGCGGATTTGTACTGGCTATGGGCATGGCTTCAGGAAATCCGGCCGGCGCGAAACTGACTGCACGGCTGCGCCAGGAGAAACAGATCTCCAGAGTGGAGGCTGAACGCCTCGTCTCTTTTACCAATTCATCCAATCCGTTATTTATATTCGCGGCTGTGGCGGTCGGCTTTTTTCATAACGCCTCTCTCGGCATTCTTTTAGCATCGGCTCACTATCTCGGAAACATCGCCGTCGGCCTGACGATGCGTTCATACGGACGGAAAGAAGAAACGGCGTATAGCGGTAAAAAGACGATCGCTCTTCCTTCACTGAAAGAAGCATTTCTGGCGCTGCACAAAGCGCGGCTTTCGGAGAAGCGGCCGCTCGGAAAAATTTTAAGCGACGCCGTCACGTCTTCTGTACAAACCTTGCTGATGGTGGGCGGTTTTATTATATTGTTTTCGGTTTTCAGCCGGTTATTATCAATCGTACAAGTCATGGATGTGCTTTCTGTATTTACGAACGCGCTTCTTTCGCTCTTCCATCTTCCCGTAAGTCTGGACATTCCTCTTATCAGCGGAATGTTTGAGATTACGCTTGGGAGCAAGCTGGTCAGTGAAGCGGATGCCGCCTTGCTGCCGAAAGCGATGATTGTGAGTTTTATTCTCGGTTTCAGCGGCCTTTCCGTACAGGCCCAAGTGGCCGGCATTTTATCGGAAACAGACATCCGCTTTAAACCGTTTTTTGTTTCGCGTATCCTTCAAGGCATTTATGCCGCCCTTTTTATTCTTTTATTATGGAAGCCGCTTTATCTTGCATTGGACGAACCTTACCAGTCCGTATTCCTTCCGCTCCGCGATCAGAGTGCGGCCTCGGCTGCCGTCAGCGGATGGAACACACTTGTTGAAGCCGGCCCCGCCGTAACTCTGGCTGCCCTCACCGTATACGCACTGATTTATTGTTACAGGCTGTCAGCACGGATAAAAAAAGGATGAGACGCCAAACGCGCTTCTCATCCTTTAAATTTCTGCTGCAGCGCCTGTTCGACTTCCGGAGGAACAAACTCTGAAACAGGCCCGTTATATTTTGCGACCTCTTTTACAATGCTTGAACTTAAAAAAGAGTACTGATTGTTCGTCATCATAAAAAAGGTTTCTATTGACTCGTCAAGCACGCGGTTGACAGAGGTTCCCTGCATCTCATATTCGAAGTCAGAAACAGCTCTGAGCCCCCTGATAATCGCATTCGCCTGCTTTTTTTTCGCGTAGTCGATCAACAGTCCCCCTGACGTCTCGACCGTAATATTCGGTATGTCTTTTGTCACTTCCCGCAATAGCTCACAGCGTTCTTCGACTGTAAACAGCGGCTGCTTGGAAGAATTGTTAAGCACGCATACGTACACATGCTCAAACACGTTTGCTCCCCGCCTGATAATGTCCATGTGTCCGTAGGTGACGGGATCAAAACTTCCGGGACATACAGCTATACTTGCCACATCATTACCCCCTATTTCGGTATATCGTCACTCCTGTAAGCCCGTAAATTTCCCTTCTTGTTACAGTAAGCGTGCCGACGGCTTCAGGAAGCGCAACCGCTTTATCATGCTCGGCTACGACAAAACCGCCTTCATTCAGCATGTTCTCTTCATCAATCATTTCGATAAGCGCTTTCAGCTTTTGTTCCTTATACGGAGGATCTAAGAAAATTCCGTCAAAACCTTTTTCCCGTTTCGCCGCGGCATAGAGGGCCCGCTCTGCATCATTGCGGTATACTTCCGTTGAAGACAGCAGATCCAGCGCTTTTAAATTCGCTTTTACCGTTTGGATGGCTTTGAAATCACGATCCACAAAGATACAGCGGTCAAATCCGCGCGACAGCGCTTCAATTCCGAGGCCGCCGCTCCCCGCAAACAAATCCAGCCCCGTTCCTCCGTCAAAATACGGGCCGATCATATTAAAAATAGACTCTTTTACTTTATCCGTCGTCGGCCTTGTTGATGTGCCCGGCACAGCCTTTAAGGCTCGTCCTTTTCTTGAACCGGAAATTACTCTCATTTTTCACACCACTTTTTCTGAAAACTTTGATGTTTCGCATCGGCTGAGCCGTTATGTACAAAAACAATCCCTATCTTATCATAAAGCATTCTTTCAAACAATGAGCGTGAAATCATGTATACATGCTCACATTCTTGTCAAAACTACGTGTAACAGCATCAATAAATGATGTTGTTGCCAACCGCGGAGAAGACTTACGTTTCCCCATAAGTTCTTCCTCCGGTTTCTCCTCTCCCTTTGCCTTCTCCTTAACTTGTTAAGGAATAGAAGGACCCCGCAGGTTTCTGCGGGGATTTTTTTATATGCCGATCTTATAATCGTACTCTTTCGCTTTATCAAGCTTTGATTCAAATTCCAGCTTTAAAAAGGGCTTATATGAAGGCTCTACTTTCTTCACATATGAATAAGAAGAAATCTTTTCCATCGTTTTTTCGATTTGGCCCATATCGCAATACAGCACTGCGTATTTCAGCCGCTTGGAAACATAATGAACGTTGCCGAATTTTCTCAGCATTTTACTGTGTTTTAAAGAATGCAGATATACGATTATGCCTTGGCGCTTGCTTTCCATCATGATCACCGCCTGACTCTCTGTTCATTTTATGTAAAAGACGAGACGGCCGTCTCGTCAGGAAACTTTGCATCCGCAGCCGCCGCCGGAACCGCAGCCGCCGCCGCAGGATGACAGGCCGTCAAAATAAGGATTCCCCGTCGGAACTTTTACATGCTCCGAAACGGCCGTGCCGAGTTCGATGCTGATCTCGTCAAGCAGCGACTGAAGCTCAGTCTCCGCTTTTTTAAATTCGGCCACCTTATCATTTAAATCCAGCTCCCGCTTCAACTCTCTCATTTTGCGGGAAATTTCTCTATAATCAGGATGGTATTTGCCAAAGCGCTGCACATCCTCATACTGCTCTTTAATGCTCAAAAAAGAACGAATAATCCGCCCTGCCTCTTCATCTTCATGGAGACGCTTGTAACAATCACGGTAATTTTCAGCCGTCTCAGACTGCAGAATCATGCCGGCAAGCTGCTCCGCTTCACTTTGAAGCCGGACGGACTCAATTGTTGCATACATTAATACGCACCTCCAGTTGTTAGTTTACCACGAAACCTGCCAATTGGAAAATGCGGCGTTTAAATGCTTTTTTAATCCTGCGAACGCATGGCGTGAACCATCTGCATCATCATCTGCGCCATCTGAATCCCGTTTGAGAATTGGCTTACCCGGTGCGGTATCGTTTTTTCATAAAAATTCATCATGTCCAGCTGAAATGAATTGAGATCGTCCGGCTTTCTCGCGAGTCTTCGGTACCAGACGGGGCGCTGCCGTATAAACTGTTTCCGTTCCTCATCTGCAGATATGAATTCCTGAACCTCTTTTCGCATACACGATCCCCTTCTTTAATCCTTCCTGAACGAAAAAGGATGTTGTCCGGAGCCTTGCCGGGGCTGCTTCGTATCGCTGCTCGAAAATTGGCTTAAAAGGCTTTGCAATGATGAAATAGACTGGCTCATTTTATTGATCTGCTCATTCATTTGGTTGATATCCATTTTTTTGACGGCAGTGACCATTTTTGAAACGAAATCGTTCTTTTCAGCTGGTTCCTGTTTGGTTTCCGCTTCAGAAGCAGACTGAACGGCCTCATCTTTAAATGGGTCCCACATCGAATCGTCCTCGCCGAGGAGAACCCAATTTTCATAGACTTCCTGCCAGCTTCTTTGTTCCTTGCGAACATTTTGGATCAGTTTGGGATGCTTTTTTACGAATTGTTTAAAATCATCGATTGATTGCCGTGATTGCTGATTCGCCACAATTCTCACCCCCTCTGAAAAGTTTTGCCTGCTATAATGTATCGGTTCAGGCGCCTTAATGTTCGCCTAAATTGCGAAAAAAAGCAGGTATATGCAAAAATAATTTTTCCCGGCAGGAGCCCGCTCGCGAAAAAACATAAAAAAACCGCGGGGGGCCGCGCCCCTCTGCGGTTTTTACTGCCAAGGCTTAATGAAGTTTTGCGTATAATATTTCCGGTCCACGCCGACCCCGAGGTGTGTGTAATCAGGGCTTAACAGCGCTTTTCTGTGTCCTTCGCTGTTCAGCCAGCCTTCCACTGCCGCCGGACCGTCCACATAGTTGTATGCAATATTTTCACCGGCCTCACGGTATTTCACATCGCCTTTTTCCAAGCGGTCCTTCAAAGTCCCGTATTTCTTTGAGACATGGGAGAAATACTTGTTGTCCTTCATGTCCTGGCTGTGGCCGAATGCCACTTTTGCAGCGCCTTCGTCCCATTTCAGCCTTGCAAGTCCGTGTTTCACGCGGATGACATTTGTAATATCGAGAATCTGCTGTTCGCTCGCCCGTTCAATGCTGTCCCATTTTTTATCGGAAACAGGCTCGGGTTCTGTGAGTCTTCCTCTGTACATAACCTCGTACGGCCTTTGTTTTACTAGCGTTTCCGCATCAAATGCCCTGATGCTTGACAGATTCCCGTCAAATTTGTCCATGTACAGCTGAACATACATACCGCCGATCTTAACAGTGGGACGGGTATTGATATCTTCTTCAGAAAACTCAAACCGGTACGTGTTACCCTTATCCGTCACATTGACAAACGGAGCAACCTGCGTCGTTTTAAAGACTTCGCCCGTCGATTCGCCGATCTTAAACGGTTTTGCGTTGATGCCGCTTCCTGAAGCGTATAAAGTCACGGCTTTATCATTCAGAATACCGACTTGTACATATTGGTCTTTCCCCTGGTTGTACACCCACCATTCATAATCATAAGCAGAAGGATCTTTCCGGGACGGTTCCCCGAGTTTCTTTTTCACATCGGCAGCAGATTTCCCCATGAGAGAAAGCAGTCCGGATGACGGTATTTTCAGCCGTTTTCCGCTCGCCTCCTCATTGGAAACCTGAGGCTCCTCCTGATTCGTTTTTTTCTGAGGAGCCGATCCATATTGTATAAACAGAACATACGCTCCGTAAATAAGCAAAAGGATAACGAGAGCCCTGGCGATATTTTTCAACCTCTCACCCCCATGAAATCAAACCGTTCTATTATTGTTTTTCTTATACAGTACAGCCTATTTGCAGCGTCCGTCATTTATGTTTAATGGATAAACCCTTCCGGCCCTTCATCTTCAGAAATGTCAGACAGCGCCTGGCCTGCTTGCTCATTTGATTGCTCAGCCAAGGAAAGGTCGCCGAGCGTGACAATGCCGACCAGTTTTTTATCCCTTGTGACGGGGATTCTTCTGAGCTGATGTTCAGCCATCATATGGAGCACTTCTTCTACAGAAGCGTCTTCTTCTGCACTGATAACCCGCTCTGTCATTGCGTCGGTTATTTTTTGAGAGTTCGGCTTTTTAGAAGCAATTCCCCGTAATACGAGATCTCTGTCTGTCACGATCCCGACAAGGGTCGCTCCGTCCTCATCCACTATCGGAATAGCGCCGACATCCGCGTCTTTCATCTTCACCGCAGCTTCATATACATTATCTAATACTGTACAATATTGCAAGTCTGACGTCATGAGCTTATTGATCTTTGTCATTGCGGAATTCCTCCTTTTTTCTGCTACTATTGTCGTCAAATTTTTCTTTTTGCATACTTTCACCGTATGAATCATTGAATGTGCAACGCTTTCATACTATGATTGTCAGGAAAGGTAAATTTTAAAAGGAGGGGGAAGGTTTGAAGTTTGAAAACAGCGGTCTTGAAGGGGTAACTGCGGAGCTCAGCCGCTTGAATGATCTGATGGAAAGCAAAGGGCTCATTCTGGCCGGACAATGGGATTATGAAAGAGTGACTTACGACAAAAAGTTTTCAGTTGCTGAGGGGACATTTTATCTGCGGATTCAAGGAACGGCAAAAGAGGGCGATGTAGGCGGCAGCCGTGCCGTGATTCAGCTGAAGGCCCCTCTTTTAGGAAAGCATTATTATCCGCACGGCGTAGAATACGGCAGCGATGAAGAATTTCCGGAACATGTCGTCGCAAAAAGCAAGGCATTACTGCTTGAATTGGCAGAGTCTTTAAAAACAGTGCAAATGTAATAAAAAAGTACAGCAGAATATGCTGTACTTTTTTTATGAGACGGTATGCTCGATATACGGCGGCTCTGAGAGCGTATCTTTTTCCCGTTCCGTTCTGACCCACTGAAAAAAGACGACAGCCAAATATGTTCCGTAAACAATCTCTTGTATGATTTTCATCAGTACTGCCCCGAGCTGCTGATCTTCCAGAGGAGGAAGCGTGTTAAATATCTCCGGACCGGATAAAGGGATCTTCTCCGCCAAGTCTAAAGGGACACAAAGCTTCATAGCTTCGGCCCAAGCCGCCGGATCTGTGTACGTGGCATACATGGGCGCCCCGCTGAACATAATGAGCGCACACGCCGGCGTTAACAGAATCCCGTCCGCCATAATGTACCCAAGCTTCATTAAACCGCTGAGCCGGGGCAGACCGTCCACCTGATGCACAAGCGGCCACCACATAAAAAACGCCGTTACGAAGATGAGTCCGTTCATCAGCGCGTGATACAGCGAATCCGTTTTGACGAAATCAAATATAAACGGAATGTGATACAGTGAAAAAATGCCGTTAAACAGCAGCAAAGCGATAAGCGGCTGTGAAAAAAATGAAAACAGCCGCTTTACGACGGGACGGAAAATCAGTTTTTTCCATGCCCAGCCGGGAATTCCGGAAATCAAGAGTGGCGGCACGACTAAAAACAGAACCGCCATCTGCACCATATGAGCGCTGAACATCACGTGGCCCAATAAATCAACGGGACTTCCCGCAGCCGCGTAAAAAAACAGCGCGGAAAGCACAAACAGCACCTTCTCTTTAGCCGACACACGTCCTTTATGCCGGCTGCACCAGTAAAAGTAAACACCTGTTATCACGGCAGTTATACAAAACAGATAAGGGCTCCACATGGCGCGAAACCCGAACATTTCCAAATTAATCAAATCTCTCACTCCCCGCCGCCCCGATTACCACCAAATAATCGTGACAAATGCAAGCACGGTGATAAACGCGACAAATATTCCCGAATACAGAAATAGTGACGGCGCTTCATGCCCTTTCTGGCTCATATGCATAAAGTAAAACAGCTGAAAGATGACCTGGATGACCGCAAGCAGGATAAGAAACGGCATCGTAAACCATCCGGCAATGCCGTCTGCAGCCACCGTCAAAAACGCGACAAGCGTAAGGCCGATCATCAAACCGAAGGAGATGACCTGATATTTCATCTCCTCGGCATTTTTCTTTTTCCGATATTCGAGATCCGTACTGACAGTCCCTCTGTTTTTGTTATCGTCCATCGTTATCCCACCATCCCCATCAAATATACAACGGTAAAGATAAAGACCCACACGACATCAATGAAATGCCAATATAGACTGGCCACATAATATTTCGGCGCATTATAAAGGCTGAGCCCTCTTTTAGCATTCCGGATCATCAGTGCGCTGATCCATAATAACCCGAACGCCACGTGTGCTCCGTGTGTGCCGACCAGCGTGTAAAACGCCGAGCCTAGCGCAGAGCTAGTAATGGTAAAGCCGAACTCATGAGTGTAATGCTTAAATTCATAAATTTCCACCCCTAAAAATCCGGCTCCCAATAAAACGGTAATCAAAAGCCACACCTGCATTTTTTTAAAGGAGAAATTTTTCATATGATACATTGCATACACACTCGTTAAGCTGCTCGTTAACAGAAGCATCGTGGCGATAAACACGATCGGCAGCTCGAACATGTCAGCCGTTGACGGCCCGCCCGCTTTAGATTCCCGCAAAGCGAGGAATGTCGCAAAAAGCGAGGCGAACAGAACCGTTTCCCCGCCGAGAAACAGCCAAAATCCTAAAAACTTATTTTTCCCTTCAAGCGTTGCTTTTTCAGGAGAAGCCGGAAAGGTTTCAGCCGTCATTTTTTCCTGTAGCTGCATTACGCCTTCACCCCTTTATCATCATTAGGCAGATCTTCTTTGTGAATATGATAGCCGTAATCATCGACCAAGGACCGAAGCAGCATGGTAAAGAATGTGATGCCGAGGCCTATAAAGATAACCGGAAGCCCCCATGAATAGTCAGAGTGGTATAAAAACCCGAACGCTGCGACAAACAGCCCGAAGGACATGATAAACGGCATGATGGAGCCGTTCGGCATATGAATGTCCTCTACAGGCTCTGCAGGCGACATCCCTTCATTTCCGGCCTGCTTTTCAATCCACAGCGGATCAAGTCCCCGCACAAACGGAAGCTGTTTAAAATTATATTCAGGCGGCGGCGAAGAGACCGCCCATTCGAGTGTACGTCCGTCCATCCATGGGTCATTCCCGACGTATTTCCCTTTTACAGAAGTATAAATAATATTGACGACGAGCAATACAGCCGCGCCCGCCATGAAAAACGCGCCGATTGAACTGATCAGGTTTCCGGTATCAAGCCCCTGGCCGGGCAGATATGTGTAAACGCGCCGCGGCATTCCCATCAAGCCGAGGAAATGCTGAATGAAGAAGGTAAGATGAAACCCGATAAAAAACAAGACAAAGGAAATTTTCCCCATCGTTTCATGAAGCACCTTCCCGAACATTTTCGGCCACCAGAAATGCACGCCCGCCAGGATGCCGAACACAACGCCGCCGATGATGACGTAGTGGAAATGCGCTACGACAAAATACGTATCATGGAACTGATAATCTGCCGCTGCGGCCGCCAGCATGACACCCGTCACACCTCCGAGCACGAAAGACGGAATAAAGGCGACGGCATACAGCATAGGCGTCGTGAATTTGACGTTTCCTCCCCAAATCGTCAAAAGCCAGTTGAAAATCTTAATGCCCGTAGGCACCGCAATCGCCATCGTTGCAACCGCAAATATTGCATTGGCAATCGGTCCGAGTCCGGTCGTAAACATGTGGTGAACCCATACCATGAATCCGAGAAAGCCGATCAGCACGATCGCAAAAACCATAGACGAATAACCAAACAGACGCTTTCTCGCAAACACAGGAATGATTTCTGAAAAAATCCCGAACGCAGGAAGAATTAAAATGTATACTTCCGGATGGCCGAAAATCCAAAACAAGTGCTCCCAGATAATCGTATTTCCGCCCAATTCAGGATTAAAGAAATTCGTCCCGAACAGACGATCCAGCATCATCAGCGCTAAACCGGCGGTGAGCGGAGGAAATGCGAATAAAATGAGTGCCGACGCCACAAATGTCGTCCACGTAAACAGCGGCAGTCTCATATACGTCAAACCTGGCGCCCTCATATTAATAATGGTTGCCAGAAAGTTGATCCCCGCAATCAGCGTCCCTAAGCCTGATATCTGCAGGCCGAGCACGAAAAAGTCAACGCCGTGCCCTTTCGAATTCAGCGCAAGCGACGCATACGCCGTCCAGCCTGCATCTGGAGCGCCTCCTAAAAACCAGCTCAGATTCAAGAAGATTCCCCCGAAGAAAAACAGCCAGAACCCAAGCGCATTCAGAAACGGAAATGATACGTCACGCGCCCCGATCTGAAGCGGCACAACCGCGTTCATCAGCCCGAATAACAGCGGCATTGCCGCCAGGAAGATCATTGTCGTGCCGTGCATCGTCATAATTTCATTAAACTGCTGCGCATTCACAAAATCGTTTCCCGGTCTCAAGAGCTGAATCCTGATAAGCATGGCCTCAAGTCCGCCGACGACGAAGAAAAATCCCCCGGCGATCATATATAAAATCGCGATTTTCTTATGGTCAACCGTCGTCAAATAGTCCCAAAGCATAGAGCCTTTTCTTTGCTGCCCTGTAAGCGTATTCATCATTTGCGACCTCCCCCCTGATATCTCCCTGTCCTCACTTGTTCTCCGCTTTCAGCCCTTTTAAATATTCATACAGCGCATCCGTTTCAGAGTCCGAAAGCTTCGGATAAGTGCCTGTCATCTTATTGCCCGGTTTAATGCTGTCCGGATCTTTCAGCCAAGCTTTTATGTTCTCTTTATTCGCATCCTTGATGCCGGCCACTTTGACACGTTCGCCGAAGGTAGCCAGGTTCGGAGCCGTTCTTGCCGCTTCAGCCCGTTTATCATTAGGCTCAACCGCATGACAGCTCAGGCAGTTTTTTTCCTTAAACAGCTCTTCTCCTTGCGCGGCTAAATCGGAATCTGTTGTATGCTTATAATTTTTCATCGCTTTCGTCCATTGTTTAAATTCTTTTGACGGCAGCGGTTTCACTTTGAAATCCATCAGCGCATGTGAAGGTCCGCACAGCTCCGCGCATTTCCCGAAGAAATATTTGCCCGCTTCTTTGCTGCGTTTAGAATCGAAGGTCAGAAAGAAAGTATTGTCGTTATCCGTATTCGTATCGATTTTCCCCCCGGCTGACGGAATCCAGAAAGAGTGTTTCACATCTGAGGACTTCAGCTTGAAATAAACGCGTTCATCTGTGGGAACGATCAGCTCCTGACTGGTCACAAACCCGTAATCAGGATACTCGAATTCCCACCAGTATAAATTCGCCCTTACATTAATCACGAGCGCATCCTCTGCTTTACGGTTTTTCTTATCCATCGGCGACGTATCCGCCAGCGCCAGTGTCTGGATGACAACCGGGATGACAAGAATAATCAGAAGCAGGATCGGAATAACGGTCCAGGTGATTTCTAAAAAACGGTTCCCCTCCACCTGTTTCGGTATCGTGTCTTCCCCTACACGCGACCGTCTGAATCTCACAATGACGTAAAAGAAAATAACTGCTACGACCGCAACGACGACAACCATGATAAGTGTGCTGAGCACCGTCAGATCATATTGTTTATCAGCCACTTCGCCGGCAGGCTTGAGTGTGGACAGAAACGGTTTTCCACAGCCGCTCAATAAAAGCGGCACTAAGGCTAATAATGATAAAAGACGCCAACGCTTTAACATTTCACCCAACCCCTTTTTTGAATCAGTACAAAATGCACGAGCAGTAAATCTGCTTCCAGCTGAAATACTTCATTTCCTCATTTTTTAAAATATGAGATTTTTTACTTAAAATTCCATCTATGTATAAAAGCAAAGCCGCCTGATTAAACAAAAGGTCAAGGCGGCGTTTACTAGTTGTCATTGTTTGTTTTGGCGATCAAACAACATTCAATTAAAACAGCGTGAAGACCACCATTGCTACGAAATAAATGGTCATGTAATTAAGCGAATAGACAAACATAAGAGTTGCCCACTTCATAATGTTTTTCATACGGAAACCCATCAATCCGAGAACAAGCCATCCTATATTCAGCAGAGTGCCGAGAATGACGATCGGAAGACCGAGACTGCCGAGGAAAAACGGAAGCGGCAGCAGGCATGCGACCCAGACGATAATCTGTCTTTTCGTCACCTCAAAGCCGTGCACTACCGGAAGCATCGGAATGTTCGCTGCTCTGTAATCTTCCGTCTTCTTAATCGCAAGCGCTAAAAAGTGCGGAATCTGCCAGATGAATAAAATCATGAATAATACCCATGCGACAACACCGATGTGCCCTTCAACCGCTGTCCAGCCGATTAACGGCGGAACGGCGCCCGATACACTTCCGACAACCGTATTAATCGTATAGCGGCGTTTCGTCCACATTGTATAAAGAACAACGTACGTAAACACCCCGATAAAACCGATGACTGCCGCCATTACGGTGGTCATTAAAAGCATGATAAGTCCTAAAGCAATGAGTAAAATTCCTGACCACAGCGCTTGATTCGGCTGAATCTTTCCGGTAACCGTCGGTCTTACTTTCGTGCGTTCCATTAAATGATCAATATCACGGTCATAATAGTTATTAACCGCACAAGAACCGGCGATGATCAGTGAAGATCCTATTAATGTAAGAAGCACGGTGTTTAAATTGCCTAAAAAACTCAGACCGGATATATGTAACGCAAGCCACATGCCGGTAAAAGTCGTAATTAAATTCGAATTGACGATTCCTATTTTAATAAGCGAAAGGAAATCCTTCCATGCCGTCGTCTCTTCAATCTGTCCGTCTATAGCTGTATCGTTTAAAATTCTGGAATTAGCCATAACGTAAACCTCCCTTACAAACCTAAAGCAGGTTTTTTAAGACCTGCAACTCTATCATACAAGATAATGACCTGTAAAAAAACATCCTCTTAAATATTAAACGAGAAACAGGAATTTATTTGTGAACGTTTTATGAATTTTACCACATCCGCCAATTGCATAATAAAGCGGTTACTTTATTTCTATCAGACCCATCTGGAATAATCAACCCCATTATCTAAGAAGTCCTGATTCTATTATATTTTTGTGAACAAACAGAATTGAGAATTGCCACAAAACACATATTCGCTTACACTTGGTACGTATATCATTTTGTCCAGTTTGTTAAGAAGGTGAATGTAAAATGAATAAAGCTTTAAAAGCACTCGGTGTGCTGACGACATTCGTCATGCTCGTCGTGCTGATCGGCGGCGCTCTTGTCACAAAGACAGGGTCGGGTCTAGGATGCGGAAGACAGTGGCCGCTTTGCCACGGCCGCTTTTTCCCGGAGCTTAATGCCGCTTCTATCATTGAATGGAGCCACAGACTCGCAAGCGGTGTCTCAATCGTTCTCGTGCTGAGCCTCGCGTTTTGGGCATGGAGAAAAGTCACGCCTGTTTTCCGTGAAACAACCTTTCTCGCCATTATGTCCATTATCTTTTTATTTTTACAGGCGCTTCTCGGCGCATTAGCGGTTGTTTTCGGATCAAATGCGCTCGTTATGGCGCTTCATTTCGGCATATCGCTGATTTCTTTCGCTTCTGTTCTGATTTTGACGCTGCTCATATTTGAAGCGGATAAATCAGACAAAAAGCTCGTCAAGCCGCTCAGAATCGGCAGGAAAATGCAGTTTCATATGATCGGCCTTTCGATTTACACGTATATCGTCGTTTATACGGGGGCTTATGTGCGCCATACGCAATCAAGCCTCGCCTGTCCTGATGTTCCGCTTTGCAGCAGACTGAACCACGGGCTTCCGTCCCAATTTCAGGAGTGGGTGCAGATGGGCCACAGAACGGCAGCGCTGCTTCTGTTCATATGGATCCTTATCGCTTTCGTGCATGCGGTGCGCTCCTACAAAGACCAAAAACAGATTCTTGGTGGCTGGACGGCGGCTCTTATCTTTGTTTTATTACAAGCGCTCTCCGGAATCATGGTTGTTTATTCAGAAATGGCCACCGGTTTTGCACTTGCCCATTCACTCTTTATTGCCGGGCTGTTCGGCGTCCTATGCTATTTCTTATTATTAATCGCCCGCTTCCGTTATGAATCAAAACAGCGGAACATTTGAGGCGCATGAAAAGACCGAAGTATCAGAGCTTCGGTCTTTTTACATACAAAAAACCTG
Organism: Bacillus sp. CIS52; assembly: GCF_053545315.1. NCBI lineage: Bacteria > Bacillati > Bacillota > Bacilli > Caryophanales > Bacillaceae > Bacillus > Bacillus sp. CIS52. The sequence continues at coordinate 487,745 of NZ_JBIUFR010000001.1, forward strand.
ATCGCACATGGATCAGGTTTTTTAATGTTCATTCTTTTACGCTTTTTCAATCTCGATCAGTAAATCGCCTGTCTGAATCGGTTCTCCGTTTTTCACATGGATCTGCTGAATCGTCCCGGAGAACGGTGCCTGCACCGTCGTCTCCATTTTCATCGCTTCATTAATCATCAGATGATCGCCTTTGTTCACCTTCGCGCCGGTTTCAGTTAACAATTTAATAACGGTTCCCGGCATTGATGCCGCAATGTGGCTTGGGTTTGTCCGATCGGCTTTTAATTTTTCCTGTACGGACGATTTAATGCTTTCATCTTTAATGACTACCTCACGCGGCTGGCCGTTCAATTCGAAATAAACGACCCGTGTCGCGTCCGGCTGCGGTTCACCGATAGATACAAGTTTCACGATCAGCGTTTTTCCGCGCTCGATTTCCACCTCGATTTCTTCACCGAGCGTCATGCCGTAGAAGAAAGTCGGTGTGTCCAATACGGAAATATCACCGAAGCGTTCAGCCGTTTGTACATATTCAGTGAAAACCTTCGGATAAAGCGCATATGCGATTGCGTCCTGGTCACTCAATTCCATCTGATGTGTTTCTTTCCATTCTTCTTTAATGCCTTCGAAAGATACCGGTTCGAGCAGCTCACCGGGTCTTACCGTAATCGGCGTCTGCCCTTTCAGCACGAGCTTTTGCAGTTTTTCCGGAAATCCGCCGTGCGGCTGGCCGATCTGCCCTTTAAAAAGCTCAACGACAGAATCCGGAAAATCAAGCGTTTCGCCTTTATCATAAACATCTTGTTCTGTTAAATTGTTTTGCACCATGTAAAGCGCCATATCTCCGACGACTTTGGAAGAAGGTGTTACTTTAACGACGTCGCCGAACATGCGGTTGACGACGCTGTACATCTCTTTCACCTCATTCCAGCGGTCACCCAGGCCGACGCCTTTTGCCTGCTGCTGCAAATTGCTGTACTGCCCGCCCGGCATTTCGTGATTATAAATCTCAGTGTGCGGAGCCTTCATCCCGCTTTCAAACTCACTGTAATATTGACGGACGGATTCCCAGTATTGTGACAGTCTTTCAACCTGCCGGACATCCATTTCTGGACGGCGGCTGTTCCCTTCAAGCGCATGGTAAAATCCGCTTGCGCTCGGCTGTGAAGTCAGCCCCGCCATTGAGCTGACGGCGACATCCACGATATCCACACCCGCTTCAACAGCTTTGGCATAGAGAAAGACGCCGTTGCCGCTCGTATCATGCGTGTGAAGATGAACGGGAATATCAATCGTTTCCTTCAGCGCGGAGACAAGATCATATGCGGCTTGCGGTTTCAAAAGACCTGCCATGTCTTTAATGCCGAGAATGTGCGCACCAGACGCCTCAAGCTCTTTCGCCATGGAAAGATAATATTTCAAATCATACTTCGTCCGGCTCTTATCAAGAATATCTCCCGTATAACAAATCGCAGCCTCCGCCACTTTTCCGGTTTCACGGACGGCATCGATGGCCAGCGTCATCCCTTTCACCCAGTTCAGACTGTCAAAGATCCGGAATACATCAATACCTGACTCTGCTGACTGCCGGACAAATTTTTGGATGACATTGTCCGGATAGTTGGTATAACCGACGGCATTTGATGAACGAAGCAGCATCTGGAACAATGTGTTCGGCACTTCCTTGCGGAGATCTTCAAGGCGTTTCCAAGGATCTTCTTTTAAGAAACGGTATGCTACATCAAATGTCGCGCCTCCCCACATTTCAAGGCTGAACAGTTCAGGCCACAGGACAGCCGTGGGGTTCGCGATTTTTTTCAAATCATTTGTTCTGATTCTGGTCGCAAGCAGAGACTGGTGGGCATCCCTGAACGTTGTATCAGTCAGGAGTACGGACTTTTGCTCTTTCACCCAGTCAGCAAGCCCTTCAGCGCCTCTTTCATCGAGAATCTGTTTCGTGCCGTTTACCGGCTTTTCTCCGATACCTAACGTAATAGCCTGAGGCTTATCAAACGCAGGTTTTTCTTTTTTCCCGATTCCCGGAAAACCGTTTACTGTTACATTGCCGATGTAAGAAAGCATTTTTGTCCCGCGGTCCTTCTGTTTAGGAAAAACAAACAGTTCGGGCGTTGTGTCGATAAACGATGTATCATATTGCCCGGTCAGGAATTTTTCATGCTTTGCCACGTTTTCAAGAAACGGGATATTGGTCTTAATGCCCCTGATTCTGAATTCCTGCAGGTTGCGGACCATTTTTGCCGATGCCTGCTCAAACGTCAGCGCCCATGTCGACAGTTTGACGAGCAGTGAATCGTAATAAGGCGTGATAACCGCGCCCTGGAAGCTGTTCCCTGTATCAAGGCGGACGCCGAAGCCGCCGCCTGAGCGGTAAGCCATAATTTTACCCGTGTCAGGCATAAAGTCATTCAGCGGATCTTCAGTGGTCACACGTGATTGTATCGCATACCCGATTGTAAAAATGTCTTTTTGCTGAGGAATATTGACGGCACGGCTGTGGAGTCCGTAGCCCTGCGCAACGAGAATCTGCGTCTGAACGATATCAACCCCCGTAATCATTTCCGTAATCGTATGCTCCACTTGTACGCGAGGATTCACTTCAATAAAGTAAAACTCACCGTCCGCTACGAGAAATTCCACGGTTCCCGCGTTGATATAGCCGACATTTTTCGCAAGGGCGACAGCCGCTTCACAGATCTCGTCCCTTAATTCAGGCTGTAAGGATACACTCGGCGCCACCTCAATGACCTTTTGATGGCGTCTCTGAACGGAACAGTCCCGCTCATACAGATGGACGACATTGCCTTCTTTATCTCCGATCACCTGAACTTCAATGTGCTTAGGATTTTCGATCAGTTTTTCAACATACACTTCGTCGTTTCCGAATGCGGCTTTCGCTTCTGATTTGGCCCGCTCAAACGAATCTTTCAATTCGCCCTCGCTTCTGACGATTCTCATCCCCCGGCCGCCGCCTCCGAGCGACGCTTTAATAATAAACGGATACCCGTGAACTTTTGCGAATTGTTCGACATCTTTTGATGTTTCAGCAGGCCCGTCACTCCCCGGGATAACGGGGATGCCGGCTTTTTCAGCCTGCTCTCTGGCCTTGACCTTATCTCCGAACATATCCAAATGCGCTGACGTCGGTCCGATAAATACGATGCCCTCTTCTTCACAGCGTCTCGCAAATTGGATATTTTCAGACAGAAATCCGTAACCCGGATGGATGGCGTCAACGCCGTTTCTTTTCGCAATCTCAATAATCCCTTCAATATCAAGATACGCGTCTATCGGTTTTTTGCCTTCTCCGACAAGATAGGCTTCATCCGCTTTATAGCGGTGGTAGGAACCCGAATCTTCTTTTGAATAAACGGCTACCGTTCTGATGTTCAATTCTGTGCACGCCCGGAAAATCCGGATCGCAATTTCTCCCCTGTTTGCTACTAACACTTTTTGGATGGATTGTTGTGACAAATTTCTCTCCCCCTTGGCCTAGTAAATATGTAGTTTATAATAAAGGAATATCCGTCCTGTGTATACACTTGTTTTTTACAGATACACAGATTTTTCCGTCTGCCGTCTTTTTATCCCCTTAGACGGAACGGGTTCCCTCTTTTTCTTCTTTTCTGAGTACTTGACATGCATACTGACGTTCACCAATATACCGGCGCTCGTCAATAATAAAAACATGGATGAGCCTCCGTAGCTGATAAACGGCAGCGGAACACCCGTAATCGGAATTAAGCCGCTGACACCGCCGAGATTGATGAAGGTCTGGATCGCAATCATACTGGATATCCCGATTGCCAGGAGACTGCCGAACGGATCTTCACATTTTCTCGCAATATAAAAACCTTTTAACACAACAAAAGCAAGCAGCACAATGACGAACAGGACGCCGAAAATGCCGAGCTCCTCTGAAATAACCGCCATGATAAAGTCTGTATGCGATTCCGGCAGATATCCGTATTTTTGAATGCTTTCTCCGAGACCGAGGCCGAAAAAACCGCCTGAGCCGATCGCATAATACGAATTTATAATCTGCAGGCCTGATGTGCCGGCATATTTAAACGGATTTTCAAGGCTTTCAAACCGGCTCATGCGCCCGGGCGTTAAAATATCGTCCCATTTCAAATAAATGATCGGGCTGACAAGAAGTAATACGATTCCCGCCATGATCACCAGCCTGAGCAGCGTCTTTCCGCTGAATCCCGAACACATAATGACGCAAAACGCGATCAGACCGATAATCATCGCCGTTCCGAAGTCAGGCTGAATGGCGATAAGCGCACAAATGACTACGGTGACGATCACCGGCGGAGCAACTCCTGTCAAAAGCTGATCGATATAGCTTTGTTTTTTCGCGTACACCGCGGCAAGATACAGAATCAGGGTCAGCTTGACAAATTCCCCCGGCTGAATGGCCATTCCGCCGATTTTAAACCAGCTTTGCGCGTTTCCGGCAACATGTCCGAAAACAAACAGCGCGCAAAGCGCAGCCACTGACGCAAGCAGTAATATTTTCTGGACCTTTTGATGGGCGAGCACTTTGTACGGGAAAACGGCCGCGATGATAAACAGCACGAGCCCTGCAATGACGGCGAACAGCTGCCGTTTAAAAAAATAGTCGCTGCTCACCCCGTAACGCATAACGGCGGTAATCATACTTGAACTGTATACCATTACCAATCCGAAACTGCAGAGCAGAATAATAGCGCTTATCAATGAATAATCGTAAGATTTTAACATTCTTTTAAACATAACATCCTCTTTCCTGCTTAAAGCTTACGTTTAATACCTATTGCGTATTATATTTTACTATAATTCATAAACAATTTACGCAGTTTCTTTATAGTTTTTCGGATGAAATGCAGATTAATAGACCGTCTCACAAAAAGAAGATGCAAAAAAACGGTTTACGGTTATAAAAAAACCCAAACCGTTGAATAGTTTGAGTTTGATCATTTATTTTCCTGTAAACGCGTCATGCAGAGCAGACAGTTCTCTTTCAAGTCTGTCCAGCAGCTCTTTTCCGTCGTTTTCATCAACTAATCCCAGGCGGACAGCAAAATCGATTTCCCTCGACAGTCCGAACATCTGAGTATCCAAGACCTCTTCGTACAGAGGACATTGAGGCATCGTTAAGTTATCCATTTGTACTCGGATCAGCTTCAAAATCTTCTCAGCATCTGACTTCAACAGTTCGAATGCTTTCTGCTGATGGTCAACTATAATCTCTGAAGCCAAAAGTATCCCTCCGTTCCCCAGGCGAGTACCTAATTCTTCTATTTATCATAAAGGGTATCAGGTGAAATTGCAAGAGGATTTAAGCAGATGTCATGATAAAAAGTGTTTCAAAAAATACTCAGCCTGTATTTCTCAGACATGATTTCCAAAAGCTTCACACCCGCGATGCTGTTGCCTTTTTCATCAAGCGCCGGGCCGAATATACCGATTCCGAAATTGTATGGCGAAATGCCCATGATTCCTCCCGAAACCCCGCTTTTGGCGGGAATGCCGACCTTGATCGCGAATTCCCCGCTCGCATTGTACATGCCGCATGTCACCATAAACGTCTTGCAGATTCTCGCCACATCTTTTTTTATGACCTGTTCCCCGGTCTCCGGATGCTTGCCGTCAAGTGCGAATACGCAGCCGATTTTGGCTAAATCCAGACTGCTCATCTTAATCGCGCACTGCTTTGTATACAAATCCATGACCTCTTCAACATCGCCTTTAAAAATGTCATACTGCTTCATGTAATAACACATTGCCCGGTTGATCATGGAGGAGCTGAATTCTGATTCTGCGACATGTCTGCAATATGTAATTTCCTGATTATTCGCAAGCCTTCTGATAAATCCGAGCAGATAATCCAGACGGTCTTTCGGCGTATGCCCTTTAATAAAACTTGTAACGACGAGAGCGCCCGCATTAATCATCGGATTTAAAGGCTTGCCCGGGTTCACCGTCTCAAGCTTCACAATGGAATTAAACGGGTCGCCGGTCGGCTCCTGCCCTACGCAGCTGAATATCTTTTCCTTTCCGTAATCCATCAGGACGAGCGCCAGAGAAAGCACCTTCGAAATGCTCTGCAGCGTAAATGTCCGGTCGGCGTCTCCTGCCGTCAGACATGTATTTTCCGCATGATAAATCGTGACTGAAAGGCTGTCTTGACCCGATTCTGCCAAAGCCGGAATATAGTCTGCCACTTTGCCTTCTCCGGTCTTTTTTTTCGCTTCTTGAACGAGTGCGTCCAGCTCCTGGTAATGCCGGCATACCATTTCGATCCCCTCACTTTGCTGCCGTTCGTTACGTCTAATTTGCGACGCAAAGTGACAATTCATGCGAAAACTTTTATACTTTAAGTAAAGGGGGGCTTCACCATGAGCGTTATTCAAGTTAAAGGCAATGTTACATACCCGATTACAATTGATCCGAGTGTCTGGATTTTCGATGACCGCAAGTTTCCGTTTGAAAACAATCAGCCCGTTCACTCAGACGGCTCGGCAGAAACTAAGGAGCATACACTCGATCCGGAACGGGTGATCAGAGAAGGGCGCATTTCGCCGCCGACTTTAAAAAGCGAAAAACGTTTTGAAAAAGAAAGATTAATGAACGGCAGTTTCGCCATGAAGCTCGGTGCTGTCTTAGCAAATGCCGAGCCGAAAGAAAGCGCTGTCCTTTGCGTATTTATTTCAGGATCTGAAAGAACCGAGGTGCCGCTTGAAAAGGCGATGGACGCAATCGCCCATTTCTGTGAGTCAGGGAAGCCTCTTCAAGACGGCGGTCCGGTCCATTTTTACGTGAACGGAAACTTTGAAAAACCGATAACAGGCGTCACAGAAATCGAAGTTCTATAACAAATCGGCCGCAAGCTGTGCAAGGCCGGATCTTTCGCCTTTCATAAGCTTCACGCTGCCGGAGACGGTTTGTCCTTTAAACCGCTCTACGACATAAGCAAGTCCGTTATTTAAACTGTCTAAATATGGGTGATCTATTTGCTCCGGGTCACCCATCAGGACAATTTTGCTGCCTTCTCCCACCCGTGTCAAAAGCGTCTTGACCTCGTGCCTCGTCAAATTCTGAGCCTCATCGATAATAATAAACTGATCCGGAATGCTTCTTCCCCGAATGTATGTCAACGCCTCGACCTGAATTGATCCGATGCCCGCTAAAATCGCTTCAAGTTCACCCGGCTTTTTCGCATTGAACAAAAATTCAAGATTATCAAAGATCGGCTGCATCCACGGCTTGAGCTTCTCCTCTTTTTCACCCGGCAAATATCCGATATCCTTGCCCACCGGGACGATGGGACGAGCGACGATCAGCTTTTTATAAATACCGAGATCCTCCGTCTGCAGAAGCCCCGCTGCGAGGGCAAGCAAAGTTTTTCCCGTTCCCGCTTTTCCGATCAGGGTGACAAGCGGGATATCTTCTCTCAGCAGGAGTTCAAGCGCCATTGTCTGCTGGACGTTTTTCGGCCTGATGCCCCATACGTGCTCATCATCAAAGACGAGTCTTTTTACGGTCTCCCCTTTCTTATCTGTCATGCCGACCGCAGAAGAAGATCCTCCTAATTCATCTTTCATCAGCACAAATTGATTCGGATAAACCTGATGCTGCTGAAGCTCCTTGACTGAAATTTGTTTGTTTTTATAAAACGAGTCAAACCGCTCTTTATTCATAAATATATCTTTGTACCCACTGTATATCTCATCATGGTCAACGACTCTGTCGTTTAAAAAGTCCTCCGCCAAAAGCCCGATGGCATCCGCCTTTACCCTGACCAGCACATCCTTACTGACCAGGATGACGGGGCGGCCGTTTTCTTTCGTTTCCTCCTCAAGGCTTAAATTTTTTGCCACCGCCAAAATGCGGTTATCATTTGTTTTTTCGATAAAAATTTCCTGAAGCTGATGAAATGACCGGTGGTTCAGTTCAATTCTGATCGTTCCTCCGCTTTCAAGCGGAACCTTTTCGTGCAGCCTTCCTTTCTCCCTGAGCCCGTCTATCAGCTTAGATACGTGCCTCGCATTCCTCCCGACCTCGTCCATATACCGCTTTTTTGAATCGACCTCTTCCAGCACGACGGCGGGGATGACAACTTCGTTTTCTTCAAAAGAAAAAATGGCGTTAGGATCCTGCAAAAGTACATTCGTATCTAACACATAAATTTTACTCAAGTCTCAGCCTCCTGAAAAATAAGGATCAAAGCCCAGCGTGTGCTTCTCTTTTCGTGAAAAACGGGGATGCCTGCTAAAATATATGATTTGGTGAATAAAGATAGAAGGTTAATTCAACAATAAAAGAAATGAAAGCATTAAGGAGGGAATCTGACGTGCGAATTCTTTTCATTATCATACAAGCTTTATTTATTCTGACCGGCTGCACAGCTGTACAGGATAGCCGCGGACGCAGCAATATCCAAAACGAATCAACCGATCAGGGCGGAGCAAAACCGATTCATGTGAGTGATACAGCTCCTGAAACAGCTGCGAATCCCGGCCGGACAGACATTGCAAAGCATCTAGTCGAAGTGACTGAAAAAATCCCAGGCATTACAGACGCCACCGCGGTCGTACTCGGGCGATACTCAGTCGTCGGAATCGATGTGGATGACAATTTAGAACGGAGCAAAGTGGAAAGCATTAAATACACCGTTGCCCAAGCATTAAAAAACGATCCTTACGGCGCCAATGCCGTTGTCGTCGCTGATCCTGATACAGTCTCCCGCCTGAGAGGAATGGGCAGCGATATTAAGGCCGGGCGTCCGGTTTCAGGCATTTTGGACGAACTCGCCGCAATCGTCGGACGTGTCATGCCGGAAGTTCCGAATGATGTGACCGACAATGAAAAAGAATCACCGACTAAATCGAATGATGACCAGCTGAATCAAAGAGATCAGAACAAGCTGCAAAACGAGCAGAATGATCAATCGGATCATCACATGAATAACCGCCGGTAAAAAGCAGCGCCCGCTACAAAGGAAGGGCGCTGCTTTCTTTCCCTTTGGCAGGCGGGTCATCCATGATATAATGCTTGTCATAGTGAAAGAGGTGAAAAATCAATGAGAGTTAAATGTTCCATTTGCGACAAAATTGAACAAATTGATGATGAAACACTGACAGCCAAACGCCTCCGCAACCGTCCGATTCATACATATATGTGCCAGGAATGCCATGACCGAATCAAAGTCAAAACAGAGGCGCGGCTGAATACCGGACACTTCTCCTTTCATCCAGGGCAAAAAACGAAAAAAGATAAAGTGAAAAAATAAACCAATAAAAAAATGACCCGCCGAAAGGCAAGGTCATTTTTTTATTGCGGTTTAGCTGACTGGCTTTTTTTGGACTGATGCAGACGGATTTTGTAAATGATCAAAATCAAGGCGGCGACAACAAGCCCTTCTCCGACCGGCAGAAACACACCGAAAAAAGTCAGCACGGTGCAGCCGAGCACGAGAAAGAGATAAACTGCCGCAGCCTTTAAAACCGGCAGCCTTTTGGCAAAGCCGAGTTTAAATACAATCACCGAGAGCACGACGATCGTTCCGTATAACAGCCACATTCCCGTCAGCGGATGCTCATCCACTTGGTAAAGCGCAGCAAAGAACGACAGCCGTTCACTTACTTCATTCAAAAAGATCCCCTCCCCTTTTCCGTTCGGGTTCTATCTTTTCAAATTCTGCAAGTGATTAAGACATTCCTGCTGTTTTTTTCTTTTTCGCCGCTTTTTCACGTTCGTTTTTGTTCAGGATTTTCTTTCTTAAACGGATGGATTCCGGTGTTACTTCACAGTATTCATCATCGTTTAAGTACTCGAGTGATTCTTCAAGCGACATAATGCGCGCTTTCTTAATCGTAGTCGTTTGATCCTTCGTTGCGGAACGGACGTTTGTCTGCTGTTTCATTTTGCTGACATTGACGACAAGATCATTGTCACGGTTATGTTCGCCGACAATCATGCCTTCATATACTTCTGTGCCCGGCTCAACGAAGATGACGCCGCGGTCTTCAATACCTTGAATTCCGTAAGATGTCGCTTTTCCATTTTCCATGGAAACGAGCACACCCTGACGGCGGCCTCCGACTTGGCCTTTTTGCATCGGCTGATAGCTGTCAAACGTGTGGTTCAGGATACCGAAACCGCGTGTCAGTGACAGAAACTCAGTAGAATAGCCGATGAGCCCGCGTGAAGGTACGGTAAAGATCAGGCGGACCTGGCCGTTTCCGTTATTAATCATATCGAGCATTTCGCCTTTTCTCGCACCCATTGATTCCATAACAGAACCGGTATGCTCTTCAGGCACGTCAATCTGCACGCGCTCAACAGGCTCGCAGCTTACGCCGTCAATTTCCTTAATGATAACTTCAGGTTTAGACACTTGAAGCTCATAGCCTTCGCGGCGCATGTTTTCAATTAAAATAGACAGGTGAAGCTCACCGCGTCCTGAAACAACCCATGCGTCAGGCGATGCCGTCGGTTCGACACGAAGACTGACGTCTGTTTGAAGCTGTGCGTTCAGACGCTCTTCGATTTTACGGGCTGTGACATATTTGCCTTCACGGCCTGCAAACGGGCTGTTGTTTACGACAAATGTCATTTGAAGCGTAGGCTCATCAATACGCAGAACCGGCAGCGGCTCATGGTGGTCAGCCGGACAAACCGTTTCACCGACGTTGATGTCTTCCATACCAGAAACGGCAACGAGGTCTCCCGCTCTCGCTTCTTCAATTTCCACGCGTTTCAATCCTTGGAAACCGAAGATTTTCGTTACACGGAATGATTTGACCGTTCCGTCAAGTTTCATCAATGAAACCTGCTGGCCGACTTTCATCGTGCCGCGGAAAACGCGTCCGATACCGATACGGCCGACATAGTCATTGTAATCAAGAAGCGCCACTTGGAATTGAAGAGGCTCTTCGGCGTTATCAACCGGCGCAGGGACATGTTCAAGAATCGTTTCATACAGTGATTCCATGTTTTCGTCCTGCTTTTTCGGATCAAGACTTGCCGTTCCGTTAATCGCAGAAGCGTAGACGACAGGGAACTCAAGCTGTTCTTCGTTTGCATCCAGCTCGATGAACAGATCAAGCACTTCATCGATAACTTCTTCCGGGCGGGCGAAATCACGGTCGATTTTGTTTACGACGACAACCGGATTTAAGTTCTGCTCAAGGGCTTTCTTCAGAACGAAACGGGTTTGCGGCATGCAGCCTTCATATGCGTCAACGACTAACAGAACGCCGTCAACCATTTTCATAATCCGTTCAACCTCTCCGCCGAAGTCGGCGTGTCCCGGAGTGTCCAAAATATTAATGCGTGTATCTTTATAGTTAATCGCAGTATTTTTCGCGAGAATTGTAATACCGCGTTCACGTTCAAGATCGTTTGAATCCATTGCGCGTTCGGCAATATTTTCGTTGGCACGGAAGGTTCCGGCTTGGTGAAGCAATTGGTCTACCAAAGTCGTTTTCCCATGGTCAACGTGGGCAATAATCGCGATATTGCGAAGATCGTTTCGAAGTTTCACATTTTCATCTCCTAAAAAAATTAGATAACTTTCATATTATACCACACATCCTCTTTAAAAGCGTCACGTTTTTCTGTAAACTGAAAGTATGACGTTAAAGGGGATGGAAATATGAAAAAATTGAATTGGCTCTTATTATTATTTGCATTCGCAGCAGTCTTCAGCATGATGCTGATCGGCGTATCAATCGCTGAGAAAAGCGCATGGGGTGTCATCGGAAGCATTGTTCTCGTTATCGCCATGATGGGAAGCGGTTTCACTGTAAAGAAAAAAATGCGCGAACAGGGACTGCTTGATTAAAAGCATGACCCTTTGCAAAATTCCGTAAACATGAAAAGCACAATATTGTATGAAGCCTGAATGAAACATTCAGGCTTTTTTGCATCCTCAAAACCGGCGGGATGTAAGGCTTATCTCCCCCGCCGCCTAGTCAAGAAGCCGGAAACAGCAGCATGCATTCTAGTGACAACAGCAGAGTCCCTCAGAAAAGGCAGCCGGAATTAGTCCGGTATTGTTATGAAGAAAATACCAAACTTCCTATTTCAATTCCATCACTGGATTTTTATACTTGTGGCTGTAAGCAAATACACATGACAAGGAGAGAACAAAATGAAAACATCTTTTTTGAAGAAAACCGCTGTAACTGCCGCTGCAACTGCTTCAGCCGCCTTGCTTGCATTCAGTCCGCTTGAGTCTGCCGGTGCAAAAACAATTCAGGCAAATGAATCGCCTGTCTTGCAGGCTTTTGCCGAGAAAACACCGGGAGATGCGGCAAAGCTTTTAGACATCATCAGCCAATCCATTTACGAAAAAGACGGCGTCTATTATTTTGACGGTGAAAAAGCGGTTGAATTGGGATTAGATAAAGAAGCCGCACAGACCATTCAAAAGCTGTGGGACAGTTCAACGGAATTTTTAACCGTCCTTACCCAATGTATCGAGAAAACGGACGGCGAATATACATTTAATAAAGAAAAAGCAGTGGAGCTCGGCTTTACGGAAAAAGAAGCTCTTATCGTTGATCAGCTGTTCACCGCTTTCTCCCAGAGTCTTCATATTCTTCAATCTGCGCTGGTTGAAGAAGACGGCGTGTATACGTTTGATCAGGAGCTTGCTGAAAAAGCAGGTGCAGGTAAAAAAGAAGCGAAGCTGTGTGCTGAATTCTTTAATTCACTGCCGCAGGAATTACTTGAAAGCATTTATACAGCCTTTCACCCGGCTGAGTAAACGAAAAAAACGCCCGGTCATCCAGCCGGGCGTTTTTTTAATTCAGCAGTTTAAGCGCAAGCATGATGAGAAATACAGCCCCGAACATACAGGCGGCTTTTGTCAGCAGCCTCCCGTAATATCTTTCCTGAAACCGCCTCTCCTCCTCTTCATAACCGTCTGGCGCCTTCATTTCAGCTTCGTCAAGGTCAAGCGGCTCCTTCATCATATGATATACCCTTTTGCACTCACCGCATGTATCAAGATGGCGGGATATATACCGCTCTGTTTCTGTTTCACAATCGCCTTCAATATATAAAGGGAGTAAATCTCTCACTAAACAGCAAGTCATATGTGTCCGTCCTTCCTTTTTTCCGCCAAGTGCTGTTTCAGCTGCATTCTCGCCCTGTATAAGGTGCTCTTCACCTTCGGCAGGCTCCAACCCAAAATATCAGCAATCTCTTCGTATGACAGCTCTTGAAATTCCCTTAAAATTAAAACGGTCTGCTGATCATTTTTCAGGCGCTGAATCTGCCCGGCCAGCGCGTTCTTTGTGTCTGTCCGGTCAACGTAATGCTCCGGCAGTTCATATGTTGTTTGCTGAAGCCCTTCATTCAAGGTGATATCTGAAAATTGGTATTTTCTGTCCCGTCTGTACCAATTGATGAAGGTATGGTGGGCAATTGCATAGAGCCACGTGCGGATAGACGAGTGCCCCTTAAATGACTCAAGCCCGTTAAATGCTTTCATAAACGTATCCTGAGCGAGATCTTTAGCGGTCTCAGCGTGATGTGTGCGTCTGTAAAGGTAATACATAATATCTTGATAATGTTCACGGTACAACTGTTCAATTGACATCTTGTTTTTCATTTATAAATAAAACCACACTGTCATCCAGATTGAGAGCACAATGAAGAAACCATACAGTCCATACGTCAGGCATTTCATATATTTAATTTGGCGGATGTCGCCCGGCGGCGGCTTCATATCATGTTCATTCTGTCTTTTTCTGTTTTCCGCCTCTGCTCCGAATTCCGGTTCATGTTCTTTCATCCATTGAAGCGTGCCGCCTTCAAGTTCCCCTTCCTTATACAGGTCGTATAAATCGAAGAAGACAGCCTTTCTTTCTTTATTGTTCATAAAGGTTCACCGCCTCGTAAGTATCCGCATTCACTACATATGCGTCATGGCGGTTTGAACCGAACGGCTGAATAATAACAAGCCATGCGTTATATGTTACGCCGTCTTTCATCGCTTTGACAGGCTTCACCCGCTTTTTATAAATGATGCCGTTATATGCCCCCGCCACTCTTTTGAAGGCTGTTTCCCCGTCTCTGTATGTATGCGGGAATGTTTTGGCGCTTACCTGTCCGCAGGATGAGGCCTCTATCATGCCTTCTTCATTCCGGAGCGTAAAAACGGACGTTCCTTCAAGGTTTTCAAAAACGAGGCCGTCTTCCGATTTGTCAATTTGTTTAAGCTTTGAAGTATCCGCGCCCAGCAATGTAAAAAGCCTCTTCTGAAGTTCTTTTTTTGTCAAAACGGTGCTGCCTGATGAGATTCTGATTTTCATAAGGCGCCCGGATTCGGCATCAAATACCAGCTCCGCCCCGTTATTCGCTGTTACGGTCACACTGCTGCCGATCAGGCTGTTGATATCTGTATTTGTGATTTCAAATGTCTGACCAGGCATTTGAAGCGTATGAAAGACGGCTTTTGATGCTTTCATTATGTCTTTTTCCTTCATGTGCACCTGCGGCAGCGACTGAAGCTGATAAATAGACGGGTCTTCTGAAAAACCCATGATCGTTTCTTTTTCCCAGTAAAATACAGCACCCGTTTGTTCGTGATGCTTCCCTTGTCTTTTCGGCGCGATCTCCACGACAAACTGTCCGTCTTCTTTTCTCTCTGTTGTCTGAATGCCTTGTGTTTTTAGTTTTCGGCCGTGTACCGACAAGAAATCCAGCGACTTTTTCCGGTACTCTTCTTCTGTTAATGTCCGGCCTTCCGGTTTTTTAAGATATTGATAATTTGTAATCATTCGGGAAACCTCGTCCACTTCCGCTTCATAATCTTCCGTTTTAAAGCGGTAAAAGTAATGGAGATCCTGATTGGTTTCTGTCAAATAAATCGGATTCTCAGCCGGAAAAAATGACGTAAGGATCCGTTCCGCCTGGTCTGAAGTAATATGTTCGCCCACATAATCAACAGAATCTTCAGCTATCGGTTTTGAAACCGCAAATGCGGCATCTCCTGCGTTGTACACCGGATTCAAAAAGATAATAAAACCAGCGGCAGCGGCCGCCGCAAGAAAGCTTTTCGTCCGCCGTCTGATCCTGTCTGACCGATGAAATAAGTGATGGGTCATCAGAAAACCCGCCATTGTTAAATACACCGTAAACGGGAGAAGCCTGCCGTAATCTCTTGATACCCCGGCCGAGGACGGAGAGAGCACCCACACCAATAGCCCGATGACCGCTGCATAAAACACGCCGATAAAAACCGGCCTCGGTTTCCAATACATTTTAAAAAATAAAACATTCATAGAAATCAGAAGGAGTAAAACAACCGCAACGGAACAAAGCGAGGAGACTAAATCCTCTGCAGCCATCGTGTCACGATTGCTGTTCCAGAAAGCAAAAAAACTGAAGATCAGCTGAATGACGGGCAGTGTCACCACAGTGAGATCAAACGTATAAAACATGCCTTTTCCCCTCTGCTCCTGCGGCATCAGCATATAGTGAAACGCGGTGAGCAGCGCATATCCGTACATTAAGAGATGAACGATCGGAAGAAGCTCTCTTTCTTCCGTTGTCAAATAGTGCGCGCTAAAGTGAGTGCTCTGCACCTGATGAACCAATTCAATCGTTATGCCCGCCAATAATACGGCCCGAAGCATGATCCCGCCATAAAACCAAACTCTTTCAGGGCTGATTTTCGGATGGAAAGTCAGCCCGTATAAAACAGCAAGGCAGACGGCCGACCACTGGATGATCAACACACTCTGTCTGCTCAAAATGAAATATCTGTCGAAATGCTGAATAAAATGACTGAAAATCTCTGACATCTGTAACAATCCTTTACGTTTATTAAGGCCTCACCCGTTTAGACAACCGGCATTAAAAAAAGTTTTAAAGAACCTAACATTTTTCCCCTATCATTTTTCCCGTCTTCATCTGTCATTTTTTTCAGAAGAAATCGCGTCATTCGACTCATGTCTATTCCGACACGTGCCTCTCGGCTTATCCCCTGACACCGCCTCCCAGGAGCCTGTACGGGACGATTCTATCAATTCAGCTGCGGAGTCTAGTTTTATATTGCAGAATGAGAGATTGCTGGTTTATTATAACAATATAAGTTTTCATTATTTTCAAAAAGGGGGATTTATTGTGGGTTTAGGTAAGAAATTGTCTGTTGCTGTCGCCGCTTCTTTTATAGGTTTAACGATCAGTCTGCCGGGTGTTCAGGCCGCTGAGAATCCTCAGCTTAAAGAAAACATGACAAATTTTGTGCCGAAGCATTCTTTGGTGCAATCTGAATTGCCTTCTGTCAGTGACAAAGCAATCAAGCAATATTTGAAACAAAACGGTAAAGTCTTTAAAGGCAATCCTTCTGAAAGGCTAAAGCTGATTGACCAAACAACCGATGATCTCGGCTATAAACACTTCCGTTATGTGCCTGTCGTGAACGGTGTGCCTGTGAAAGACTCTCAAGTCATTATTCACGTTGATAAATCCAACAACGTCTATGCGATTAACGGTGAATTAAACAACGATGCTTCTGTCAAAACGGCAAACAGCAAAAAATTATCTGCAAATCAGGCGCTGGACCATGCTTTTAAAGCAATCGGCAAATCACCTGAAGCCGTTTCTAACGGAAACGTCGCAAACAAAAATAAAGCCGAGCTCAAAGCAGCAGCTACAAAAGACGGAAAATACCGCCTCGCCTATGATGTAACGATCCGCTATATCGAACCGGAACCTGCAAACTGGGAAGTAACCGTTGATGCAGAAACTGGGAAAATCCTGAAAAAGCAAAACAAAGTGGAACATGCGGCTGCAACCGGAACAGGTACGACTCTTAAAGGAAAAACGGTCTCATTAAATATTTCTTCTGAAAGCGGCAAATATGTGCTGCGCGATCTTTCTAAACCTACCGGAACACAAATTATTACGTACGATCTGAAAAACCGCGAGTATAACCTGCCGGGCACACTCGTATCCAGCACGACAAACCAGTTTACAACTTCTTCTCAGCGCGCTGCCGTTGATGCGCATTACAACCTCGGCAAAGTGTATGATTATTTCTATCAGAAGTTTAAACGCAACAGCTACGACAATAGAGGCGGCAAGATCGTATCCTCCGTTCATTACGGCAGCAGATACAATAACGCGGCCTGGATCGGCGACCAAATGATTTACGGAGATGGTGACGGTTCATTCTTCTCGCCTCTTTCCGGTTCAATGGACGTAACGGCCCATGAAATGACACACGGCGTTACACAGGAAACAGCCAACCTGAACTATGAAAATCAGCCGGGCGCTTTAAATGAATCCTTCTCTGATGTATTCGGGTACTTCAACGATACTGAGGACTGGGATATCGGTGAAGATATTACGGTCAGCCAGCCGGCTCTCCGCAGCTTATCAAATCCGACAAAATACGATCAGCCTGACAACTACAAAAATTACAAAAACCTTCCGAACACTGATGCCGGCGACTACGGCGGCGTGCATACAAACAGCGGAATTCCGAACAAAGCCGCTTACAATACGATTACAAAAATCGGCGTGAACAAAGCGGAGCAGATTTACTATCGCGCCCTGACGGTATACCTCACTCCGTCATCAACCTTTAAAGATGCAAAAGCAGCTTTGATTCAATCAGCGCGGGACCTTTACGGCTCTCAGGATGCTGCAAGCGTAGAAGCGGCCTGGAATTCAGTCGGCTTGTAAACTAGAAAAGAGACCGGATGTCCGGTCTCTTTTTTATATCTGATACATTCACAATGGCTTCACCATGATCATATATGTCTTTTCCCGATCGTCTTTTTCAAGCTTCAGCTGTTCAAAACCGCATTGGCTTAAAAACAGCACCCATTCCTGCCTGTCCAGGGGAACGGCTGCAAACATCGCTTTATGCTCCGCTCTCAGCCGGCCGGCAATCTCTTCAATGACCGCCCGACCGATGCCTTTCTCTTTTGCCTCTGGAGCGACGGCCACAGTCCCGAGCCACGGTTTTCCGTTTGAGGGCGCCCATTCTAAGTGAAAGCTGACGGCGGCAGGAGCGCCGTCAAGCTCCCATACGAGCCACGTTCCATTGTACATGGAGTATGCAAGCATAAACTCCGCCGCATTTTTTGTTCCGAATTCTTCGGCTCTCCACACCGGGTGTGCCGCCGCCAGCTGCTCCAGAAATTCCAGATCTTCTTCTTCAAACTCCCTATCTGTCAGCATGTAAATAGTCGTCAAAGATGATTTTATGTATCGCCGGATTTCCCGCAAGCACGCTGTGGTTATCTAAAAACGTAAACGGTTCGCCGTCTGTTGTCGTGTAAATGCCGCCGACTTCGTTCAGCAGCACGCAGCCGGCAGCGTAATCCCACGGCGCGAGCCTCATTGTGATGTATGCGTCAATGCGGCCGGCCGCAACACTGGCCAGCTCAAGTGCCGCCGAGCCGTAGGAACGCGTTCCTCTTACCCGTTTTACGAGCGGCGCCAAAATACTCGGGTCGATTCTTCTGTTTTCCGTCACCCATGTGGCATTGATTGCAATAATCGATTCTTCAATGGAAACCTCTTTTAAAGGAGCAAGCGGCGTGTCGTTCAGATATGCCCCTTTTCCGCTGAATGCATGATACAGCTCGTCCTGCATCACATCGTAAATTAAGCCGATTTTGCCTTTTCCGTCTTCAAAAATACCGATGGAGATTGCGAAATGCCGCTTTTGATGGACAAAATTCATCGTCCCGTCAATCGGATCAATGATCCAAACGATTCCGTCAAGGGAGCGGAGTTTATCTCCCTGCCCTTCTTCGCCGAGGATGCGGTGTCCGGGAAATGTTCCCTGTATACGGTCAATGAAAAAGCGTTCCGTCTCTTTATCCATATTTGTGACTAAATCATTCGGATTTGATTTTGTTTCAATCGTCAAGCTTTCCTGCATGGATTGTCTGATTCTCGTTCCGGCTTCTTTTACCCATTGTTTTGCGATATCATCAATTTCCGTCCAATTTGTCATACCGTGTACCTCTTTTCTATGTATAGCTTACTCTATAGCATACTGATAAAAACGATTAAAAAGCAAGGAAAATGAAAAAAATGCCTTCTCACGTAAAAACGAACCATTTCCTGCGGTTCGTTTTTACTATTCTTTATCCGTTAAGACGAATCCATTCTTTTCTGAGACGTTCCAGTTTTCTTTTACTGAGATCGATTTGATCTTCATTCTCTTTTTGCATGGCCTCATAAAGGGTTGCCAATTCATAATCAACCTCTAGTCTCCAGACAGCTACACGGTTATTTTTTTCCTCCCTGAATCCTTCCTTCACCACTTGCCTCATTGTCTTTCGCCCCTTCCAGAGATCATTTGTTAAAAAAGCATCCCATTTTCCAATTCATTATTAATGATACTTCTTATATCCTATGGAAACTTATATTCGGCTGTAACAACATTCTTAAAATTGTGTGTTTACCTATTCATTTTTTACCACCACTCCTCTCCGCTCAAACGTTCTCAATGTTTTTGCGGCCGGCAGGGGCTGTGGTAAAATATGAATACTTACGATAAGGAGGAAAAAGATGACTCAGATGCGTTTTACAAAAGAAGACTTTGACACATTTACAATAGAAGGATTAGATCCGCGCATGGAGGTGTTAAAAGAACAGGTGCGTCCGAAGCTGACTCTGTTAGGAGAACATTTCGCACCGACATTGTCGGCATTGACCGGAGATGAAATGTTCCCGCATGTCGCCAAGCACGCGAGAAGATCTGTCAACCCGCCGGCTGACAGCTGGGTTGCCTTTGCAAACAGCAAACGCGGCTATAAGAAGCTCCCCCACTTTCAGATCGGACTATGGGACACTCACATGTTTGTATGGTTTGCCATCATTTATGAGTCTCCGATAAAAGAGGAATACGGCAGATTGCTGGAAGCGAAGCAGGATGACATCACAAAACAGATTCCCGGTCATTTTGTATGGTCGCCGGATCACACGAAGCCAGGAGCGTACAAGCAGTCGGAGATGGATCGGGAACAGCTGAAAACACTATTTGAACGTCTGCAGACCGTAAAGAAAGCAGAGCTTTTGTGCGGCATCCAGCTTCAAAAAGAAGACGTGATCAACATGAACAACAATGAATTCCTGCAAACCATTGAAGATACTTTTAAGAAGCTTTCCTTTTTATACACGCTGACTCAGAAAGTCTCATAACATAAAAAAGCGGGCCGGTTTCCGGCTCGCTTTGTTTACATTTTGATAACCGCTTGATCTGATTGTTTCGCCTCTTTCACAGTCCGATACGGGGAATAGCTGCTGTCCGCTTCAAATTGGCTGCAGATTTTCTTTTCCTCCGCCTTTCCGGGAACGATTTCTTTAAAGCGGCGGTACGCATCCAAAAGTCTGTTGCGGTCAGTTCCTTTTTCATAGGCGTTTTCCACCTGCTGAAAAAACGCAATGACATCCACGGCCTCCTCTGTCGTCCAGTCTTCATTCATCGGATATTGATATTCCAAATGTCTTCACTCCTTTATAATCATGCTCAAAATAAGCATCTTCCATAGATCATAAATTGTTCTTTACTTTCTTTCAAGTTCATAATATAATTCATTTGTTTTACGTTTAAAAAACGGGTAATCATACTGAATGTAATACAAACTAATCCGTAGGTATTATGATAAAGGTGGGAAAACAATTGCCGCAACATGAAACACCCCTGTACAGCGGACTGAAAAAGCACGCGGACAGACAGCCTGTCCAATTCCACATTCCGGGCCATAAAAAAGGCGCGGGAATGGATCCGGAATTCAGACAATTTATCGGAGAAAACGCGTTAAGCATAGATTTAATTAATATTGAACCTTTGGATGATTTACATGCGCCAAAGGGCATCATTAAAGAAGCGCAGGAGCTAGCCGCAGAAGCATTCGGCGCAGACCACACCTTCTTTTCCGTACAAGGGACGAGCGGCGCCATTATGACGATGGTCATGGCCGTATGCGGACCCGGAGATAAAATCATCATCCCAAGAAACGTTCATAAATCCATTATGACGGCCATTGTATTTTCCGGAGCGGTGCCGATTTTTATACACCCGGAAATTGACGATGAGCTCGGGATTTCTCACGGCATTACGCTTGAGTCTGCCGAGCGGGCTTTGACTGAGCACCCTGACGCAAAAGGTCTGCTTGTCATCAATCCGACGTATTTCGGTGTGGCGGCTGACCTGAGCAGCATCGTCAAGCTCGCGCATTCTTTCAATGTGCCTGTTCTTGTCGATGAAGCGCACGGCGTGCATATTCATTTTCATGATAAGCTTCCTTTGTCAGCCATGCAGGCGGGCGCTGATATGGCAGCTACAAGCGTACACAAGTTAGGCGGCTCTCTGACGCAGAGCTCCATTTTAAATGTGAGAGAAGGCCTTGTGTCCAAAGAAAGAGTGCAGTCGATTTTAAGCATGCTGACGACAACGTCAACATCCTATCTGCTTCTCGCTTCACTGGATGTCGCAAGAAAGCGGCTCGCTACAGAAGGCCGCGGCCTTCTTGAAGATACGATTCTGCTGGCGAATCAGACACGGGAACGCCTCAATCAAATTGAAGGCATTCGCTGTGTCGGCGAAGAAATCACAGGATCTAAAGCCGCCTTCAGTTATGATCCGACTAAATTAATCATTTCGGTCAAAAACCTCGGCCTGACCGGGCATGACATTGAAAAATGGCTGCGCGAATCATATAATATCGAAGTCGAGCTGTCCGATTTGTATAACATATTATGTATTTTCACTCCCGGAGACAGAGCAGGAGATGCCGACCGCCTCGTAAACGCGCTTACAGACATTTCAAAGCAGGCTGCTGCCAATGAATATGCTCATCAGCAAACGGAAGTTCTGCTTCCTGAAATTCCTCTGTTAGCGATGACGCCAAGAGACGCGTTTTATGCAAATACGGAAGTCATTCCGTTAAAAGAATCCGCGGGACGGATCATTGCAGAGTTTGTCATGGTGTATCCGCCGGGAATTCCGATCTTTATTCCGGGCGAAATCATTACTGAAGAAAACATCAGCTACATTTTCAAAAACCTGGACGCTGGCCTTCCCGTGCAGGGTCCGGAAGACGCGACGCTTGAAATGATCAGAGTCATCAAAGAACAAAAAGCCATCCAATAAAGATAAAGAAGCCCGAAACGAAATCGTTTCGGGCTTTTTTACACTTTTTACTCTTCTTCAAGATGACACCGGCATTGTCCGCAGCATGTTCCGTATAACGTCGTTACCTTCTCATCCTCAAAGTAATGAATCGCTTCGTTACAGTCTTGGCAAACAATCGTACCCATCTCTCATTCCCCATTTCTCAGAATTTGAAAACGCTTAATTCTTACTTGTTGTTATTATATTATTATGTCACATTTAATATGTCAACCGATAAATTGTATAACACATTTATTTTTTACGGTCTTTTTATAGCTCGAGGATCAATCACGGTATATCCTTTAGTACGCAATCCTTTTACAATGTCCGGCATGGCTTCGGCCGTCCACTTCCGGTCATGCATCAATATGTTGGCGCCGTCCCGCAGATAAGGGCTGCTCAGCGTGATATCGGTAAGCGCTTTTTTGGATTGATATTTCTGATCCCAATCGTAGCCGAAGGTCCAGTTCATTTTCACCATACCTTCTTGTTTTATAAGTTTGTCACTGTAGTCCGTATTGCTTCCGAAAGGCGCCCTGAAAAATGCCGGTTTCTCCCCGGTTATCTTTTCAACGGCTTTATTAACGCCGATGATTTCTTCCCGTTGTTTTTGTTCGGAAAGTTCTTTTAAATTTTGATGAGTCATTGTATGATTTCCGATCATAAAGCCTAACTCATGAATATGCTGAAGCGCTTTCTTATTTTCATCTTTTTTCAAAAATTGGCCGTTCACAAAAAAGATCGCTGACGCATGGAGATCATGCAGTTTGTCCGCAATCTCAGCGGCATGCTGATCGGGTGCATCATCTATCGTTAACAATGCAATCGGTTTTTTGTCTTTCTGGTCATCCAGTTTTTCCACGGCAAAGGTTTTCGGATTGATATAGTAACGGGGCTCTGCCTTCCGTTTTTCCTCTTTTGTATGAGTGTTTTCCTGTTTAGCATGATTGACCGCAGCTTGAGAATGGGGTTGTTTATTTGTTTGCGTTTTTTCAGTTGATTGGCAGCCGATGAGCAAGCACATCCATATAACGGCGGCAGCGGCTTTATACATGACAATCCCTCCTGATATGGTTTTGCCCACAGTATAACGAAAAAACAGCGCTCTCACGAAAAATAATGTGCCTTTTTTACACATCGGCTTCACAAGTTGTCACACGTATTATTTCTTCATTAAAAACGGTTTCAATTATATAACAATTAAGTAACAAGCCTTAGGTTTTTCACCTATCGTGATACACTTGATATAGTCCTTATAAATGGATGAACCAATATATTATATAAAACAGAGGAGTAAGATAGATGCGCTACCGTACGGTGATTCCCTTTTTTTTGATGCTGTTCGTTCTGTCAAGCTGTTCGGTTTCTACTGTCAGTCCGTTCAAAAATAACCGGATCGACAGCATTCATCACACTCAAATCTTGTTTTTTTCCGATGAAAATCATATAGATAAAGAAGTTCCTTACTACGATGCGATTCTTGATTTAGAAAAGAAATACCCCCATCATGTTGATCAAATGAAAGTTTATGACAACAGAAAGGGCTGGGAAGAAGAAATCAACACATTCCCGGCACTGATGGTAGTCAATCACCGGCATGTCGTCATGAAGATTGAAGGCGCGGTAAAGAAAAAAGAGGATATTATCAAGCCTATGCAGCATGTGCTTGCACAATAAAAACAGCCCTCGCTTTTAAAAGCGGGGGCTGTTCATTTTCTTGCAATGATTATTTTACGATATGGATCGGGCTTCCGATTGCCACTTCGGCAGCTTCCATTGTGATTTCGCCCAATGTCGGGTGAGCGTGAATTGTCATTGCGATATCTTCAGCAGTCATTCCGCCTTCGATCGCCAGGCTCAATTCAGAAATCATGTCAGAAGCGCTCGCGCCGGCAATTTGCGCACCGATCACAAGACCGTCTTCTTTACGAGTGATCAGCTTCATGAAGCCGTCAGTTTCGTTAAGAGACAGCGCGCGTCCGTTTGCAGCAAACGGGAACTTAGCAGCAACGACTTCAATGCCTTCTTCTTTCGCCTGTGCTTCAGTGTAACCGACAGAAGCCAGTTCAGGCTCAGAGAATACAACCGCCGGAATACCGAGGTAATCGATTTCAGCAGGCTCTCCCGCAATAGCTTCCGCAGCGATTTTACCTTCGTAAGACGCTTTGTGAGCCAATGGAGGGCCGTCAATGATGTCACCGATTGCGTAAATATTCGATACGTTTGTTCGGCACTGCTTGTCCGTTTTAATGACACCGCGGTCAGTCATTTCGATACCGACTTGCTCAAGGCCGAGCTCATCAGTGTTCGGACGGCGTCCGACAGTGATTAATACGTAATCAGCATCAACCGTTTTTTCTTCGCCTTTTACTTCGAACGTAACTGTTACGCCGTCAGGTCTTTCTTCAACGCCTTTAGCCATAGCGCTTGTATGGATTTCAACGTTGCCTTTTTTCTTCAGTCTGCGGGTAACGAGAGAACTCATTTGTTTTTCGAAGCCAGGAAGAATTTCATCTCCGCCTTCTAAAATCACCAATTCAGTTCCGAAGTTTGCATACGCTGTTCCAAGCTCGGTACCGATATATCCGCCGCCGATAACAACGAGTTTTTTCGGAATTTCTTTAAGCGCCAGTGCGCCTGTAGAGTTCAGAACACGTTCGCTATATTTGAAGTTTGGCAATTCGATAGGGCGAGAACCGGTAGCAATGATCGCGTTTTTAAATGTGTATGTTTGCGCAGAGTTCTCATCCATTACACGTACAGAGTTGCTGTCTACGAAATAAGCTTCGCCTTTTACAACGTCCACTTTATTTCCTTTTAAAAGACCTGCAACACCGCCGGTAAGCTTATTTACAACAGAAGCTTTCCATTCTTGGACTTTTGTAAAGTCAACTTTTACGTTCTCAGCAGTGATTCCCATGTCATCTGAGTGTTTTGCATTCTCGTAACGATGGCCTGCATTGATAAGCGCTTTTGAAGGAATACAGCCGACGTTCAGACAAACGCCTCCAAGAGTTGCTTTTTCAACGACTGTTACTTTTTGTCCAAGCTGAGCAGCGCGGATGGCAGCTACATAGCCGCCAGGTCCCGCACCAATCACAAGAGTATCTGTTTCAATAGGGAAATCTCCTACTACCATAACATTACGCCTCCATTAAAATAAGTTGTGGATCGTTCAGTAAACGCTTGATGTGGTTTAACGCATTTTGTGCAGTTGCTCCGTCAATCATACGGTGGTCAAAGCTGAGAGAAAGAGCTAAGACAGGAGCAGCTACAATTTCACCGTCGCGGACGATCGCCTTTTCAGCGATGCGGCCGATACCGAGAATCGCAACCTCTGGGTGGTTGATAACCGGTGTGAACCATTGGCCTCCGGCAGAACCGATATTTGTGATTGTGCAAGAAGCGCCTTTCATTTCCGCAGGTGCAAGCTTGCCTTCACGCGCTTTTGTAGCAAGGCTGTTAATTTCATCAGAGATTTCGAAAACGGCTTTACGGTCGGCATTTTTCACTACCGGCACAAGCAGGCCTTTTTCAGTATCCGCTGCAATTCCGATGTTGAAGTAATGTTTTTGGATCACTTCATCTGTTTTATCATCAATAGATGTGTTTAAAACAGGGAATTTTTTCAGAGCAGATGTTAAGGCTTTTACGACGTAAGGCAGGTAAGTCAGCTTGATGCCTTGATCAGCAGCAACTTGTTTGAACTGTTTGCGGTGAGCAACAAGATTTGTTACGTCAACTTCATCCATAAGAGTTACGTGCGGTGCAGTATGCTTAGAGTTCACCATTGCTTTAGCAATCGCTTTACGGATACCGCTCATTTTTTCGCGTGTTTCAGGGAACTCGCCTTCAGGAGCCTGAGCCGCTGCAGGTTTAGCCGTTTCCTGAGGCGCCGCTGTTTCTTGCGGTGCCGCTTCTTGAGCTCCGCCGTTTACAAAGCTGTCGATATCTTCTTTTACAACACGTCCGTTATTTCCTGAACCTGTTACTTTTCGGATATCAACGCCTTTTTCACGTGCATATTTGCGTACAGAAGGCATAGCGATCACGCGTTTGTTCGGATCAGCTTCCGCTTGGTCCTGCTGTCCTGCGCCAGTTTCTTTTGCAGGCTCTGCTGCGCGTTCTTCTTTCGCTACGTCCTGTCCTGCCTCAGCGGAAGACTGAACTTGCGCTTCAGTTTTCGCATCGCCGGATTCGTCGCTTCCTTTAAATTGAAGATCTTCGTAACCAGGTGCGTCAAACGTAATAATCGTTTGTCCAACAGTTGCAACCGTTCCCTCTTCAACTTTTAATTCTAATACTTTTCCTTTAACAGGTGAAGGAATTTCTACCACTGCTTTATCATTTTGCACTTCAGCCAGTACATCGTCTTCTTCTACCTCGTCGTTTGGCTTAACAAACCATTTTACGATTTCGCCTTCGTGGATACCTTCCCCGATATCCGGAAGTTTAAATTCAAATGCCACAGTTTTCGACCTCCTAGTTGATTAAGCAAATTTTAGTTATGCATACGCAAGCATTGAACCTTTAAAAACAGGTTTATAATAGAGGAAAAGAACGTGTGTCTTTCCCTCCTGTTATGAAGCCTGATTAAAATTCAAGAACTTTTTTCGCAGTTTCAAGAACGTCTTTATGGTTTGGAAGCCATACGCTCTCAGCTTGCGAGAAAGGAAATACTGTATCAGGCGCTGCGACACGCAGTACCGGAGCTTCCAGGCTCAGGATCGCGCGGTCATTGATTTCAGCTACAACGTTGGCGCCGACACCTGCTTGTTTTTGAGCCTCTTGCACGACAATTGCGCGGCCTGTTTTTTCAACAGAAGCGATAATCGTATCGATATCAAGCGGGCTTACAGTGCGAAGATCGATAACTTCAGCAGAAACGCCTTCTTTTTCAAGCTCTTCAGCAGCTTTAAGCGACTCATGAACCATTGCGCCGTATGTGATGATAGAAAGGTCAGCACCTTCGCGTTTCACGTCAGCTTTTCCAAGCTCAATTGTGTATTCTTCCTCAGGAACTTCCTGACGGAAAGAACGGTAAAGTTTCATATGTTCTAAGAAAACGACTGGGTCGTTGTCACGGATTGCAGAAATTAAAAGACCTTTTGCGTCATACGGAGTAGACGGAATAACGACTTTAATACCCGGCTGCTGAGCCACAAGGCCTTCTAAGCTGTCAGCGTGAAGTTCAGGAGTGTGAACCCCGCCGCCGAATGGAGAACGGATTGTCACCGGAGAACTCCAGCGGCCGCCTGAACGGTAGCGCATACGGGCCATTTGGCCTGAAACTGAATCCATTACCTCATATACGAATCCGAAGAATTGGATTTCCATAACCGGACGGAAACCGTTTAACCCTAAACCAAGAGCGAGACCGCCGATACCGGATTCAGCAAGCGGCGTATCAAATACACGGTCTTCACCGAATTCTTTTTGCAATCCTTCAGTCGCACGGAATACGCCGCCGTTAACACCAACGTCTTCTCCGAAAACTAAGACATTTTCGTCATTTTTCAGTTCTGTGCGTAACGCATCCGTGATTGCTTGAATCATTGTCATTTGCGCCATGGCTTACTTCGACTCCTTCTGTGTATAAGTTTCTAATTGCTCTTTTAGGTTGTAAGGCAATTCTTCGTGCATGATTTTGATTAAATCAGTCACTTTTTGTTTCGGTTCAGCATCTGCTTTTTTGATGGCCTGCTTAATTTCTTCTTTTGCAGCCTCAATTACTTTGCTTTCTTCTTCTTCAGACCACAGGCCTTTGTTTTCAAGGAAAGCGCGGAAACGGACGAGCGGATCTTTCTGCTCCCATTCGTTTTCGATTTCTTTCGTGCGGTATTTAGTCGGATCGTCACCGGCCATTGTATGCGGACCGTAACGGAACGTAAGTGTTTCGATCAGTGTCGGGCCTTCGCCGTTAATTGCGCGTTCGCGCGCTTCAGCAGTTGCAGCGTACACCGCAAGGGCATCCATACCGTCAACCTGAACGCCGACAATACCTGCTGCGGCCGCTTTTTGAGCGATTGTTTGAGCCGCTGATTGTTTTTCAACAGGAGTTGAAATCGCATAGCGGTTATTTTGCACTACGAAGATTGCTGGCGCTTTGTAAGCTCCGGCAAAGTTGATTCCTTCGTAGAAGTCCCCTTGAGAGGCGCCGCCGTCACCTGTGTATGTGATAGCTACGGCTTTTTTACCCCGTTTTTTAAGACCGAGCGCTACACCGGCAGTTTGGATGTATTGAGCACCGATAATGATTTGCGGAGAAAGGGCGTTCACATCATCTGGCATTTGGTTTCCGCGGAAGTGTCCGCGGGAGAATAAGAACGCTTGGTAAAGCGGCAGACCGTGCCAGATTAATTGAGGCACATCGCGGTAGCCCGGAAGAACGAAATCTTCTTTTTCAAGCGCGAAATGCGTTGCGATTTGTGAAGCTTCCTGGCCGGCAGTAGGAGCGTAGAAACCGAGACGTCCCTGACGGTTTAATGAGATAGAGCGCTGATCAAGCACGCGTGTGTATACCATGCGGCGCATAAGCTCTTTTAATTGATCATCTGTTAAATCAGGCATCGCCGCTTCATTCACGACTTCTCCCTTTTCATTTAAAATTTGGAACGTTTCGAACTGCTTCTTAATGGCATCAAATTGCTTCTTACTGTCAACGATTGTTTTTTTCGTTTTTGCAGCCATACTAAAGTCACCTCTTCCTTTCTTTTAAACAGTCATTAGACGTGCATTCCTGTATACATACAAACTTAGGATACCCTAAAGTATTAGCAGCAAGTCGTATATATTTAGCCTATCCCCAGTTTGCCGAAACCTTTATGTAGGATCATCACTATCTGATCTGAACTGTATTATTTCGGAGTTGTAAAAGACTGATACAACACCGCTTAACATGGATAAGTTTACACTAAATAAAGAAGACCCGTCAATCGTTTTAAATGTTGATTTTAAATAAATGTATTCGCTTTATATTTTTCCGGCGGGACAAGCTGTTCATCAGCCAAAACTGTACTAGTATACATACACCTGCTGTACTACAATAGAATTCAGAATCCTTTTTTCCGCATAAAAAAAGGGCCGGGCATCCGGCACCTTTCATCGCTTTCAGCTTTCATTGACATGAAAGCCGGCCTCTTTATACAGCTCTTCTCTGGCCTGATTATACTCTTTTGTCTGCTTGTTAAACGCTCCGCCCCGCTTTAATACCTTTTTGTAGGAATCGTTCACTTTGCCGATCTTCTTGTCGAGGTCTTCTGCAGTCAGGTCTTTTTTCTTAATGGCGCTGTACAATTCTTTATCATATTGAATGGCTTTCATATAGTCTTTATAGAGTCCGCCGTATAAATCATAGCGTTTTTCCATATGTGAGGCTGCTGCTTGCGCCTTTTTCTTAATGGACCGGTCTTTAATCGATCCGGCTGTTTGTGTGACGGTTTCAAATTCTTTTTTCGAACTGTCCATGCTGTCTTTTTCCGTTTTCAGATGCTGCTTGCGCTGTTCCGCGTTTTTAAGGGCCTCATCCGAAAGTGAGACGATTTTTTCGTAATCATTCATATTCAGCTGAATGACTTCGTTATACAGCTCATCTTCCTTTTTCTCTAATTTTTCTAATGTTTTCTGCTCTTTTTGAAACGGTTTTTCCGCCTGTACGGCTTTTTCCATCGAATCATGAATTGTTTCAACCGGGTCTTTCTCCCCGCAGCCTGCAAGCAGCATACTTGCGGCGGCGAGCGCTCCGATTCCCGCCAGCATCTTTTTTTGTAACATATTCACTTAAAATCCCCCAATCTTGACAATTTCCACTATAGAAGCCAGAACGCCTTTTGACAATAGCTGAGCTGTAATTGGTATTCCCGGAATTTTTGGGCAAAGACATTTATAGCTTCGCCAGAGCGTACTTGCGTAAAAAATTGAGAAAACAGGGCGGATGACCATACATCTTTTTGGCTTTTACATAGTTTATAGTAGACGCCGGCCCTGCTGAAAAGGGTCAGCGTAATTAAAAGAGGAGGTTTTTTTATGTACGGATATGGATTTGGCGGCGGATTTGGCGGCGGTTGCTGCGGCGGCGGATACGGTTATGGCGGATACGGATACGGCTGCGGAGGCGGTTACGGCCGCACATTCGCATTAATCGTCGTATTGTTTATCTTATTAATCATCGTCGGTGCCGCTTATTTAGGCTGCGGCTGCTGACCTTATACACCATGAACATCGGCCGGCCTGCTATGGCCGGCCAATTGTTTCGTTGCGCCGCGATAAGGAAGTTCGCTATAATTTACATATTAAGCTTTAGGAGTGAAGTTTCTTGATTACTATGGAAAATATTGTCCGCGACGGACATCCCGTGCTCAGAGAGATCGCTGAAGAGGTCCGGCTTCCCGCTTCTGACGAAGAAAAACAGCAACTTGCTGATATGATTGAGTTTGTGAAAAACAGCCAAAATCCTGAATTAGCCGAGAAATACAACCTTCGTCCCGGAGTCGGTCTTGCCGCTCCTCAAATAAACGTAAAAAAACGGATGATCGCCGTTCATGCTGAAGATGCGAAAGGCACTTTATACAGCTATGCCCTTTTCAACCCTAAAATCGTCAGCCACTCAGTAGAAAAAAGCTACTTGACGAGCGGAGAAGGCTGCCTGTCAGTAGATGAACCCATTCCCGGCTATGTGCCGCGCTACGCACGCATCCGAGTAAAGGCGACGACGCTTGAAGGGGAACAGATTGACATCCGCCTCAAAGGTTTTCCGGCCATCGTGTTCCAGCATGAGATCGACCATTTGAACGGTGTGATGTTTTACGATCATATCGATCAGGAAAATCCGTTAAAAGAACCTGAAAACGCCATTGCTATTGACCGTTAAAAAGAACTGGCACTTCTTGAAGTGCCGGTTTTCTTCATTTCAAAAGCCCCAGTTCTTTGACAGCCCAGCTGATTCCCTCTTCATCCACCGGCTTTGTGACGAAATCGGCGGCAGCCTTTAATTCCGGAACTGCATTTCCCATCGCCACCCCGGTGCCGACAAAACGGATCATCTCAAGATCATTTAGTCCGTCGCCGAAGGCATAAGTGTCGCTTATGCTGTACGGAAGGCGCTCAAGCACTCTTTTAATGCCTTCCGCTTTTGAACCGCCCTTCGGAAGCACATCCGTTGACAGTTCATGCCAGCGGACATAATCAAACTCCGGAAAAGCGGCGTATGCTTTTTCTTCATGTCCGCGGCAGAATAAAAGCAGCTGATAAATATCTTTTCCTTTATAAAATGTTTCATCAACTTCGGGATAAGACGCTTTCAGACTGCCGATTCCTTCCGAGACGTGCGGATGTCCCGGAACGGTCGTTTTCATCGTGTCTTCCGCCATGAATACGACGGGGTGCTCCCCTTCCGCCGCCTGCTTTAATAAACGCGCGACCGCATCTTCCGGCAGCGGATTTTTATAAATCACATCGCCTTCAAACACGACAAACTGGCCGTTGTATGAAATAAATGATTCAATCTCAAGCTCTTCCAGAATCGGTTTTACCATAAACGGAGACCGCCCGCTGGCGATAAAAACGTGATGGCCGGCCTCTTGAAGCGCCGCCACGGCGTTTCTTGCGCTATCGGGGATATGTTTATCATGGTCATAGATCGTGCCGTCAATATCAAAAAAGATCAGTTTTGGTTTCATGTCAATTTCTCCTTTATCCCGTTTATCAGTCGTGTCTTGTTCAATATCATCATACAGAAAGTTTTTCTTCCGGCAAACAGCCTTGATGAAATTCCAATTTTACCCACGAAAACAAATCCGGTTTTGCCGCATACTACTGCTATAAAGGGCTTTAAAGGAGGTATATGATGCTGCGCCGGTTACGGAAGAAACTCAGAAGACAGTGGGGCGGAATGCTCCGGAAAAAAGTCATCGCGTAGAAGGGATCTTTCGGTTTTTGAAAGTCCCTTTTTTGCTCGAGACTTTCCTTATAATCCGTTTTCGAATATAATAGAATAAGCGAGTCTAACATACGGCATTTAAGGAGAGATTTGGATGATTTATAAGGTATTTTATCAAAAGAAGGCTGACGAAGTACCTGTACGGGAAAATACAGATTCACTTTACATTGAGGGCGTTTCAGAACGGGACGTCAGAACAAAACTGAAAGATAAGAAATACAACATTGAATTTGTTCAGCCTGTGGACGGTGCTTTTTTAGAATATGAGAAGCAGAGCGAAAATTTTAAAGTATTGGAGTTATGAGCGGAATGAAATTTGTAAAAAATGACCAGACTGCCGTTTTTGCCCTCGGCGGATTGGGCGAGATCGGGAAAAATACGTACGGGGTGCAGTTTCAGGATGAGATTGTACTGATTGATGCGGGAATTAAGTTTCCTGAAGATGAACTTCTCGGCATTGATTACGTAATCCCCGATTACACGTATTTAGTAAAAAACGAAGACAAAATTAAAGGTCTGTTTATCACCCACGGTCACGAAGACCATATCGGCGGTATTCCGTACCTGCTCAGACAAGTAAATATTCCCGTTTACGGCGGTAAACTCGCGATCGGCTTACTTCGGAATAAACTTGAAGAGCACGGACTGTTAAGACAGACAAAATTAAACATCATCGGTGAAGACGACATTGTTAAGTTCCGGAAGACGTCTGTATCCTTCTTCAGAACGACACACAGCATTCCGGATTCATACGGAATCGTCGTCAAAACACCGCCGGGCAATATCGTACATACCGGAGACTTTAAGTTCGATTTCACACCGGTAGGCGAACCGGCAAACTTGACAAAGATGGCCGAAATCGGGAAAGAAGGCGTTTTGTGCCTGCTTTCTGACAGCACGAACAGTGAGGTGCCCGATTTCACCATGTCAGAACGCCGTGTAGGCGAAAGCATTCACGATATTTTCCGAAAAGTGGACGGCAGAATTATATTTGCGACATTCGCTTCGAACATTCACCGTCTTCAGCAAGTGATTGAAGCTGCCGTTTTAAACGGCAGAAAAGTTGCCGTATTCGGACGCAGTATGGAATCGGCTATTGAAATCGGACAGACTCTCGGTTACATCAGCTGCCCTAAAAATACGTTTATTGAGCATAACGAAATCAACCGTATACCTGCCAATAAAGTAACGATTTTATGTACGGGCAGCCAGGGTGAACCGATGGCGGCGCTATCACGCATCGCTAACGGCACGCACCGTCAGATATCCATTAATCCCGGAGATACGGTTGTCTTTTCTTCTTCTCCGATTCCCGGAAACACAATCAGCGTAAGCCGCACCATCAACCAGTTGTACCGTGCGGGCGCAGAAGTCATTCACGGTTCGCTGAATGACATCCATACATCCGGACACGGCGGACAGGAAGAACAAAAATTAATGCTCCGTCTGATTAAACCGAAGTTCTTCATGCCGATTCACGGGGAATACAGAATGCAGAAAATGCACGTCAAACTCGCGACTGATTGCGGCATTCCTGAAGAAAACTGCTTTATTATGGACAATGGCGAAGTGCTGGCGCTCAAAGGCGAAGAAGCAGCTGTGGCAGGCAAAATCCCGTCCGGTTCCGTGTACATTGACGGAAGCGGAATCGGTGACATCGGCAATATCGTGCTCCGCGACCGCCGCATTCTTTCAGAAGAAGGCCTTGTTATCGTTGTTGTCAGCATCAACATGGACGACTTTAAAGTATCGGCAGGACCTGATTTAATTTCAAGAGGTTTTGTATACATGAGAGAATCCGGAGATTTAATCAACGACGCACAGCAGCTCATTTCGAACCATCTTGAGAAAGTAATGGATCGAAAAACAACGCAGTGGTCCGAAATTAAAAACGAAATTACCGACACGCTCGCTCCGTTCCTATATGAAAAAACAAAACGCCGTCCGATGATCCTTCCGATCATTATGGAGGTCTAAAAAAAACTGCACTCGTGATGAGTGCAGTTTTTTTATTGCAGCGGAATATGCTGAAAGGCTTTGACATCAAACAGACCGGCTGCCGTCATTTTAATATCCGGAATCACCGGAAGCGCTAAAAACGATAATGTAAGAAACGGATTGAAATTACCGGTGAATCCGAGCAGAGGAAGCTTTTCATGAAGCACGCCCAGGCTGTCATTCACCCATTCCGCAGACTTATCAGACAAAAGCCCGGCGATTGGAAGCGGGACAGAGTGAAGCAATTCACCGTTTTTCACGGCTGTCAGGCCTCCTCCGGTGTCACGCAGTCTGTTGATTGCTTTTGCCAAATCGGCATCGTTTGTACCGACAGCGATGATGTTGTGGGAATCGTGAGAAATGGTTGTGGCAATGGCGCCTTCTTTTAACCCGAACCCTTGTACAATCCCGAGACCTATCATTTTTTCTCCGCTGTGGCGTTCAGCGACGGCGATTTTTAATAAATCATTTTCTGTATCAGGACAAAATGTGCCGGCAGACGGTGCAGGGACTTCTTTTTTCCTCGTCTCTAAATGATTTGGTATGATTTCGATTACATTCATTAGCCTGCCCTCTTGAATCGGCATATGAAAATCTGATTCAGTCAGCGGCGCTTTCAGCCGTACTGTATCCAACAGCGCCTGATCCGGAGAAGAAGAGCCGGCGGACTGCTCATAAACCGGGCAGCCGTTTTCCGCAACGGTCCGGCCGGCGACCAAGGTCTTTGTGACGGAAGCCTCCCGCAAATCCGAAATAAACAAGAGATCTGCATCAAAACCCGGTGCCACCGCGCCTTTTGTTTCAAGGCCGTAGCACTCGGCCGCATTTAAGCTGGCGAGCTGATACGCAAGGAATGGATCAAGTCCCGCTTTTATTGCCATTTTGACTTGGTGGTTCACACTTCCTTCTGAAAGCAGATCGTCCACATGTTTATCATCCGTACAAAAGAAGAAGCGGCGCGCATTTTTTTCGTTCACCGCCGGCAGCACATTGAGCGTATTTTTGGCCACCGATCCTTCGCGCAGCATGACATACATTCCCCGCCTGATTCTGTCCAGCGCCTCTTCTTTCGTCGTCACTTCATGATCATTTGACACTAGCGCGGTTCTGTATATATTGATGATATCTGAAGACAGTCCGGCTAAATGCCCGTCAATCCGTTTCCCATAATGCTTGGCATCCAGCAGTTTCTGAAGCATATCCTCTTCACCTTCCGCAACAGACACGTAGTCCATTACTTCCGCCAGTCCAAGCACCTCTTTTTCCTGATAAAAAGGCTTTAAATCTTTGGCTTTTAATACGGCTCCCGAGCGTTCAAAGCTTGCGGCCGGAACACAGGAAGGAAGCATGAAACGGATGTTCAGCGGCGCTTTTTTCGCCTGCTCTATCATAAATGAAATGCCTTTTGCCCCCGAAACGTTCGCGATTTCGTGAGGATCAGTAATGACAGTCGTCACTCCATGAGGGAGGACTGCTTTTGCAAATTCAATCGGAGTAACCATAGAGGACTCGATATGAACATGTCCGTCAATAAAGCCCGGAACGATCATTTGGCCTTCTGCATCAATGACTTCTTCCCCTTCATACTCGCCCAACCCGACGATCACTCCGTCTGTAATGGCGATATCTGCAGAAATCCATTCCTGGTTAAATACATCCATGATTTTTCCGTTTTTAATGACGGTATCGGCTTTTTGTCGGCCGGCCGATGCATTCAGCCGTTCAGCCAGTGTTTCTTTGTTCAAAATGAGGCCTCCTCTTTTTCTTTATATGGTACAATATGCTATCGGATCGCCTGATCATAGTCAATAAAAACTGCAGAATATACCGCTTACACGATAAATGTCTTTCTATTCTGACATATAAAAAAGACCGTCCTTTTACGGACAGGCTTTTCACTTTGTATGAAGCACTCTTTTTTCAAATCGGGAAATGTCCGTAAGAGAGCCGATAACGATGAGAATATCGTCTTTTTGGATCATTTCAGTCGCCAGCGGAGATACGATTACTTCTTTTTCTCTCTTGATGGCCACGATGTTAATGCCGTACTTCGCGCGTATGTCCAGATCAAGCAGTGTGTTGCCCGCAAGCCTGCTGTTGGCTACGATCTCCACGATGCTGTGTTCATCAGACAGCTCTAAATAATCAAGCACATTATTTGATACGATGTTGTGGGCGATGCGTTTTGCCATGTCACGTTCAGGGTGGACGATGTGGTCGGCCCCGATTTTCGCAAGCACTTTTTCATGATAGTCGTTTTGCGCTTTGACCGTGATCGTGTTCACGCCGAGTTCCTTTAAGATCAGCGTCGTTAAAATGCTCGCCTGTATATTTTCGCCGATTGCCACAATAACGTGGTCAAAATTGCGCAGCCCCAGATTTTTCAACACCGATTCATCGGTTGAATCGCCGATGACGGCGTGTGATGCGATTTTGGCATATTCATTTACTTTATCTTCATCAATATCCATTGCCATGACTTCAAGGCCTTCTTCACTTAATGCTTTGCAAATACTCCCGCCGAAGCGTCCGAGACCGATAACGGCAAACTCTTTTCTCATAACAGTACTCCTTTAAACAATATCTCTAATAGGAATAGTATCACATTTTCGGCAATGAGTTCATATGGCGTTTGAGCTTTTCTGAAAAGGCGGGCGATAAATACAAGTCTGCTCCGCGTTCGATTTCTTCCTGATAGTGACCCGGAGGCGCAATTTCCTCAGCTTTATCAAGCACAAGAAACGTCAGGCAGCCCCTGTATATACGGCCGCCGGCATTCACTTCTATGAACGCGGGACGATATGTATGGCTATCAACACCTTCCCGTTTATACAGATAGGTTGCCGCTTCAAACGGGAGCTTGTACAGCACGCCTTCAGTACGGCCGCCGTCTTCAACAAGATCGGCTCTGGAACCGTCAGGACGCCTTAACGTGAATCTCGTCGAATACCCTTCAACAACCGCCCCTCCGACCGGCTCAGCAAAAAAGTGATCGACCCCCGCCTGTTTAAAACGGGCATTATCCATACATGAACCGTAAGCGAAATAATAAACCGGGCTGTCATCCTCCCGTTTCATAAAACGATATTCTTTCCAGTCTCCGCTTTTGATCCGGCTGAATGAAGCACACTGCTCGGGCTTTACGACATATGCGAAGGCCGTTTTATTCCCGAGATCCGTCGTCACGGCGACTTCCTCCCGGTCAAAATCGGCATAATGCGCATCCAGCTTACAGATCATCTGATGACCTGTTTCATACAATTCTCCGTATACAAAAGCTGTTTCTGCTAAAGACGCCGCGGGCTGACCTTTTTCTGTTTTGTACAGCACGCCGTTTATCGCGGCCTGCTCGCACACACACGGAGCGCCTTTCAGCAGCTCATGATTTTCTTCACGCTTCCGTAACAAACCGTATACAAAAAGAAGCAAGTTAGTTTTCCTCCTTTTGGACAGCATCCGCTTCTAACGGCAGAAATACCTGAAACGTACTGCCTTCTCCATTTTTGCTCTTAATGTTAAGTTTACCATTATGCTCCTTGAGAATTCGTAAACAAATCGGAAGGCCGAGGCCTGTTCCCTGATCTTTTGTCGAGAAAAACGGTTTCCCGATGTTTTTAAGCTTTTCTTTCGACATGCCGTTTCCTTCATCCTGTATGCTGATCACCGCGTATTCTTCATCCCGTTTTGTGTAAATATGAATATTCCCGCCGTCAGGCATCGCCTCAATCGCATTTTTAATAATATTGATAAATACCTGTTTCAGCTGGTTTTCGTCACCGTTGACCATACAGGACTCAGTCTGCCTGAAATCCTTCTCAATCACAGTGTTTGACAGCACCGCGTTTGTGTCAAGAAGCGTCGCCACCTGCCTTAAAATATGGTTGAGATGATGGGCGGTAAACGTCACGGTCTGCGGCTTGGCGAGCAGAAGCAGCTCTCCCAGCACAAGATCTATCCTTTTAATTTCCGAAAAAATAATATCGAAATAATCCGTTCGTTCCGGATACTGAGCTTTCATCAGCTGGAGAAAGCCGCTGACTGATGTTAAAGGATTTCTTACTTCGTGGGCGATTCCTGCCGCAAGTTCACCGGCGATAGCCAGCTTTTGAGATTGCATGGCAAGCCGTTCGTTCGTTTCCAGAAGCTCATCAACCGCTTTTTTCCGTTCACTGATATCAGACATCGTTCCCAGGCTTCCGACAAATTTCTGTCTGCGGTCATAATACAGCTTATAATGAACTTCTCCCCAAAAGATAGTGCCGTCTTTTTTAATATATTTAGCCGTGAACATTCCTGACGGGGACTGCTGCTTAATTTGGGAGATAATATAATCAATGATATGTTTCTCTTTTATAAAATAATCATTATACATCGTGCCCATACATTCGCTGATGGAATAGCCCGTAATCGCCGTCCAAGCTTGATTCAAATATGTAATATTCCCTTGTGAATCCGTCTGAAAAACAATTTCCTGCAGATTGTCCATGATCCGGTTTTTCTCATCTGAAAGCGCCTTTGCTTTCTGCTCGCTGTCCTTCAGCTCCGCCAGCAGCTGCTTTTTATGATCTACATAATAAGCCAGCAGCCAGACGCTGATTAACGTGACAGTGGTAAAAGTGATATCAACAGGCCAGTTAATCGGATTCCGTTCAATTATGTAAAATAAATAATCCCAAAACATAATAAAAATCATTGCCAAGATTAATGAAATGATACGCGCTTGATATTTTCCCATAGTCCCACCTGCCGCTAGCATTTCTACATATATTGTAACATTGTTGACCGCATTATTGACTAAAAAATGATAACTATTCCCAATTATTTGAGCAGGTTTACTTGATTTTACCGTGAGTTTTTGCACAAGTTCATAATAAAAGGGCGGAATGACGCTCCGCCCTTTTTATCATTATGATTTATCTTTTAACGCTTCCTCGATTTCCTCAAGCAGCATTTTCGCTCCTTCAGGGCTTAAGATGATTTTACCGTTGCCGTATTCCTGATTGTCGGGGGTAATTTCTCCGGTCATTAAGCAAATGCCGTGCGGTTTGTATTTTTTCAAGACAATTTTGTCTCCGTCAACAAAAAATTCAATACTATCTTTAATAGCGATATCCAATGCTCTTCTCAATTCAATCGGCATGACAATACGCCCTAGTTCGTCTACTTTTCTTACTACACCAATTGATTTCATAGAAATCCCCTACTTCCTTTAATGTCTCTTATATATGTCCAAGGAAAATCCTTCATAAACGTAGACGAAAGTAACGGAGCAAAAGTTTCTCCGCATCCGGTAATGAATGTTTTTTTACAGAAGAAAGCCTTTTTGAAATACGGGATACAGACTTTCCCTCCTTTTTTACAAAAACATTTCATTCCCGGCGGAAACCCCCAAAAATCGTGGTTTTTCTCAGAAACTTTAAATGTAGAATCAATTAAATCAGGATAGGGATTGGGTGAAAATATGTTTCAATCAACTGAGATCGGAATCGACTTAGGAACCGCTAATATACTTGTTTACAGTAAAAATAAAGGAATTATTTTAAACGAGCCCTCCGTTGTCGCTGTAGATACAACAACGAAAGCGGTGCTTGCCATCGGAACAGATGCCAAAAACATGATCGGAAAGACGCCGGGGAAAATCGTCGCCGTACGGCCGATGAAAGACGGTGTCATTGCTGATTATGATATGACAACTGACTTATTAAAACACATTATGAAAAAAGCCGGAAAAAAAATCGGGATGACCTTCCGCAAACCGAATGTCGTCGTCTGCACGCCTTCAGGATCAACAGCCGTTGAACGCCGAGCCATCAGTGACGCTGTCAAAAACTGCGGAGCAAAAAACGTTCACTTAATTGAAGAACCCGTAGCAGCTGCAATCGGAGCCGACCTGCCGGTTGACGAGCCGGTCGCAAACGTCGTCGTGGATATCGGAGGCGGTACGACTGAAGTTGCCATCATCTCATTCGGAGGCGTCGTGTCCTGCCACTCTATCAGAATCGGCGGCGACCAGCTTGATGAAGATATCGCTTCGTTCGTCAGAAAAAAATATAACCTGCTGATCGGAGAACGTACGGCAGAACAAGTGAAAATGGAAATCGGTTTTGCATTGATTGAACATGTGCCGGAAACGATGGAAATCCGCGGCCGTGACCTCGTAACCGGTCTGCCGAAGACGATCAGACTGCAGTCTAATGAAATTCAGCACGCGATGCGTGAATCGCTCCTACATATTCTTGAAGCCATCAGAGCGACTCTTGAAGATTGTCCGCCGGAACTCAGCGGGGACATCGTTGACCGCGGCGTCGTGTTAACCGGCGGGGGCTCGCTTTTAAACGGGATGAAAGAATGGCTGACAGAAGAAATCGTCGTTCCCGTTCATTTGGCCGCAAATCCGCTTGAATCAGTGGCTATCGGCACGGGGCGTTCGTTAGACGTCATCGACAAGCTGCAAAAAGCGATTAAATAATAAGATTGTGCTTCTTTTTTCTCCGGCCGGCTCATATTGTGAGAACTGGAGAAACATTAAGGAGGAAGCATATGCTTAGAGATGTGGGAAGACGCGTAGCGGTAGCTGTCATTTTAAGCGGAATTATCTTGGGGGGTATGAGCATTTCGCTGGCCAATATGCCCCATTCTCCGGCCGGCAGCACCGTAAAACTGAATCATCCGTAAAGACGCAGCAAAGGCTGTGTCTTTTTCATTTACGCTCCTTTCTTTTCTTTATGAGGCGATATTTGATATGATGAGAAAAACCGATGAGGAGGAATGAACGATGAGTTCGTTTACTGAAAAGTTAAATACATATGCTCGGCTGGCGGTAGAAGTCGGCGTCAATGTCCAAAAAGGACAGCATGTCGTAATCAATGCCTCAACCGATGTCCGGGAACTTGTCAGACTGCTGGCTAAACATTCGTATGAAAAAGGCGCAAAAAACGTCACCGTAAATTGGCAGGACGATGAATTGTCCAGATTAAAATACGAAATGGCTCCGTTTGAAGCGTTTGAAGAATATCCTGAATGGGAAGCGAAAGGCAAAGAAGAGCTCGCGAAAAAAGGAGCTGCGTTTATTTCTGTCGTCTCATCCGACCCCGACCTGTTAAAAGGCACTGACGGGAAACGGATTGCAGCGTTCCAAAAAGCCGCCGGAAAAGCATTGCATACATACAGACAATATATTCAATCAGATAAGGTCAGCTGGACGGTGATCGGAGCCGCTTCAACAGGCTGGGCGAAAAAAGTGTTCCCGGATCAGCCGGAAGAAACAGCCGTTCAGCTTTTATGGGAAGAAATTTTCAAAACGACCCGCGTAAATGAAGAAAACCCAGTGGAAGCATGGAAAAAACATGATCAAAACCTTCATGAGAAAGTGGAACACCTGAACAAAAAACATTACAGCGCCCTGCATTATCAAGCTGAAGGAACAGACTTAACCATTGAATTACCGAAAAAACATGTATGGGCGGGCGCGGGAAGCGTGAATGAGAACGGGCACGAATTCATGGCCAACATGCCGACAGAAGAGGTTTTCACTCTTCCGCAGCGTGACGGGGTGAACGGCACAGTTTCCAGCACGAAACCGCTGAGCTACGGCGGCAACATTATTGATAACTTTACACTTACCTTTGAAAACGGCCGCATCGTTGATGTGAAAGCTGAAAAAGGCGAGGAGATTTTAAAAGGCATCGTCGAAACCGATGAAGGCTCGCATTATCTTGGAGAAGTGGCCTTAGTGCCGTACGATTCACCGATTTCAACATCGAATATTTTATTTTACAACACACTGTATGATGAAAACGCATCAAACCACTTGGCGATCGGCAGCGCGTATGCCTTTAATATCGAAGGCGGCAAACATATGACACGGGAAGAGCTTGTCAAAGAGGGCTTAAATGAAAGCATTACGCACGTAGATTTCATGGTCGGCTCCAAAGATATGAATATCGACGGGATTACTGCTGACGGCAAAAGAGAACCAATCTTCAGAAACGGAAACTGGGCATTTTAATAAAAAAGGAGGCGCTTCGGCCTCCTTTTTTATTTTGCTTCATACATTTGCAGGTTGGCAAAGACAGTTTCCAAAACAGGGGTATCAACTGACAAGCCTTTCGCTTTCTCAAGCAGAAAACCGTGTAAATGATCACCTTCTGTCACCCGGCCCTTTTCCATGTCTCTCAGCATCGACGATTTCATGTGATAAGACATGCTTGTCAACGTACGATAACTCTCTTCTTCAAGGTCAGCGTCCTTCGGAATGCCCGCAGCCTTGAAAATGGCTCCGATTTCTGCAAAAAGACGCTTTGCCGTATTGCGGCCGCCTTCTGTATCTAAAATAGGTCCGACCGGCTGTTGAAACAAAGTGGTCACTCCCGCCTGCGCGGCAATGAACATGTACTTTTTCCAAATATCCTTTTCAATATCCCGGCTGATGATGACATCCGCTTTCACACCCGCAAACGCTTTTTCCAGCTCATTTATACGTTCCGTGCGTTCCCCGCTCCATTCACCGAACACAAAGCGGTGGGCAGCGCTCGTATGAAGAATGTCCCCTTTTTCGTTAAGGGCGCTCTCAATAAAGCAGAGGCCTCCTAGCACCTGCCGTTTTGAAAAAGCTTCGAACAGCTCGTTATAGTGCCTGTACCCGTTTAAAAAAGGAATAAT
This sequence comes from Bacillus sp. CIS52, assembly GCF_053545315.1. Classification (NCBI taxonomy): domain Bacteria; kingdom Bacillati; phylum Bacillota; class Bacilli; order Caryophanales; family Bacillaceae; genus Bacillus; species Bacillus sp. CIS52. Next base: position 530,500 of record NZ_JBIUFR010000001.1, read on the forward strand.
GACCGACGAAGGTTTGACAAACGGTTTGACATCCCCAATGACGTCCTGCAAAGAATACGCTTTTGATGCGATGATAAAGGCGTCAAACTCTCCTTCTTCGCCCGCCATGATTATTTTCGGCTTGATTGAAACATCACCATTTGCACTTTTGACGGTCAATCCCGTCTCTTTTAATTGTTCCGCCCGCTTCTGACGGACGAGAAACGTAACGTCATTTCCCTTCTCTGCAAGACGTGCGCCGATATAACCGCCCACTCCCCCTGCTCCGACAACTAAAAACTTCATGATGCATTCCTCCGTCTCTTTTCAATTCATATGTTCCTTTATTGTAACGGGAAGTCAGAAGATTGAAAACTTTTTTCATAAATAAAAAGCAGAGTCTCCTCTGCTTTTTTATTACGCGTATAGCTCCTCAAGCTTTTTCTGCACATCCGCATTTTCAAGAAATTCGTCATAAGACATTTGTTTGTCAACGATGCCTTTAGGCGTTAATTCAATGATGCGGTTGGCAATTGTCTGTACAAACTGATGGTCATGAGATGAAAACAGCATAGCGCCTTTAAAGCTGATTAAACCGTTGTTAAGCGCTGTAATGGATTCCAGGTCTAAATGGTTTGTCGGTTCATCCAGAATTAAAATGTTCGCGCCGGAAAGCATCGCTTTTGAAAGCATGCAGCGCACTTTTTCTCCTCCGGAAAGAACGTTTGATTTTTTGTTGACTTCTTCCCCAGAGAACAGCATGCGTCCTAAGAAGCCGCGCAGAAAGCTTTCGCTTTGGTCATGCGGCGAGTATTGGCGGAGCCAGTCTACAAGGTTCGCATCGCTGCCGTCGAAATATTCGCTGTTGTCTTTAGGGAAGTACGCCTGAGAAGTGGTGACGCCCCATTTGAATGTGCCGCTGTCAGCTTCCATTTCCCCGGAAATGATTTTGAACAATGTCGTAACTGCAAGCTCATTGCGGCCCGTAAACGCGATTTTGTCTTCTCTGTTCATAATAAAGCTGACGTTATCAAGCACCTTAACGCCGTCAATCGTTTTCGTTAAGCCTTCTACCTGCAGCACGTCATTTCCGATCTCGCGTTCCGGCGTGAAATTGACATAAGGATAACGGCGTGATGACGGTTTGATATCATCCAGCGTAATTTTATCAAGGAGTTTCTTTCTTGATGTCGCCTGCTTTGATTTAGAGGCGTTGGCGCTGAATCTGGCCACGAACTCCTGAAGCTGTTTAATCTGCTCTTCTTTTTTCTTATTGGCTTCCTGAGAAAGCTTTAATGCAAGCTGGCTGGATTCATACCAGAAATCATAGTTGCCGACATACACTTGAATTTTATTAAAATCAAGATCGGCGATGTGCGTGCACACTTTATTTAAAAAGTGACGGTCGTGGGATACGACGATGACTGTGTTCTCAAAGTTGATCAGAAACTCTTCCAGCCACTGAATCGCTTTCAGATCCAAGTGGTTCGTCGGTTCATCAAGCAGCAGAACGTCCGGCTTGCCGAACAGCGCCTGCGCCAAAAGCACTTTCACCTTTTCTGATCCGCCTAAGTCCGCCATTTTCTTCGTATGCAGGTCTTCAGAGATGCCCAAACCCTTTAACAAAATAGCGGCTTCACTTTCAGCTTCCCATCCGTTTAATTCCGCAAACTCTCCTTCAAGCTCAGCGGCGCGGATGCCGTCCTCATCAGAAAAATCCGGTTTCATATAAATCGCGTCTTTTTCCTGCATGACTTCGTATAAACGTTTATGTCCCATAATGACGACTTTCAGAACTTCGTAATCTTCATATTCAAAATGGTTCTGCTTCAGGATGGCAAGGCGTTCGCCCGGGCTCATATGGACATCGCCGGTCTGAGGCTCCAGTTCACCGGATAAAATTTTCAAGAATGTTGATTTTCCGGCACCGTTTGCGCCTATTAATCCGTAGCAATTGCCCGGCGTAAATTTAATATTGACATCTTCAAATAACTTGCGATCCGCAAAACGCAAGCTCACATTATTTACAGCAATCATTTATAATCCTCCATCGTGTCTAACATCAATAAAAGTATACCATGAATAAAGGGGAAGAGAAATGTTTCCCTGCGAATATAAGGGTTTTGAAAAGACGCAAGCGCCAAACCCGAAGCCCTGTGATACAATAGATATATATACATATTCATCACGGAGGAACAAGTTGAAGCTTTTAACACTCACAGAATATTGTCTTATGATTTTCTTTACCGGGGTTTTTCTGGCCGTCACAGGCTTTACCGCACGTGACATCGGCTTGTACGTCGGAATCGCCCTCATTTACACGTTTTCGCATCTCTTTTCAAAACGGATGCTTGAAAAACGCGGCAAAGAGAAGCAGCAGGTGAATCTTTTTTTCAGCGTTCTGGCCATTGTCGGATCAGTGCTGGCCACGGTAATGTTCATTGCCATCGCCGCCTCGTTTGCCAAATAAAAACGCCGGCCGTCCGAATCGGGCAGCGCGGCGTTTTTATTTTGTCTGACGCATATCATGAAACGGGAAGAACACAAACTTCGAGGTGCCGACGATCCGTTTTTCGGCAATTAAACCGAGTCCGTTCCGGCTGTCCATTGAGTTCAGCCGATTGTCGCCCATGACGAAGTATTTGCCTTTCGGAACCTTTACGGGGCCGAAATCTCCCGTCAGGTTGACTCCCAGTTTTTTCGCTTCTTTTTTATTGCTCGCGAGGTACGGTTCATCGATTTTTTTGCCGTTTATATAAAGCGTGTCATTTTTCATTTCCACCGTTTCTCCGGGTTTTCCGATGAGCCGCTTTACATAATGGACTTTCGATGTATCGCCGTTAATAATGACGATGTCCCCCCGCTCGATTTCTCCGATATAATTGACGCTTTTGTTGACAAACAGCCTTTCACCGTCATGTAATGTCGGGTACATTGATGATCCTTCCACTAAGTACGGTTCAAACAGGAAATGGCGGATTAAAAGCGCAAGAGCGACCGCTATAATGATGGCCTTTCCCCATTCCCAATACGTGTTGGATTTTCTTTTTACCGATTTTTCAGAAGTAGGTTTTTGTTCTTCAGTCAACGTGGTTCCTCCTAGACGATCACTGTTACGGTTCATGTACTATCTTTACTTTATCACAACTCATCACAAAATACATAACGCTTCTATGCGCATATGATTGAAAAAAGCGCCCGTAAAGGACGCTTTTTGCTTATTTCTCTACTACCGGTTTTTTGACGATTCCCAAGATAACCGCCGTTACAACCGCTCCGATCACGATGCTCATTAAGTAAAGCAGCGGATGGTTCGTAATGAATGCAACGAATATTCCTCCGTGCGGTGCAGGGAGCGTTACCCGGAAAAACTCTGTCAGTCCGCCCGCTACCGCAGAACCGATAACGGCTGCAGGGATGACGCGAAGCGGATCAGCCGCCGCAAACGGGATCGCGCCTTCTGTAACGAAAGCAGCTCCCATGAAGTAGCACGTAATACCGGCTTCACGGTCACGTTTAGAGAATTTATGTTTAAAGAATGTTGTCGCCAGTGCAATTCCAAGCGGCGGAGCCATTCCGCCCGCCATGATGGCTGCGTGCGGGGCATAGTTTCCGGCGCCGATCATCGCAATACCGAAAGTGAACGCCGCTTTATTGAGCGGGCCGCCCATGTCGATAGCCATCATACCGCCTAAAATAATCCCCATTAAGACAAGGTTTCCGGTTCCAAGGCTTTCAAGCCAATTTGTTAAGAAATTCATAAACGCTGCTACAGGTGTGTTAATGACAAACTGCATCAGGACACCGGTGATAAAAATACCGAGCAGCGGATAAATCAATACAGGTTTTAATCCGTCAAGAGTCTGAGGAATAAAGACAAACAGCTTTTTCAGCAGGACTACGACATAACCGGCTAAGAATCCGGCAATCAGTCCGCCCAAGAATCCGGCATTCGCCTGCGTAGCCATAAATCCGCCGACCATACCCGGCGCAAATCCCGGACGGTCCGCAATACTCATTGCGATGAATCCGGCAAGAACGGCAACGATCAGTTTTAACGCATTATCGCCGCCGATAAAGTTCAGCGCTGCAGCAAACGTGTTGTATGTCGGATCTTTCGGATCAGCTGAATGAATTCCCCAGAAGAATGAAATCGCCACGAGGATTCCGCCGCCGACGACAAATGGCAGCATGTTGCTGACACCGCTCATTAAGTGTTTATAGAAAGTGCTTCCGATGCTTGTGCCTGATTTCTGTTTCGGGCCGTCTTCATTAGAAGAGGCAGATCCTCCGCCGCTGCCTTCGTAAATTGGGGCATCTTGATTAACGGCTTTTTCAATCAGTTCTTGAGGACGTCTGATACCGGCCGTTACGGGCACTTGAAGAACATGTTTGCCTTTAAAGCGCTCCATTTCAACCTGTTTATCAGCCGCTACGATAATCGCAGGCGCATCTTCAATTTCCTGAGCCGTCAGCTTATGCTTGATTCCGCTTGAGCCGTTTGTCTCTACTTTAATGTCGACGCCGAGCTCTTTCGCTTTTTCTTTCAGTGCGTCAGCAGCCATGAATGTATGAGCGATACCGGTCGGACATGCAGTAACCGCAAGAATTTTGCCCTTTCCTGACGGCGCTGCCTGTTCTTCCTGCTCTTCTTCTTCCTCATCGTCATCTTTGTCATGCTGATTGATGATGTCAATGATCGCATCTTCTGATTCAGCCTCAAGAAGCTGTTTGCGGATTTCTTCACGCATGAGAAGCGTTGAAAGTCTTGATAATGCTTCAAGGTGCGTATTGTTCGCTCCTTCGGTTGCCGCAATCATAAAGACCAGGTGTGCCGGCTGACCGTCTAATGATTCATAGTCCACACCTTCTTTTGAACGTCCGAATGCGATGGCCGGGTTAATGACGCTCGCCGTCTTCGCGTGAGGAATGGCAATGCCTTCGCCGATTCCCGTCGAGCTTTGGCTTTCACGATTTAAAATGGCTGCTTTGTAAGCCTCTCTGTCATTTAATCTGCCGGCTTTGTCAAGCACTGTCACCATTTCATCGATAACGTTTTCTTTCTCTTTGCTTTCTATATTGAGATGAATTGTATCTCTTGTTAACAGCTCAGTTATCTTCACTTTTCTTTCCTCCTCTATAGACGTGTGACTTTAACTTCAGGAAGAAGCTGCTGTACAAACTCTTCAGTTCCGAGCTCCTCAGAAAACGCCGTCGCGCTTCCGGAAGCAACACCTAAACGGAACGCGTCTTCCAAAGGCAGCTGTTTTGAGATTCCCGCAAGGAAACCCGCCACAACGGAATCACCCGCGCCTACCGAATTGACCAGCTTTCCTTTAGGAACATTAGCGAGGAAAACCGCCTCTTTCGTAAATAAAAGCGCACCGTCGCCAGCCATCGAAACTATCGCATGTTCAGCGCCTTGTTCAATTAATTTTTTGCCGTACGGAACGGCTGCTTCGGCTGAGTCAATAACCGTATTGAACATTTCGCCAAGCTCGTGATGGTTCGGCTTCATCAAAAACGGTTTCATTTCTGTCGCTTTCATAAGCGCTTCACCGGAGATGTCTACCACAACCCGGGCTTTCTGCTTTCTGCATGCCTCAGCAATTTTTTCATACGTGTTATGCGGGAGGGAAGATGGGATACTTCCCGCTAAAACGACGATGTCTCCTTCTTTCAGAGCGGAGAACTGTTCTAAAAAGGCACTGAACACTTCGTCTGAAATCGTCGGGCCCTGACCGTTAATTTCCGTTTCATCGCCCGTTTTCAGTTTTACATTTATACGCGTGTCTTCATCCACCTCAGAAAAAGCCGTTTCCAGACCTTCCTGCTGCAAAAATGACGTGATATAATTTCCGGTAAATCCGCCGACAAACCCCAATGCTTTTGACGGCACATGGTGTCTTTTCAGTAATCTCGAAACGTTAATGCCTTTTCCGCCGGGGTACTTCGTGTCATAGCTGGAACGGTTTAAACCGCCTACGGCAAAATCTTCAACGTGAACGATATAGTCAACAGACGGATTGAGGGTTACAGTGTAAATCATGATTTCACTACCTTTACGACAGTTTTTTCTTGGTAATTATCGAATGCAAGTTCTTCAGATTCAGTGGTAATGATAACGGCATCGCCCAAAGCGGCGAACGCTGCGAAAGAAATCTCGCCGAATTTGGAAGGGTCGGCTAAAACATACGCGTTTTTCGCCTGTCTCACAGCCTTTGTCTTCAGAAGAGCCTCATCCGGATCGGGTGTTGTAAAACCGGCTTCAATGTGCACGCCGTTCACTCCGAGAAAGCTTTTGTCAAACCGGTACTGGCTGACCGCCGATAATGAGGCGCCGCCGATCATCGCACCTGTTCGATGCTTCACATATCCTCCGAGAAGATAAAAGGGGATCCCTTTCCTTATTAAAGCGTCGATATGCATAACTCCGTTTGTGACAACCACAATGTCCTTTGTTTGATCTATAAAATCAATCATATGCAATGCAGTTGTTCCCGCATCAAGATAAATACAGTCACCTTCTTCTAATAAAGATGCCGCTTTTTCTGCAATCTTCAGCTTATCTTGAAGGTTTTTGGAGGATTTTTCAAGCATATCGGGTTCTTGCCGGCTGTTGGAAAGCTTAGATGCCCCGCCGTGAACGCGCTTTAAAAACCCGCGCTCTTCAAGCGTTGATAAATCCCTTCTGATTGTTGATTCAGAAGCGTTTGTCATGCTTATCAGCTCTTGAATCTTTACCACGTCACGCTTTTCAATCTGATCAAGGATCAGCTGATACCTTTCAGGAGTGAGCATATTCCGCCCCCTTTGAAAACGTATTCATTTCACCTACAAGATTATTGTAAACGCTTTTTTTACTTCGAGCAACTAAAATCACTCAAATTCATTCAATAACTATCAAAATCTTTCACATTTGTTCATATTAACGTATGTACATAGGGTTTGTAAACTGTAAATTCGACAAAAAGGGGGACAATTGTATGACATTTCTTTTTATCATAAATGAAAAAAGTCTATTATATTCATTCAATCTTTAAAACACAGAAAAAACCCCATGCGGACTGCATGGGGAGGTTTCACTATTCATACCGTAACGCTTCAATCGGATCTAAGCGGGATGCTTTGTTGGCCGGCAGCATACCGAAGATGACACCGATCAGCATACTGAACAGCACGCCGATACAAACCACCTGCCAGGAAACGAGCGACGGCCAGCCCGCGATAAGGGAAACGAGTGATGCTCCCCCGTAGCCGAGACCGATTCCGATTAAGCCGCCGATTAAAGTAAGCACAACGGATTCAATTAAGAATTGTGTCAGAATCTGTCCTCTCGTGGCACCGAGCGATTTGCGGATGCCGATTTCTCTTGTCCGTTCCGTTACCGATACGAGCATAATATTCATGACCCCGATTCCGCCGACGACGAGAGAAATACCGGCGATCGAACCGATGATTGTCGTCATGACGGTCGTGACCTGACCGATGCCCGCGGCGATTTCTTCCATATTCATGACTTGGTAGGCCTCTTTTGTGCCGTGATTGTCATTTAAGAGGCGGGCCGCTTCTTTTCCAGTTATTTTGATTTGGTCAGCGGATTCCGTCTGAATCGAAACGTTGCTGTAGTCATTTGTGCCGAAAGACGTTTTCAGCATGTTGAACGGAACATACATTTCACTGAGCCCTAGTGATAAAAATCCGCTCTCTTCTTTTAATACACCGATTACTTCTACGGGCTGTCCGCCGGCCCAGACGATTTTTCCGAGCGGAGATGTTTTCCCGAACAGCTTTTCAGCCATTTTTTTCGAGATGATGCCCGCTCTTTTCCCGGAAAGGAAATCGTTATCCGTAAATGTCCGCCCATCCTGAACGTCCAGCTTTTTTACGTCCGTGTAGCCGCTGTTAATGCCATTCAGCGTAATGTCCGTTTCTTCTTCATGATAACGGGCCGTCATTGATTTTACAGCGGAAGCGACAACCTGCTTTACGCCGTCCACTCCTTTTAATCCATTAATATCTTCTTCTGTAAAACTCGCTTGCTGCAAAGCGTTCGGATTGGCTGTTAATTCTTCATCGCTCGGCAGATAATACAATTCAATTGTATTGCCCGGCCCGCTGATGGATTGCTTCAGCATTTGCTCTCCGCCCTGGCCGACAGCCACAACAACGATTACTGAACCGACGCCGATAATGATGCCGAGCATCGTCAGAATCGATCTCAGCTTGTGAGCTCTGACGGAACTGAGAGCCATCCGGAGATTTTCTAACAGGCTCATTCCCCCACTCTCCTCTGCTCAGAATCGCGGGGAACGATACTGCCGTCACGGACGAAAATCACTCTGTTTGTACAATCCGCCACTTCACGCTCATGTGTGACAAGCACCACGGTCACGCCCTCTGCGTTAAGCTCTGTGAACTGCTCCATAATGGAAATGCTTGTTTTCGTATCCAGCGCGCCGGTCGGCTCATCAGCCAAGATAAGCTTCGGCTCGTTAACGATGGCTCTTGCAATCGCGACACGCTGCTTTTGGCCGCCGGACAGCTCATTCGGCATGTGAAGCATCCGATCCGCTAAGCCGACTTTTTCCAGCGCATATTCCGCCCGTTCCTCACGCTCTTTTTTGCCGATACCTGCGTAAATCATGGGAAGTTCGACATTTTTTCTTGCATTCAATCGCGGCAGCAGCTGAAATTGCTGAAAGACAAATCCGATTGATTTGTTCCGGACCGCCGCAAGCTCTTTTTCCGTACATGAAGATACATCTTCTCCCGCAAGTCTGTAACTGCCTGATGTCGGTCTGTCCAGACAGCCGATGATATTCATAATCGTAGATTTACCTGATCCCGACGGTCCCATAATGGATACATATTCCCCTTCTTCAATCGTCAGGTCGATTGAACGGAGGACATCAAACGTTTCCTTGCCGATCTGATAGCTTTTTTTCACCTTTGAAAGCTGAATCATCTATGCTTTCACATCCGTTCCGTCAGTCAAACCGTCAGCCGGATTCAGAATGACTTTATCATTCTTTGAAAGTCCCTCTTTTATCTCCGTTAACTGATTCGAGGTGTCGCCCACTTTGACTTTCACGCGTTTGACCTTCCCGTCTTTTACCGTAAAGACCCAGTGCTCATCTCCGTCTTTTTTGACCGCGGAGGACGGCAGCGTATCGGCTTTCCGCTTCTCGGTTTCAATGTTCATAATGAGTTTAAACCCCGGTTTGCCCTCCGGAAGCTTTCCGATCAGCTTGACCTGAAACGGATACTGCACGGCTTGTTCCGTACTTTCACCGGAAGCAGCTCCTGACTTTTGTTCCGGAACGAGACCGACAGCCGTCACCCTTCCCTTCCATGTTTTATCCGGGATGGCGTCTGAGGTAATAGTAACGCTTTGTCCCTTTTTCACTTTCAGTGTGTCATATTCAGACAAATTGCCGGCAACGATCAGGTGTTCCGGATCGCCTATATGTATTACCGGTTCTTGAATATCCGATTTCTTAGAAGCGGCTTCTTGATTTACCGAGATAACCGTCCCGTCCATCTCACTCTTGACATTGAGGTTCGCCACCTGGTTTTCAAGAGATTGCTTTTGCAGGTCAGATTGCTTTAATTCAATTTCAGCCGTTTTTTGCTGAAGCTGCAGATCAGTCCGTTCGGATTCAATTTGTTTTTTTGCTTCCGCTTCTCCCGCTTGTTTTGCCAGATCTGTTTCTTTACTGTTTAAGGCTTGCAGTTTTTCTTGAATTTGTTCCATTTGCAGCCGTTTTGATTGTTCTGTCAACTCATTTTGCTCTTTATCAAGGTTGAGCTGTTCGTTTGTATAAGTGACTAGTGACGACCCTTTTTTTACTTTGTCGCCTTCTTTTACTTTTACTTTATCAAGGGTTCCTTTATCCGCTTCATAAAAAACATACTGTTCTTTGGAGAATTTAAGTGTTCCCGGAACCATGACTGCAGATGAGATTTCTCTTTTTTCCATAGTCCCGGTATCGACTTTTTCCCCGGCGCTGCCGCCCGCGGGAGCGGCCGACTTATAAATATTGATACTGATGAATACTGCTACAATGACTGCGATGCCGATTCCGATCCAAAGTTTTTTCATGTTATACACCTGCTGCCACTGAATTTAACAGTCCTCCGACTGCCGATACCAAAAGCATAATAACAAACAGGACAATTGCGGAAATCCAGCCTGCTTTTTTAGAAATGCCGCCGGTATAGCGCAGACCTAAAGCGAGCAGAATATAGCTCCAGATGCTGAAAATATCGATCGCGCTTAAAAAGACCGATACGCCGTCTCCGGCCGGTATGACACTCGCCAAAGATGTGACAGGGTACAGTGAGCCCGCACCGGTAAAATAAATGACAAGTCCGTTAATGACTAAGCCGATGTTAGTAATAAATGCAGTAAAGAGGCCGAGTGAGAGCATTTTTTTATAAGTTGTCACGCCGCCTGAAATTTTGACGCACAGCCAATAAATAAGCGGAACGATAAAGAGAGCGATAATGCCTCCGAAAATCCCTCCGAAAATCGAGCCGAATTTCGCAATGGTTTTGGTCATTTCAATCTGATCATCGGTCAATCCGTCAAGAGATGAGCTGTTCAGCAGTTCTTCATAATTCATCCCCAGCCCGCGCAAAATACTCCCCGCCGCAATGAGAATGATGACAATCAGGAGAGGAAGTCCGATGACCGGGTGTTCTTTTAATCTTTTAAACTGCACAACTGGACTTGTAATGACGCCGAAAATTGACGGCTTTTCCGTTACTGCCGTATTGTTTTTTTCTAGATTTGGTTCCATATTGCAGATGCCTCCTATGTATTATTCTGTTTATACGTACGCATCCGGCTTATAAAAGTTTCAATTTTTTTGCCGTTTGCGTATTTATGCTAAATTGTAACACAAAATCTTAAATGTACGTTCCATAATTATGTAAAAAATGACCAGCGCCGGACAGATATGAAAGCAGGCTCAAAACCTTGTGGTGACACCGTTTTAAGCCTGTGTATGTAAAGAAAACCGCACAATTAAAAATCCCCTTTAAATTCCATTTGGTCTCCCCCTGGAATTCAGCCTTTCTTGCCGATGTTATCGGCGTACTGTGCAAAAAAGCCGGATGGCAATGATGCACATCCGGCTTTTATTCACCCTCCGCTTACAGGCGGGATAAAGGCAATGGTATCGCCTTCTGTTACGATGCTGTTATCTTTTACGTAAGTTTCATTGATCGCGATCATGGCATTGTCTATCGTCTGAAGGCCGTATCGTTCTTTTAACAGCGTTTTTACAGCAGACGCTGCCGCCTCCTTTTCGTCAAGTTCAATGACCGGCGTTCCCGCCTGCTCCGCAAGTCCGGCAAACAAAAGTACTTTAATCATCGTGATTCCCCTTTATTTAAATCCGGTTTTCCGTTCGGATAAGGCGTCGTTTCCAGCTGATCGCCTATCCATTCTTCGCCGTCTTCCCAGATTTCTTTTTTCCAAATCGGAACAATCTGTTTTATCCGTTCAATGGCATATTCATTCGCCTCATATGCCGCCTTTCTGTGCGGAGAAGACACGGCGATTACGACCGCCGCTTCTCCGATATCAAGGACGCCGACGCGGTGAGTGATCGCAGCTTCGGCTCCCTCCCATTTCGCGCTGATTTCATCGCCGATTTGAGAAAGCATTTGAACAGCCATCGGTTCATATGCTTCATATTCAAGACGCACCGTCCGCCGTCCGGCAGTCCACTCTCTGACCGTGCCGATAAACGTTGTGATGGCCCCGGCTTCGCGCTTTTCAACTTTTTTTACGATATTTTCCGCAATGATAGGTTCCCTTGTAATTTGAAAACGTTCCATTTATGCAGATCCCCCTTTCAGCTGCGAAAGCACAAACATAATGGCAGCCGGATCATCCGCATGGAATACGGGTATGCCCGCATCTGCAGGCATATGCTCCGTACTTCTGCTGACAACCGCGAGCACGCGCTCCAAATGCTTCAGTTTTTGCCAATCTTCGCTGCTTTTAATCATAATGATTTTCGGATGCGGCGCATGTTTAAAACCCTCAATGAGAAGACAATCGATTCCCAAATATTCATACAGGCCGATCAAACCAGCCAGATCCCATTTTTTTCGCGCCGTAAGCTGCAAGACCCCGTCCCCTTCTACTGCCGTAACCGCGGCACCGGCTTTTGATAAGCGCTCTGAATCCTTTCCGTCAGAAAAAGGTTCCGGCTCTCCGCCATGTCCGTGATGCTTTAAACATCCAACCGTGCATTCTTTCGGCGCCGCTTTCAGTATACGTTCGATAAACGTTGTTTTACCGCTGTTTTGAAACCCTACGATCTGGACGATCGGGAAAGAATTGACCACGGCCACTCACTTCCATTCTCGTCGCGGATGAGAAGCACGTGAACCGTCCGTCCCGCTTCATATCCTCTCGTTCCTCCCGGCAGAAGGATAAACGCGTTTGCTTCGGCAAGAGATGTGACTGAGCTTGATTTGTCGAGACCGACCGGTGACGCCATCATCTTTCCGTCCTTATGATAAACAAACGCCCTCACAAATCTCGCAAACGGATTCGGCTTCGGAAAGTCGTTTGTTAACACGGCTTCCGCCCATCCGGCGTGAGGTTTTTCATTCAGAAGCCACGACTGAATCATCGGTTTGACAAACAGGGTGAAACCGACATAACATGCCGACGGATTGCCTGAAAGGCCGAACAGCAGCATGTCATCGGCCCGCGCGACAGTTGTCACGCTCCCCGGGCGCATTGCCACTTTGTTAAATAAAACTTCCGCTCCGAGCTTAGCATAAATGTCAGGAAGAAAATCAAAATCACCGACTGATACGCCGCCGGTCGTGATCAGAAAATCGGTTTTTTTCATAGCTTCCTTCACCGCCATATAACTGTCATCAAAATCATCGGAAATTTTGCCTAAGTTCAGCGGCACCGCACCCGCTTCAATGATCTGGGCATACACCATGGCCGCGTTGCTGTTGCGGATTTTGCCCGGTTCAAGCGGATCGCTTACATGAAGAAGTTCGGTTCCCGTGGCGATAATTCCGACCACCGGCTTTCTCACCACAGGAACAGAAGCATAGCCGAAGGTTGCCAAAAGAGCGGTGACGCCCGGCGTGATTTTCGTTCCTTTTTTTAAAAGCGAGCTGCCCTTTTTTGCATCTTCTCCTTGGTATGAAATATTATCACCCGCATGGAAAGGGCGTTTCACCGACATGTAATCCGTGCCGTTTTCAGAGTGCGTTTTTGTCAGCTCAAGCATCACTACGGCATCCGCGCCTTTTGGAATCTGCGCCCCTGTCATAATGCGGACCGCTTCATACGGTCCGAGCTCTTTTTCTGACACGGCGCCGGCTCCGATATGGTCAATGACTTCAAACGTGACGGCATTGTCACGGGAAGCCGTCTTTGAATCGCACGCCCTGATGGCAAAACCGTCATACGGAGAACGGTCAAAGGCAGGCACATCATGGTCCGCCTTAACATCTTCCGCCAAATAGCGGTGAAGGCTGTCCTCCAGCGGCACCCATTCGGTATCCCCCTGTTTTTTATACCGGCTCACCCGGCGGACTGCTTCGCCCACCTGAATCGGCGTTCTTTTTTCAAGCATAGCAATACCTCCCCTTACTACAGTCCGATCACTCTGGCCAGAACTGAATTTGCTTCTTTGATGTCGTTTGTACCGTGAATCAGAGCCCGTCCGTCTTGAAAAATAACGATCCTGAAGCGTTCGTACGCCATGTGCAGCAAAAATTCATTTGCTTCGACTTTGCCGATCTGCTTCAGACGTTTGACGAGCTCTTCTTTGTCCAGCCTCTTTAACGCTTCCGATCTGATTTGAACGGTGTCTCTTCCGCACAGCACGCTTGCTTTTGGCCTATTTTCAGGCTGCAGGTACGGGTATACGGGCTCCGCGCCGCAGGAAGGGCAATGATCCCGTTTGGTCTGATCCACATTTACGCTCATATTGGTGTTATTCCACACATCAAACGTAAAAAAGCGCCGATTTACCGCTTCATGGTTACCTGTCAGCAATTTCAGCGCCTCAGCCTGCTGATAAGCAGAGACGATATGAACGGCCGGAGGTATGATGCCTGCTGTATCACATGTCGCTCCGCCCACCGGTATTTGCTCAAACAGACAGGATAAACACGGCGTAACCCCCGGGATAATCGTCATACTCATCCCCTGACTGCTGACACAGGCACCGTAAATCCAAGGCGTTTTCGTTTTCAGCGCCAGATCATTGATGACCATTCTCGTTTCAAAATTATCTGTCGCATCCACGATGCAATCCGCTTGTTCGATCAGCGGTTCGAGCGTTTCCGCCGTACCTTCGGCCGCATAAGCCTCTATATGTATGTCACTGTTTATCGCCAAAAGACGCGTCTTTGCCGCCACGGCTTTCGGCAGGCGCTCCCTCGCGTCTTCTTCTGTATACAGCTGCTGTCTTTGTAAATTGCTCCATTCCACATAATCCCGGTCAATAATCGCCATACGGCCTGCTCCGGCTCTTGCCAGCCCCTCTGCTGCGGCTGTTCCGAGGGCCCCGGCCCCGACAATCAGGACACTGCTGTCAGCCAGCGCCTTCTGCCCTTTTTCCCCTATCGGCTTAAATCTTGTCTGCCGCGAATAGCGCTCTTCCATCTGTGTTGTCCCCTTGCATTTTTATTTCCATCATACCATGTTTCCTCACCATCAGTCCTGATGTGAAGACTCGATAAGCGCCAAAAGTCTGGCGTAATCATCCCGGGTGTTGATATTGACGAACTCTTCCGGCCCGGCGCCGATGTCTTCAGCCAGCACATAACAGACAGACAGATGTTTCAGCGTGTCTGCCATTTTCAGCTTGTTTTGTGCCAGCTGATCAAAAAGCACCTCTTGCACCCGTTTATAATAAACAGCCAAGAGAGGCTGCGCTCTGTTTTCACAAATCGGAATGACAGCGTCCACATTTCCGGTCAGCTTCATTTCAAGCGCTGCCATGGTCTTTCTAGTCACGAGCGGCGTGTCACAGGATATGACCGTGTATGTTTCGCCTTCCGTTTGTTTCATTGCCGTATATATGCCGGCCAGCGGCCCCATTCCCCGAAACTGCGGCACATCGGAGAAAACATGTCTCTCTTTGTTTGCTAAGAACTTTTTTATATGTTCAGGGCGGCTGATAATCACCGTCTCTCCGCAGCCGAAGGCTTTTTTCGCCTGCTCATAAAACATGCCGCCCTTCCACTTTGCAAAAGCTTTCGGTTCCCCGAACCTTCGGGAAGCTCCCCCTGCTAATATTACATTCACCTGTTTCATGTCATCTCTCCCCATTCTATATAAAAGCATAGCAAACGCCTCAGCCGAAATACAATATTACAGTGCTTGTCAATTTAATTAAGAGGAATAGCCGTCTGTCCTATTCCATATTGTAGTGTTAACATCATGAGGGAGATGGTTCTTATGAAAATATCAGGTCCGTTTTTCCACGACACTTCTCAAGAGAACCTTTATTTGAAGTCTGAACTTTCGAGATGCAGAAAACTGATTTCGGAGTTTGAAGCAAGCTACTTTCATCAAAAAAACAATAAGCTTCAGGAGGAAAACGCCAATATTAAAGAGCGGCTTCACAAGCTTACTGACGAACTGGAAGCAATGGCTCAAAAACACAAACAGACAAGTAACACGGAACGGTCTCTGCATGAAATCAGGGCCGGGCTGCTCGATAAAATCGTCATTCTGCAAGAACTGCTGCAGAAGGAAACGTTTCGGCGGAAAAATGAGATGGAAGAAAAACACCGTCTCCATCTTACGAATGTAAAATTTGAAGAAGAAAATAAAAACTTACATACCCGTATCCGCTCACTTGAGACCGCAATGGAAACCGAACAGACTTCTCACGAAGATACGAAACGGCGTTTTCAGGCTGCTGCAGAAGAAAATATCCGGCTGCAAACACAAATGACAGAAAAAGAATACCAGCTCAAACATATTAAAATAGAAATTAATCATATGAGAGATCGAATACTAGAAACAAAAGAACGGCTTGTAGAAATAGAAAAAACGAAAGAAAAGTTATTTCAAGAAACCATTCTCTCGTACAAAAGGCAGCTGGACGAAAGTGATGCTTGGATTGCCGGTCATTTTGCTGATATTGACAGCCGGACGGCGGAACCGGCAGAAAAAGAGCTGGAACTTCCTTCTGCTGCGGCCGGGACTGTTCAGGCAGAAGACTTGCTTAAAGCGGTCACCGAACAAGTCATCTCCCTGCAAAAACAGTTTGCACAATCAGAGTCCCGTGATCAGTCGTTTGAAGAAAAGCTGGACGCGGTGAAAGAACGGGCTGATGAAGAAAAACCGTTCCAGAAATATGTCGTCAAGCTTGAAAAAAAGGCGTTAAAAGATACGCGGGACAGCACAAAAAAACTGCTTGAGTAACGCAAGCAGTTTTTTACTGTTTTATTCAGCAGCCGTATCATTTGCCGTTTCTTCTGTTTCCTGAGAAATTTCTCCCTCAAGAATATATTGGCCGCGGTATGGTTTTTTCACTTCCGGATACATTTTAATTAAACTTTGCATAAACGTTGTCATATTAGGAATTTCAAGGCCGCTTTCCTTCTCAATTTCCTTTTGCAGCTCCGAACTTTTGATTGCCGCATTGTGGCGCTTCAAAGTTTTAATGGCTGCTTCGCGCAGTTTTGCCGCTTTTGAACCCGGTCTTGCCGTCCCTCTTCTTCTTCTTGTAGAACCATCCGGAATGCCGGCGGGAAGAGACGTAATAGACTGCATTTGCGGCTGGGAGGATTGAGGCTGTGTCTGCGGCTTTTGGTAGCTTCTCATTTCCTGTGCCGCAAGCTCTGCAAGCACTGGGAGAGAGTCGCTTTTTTTCTCCGGACGAAACTCTTTTTTTGTATCAGACAGGCTGCCCGTATTGTCTAATTCTCTCAGTTTTGCATATATTTTATCTCGTTCTATTTGATATTCACGAATGACTTTTACCTCTGCCTCGTTCAATTGTTCTAAACGTAAGCGCAGCGCTTCTCTTTCATTAAACATGTGTAAAACCCCCTGTCAAAAATTTAAACGCTTTTATTTTGATATTAGATTACAAAAGTAATTTTATCAACTATTATTTTAGCATTTTACTATTTTATTTACTCTATGAAAAATTGCTTATTTTCTGAAAATGGTACTTTCTATACAAAAACCCTCGTCATATAGGGGATTCTGGGCGATGTTCCATTTTGTTCAAACCCTTCAAAATATAACTTGAAATTACTTGTTTAATGAAAATTAGCGTAATATCTACAATTTTCGACTATAATATGTAAAAGCTAAAGATATGGAGAAAACATGCGATACAGCGTGTTTTCTCCCGTTTTTCTTCATTTTCGTTTTCACTCCAGCTCAACAATCACACATGTCATTTTGGAATTTTTTATATAATCAGCACAAAAAAACCCTATTACCTAACGGCAAAGGGTTTGCAGAACCGAGACAATAGTCCGACGGAGATTGTCCCAATTATTCAGAAGCCTGCTCCATTTCTGAAAGTACGCGGCTGACGCGTTTTTCAAGCATTGTCATCCCGGCTCCTCCCGCTTGAAAATGACGGAGCTGTCCGGTTTTATCAAAAACGTAATAAGCCGGCACATATTGATTCTCAAATGCTTCAGTCAGCGTATGATCGCTGTCCACGTAAATCGGCTGAGAGATATCGTATTCAGCCGCTGTTTCCTTGATTTTCTCAAGGTCAAGATCATCTTCGGAACGGGGCATATGAACGGCTACCACATTCAGCTGATCTTTATATTTATTACGAAGCCCGTTCACCTCAGGCATCGCTTCTTTACACATGCCGCAGCTGACGGACCAGAAGTGAATCAATGCCGGCTTTTCACCGATCAGCTGTTCCTTCGTGACTTCTCCGTTAATCCAGGCTTTGGCGCCTGTCAATTCAGGCATTTGCTGATGTAATTTCATCTGATGTCCCTCCTAATGAAAAAGATTTGTGTTCTTTCGTCCGCACTCTCACTTCGCTCGGGCAACATCCGGCTGTTTTCCCTCCAAAGTAAATGATTTGGCTGAACCGACATGTTAAAATGAGAGCGGAGATTCTTTAGTTAATATCTTCACGAAAATAATGAGATTGAAACCGTTCAATAGAATAAATCATAACTGTAAAAAACTGATTTCTATTAAAAGGTTTATCCTATTGTAAAACGGGTAAGTAACTTTTAGCTTTTTCTGCAATAGACTTGAAAGGAAGACATCACTATGATTGATTTAAAACACTTTGATTGGGCCGGGCTCATCACTTCTGCGGGGATTTTTATCGTAAAGCTGGCACTTATTATTTTAGCGTATTTTATTTTCCGAACGGCAGGCAAAAAGCTGATTAAACATCTGTTTCAGAAATTCGAGCAGCAAAATAACCTTTCTACGGGCCGCGCTTATACTTTGCGGAGTCTCGCGCTGAATGTGTACGGATACATACTGATTTTCGTTTTTATCGTCATGATATTGGATTTATTTCACTACAATCCGAGCGCTCTCATAGCAGGCGCCGGCGTGGTCGGTCTTGCAGTCGGCTTTGGCGCTCAGGGACTTGTCAGTGACATTGTCACCGGATTTTTTATCCTTTTGGAAAAACAGATCGATGTTGGTGATTATATTACGGTTGCCAGCTACAGCGGCATTGTCGAGCAGGTCGGTCTGCGTACGACGCAAATCCGGAGCTTTGACGGCACGCTTCACTATCTTCCCAACCGGGGGATCACAAATGTGAGCAACCATTCTCGCGGAACGATGCAGGCGCTTGTCGATATTAAGGTGCCGCTTGAAAAAAATCTTGATGAAACCATTCAAGTCCTGCAAAACGCCTGTGACAAAGCAGCCCTTGAGCTTCCGCAGATTAAGGAAGGACCGGACGTCATCGGGGTTCAGGATTTAAGCACATCAGAAATGGTCATCAGAATCATCGCCAAAACAGAAAATATGGAGCAATGGCGGGTTGAACGCGTGCTGCGGAGAGAAATGAAAATCGCGCTCGACCGTTTGAAAAACGCCGCTTCTGCCGAATAGAAAAACCGAAGCATAAGCTTCGGTTTTTTCTTTTTAATGAAATTTTTTGTCTACTTCGCTGCAGATTTCGTCAGCTGTCATCCCGGAAGCCGTAATGACGGGAGCCTGAGTTGACGTATCGGCAATGCCTTGGACATTGCTGTCAAGTCCGGTTACGACACAGCAGTCACAATCCTTCGCATCCTCAGGAGTCTTCATCATCACTACGTCATATCCCTTTTGTTTTAACGCCTGTTCTACATCAGATAAAGATTGTTCAATTCCAATTTTTTTCGTCATATTGAACACCTCCGTTACGTAGAATGCTCAATTTTTGTTAGATTATTCTTCTTTTCGGATTTAATTGGCATACTCCGAAAAATATCCGACCATGACATTTACTGCGGTTTCCATCGCAGCTTCATCCGGATTCAGCTTTGCGTGATGAAGCCCGTGGGAAGAATCGGCACCGAGCCAGAACATGAATCCGGGATATTTTTTCAGCATATACCCGAAATCTTCTCCGGTCATCGCTTCTTTCGCCGTCTTCACTTCTGCAAGATGATGATCACTGACAAATTGCATAAATTCTTCGGTCAGGCCGCTTGTATTATAAACCTGATGATAAACAGACGGGTACGTGACCTCTCCTTTACAGCGGAAGCCGATTTCAATTCCTTTGACGAGTTCTTCAATCCGCTTTTTCACCATATGCATTGATTCTTCAGAAAGCGTCCGGATCGTTCCTTCCAGATGAGCACGCTCTGCGATGATATTTTGCGCCGTGCCTCCGGTAATCGTTCCGACAGTAATTACCGCGCTGTCAAGCGGGTCCGTATTTCTGGATATGACCGTCTGCAGCTGCGTGACAAGCGTGCTTGCGGCGACGACCATGTCATCTGCTGTATGCGGATATGCCGCATGTCCGCCTTTCCCCTCAAGGTCGATGACAAGCTCGCTCGTATTGGCAAAGAGCAATCCGCTTTTGGTGGAGATTGTGCCGACCGGCAGTTCAGGTGCTATATGGAGAGCCGTGATCAAATCCGGCGTCCATTTTTTCAGCACATCGCTTTCAAGCATCGGTTCCGCTCCGCCCGGTCCTTCTTCAGCCGGCTGGAATAAAAAGAGCAGATCATGCTTGACCGGGTGATGGACAAAGTGATCAATAATGCCGAGCGCGATGGTCATGTGCATATCGTGGCCGCATGCGTGCATAAAACCGGGATGTTCAGATGCAAACGGAAGCCCCGTCTGCTCTTCAATCGACAAAGCGTCTATATCCGCTCTGTAGGCGAGCATTTTTTCCGGAGCCGTGCCGTTGACTTTGACAAAGATGCCGGTTCTCCACGTTTCGATTTCAATTCGTTCTTCCGGATATTGTTTCAATATATTCAGCAGGTACTGCTGTGTTTTATATTCCTGAAAGCCGATTTCCGGGATGCGGTGCAGATCTCTCCGGATCGCTATGAGCCGCTCTTTTTCCATATGTATTCCTCCTTAAGATAAGAATAAGGCGTGGATTTTATCATCCACGCCCATTCTATCAAACCATTCCTTACAGCTGGCGTAATTCCTGTTTGATTTCTGTTTTGCCTTTTGTTTTTTCATCGATATCTTTGATTTTTTTCGCTGGTGTTCCTGCTACAACGGTATATGGCTCAACGTCATTTACTACGATAGCTCCCGCAGCGACAACCGCGCCTTTTCCGATTGTTACGCCTTCAAGCACAACCGCATTTGCGCCGATTACAACGTCATCTTCTACGACAACAGGCTTAGCGCTTGGCGGCTCAATAACGCCCGCTAATACAGAACCCGCTCCGATGTGACAGTTTTTTCCGACAGTCGCGCGTCCTCCGAGCACAACGTTCATATCAATCATTGTGCCTTCACCGATGACTGAACCGATATTAATGGACGCCCCCATCATGATAACGGCATTGTCGCCGATTTCGACTTGGTCGCGGATAATAGCGCCGGGCTCGATACGCGCTTTTACATCTTTCAAGTCAAGCATCGGAATCGCAGAGTTGCGGCGGTCATTTTCAACGACGTAATCCTCAATTTTATCTTTGTTTTCTTCAATTGCCGCTTTAATGTCAGCCCATTCGCCAAAAACAACGCCGGATTGGCCGTTCAGGAATGTTTTAGCGGAATCGCCAAAGCTGATTCCCTCAAGATCGCCTTTTACATACACTTTTACAGGCGTTGATTTTGTACTATTTTGAATAAATGAAATAATTTCATTTGCATCCATCATTTTCATATGTATTGTCCTCCTCTGATTTTCTACCTCATTACTGTAACAAAGGAAGGATGCAAAAACAAGAAAAAAAGGAACAAGCCTTTATTCTGCCGGCTGTCTGCACAGTGCGGCAAACTGTCTTCCGAATTCCCTGAGCTCTTCTTCCTCGCTGCCTTCAGGATTGTTTTCAATTTTGACCGGTGGCAGCACCACCCGTCCTCCCCGAGCCGTGATCACTTTTTCCAATTCGTCAACCGCTCCGCAAAAAAACGTATAGGACGTATCTCCGGAACCGAACAGAGCAAAGGTCTTCCCTGCAAACTCCAGGTTTTCCATATCTTCAGCGATATCGAGCATTTCATCAGGAAGATCCCCGTCTCCCCACGTATATGTGCCTAATAAAATATACTCGTAATCATTAAAAAGTTCGGCATGGATATCCATCGCTTCATATCTGTCAACAGATGCTTGTGCTTCGATCAGCCCTTTTTCAATCAAATCCGCCATTGCCTCGGTGTTTCCTGACATTGTCGCATAAACAAGCAATACTTTCCCCATCTCCGTCTCTCCTTTATGTATAGAAACTAATGTGCAAGCCAGGCCGCCTCATACGGTCTGACAAACTTACATTCGTAAAGGCCCGCGCAAAAAAAGCTTTCTTTCCGATTGGCCACCCGCCATCCGTGACCGCGGATCGTATCAAACCATTTTAATTCTCCGGCGGCGAAATCAGCTTGGTAAATGCGCGAAAATCCGTTTTCGTCCTGTGCCGAAGTGACATAAATAATACCGTCATCCTCAGAAACGTCGAGAAATGATTTTTCCCGTACGGCAGGCGCGGCTGAAATGGCAAACGCCTCGTCCGTCCGCACGTTTCGGACGGCAACCTCGCCCCGTTCTCCCTTTGCCGCACCCTTTGCGGCAATGAGCCAGTCCTTCTTGTACATAAGCATGGAAGCCGTCATGCGCTGTCTTTCACGGCTTATACGCCGGATGCGGTCTTCTGTCAGATCGTACGCCCAAATGCCGCCATAATTCATATGAATCCGGGTGCCGATATAAATCGCCTGACCGTGCAAACAAAGCGAGCGAATGACAGGCGGCTCCTTTAAATGTGAAAAGGGCTTAGCCACATGCCAAGTGACGCCGAAATCATCAGATAAGTAGAGGCAGTGCGTGCCGTGCGCACAGACGAACCCGTCATTGCGCCCGGCAACGGCCCAAACGGAGGCGCTGGTCGGAAATCGGGATGCCGTCCAGGTCTTTCCCTGATCGGCCGATCTGAGGACGGCGCCTTTTTCCCCTGCCGCGAATATGTAAGGCCCGATGTAGGTCAGCACATGAATCTTGCTTTTCATCCGGTACAGCCTTTTCCAGCCTTCTTCTGCAGAAAAATGAAAAATGCCTTCGCCTTTTACTGCGACAAAAAATCCTGAAGACACTGATGCCATGACAGCCGTCGCGCCTTTATGAAACATGGCACCGGTCTCCTTGGTGAGCGGCCCATGCAAGAAAACCGCGGACAAATTCTTTGCAGCATTCCTGATCCTCAGCCGTCTCAGGCGCCAATTCGATTTTCAGCGTTTCCGGATATAAATTGGCTCCGGCCTGTTCAAACGCATCGCAAAACAGCGTAACCGCTTCACAAAACTTCGGATAGGCGTGATCGCCTGAACCGAAACAAGCCGTTTTCAGTCCGTTTAGCTGGCGGTGCAGAATATCTTCATAAAAATCTTCCGCTTCGTAAGGAAGATCACCATCTCCCCATGTGTATGTGCCGACAAAAACATAATCATATGCTTCGAGACTATCCGCATCTGCCTCATCCATGTCAAGGCAGTCAATTGCAATCTGATGCTCGCTCAGTGTTTCTTTTATAATGCCGGCAATATCCTCCGTATTCCCCGACATGCTTGCGTATATCATTAATGCTTTCTGCATATGATCACCCCGTAATTGATAATGATTTTCAATAACATATACACTACTTTAAATGATAATGATTTTCATTGTCAATAAAAATAAAAAAAGACAGCCTCATTGCTGTCTTTCTAAAAAGGGCTCTCCTGCTTCAGCATATCTTTGATGACAGAAACGAAAGCCTGTACCTGTTTTAATTCAAATGCCGGCTCATAACCGAGCAGCCATGTGTCGCGGCCGATCGGATGATCCTTTGCATCAAGCAGGGGCATTTTATTTACTTTGTCTTCCTCATCTAAGGTGACTGACGGCAAAATGGCATAACCGATTCCGTGCAGCGCCATCTGCTTGCACGTTTCAATCTGATCGACGAGGATCGTCTGTTTCGGCGAGGTTTTGAATTTTTGATGCCACCAATGCTGAATTTCCTGAAAATATGTACTGTCACTTTTGAACTGGATAAACGGCCGGTCGGTATGGGCTATATCATCAATGCAGGAAATTTCCGTATCGACCAAATATAAATGATCGGTCATTAGATATTCTTTTCGGCCTTTCCATTCCGGGTTTCCCCGGATGATGCCGATATGTACCTGATCTTCATACAGACTTTTCAGCATTTCGCTGCTCCATCCTGTAATGAGGGAAACCTTTGCATTCGGATAACGCTCCACATATGTTTTTAACACTTTCGGAAGCCAGTGCTGCCCGATAATGGAGGCGACGGCAAGCTTCAATGTGCCATGAATTTCCCCTTCAAGTTCATCAATATTTTCTCTTATTCTCTCTTGCCGGTCTGTGACATCATTTGCAAATTGTATGATTTTTTCTCCTGCCGGCGTTACCGTGAGTCCTTTTTGAGATCTTAGAAAGATCTTTGTTCCCCAGGCTTTTTCAATGGTCTGCAATCGCTGGGACAGAGCCGGCTGTGACACGAATAACCGTTCGGCAGCCTTCCTCATGTTTAATTCCTCAGCTAAAACTACGAGCATATGAAGCTCTTGAAGCTGCATGTCGTCCTCCTTTTCAATGCCTTTTCGTATTTCTTATCTACCATTCTAATAAATTAAAGGCTGCCGAAGCAAGTGCGACCAATATGTATACGTTTTCTTTTTCTGGCATACAAAGAACAAATAGGCTGATCGTGCGAGCCTACTTATTCAATGACCTGATATGACTGCTCAGCTGCTTTAATACGACTCTTCTCGTAAAGATGCCTTCAAAGACGCCTTCATCATTTTCAACGCAGACAAAGCCGTTGTTAATGACCATGCTGAACCCTTTTATAATCGGATCATTGATGTGGAGACGGGGAATGTCTTTCAGCATGACCTCCTCAACCGTAATTTGATCCAGCTTCTCAAACTCAATCCGCTCAAGTCCGAAAATGCTGTTCATAATCATATTTGTGCCGATCAAACCATGCAGACGGTACGAAGCGTCAAGGACTGGAATAGCGGTATAGCCGGTTTTCGTCAGCACTAAAAGAGCATGCTCAAGGTTGTTTCCGACCTGTACGTGCGCCACTTTATCCGCCTCGATCATAAATTGTCCGACTGTTGCATCAAGAAGCTGATCTGATTGTAAGCTAATCATGTCACTTCGACCCCTTTACATTTTTCATCAAGACATGTATTCCCTATATCGCAATAATATAAACATTATCATTTTTTGTCGAAAAGTTTCCGTCAATAAAAAAGATACTCTTTGCAATCGAGTATCAATTTATAGGCCGCTGATTAATTTTCGTTCCGGAAACGGTCATAAAGCGTTACGAGTTTTTTATAAGTGGTTCCATCAACGCTTTTTGACCCTGCTTCTATATCGTTGATTTCGCTGGTCAAAAGCTCAATGGCATATTCATGATTGATCAGGATATTCAGCAGAAGTTTTTGTTCTTCTTCCGTAAATCGTTCACCGATAAGACTCATACGTAATCAGGCCCCCTATTTTTAACTGAATACCTCTGAAAGCAAGGTGATATTTGCTTTCAGCTCTACCGCTAGGATAAGTAAACAGAAAAAAATCGTCAACCGCATAATTCGACAATTTGCGGATTCTGTATGACATATTATTTTGTGTAACGATTGGCATAACTGAATGCTGTGCAGGAATCGGGCTTGATTTTCGCTTCAATGCCCATCGAGGTAATACGGCCGGTCATTTCTTGTATCAATTCTTTTGTCAGCCCTTTTTGGCCGATATCCAAGTGCACTTCAAATGTAAGATCCGCTCCTTCATCAGCGAAAGGCAGGAGCAAATCAGTAATTTCCATGAAACGTCCGTCGAGGATATGCGCAGCCATCTCCTGGCTGAATGCGGTTTCCAGCGAAATTTTTTCGCGAAGGCTATGTATCGGTCTGGCGAGATCGTGATTTTTCAAACAGCCCCAAGCTCCCTTGCCTGTACGGTGCAAGTGTATAGCCGTAATAAACTTCGTGAAGTCGCGGTAAACTTGTGAATCAGTCCCCACAGACAGCACGTATGCTGATCGGGGGTCTTTATTGACAAAGCGTTTCAGCCGCTCCATCACGTCTTGAAAGGTCATCTGTGCCTCAGAAAGATTATAAAACAGAAAAGAATCAGCCATGTACGGACACTCCTCTTTCCAAAATCTACAACCAAACGAACGAGCACGGTTCCTTTGCATGATTTAATAAAGCTCCGCTTGCGGAAGACGGGAAGCTTGGTCAGCCTGAAAAATCAAACCAAATTACTGAAGGAGCTCAAAAATTTCAATAGAAATCATGTCAATGTTATCAAACGGATATGTGTTAGGTTTTTCACCTTTTTGGAAAACCGTCAGCTCAAACGTTTGATTCTTTTCAAAATATTTAACACTGCATATTTTCTCACCATTTACTTCGAAGTAACGCTGCATCGGCTCATTAGCCGCTTCGGCTGTTTCTTGCAGACTTTGCAGCCGTGTGATGATACCCATTAATTGTGACATTCTAAAAAAAGACTCCTTTCAAAAAACAACTTCAAATCAACAAGTATTTATTATAATACAAGTTCTACAGAGCATCATACCATAAAGTAGACCGGGATGGCATTTTCCCGCTGGATTTTCAATAAGAAAATAAACGGGAAAACCGTGTTTTCGAATAGTTTGAAGCTTTTTTCGGAATGTCATACACCTTTTATAAATGATTTTTCGCTTTTTGAGCCGCCATTGTCAGATGTATGTGAGAAGAAGCCTTTTTATGCGCAGGAAGGCATAAAAAAACTTGGCGGGGGTAGCGCCAAGCTTTTTCGGATCTTGATCTGATAGAGGGGTTGGGGAACAGAGAGTAACTTCTCTCTATAACTAAATGATAATGATTATCAGTATCATTGTCAATCATTTTTTTAAACTTTTTCACATTTATAAAAAAAAGCGGCTTACAGCAGCCGCTTTATAGTAATCCGTCCTGTTCATATAAATAAGAGTAAGGCAGATCGATAAATAAATACATATTGTCATCCATCGGGTATGAAAAGGTTCTGATCATCTCACCCGTTTCAATATCACTGTACAGGTCACTGAAAAAGCCTTTTCTTGAATTACGCATCTTCATGATGTTTTCTAGAAAGTACGGACGCCAGCTCCAGTTTTTCTCCATGTATTCAGGCTGATAAAGCCATTCGCCGGATTGCTTGAACACATTTCCCGTCAGCTGATAGCCTTCTTCATCACACATATAAATTCTGAAGCAGCAGTCCGTCAGGTTTTCCGCCAGTTTCTTAATAAACTCATCATCCGCCTGATGGGTTTTCTTCAGCTCGGAAACTGCCTGATTGACCCGCTTATAAAAATTCTCAGAGTGTTCGTATACTGTCTCCAGCTTCTTTTTTTCTCTCGTGATAAATTGCTGAAACTCTGTTTTCAAGCGTGCTTTTAACAGGCTCCGGTCTATAAAATCGCCGCTCGGCGCCTGCAGATAATAGCCTTGAAAAAATCGGCCTCCGTTTCTCCATGCGTACTGGAGCTGGAAATCAGCTTCTATATCTTCATACAGCAGCGCGGCGCCGATTTTTCTCGCCAGCAATGAAATGCTGTACAGCACATGCTCATATGATGGTGACGGCTGGGATACCTTCAGCGCCTGCAAATCTATTTTCAGAAGGTCCGGTGAAAGGAGCGCGATTCTGTCCAGGTTGCTGCTCTCCTTACCTATATTGTCCACCGCGATTTTAATGCCGTATGTACGATAGTAGGCAAGCATATGGTACAGCTGTTCAATGTCGCCTTCGAAATTGTGCTCGGTGATCTCAAGCACAATACGGTTCAATTCAATGCCCTGCTCTTCGTATTCTTTCAAAAGCTCAAGAAAGCTTTCGCCGTGGTCAAGCATTAATACATTCGCATCCTGATTGATAAAAATCAACAGATCACGATCAGCTTCTTTAAACCTCTCCAGCGCCTGCCTGATGACTCTGTCATCGACCTCAAGCTTATATTCTTCCGGAATGCCGGCATCTAAGAAAAACGGCCCTAGGCTCTCAATCTCCGTATCTGCCAAAATCCGGCCAAGCACTTCGTAGCCTACGACTCTTTGTTCCTCAGCATTAAAAATCGCTTGGTAATACGGAATGACATCATCAATATTCGTCAGTATATCAAGTGGGTCCAACATGTTATCACCTGCTTCTCTATCTTTGTCTGATTATACACAATTATATCAGCACCACAAATGTTTAGATTAGGGGAAAAGGAGGCAGTATGGCAGCAGCTTAAAGTAAAAGGAGAAAACTTTTGAAGATCACTCTTTAGACCGGTTCATTAAGGACGTTGTTCATTTGTTTCACAATCACAAATAAAAGTATAAATATAAGAGCATTATAACCGGCAGCTGTCCAAAAATAATGGCTCCAATCAGTTCTGTTATATATCCAATCATCCTCATGTTTCAACTGAAAGAAAGTTCCTTTTTTATCTAACGTGCCAAATGTAAGGGTTGTGAACCCGCCAACACTCTTGGAAACGTCAACTCCATACATTGAACCGGCATGATCAGTATGATTTATTGGCATATACGTATAATCAGATAAATTTGTTTCCGCCAGCTTGGTCGGGAGAGACACATATAATACAGCCGATGTATCGCCTCCGAGCCCGCTCAAATACTCCCTGGCTTTAATAAATTTCGTTTCATCAGGAAAATCGATGTGATATAGCTTTTCAAATCTGATTATTTCATCAGATGTAAGATGGGTATTTTGATAATACTCTGGAGTAAAAGCACAAATCATAAAGTACCAAATATTAAAGATGATAACTAAACTGCTTAAAAATAGTACAACGAACCATTTAAATAATTTCTTCAATTAATCGCCCCTTAATCTTTCAAAATTATATCATAATTTTGAATAGAAAATAAAACAAGCGAACGGCCGGCTTTGACGTTCGCTTGTTTTGCAAAATAGTCAATATACGAAAAATTAAAATGGATAAGGATTCAGCCACTGCCCGCCGTCCATTGTGATACAATCCCCGTTTATGTAGGACGCTTCATCAGAAAGCAAAAACGCTGCCAACGCGGCGATTTCTTCCGGTGTGCCCAGCCGGCCAAGCGGGACACTGTTCATAGTGCGGGACATTGCTTTTTCCGATTCAAACAGCTTCTCCGCACCGCCTGTTCGTTCAATCGGGCCTGGGGCTATCGCGTTTGTGCGGATGCCGTATTTGCTCCCCCATTCAACGGCCAGCGTTCTTGTCAGTGACAATACCCCCGCTTTGGCTGCAGCGGAATGAACGACCCCTGCTCCCGCTCCCCATGCGTATGTGGCGGCCATATTCAATATGACACCCTTCTGCTTTTGCTCGATCCAATGTCTTGCCGCGGCTTGGCTGCAAAAAAAAGTGCCGTTTAAAACAATCTCAATAACCGCTTTCCATCCATTGGGCGTCAGCTTTTCTGCCGGGCAAATAAAATTACCGGCCGCATTGTTAATCAGCGCATCAAGCCGGCCAAAGACTTTTACCGCTTCTGTCATCATGTCTGAAGCGGCGGATTCAGAACGGACATCCATTTGAAAACAGGCGACCTGTCCCTCAAAGGTCTCAATTTCTTTTCTTGTTTCCTCAAGTGCTTCCTGGTTCCTCCCCGTCACCATGACGTGCCATCCCAGTTCAGCCTGTTTTTTCGCCATTGCTTTTCCCATGCCGCTTGAACCGCCTGTAATGATTACCGCTTTCTTATCCATAACAACCCCACCCCTTTTATTGAATGAATAATCATTCACAATTCTATCACAGATGTCTCTGCCCGTCATTACATGCTGAGAAGGGATTTTCCGGCCAAGCTGATGATATAATAGAAAAACTCTGACAAAGGTTGGTTTTACATATGGAGAAAATGACGAGAAGAACATTTTTAAAAAGAGGATTCGGCATTTTTGGCGCGGCTCTTGCGACGGCTTGCGGAGGCTACGGCTATGCCCGGTATATTGAACCGCGTATGATTGAAATCACCCGGCATACAATTACCGGCCGCCTGATTCCACGCGGCTTTGACAATTTTAAAATCGTTCAATTCAGCGATACGCATCTCAGTGATGTATTTACAATCGAAGACTTGAATAAAGCAGCTGAGAAGATCAATCAGCTGAAGCCTGATCTGCTTATCTTTACGGGAGATTTAATTGATAAGCCGCATTTATATCATGATCATCAGCATGCGCTCGCCGTGCTGGAAAGGCTTGAAGCTCCTTTCGGCAAACTTTGTGTATACGGAAACCATGACCACGGAGGCTATGGCACGAACACGTACAAGACCCTGATGGAAGCGGCTGATTTTCAAGTGCTTCGAAACGGCTATCGTCAGGTGCAGCTGGCAGATGGGAGCCGGATTGAACTTGCGTCTTTGGATGATTTAATGCTCGGAAAGCCTGATTATGAAGGCACTCTATCCCGTCTTTCCGAAGACGCGTTTTCCATTTTACTCGTTCACGAGCCGGATGCCGCACTCAAAATCGGCGGACATCCCGTAAACCTGCAGCTGTCGGGACATACTCACGGCGGTCAGGTGCAGCTTCCGTTTTTCGGGCCTCTCATTACGCCCCCTTACGGAAAAACGTATACCGACGGCATGTATACGCTGCATGACACAACCGTTTATGTCAATCGCGGGCTCGGTACGACAAGGCTGCCGTATCGATTTTTAGCAAGACCGGAAATCACGCTGTTCACATTGAAAACTGTACAAAAATAAGACTTTTATCCCGATGCACAAACAGCCCCTCCTTAATATGTATATGGAAAAGAACAAAAAGGAGGGTGATGAAACTGCTGACCTATCAAGTGAAACAAGGAGAAACCATCTCAAGCATTGCGCAAGACTTCAGAATAAGCACGGCCGCTCTCCTTCAGGCAAATCCCTCAATCCAATCGGTCATTTATGCGGGACAGCATATTATCATACCGAATCTTCCCGACCCATCCACTATTCCCTATTCCATTGTCGTGTATATCGGAACGAAGAAACTGGAGTTATACCGCCTTGGCAGGCTCATCCGTACGTATCCGATCGCAGTCGGAAAAATATTGACGACCACGCCGACCGGGGAATTTTACATCGTGAATCGCCAGCCTAAGCCCGGAGGTCCGTTCGGCGCTTATTGGCTCAGCCTCTCTAAGCTCCATTACGGCATTCACGGGACAAATAATCCTTCCTCCATCGGCAAAGCGGTATCAAAAGGATGCATCCGCATGTATAATCAGGACGTCACTGAACTTGCCGCTACCGTCCCTAATGGAACAAGGGTGACGATTATGAGATAGAAAGATCTCATTTGTTTATGGAACGAGCTGATGATAATATATTACAGTGGGACCTTTAGGGTAAGGAGCGTGTTTATGGATATATTTAAAAATCGCAATTTTGTCCGTTTATTTTTCGCAGCACTCGCTTCTCAAATGGGAACGACTGTAGGTAATATGGCTTTCGCTTTTTACTTGCTGGATCGCTTTGCCAACCAGCCGGCATACACGACTTTGGCAGAGCTGATGTATTCGCTGCCGACAGTTTTCGTATTTCTGATTGTCGGTGTCGCAGCTGACCGGCTCGACAGGAAAAAGGTCGCAGAAAATTGTGACTGGATCAGGGCGGGACTGACGATCGTATTGTTTGCGGCATTATACAGCGGGAATATTCCTCTCGTGTTCTGCATTTTGTTCATCAGAAGCGCCGTGACCAAGTTCTTTTTCCCGGCGGAAGCCAGCCTTGTACAAGCTATTCTGCCTAAGGAGCATTATGCGAAAGCAGCGGGGCTTAACCAGATCCTGTTCAGCATCTTTATGGTATTCGGCGTCGGTATGGGTGCGTTTATGTATAAAACGATCGGTGTTCACGGAGCCATTATCCTTGATTTTGTAAGCTTTATTGTGTCAGGCTTTCTGATTCGCGCCTGCCGCATTCCGATAGCAGCCCGTCAGCCGAACGGCCCTTTTAAATGGGGAGATTCGTTTCTGAAAGACTCGGTCGCTGATTTTAAAGAAGGGATCGTATATATTATTAAAAACAAATTGCTTGCTTCTCTTATTTTCGGATTTTTTATTTTTGGGTTTGTCAACGGCGGCTTTGCCGTACTGCCGATGTTTACGATGAAATACGGACTTGCGCCCGATCATTACGAATCACACACTTCCATCTTCACCGTCGCACTCGGCTTCGGTTTGCTTGCCGGAAGTGTGATCGGAACGATGATCGCAAAAAAAGTCAAACCGCATCATTTGATGTCGCTTCCGATTTTGGCTGCCGGACTGCTCATTTTTGTCCTCGGCTATACGGATCAGCTGTGGATTTATTATGCGGCGGCTTTTGTCCTCGGCATGTGCATCGGCCCTGTCAATATCGCCATCGGCGGCTGGATGCCGAAAATCGTTCATCCGAAAATAATGGGCCGGGTCAGCGGCTGGCAGGATCCCTTTATGATGTTTGCCCAATCGATTACACTCGGACTTGTCGCCCTGTTATTTCCGAAATTCGTTGCCAATATTGATTACCTTTATTACGGCATGGGAATCGTGATTTTGGCGGTATTTTTGTTCTATTTTATCGCCCTTCCGAAGTACAGCGCCGAGGCGGCGGAAATCGATGTGCAGCAATCATTAAAAGCTGATTCTGAAAAACATGCGAATCCTGTCTAATAAAGGAAAAAAATGCGCCCTTTTCATCAGAAAAAGGCGTATTTTTATATTCAATATTTGCATTTCAACGCTAAAAAAGTATAATCTATATATGAACTTGATCAATGCAAAGGAGAGAAATAATGGACGACCACGCTTATTCGAAAGAGCTGCAGCCAACCATCGAGAATCTTTCAAAAGCTGTTTATACTGTGAACCGCCATGCCAAAACCGCCCCCAACCCTAAATACCTTTATCTGCTGAAAAAACGGGCATTACAAAAGCTTGTGAAAGAAGGCAAAGGGAAAAAAATAGGGCTTCACTTTTCAAATAATCCCAGGTTTAGCCAACAGCAGTCAGACGTACTTATCTCTATCGGAGACTACTATTTTCACATGCCTCCAACAAAAGAAGACTTCCAGCATCTTCCGCATTTAGGTACGTTAAATCAATCGTACCGCAATCCTAAAGCACAAATGTCTTTGACAAAAGCGAAAAACTTATTGCAAAAATATGTGGGCTTAAAGGAAAAACCGCTAGCCGCCAACAGGCAGCAGCCCGCTTATCATAAACCCGTGTTTAAAAAACTTGGTGAGAGTTATTTTTAATTCCGCCACAAAAAAGCCGATGCATGACGCATCGGCTTTTTTCTATTCAATCACGTACGTATCCACTTTTTTAATTAACTCGCTGATTTCAGGCTTGCTGATCTGTTCATCCGCTCCGACGACTTCGCCCCGATGGCGCAGGTCATCCGTAATCAGGGACGAAAAGATCATAATCGGCACGTCAGAGCTTTGCGGGTTATCCTTAAGGAGCTTCGTCAAACGGTGCCCGTCCATTTTCGGCATTTCAATGTCACTGATGATCATGTCAATATGGTCTGACAGATTTGCTCCTTTATCCGTCAATTCCACGACATAATCATACGCTTCTTTTCCATTTTCAAACGTAACGATTTCACTGTACCCCGCTTCAGTCAGTTCATCCGTCAAAAGGCGCATCAGAAGCGGCGAATCTTCTACGATAATCAGTTTTTTACCCGCCCGTCTTTCATCAAATCCTTCCTGATGGACATGGTAAGTCTCAACTCCGGATGCCGATTCAATGTCGTAAATGATCTTTTCATAATCAGGTAAAAAGATCATCGTATCTTCCAGTTTAATGATACCCGTTAAGTGCCGCTCCATGCCCTGATTCAGCGAAGTCGGCTTTTCAATCGCCTCCCAGGACACCCTGTGGATCTGTGATACGGAACCGACGTGAAAGACGATTTTCCGCTTATTGAATTCCGTCACGATATATTTATCGTCTTTTGCCCCTTCGGCATCAACACCGAAAAAGGTATACAGGCTGATGACGGGAAGAATTTCGCCTCTCAGCTTAATCATCCCTTCTACGTCTTTGTGAGACTGGGGCACAGATGTGACATCTACCGGCTGAATGATTTCCCGGACTTTCATCACATTTATGCCAAATGTATTGACGCCTACTTCAAATTTGACGATTTCTAATTCATTTGTGCCTGAATCCAATAAAATATCGTATTGTTGTAAAGACAATTCAATCCCTCGCTATCCGCATTCAGTATTGTACTGTTTATATCGGCTGTAAACGGAAAAAGTGAATGTATTCAGGCCAACTGGCCATTAACTCTTTATAAAAAGATTCTTTTTTCTGATATCCCATTGACTTTTTGACATCGAGTGGTAAAATAGTCAAGGATTTTTCAGGAAGAAGGGTGTAATAAATGGGTACAGTAGTTATATTCGACCAAGATCAAATGACGGTGTTAGAAGATATCAGCAAAACGGCTTACCTCCAAATGAAAAAAGAAGCGAATGAGTGTCCCGATAAGCCCGCTCCATATATCGTATGGCGGGAAAACATCAGCTTTGAATACGGGTATTAATGACATTCGCCACATATCACAATAGATAGATCATGATACAATGAAGACAATCATTTCAGCTGGTTGTCTTATTTTTTTCTGAAAGAAGGTATGTTTTCACATATCGGACATATACTCGGGATAGTTCACTTAAATAGATGACAAATGCTCAGCTAGTGGTAAAATAGGATAAACTCAATATATAGTATAAGGTGATGAATTATGGAACATTTGCTTAATCCGAATGTAAAAGAAATTGAAATTTCAGGAATTCGCAAATTCTCAAATCTTGTAGCTCAGCACGATAATGTGATTTCGCTTACGATCGGCCAGCCGGATTTCTTCACGCCGCACCATGTCAAAGCGGCGGCCAAAAAAGCAATCGACGAGAACGCTACGGCGTATACTCCGAATGCGGGCAGTCTTGAGCTGAGACAGGCCGTACAGCTTTATATGAAGAAAAAAGCGGATCTGAATTATGAAGCCGAAACAGAAATCATCGTCACAACCGGGGCGAGCCAAGCGATTGACGCGTCTTTGCGGACGATTTTATCTCCCGGCGATGAAGTCATTCTGCCCGGACCGATTTATCCCGGCTATGAACCGATTATCCGCATGTCAGGCGCCGTTCCCGTTCATGTGGACACGACGACACACGGATTTAAGCTGACAGCGCGGCTCATTGAAGAATCGCTGACGCCTAAAACAAAATGCGTCATTCTTCCTTATCCGTCAAATCCGACCGGAGTGACATTGTCAGAAGAAGAGCTGAAAAACATCGCGGCCGTGCTGAAAGGCAGAAATGTTTTTGTACTGTCGGATGAGATTTACAGCGAATTAACCTATGACAGACCGCATTACTCAATCGCGTCTTTTTTGAGAGACCAGACGATCGTGATCAACGGGCTGTCAAAATCACACAGCATGACGGGCTGGAGAATCGGTTTCATTTTCGCACCGAAAGACATTGCCAAGCACATCTTAAAAGTTCACCAGTACAGTGTGACATGCGCGTCCTCGATCTCCCAGAAAGCGGCGCTTGAAGCGGTGACAAACGGCGTTGATGATGCTCTTATTATGAGAGAACAGTATAAAAAGCGGCTTGATTATGTATATGACCGTCTTGTGTCAATGGGGCTTGACGTCGTAAAGCCGTCAGGCGCATTTTATATCTTCCCTTCCATTAAGTCATTCGGAATGTCATCGTTTGATTTTAGTATGGCTCTTTTAGAGGATGCAGGTGTGGCTCTAGTGCCCGGCAGCTCGTTTTCAAAGTTGGGTGAAGGGTATGTGAGGCTGTCATTCGCATATTCACTGGATACATTGAGAGAAGGTTTGGACCGGCTGGAAGCATTTATTTTAAAAACGAGAGAATCCATGCAGACTATTTAAACAACGGCGTTACGCCGTTGTTTTTTATTGTTTCGGGAATGTAATGTGAAAAGCAGTGCCTTTATCCGGTTTGCTGTCTACTTGGATGGCTCCCTGATGGTTTTTAATAAGGTTGAATGTGACCATCAGCCCCAGGCCGGTTCCTTTTTCTTTCGTCGTCAGAAACGGTTCGCCTATCCGTTTCAGCACGTTTTCCGGTATCCCGTCACCCTCGTCTTTGATCGTCACATTGACGGAATATTCATCTTCTGTCATGAGAATGTGGACCGTTCCTCCATCAGGCATCGACTCAACGGCATTTTTTATCAGATTGATAAACACCTGCTTCAGCTGATTTTGATCACCGTTAATAAACATGCTGTCCCGTTCGTAATCCGTTTTGATGAAAATCCCTTTAAGATTTGCCTGCGTCTCTAAAAGAGCGGTTACTTCACTTATAATTTTCTTTAAGTTTACACGCTCTTTCACTGCGTTATGCTGAGGTTTGGCAAGCATTAAAAGTTCACTTAAAATTAATTCGATTCTGCTCAGTTCAGAAAACACAATGTCAAAATAATGTTCATTTTCTTCCATCGTCGGCTTCATGAGCTGTAAAAATCCTTTGATCGCCGTCAGCGGGTTGCGGATTTCGTGAGCGATTCCCGCCGCAAGCTGCCCTGCGATAGACAGCTTTTCCGACTTCAGCATTAATTCCTCCGTCTGCTTCCGCTCAGAAATGTCACGCAGAATGACCTGCACGGCCGTTTCTCCGAAAAACGTCGTCGGAATGCAGACCATTTCCGTGTAGATCAGCCGGTTTTTAAAAGTAAACCACGATTGTTTAATGATTTCGGACTCGGTCTTTCGGTCGATAATATGTTGAATCCGCTGTTTCACGTCGTCATGATCACAGGGATGAAGCTGTTCATAGATGTTTTTACCGATTAAATCTTCATAGGTTTCGGCTTCAAACAGCGAAATGCCCGACTCATTCATGAATACCCATTTGTCATTGTGAATCACGGCGATCGTATCAATTGAATTCTGAATGAGGAGCTGATAACGCTCTCTGCTTTTTTGAAGAATCGTCTGGAATTTTTTCCGTGAAGAAATATCAATCAGAAGCAGTAATTCCGCCCGCTGATTTTTATATGTCGTCGGCGCCGCCTTCACTTCTAAATGAATGGGCGTGCCGTCAAGCCTTCTCCACGTCTGTTCAATCATTCCGACTTCCATCCCTTTTTGCATCCGCACAATTCGGTTTTTCACAATGTCATGATACTCTTCTTCGATAAACTCATAAGAGCGTCTGCCGATCACCTCATCTTTGCTGTCGGCTCCCAGCATGGCAAGCATCGCGTTATTGGCGTAGGCGATTGTGCCGTTGATACTGACGTATAGAGGATTCGGCAGCGTTTCAACAAGACGCTCAAATTCGCCGTTTCCAGCCGCTTCTGCTGACTGTTGTTCTGCCTTTTGCTTCTTTTGTTCATACATATAAGACCTGCACGGTGTCTTCTCCTCAAGCACCTTGATTTTAAGGATAATTTCCCGATCTGTCCCCTCCATTTGCGGTGTGACAATTTCCACACCTGCTTCAAGCCAAACAATGGTATGATCTTTTTTAATAAGGCGAAAGGTGCAAGGCATTAAATGATGCTCATTATAGAAGTAACTTTCAACCAAAAATTGATCTTCCTCATGCAGGAACGTTTTGAGAAACGATCCGATCATTTCTTCCTGGGAATAACTGAAATACGATTTGCAGTTTGCAGAAATATACATAATACGCCCGTTAGACGTCAAAACGGCATGAAGATCGGTTTTCGATTGAAGCTGTTTGACATGCTGAGTATCCTGTTCCACAGAATCCCTCCTTTGCATTTTACTCACACTGCAGGCTGGTCACGGGCTGATATTAAAAGAATTTCCACTAGATTGATTCGCTAAAAAATGAGCATTCTCCTTCTATTCTTATTGTGAACGTCAATTTTCCTGAATGAAAGAAAGGGCGCACGATATGTTCGGCCGCCCTTTCATTTGTTATTTTTTATTGTATTTCTTTTCAAGCTCTTTGTAAGCGTCAACTGCTCCCTTGGCAATGTTTTTACTGATATGATCTTTATCATCTCGAACAGACGGAACGACGACGCTGAATGCCACTCGTGGATGTTCTGACGGGTAATAGCCGACAAAAGTCAGGTTATACGTTTCTTTCCCCCACCAGTTTTTGTTCGTGCCGTAATAGCGCGTCTGCGCGGTTCCCGTTTTTCCGGAAACATCAGCGCCGGAACCTTGAAATGTTGAATAAGCCGTTCCTTGAGGTGAGCTTGTGACCAATTTCATTCCTTTATGAACTTGATCAAAATCGCTCGGGCTGTTATTTACTTTGTTCAAAACTTTAATATCGCGCTGTTCAATCGCTTTCCCAAGCTTGTTTTTGCTGTCCGGTTCATGAATGCTTGTGACAATCCGCGGCTGGACGCGATATCCGCCGTTTGCGATGGCCGAAATATATTGAGCCATTTGAAGCGGCGTATATGTATCAAACTGTCCGATCGCAAAATCCAGCAGCAATCCCCCGACCAATTGCGGATTTGACTGCATTCCCGCTGATTCCTGAGGAAGATCAATCCCGGTTTTCACACCCAGGCCGAATTGGGCGTAGTAGTTGCGCATTTTTTTAATATCGTCTAATCCGGCAGGCAGCATGCCGTGCGGGACGTAGGTAATGCCGGCTATATGCATGGCCACATGAAACATATATACGTTTGAACTTCTTTGCAGCGCGGTCAGCTCAGTAATGGTCCCCATTTGTGTCCACGATTGTTTTCTCGTTTTGCCTTTAAATACAAGCGGTGCATCGACAAACGTTTTATAATGCGGGAGGCCGCTTTGGTAACCCGCAAGAACAGTAGCTCCTTTAACAGAGGAGCCCATCTCATATTGGGTCGTAAATGCCCCGATCGCAAAATCCTGTGTTTTATTTGTTTCGAGATCAATGCGTTTCCCCGCCATTGAGAGAATATCCCCGTTGTTCGGATCCATCATGACGGCAAATCCTCTGTCAACCATATAGTTGCCGGCGGCGCGGCTTCTTCTCAGCTCATTTTCAATGACTTTTTCGACTTTCGACTGTAATTCCATATCGAGCGAGAGCTGCAGATCGTAGCCTCTGCTGCCTTCATTGACGGGCTTTTGGCTGACGACTTCACCTTTGCTGTTTTCCACATACTCTACTTTTTCTTTATGTGCGTTTAAATAGTCTTCATACTGATATTCAATGTAGCTTTTTCCCACCCGGTCATTCAGTGAGTAACCTCTTGTGACATAATAATCTTTCCGTTCGCCCAACAATCCCTGTTCCGGTGTCGTCACACCGCCGAACAGAGAGTACAGCGTTTTGTCGTACGGATATTTCCGCGTCCAGTCATTAATCACGTCAATGCCGGGGAGCTCTTTCAGGTGCTCGGATACGACGGAAACTTCTTCATATGTCAGGTCGCTTTTCGGTTTCTGTTTGTTGTTTTCATGTTCGTCAAGCAGTGAACCGCTGTTTCCGTTTCCGTTCAGCTTATTCGGGTCCATTGATTTGACGACTTGCGGCTGATAGGCGTTGCCGCTTGAAAAACGCGTATAAATCGCCGCGATTTGCAGCTCTTTTTTATCTTTTTTAATCGCATCAATCTCCTGCTTCGGGACGCGTTCAATCTGGCGTTTGTACACTTCTTGGGATTTCAGGCTGTTTTCTGAATCCTTCATAAGCTTTTCCGCCTTCTTCGGATGTGCGGCAAGCCAGTAATCAATGATATTTCGATCCTTCATAAATTCAGTATCAATATGGATCAGTGCGGCGAGATTTTTTGCCGTTTTCAATTTGTCCTTTGCCGAGGTTTTGGAGGTAGAAACGTATACAATTTCAGGCACAGCCTGGTTATCAACCGCCACTCTGTTCTGCCTGTCATACATCTTTCCCCGCGGTGTCGGGTAATAGGCGGTTTTTGCATTTGCCTTCTCCGCATCCTGGCGGTGTTTATCCCCTTCGACAATCTGGACGATGCCGAGTTTAAAAATCAGTGCCGTAAAGAGAAGGAAAACAACTAAAAAATAGATATTCATTCTCAGCGCTCTGTAACGTTTCGTTTTTTTCTTTGGTTCACGCGCGACTTCAGCCACTTTCTGTTACACCTCTCAAATCATTGAATATATTTACATAAACAGATTTTAATTGTAACATTTTTGTAAAAGTTGTTACAGCGAAAACAGGTAAAAAAAACTGTCAAGATCAAATTATCTTAAAAAATATCTAACACTTCAAATAACTTGAAGTAATGTAACGGATTTTAAAATATAAATACAGATCGTTTCTCCTGATATAAAGCCATTTTTCTATGCTCAATTACAATTATGACAAGAGATTGTTGTCAAAGGAAATGAATGCCTGCATTATGACAAAAAAGCTGTGATAAGATTTTTCATGTAGAAAAAAACAACTTCTCTGGGAGGCTATAAACTTATGAAGAAAGCATTTCTCTTATCTGCCGCCGCGGCAGTCAGTTTGATAACATTCGGAGGCATTCAGCAGGCATCTGCCAAAGAGCTGTCATGCCAGCACGTCGTTACTGTGAAAAAAGGAAACACCGTACAGCATCTGACTCTTCAAGAGGCTGTTGAAAAACTACATATGAAAAAGAGCGCGAAACAGCTGAGCTTTAAAAATGAGAAAGAACTGAAACAGCAGCTGCAAAAACACGCAAAGCATTCTGATATGACAGTTAAAGACGTTCAAAAAGAAACACCTGCAAAAACGGCTCCGGCAGCTGCTGAAAAACCGAAAGCCGATCAAAACCAGACGGCTGACAATGCAAAACAGACAGTTAATACAAACAACAGCAGCGAGAAAACTCCTTCATCTGTCAGTGCGTATGAAAAGAAAGTCGTTGAATTGACAAACGCAGAGAGACAAAAGCAAGGCTTAAAACCTCTGCAGATTGATGATAAACTAAGCAAATCAGCTCACGCAAAATCACAAGATATGAAAGACAAAAACTATTTCGATCATCAAAGTCCGACTTACGGTTCACCTTTCGATATGATGAAGTCATTCGGGATCACTTATAAAACTGCCGGTGAAAATATCGCCAAAGGGCAGCCGACTCCTGAAGCTGTCGTTAAAGCTTGGATGAACAGTGAAGGCCACAGAAAGAACATCATGAATCCTGAGTTCACTCAAATCGGTGTCGGTTATGTAGAATCAGGAAACATCTGGACACAGCAATTCATCGGAAAATAATATAAAAAAGATTGCCCCAGCGGGCAATCTTTTGTCTGTCGAAAAAGTGGCTGAGACGGCGCAAAAAGTGCTCAAAACCCGTGAACCCGGTGACGGCAAAATCTTAATTTTCGAAGTTCCCAATACAATCAACATCCGTACGGGCGAAGAAGGGCCTGACACTTTATAAATTTATAAATTTTGAAGCTCCCGGCACAGAGGTGCCGGGAGCTTTTTTGTAAAATCATAAACGTGAGGATTAAAATGGTTTTGCTAGCCTTTACTTCTTTAGTAATACTTTTTTATAATAAAAAGTAGAATTTACCTATTTTCCATTGAATATTTTTTCAAAATTTAGTAATATATTGAATGGGTTTCTAAATGAATGGAGAGAGGAAGTTTAAATTGAAAAAAATTGTAATGACACTATTCACAGTTGCTCTATTGACATTCGGGATTTTCTCAAACAGTTCAGAAGCGTTAGCCATGACTTCAAAAGGAGCAATTAAATTCCAAACAGATGCTAATACTTACTCAAAACACGCTACTTCTATTGTCGTAACAGGTACTGTGTCTACAAGATATGCTGAGGTAAACAGGGGTGTTAATGTTCTTCTTGTCAATAAAAAAAGAGATGTAGTCAAAGACATATATGTTAATGGCCGTAATATTCGCAGTTTTAAAGTGAGCTTTTTGACAAAAAATATTCCAGCAGGCAAGTATGATGTGGTGGTAGCATTGACTTGGGGAAATCAAACCCATAGAGGAGAACTGAAACACTATATTACTGTACAGCATTAAAATTCATATTATTAACAAATGGGTTTAACGTTGATTTCATCTGGAATTCTCAAAAAACAACATGTAATGATGAAATCTCTGAATCGAGGATGTTTTCGTAAATCTCTTGAATTTTTACGATACATCCTCTTTTATTTTTCAGTTTTGCTAGAAGGCTAATCTATAGAATTTCAATTTCGGATGCCAAATTATTAGGTTTTAATTGCGGGAATCACTCGATTTATTGCTATGTACATTTGGGTTACTCGAATTTCATAGTTGAATCAAACATGAAACATCCTACTGTTGGAAAGTTGTATTAATCCTTATAATTATTCGGAAATCCCCCTTTTGATTTATAATAGACAGTCTGCATCAAACAAACGAGGGGGATTTTCCAAACAGTAGAATATTATAAACGGATACACATTAATACATTATCCTGCCAAGTTCCTGTCTTCATTAAGGCCCTAAGAATACAAGGTTTGCAGATCATTGTTTACAAAACACTACCAACAATACTGTAAGTATTCGCTTCCTCAGCATCCATAAAATAGTCGCGTTCGGGCAATCTTTTTTATTT
The DNA here is from genome assembly GCF_053545315.1 of Bacillus sp. CIS52. Classification (NCBI taxonomy): domain Bacteria; kingdom Bacillati; phylum Bacillota; class Bacilli; order Caryophanales; family Bacillaceae; genus Bacillus; species Bacillus sp. CIS52. The sequence goes on from NZ_JBIUFR010000001.1 coordinate 572,713, forward strand.
CACCCAAAGCTTATAAATGCTTTGAGTTCCGCTGTTTTCTTCTCCTTGCGCGGAAAGCTTGTCGTATAATGATTTGGCCAGCGCCAATCCGGGCATTTCTTCTCCCATGAGCTCCGCTTCTTCAAGAGCAATGCCCATGTCTTTAATAAAGTGTTTCACGTAGAATCCTGGTGCAAAATCGCCTTTCAGCATACGGGGAGCGAGGTTGGACAATGACCAGCTTCCGGCAGCTCCGGTTGTAATGCTTTTCAGCACTTGTTCCGGGTTCAGACCGGATTTTTCAGCGTAAGCCATCGCTTCAGCCACTCCGACCATTCCCGCTGCAATCGCGATCTGGTTGCACATTTTCGTATGCTGGCCGCTCCCTGCCGGCCCTTGATACTGAATATTTTCCCCCATTACGGAGAAAAGCGGCAGACATGCTTCAAACGCTTCTTTTTCTCCTCCGGCCATAATGGCAAGTGTTCCGTTTTGGGCGCCGATGTCACCGCCGGAAACGGGTGCGTCCAGGGCGTGAATCGATTTTTCTTTGGCTTTCTCCGCAATCTTCTTCGCCAGAGACGGTTTTGATGTCGTCATGTCAATGACAAACGCCCCTTCTTTTGCATGACGGAGAATGCCGTTTTCACCGAGATAGATTTCTTCGACATCACTCGGATAGCCGACCATGGTAATAACGATGTCAGCTTTCTCCGAAAGGTCTTTGACCGTCTCCTGCCAGACCGCTCCCTTATTCAGAATCTCTTCCGCTTTTTGTTTCGTCCGCGTGTAGACTAAAACAGGATAGCCCGCTTCTAAAATGTGCGATGCCATACTGTTTCCCATGACGCCTAAACCGATAAATCCGACCGTTTTGTTCACTGCGTTTTCCTCCCCTGCTGCGATTCATATATACGATTTCATGTCTATATTACCATATGACAGGCTGATAGAGTCCGCGTTACAAGGTGAATTTAGAAATGGCGCTGATCAGATCTTCGCTCGCGCTCTTTAACATGTCGGTCGATTGCTTCACTTTTTCAAGCGTAACGAGCTGTTCATCAGTTGAGGCATTCACTTCTTCCGCGGCTGCCGCTGATTCTTGAGAAATGGCGGAGATGCTTTGAATCGCTTCTTGTATCGCGGCTTGTTCTTCACTCATTTTTTGAATGTCATTGTAAATATGATCTATTCCTTGAACGAGAGACTGCATTTCCGTCGTAATCAGATTGAGCACTTCGCCCGTTTCATGAATGGCGCTGTTTTGTTCATCATTCATTCTGCTTGCCTCGATCATTGCGTGCGACGCTTCTTTCGTCTCTGATTGAATCAGCCGGACCGTCTCACTGATATGGCCGGAGGAAAGAGCTGATTGTTCAGCAAGCTTGCGGACTTCTTCAGCGACGACGGCAAAACCCCGTCCGCTTTCTCCCGCTCTTGCGGCTTCAATACTCGCATTCAGCGCCAAGAGATTTGTCTGGTCCGAAATGGCGGATATTGCCGTTACGACTTCCTCTATGTTTTTCGTTTGGTTTTCCAGGTCAGTCAGCATGGCCTCTACTTTTTTCGTTTCTGAATTGGCTTCATTTGACTTCATCAGCAGCTGGCCGAGCGCATCCAGGCCTTTGTAGCTGGCCTCCTCTGAAGATTTTGAGAGTTGTTTTATGCTGCCCGCGCGATCGGCGATTCCTCTTATTTTGACTGAGAGATTTTCAGATTTTTCATTGATCGTCTCAACCTCTGACGCTTGCTCAGTCGCTCCGGCGGCGACTTCCTCTATCGCTTTTGCGATTTGTCCGCTCGTTTCATTTGTCTCTTGTGAAATGACTGTTAATTGGTCAGATGTATCGGACACTTTTTCTGAAGAGGTCTTGACCTGTTCGACCATGTCTTTCATATTTTCAACCATTTGGTTAAAGTCTTTTGTTAATTCGCCTACTTCATCTTTTGATTTAGTCTGGGCGCGGACGGTTAAATCTCCCGCTGAGACCGAATTTGTTTTGGCGATCAGCTGCTGAATCGGCCCGGTTATCGTTTTCGCAAGGAAATAGCTGAGCCCGATCGTAATCACAAGAGCGATCAGTGACATAAAAATACTCACTGTATTCATTTTGTCGGCTACTCCCATCAGCTGATCTTTTTCAAACTGCGTTCCGACCTTCCATCCTGTTTCTTTTATCGTTTGATAGACGACCATATTCCCTTGCAGCTCTTTGATGCCTTCTTTGTCTGAGCTGATGTCTTTTAACGCCTGATCTTCCGAAATATTTTTCCCCTGTTTTGACGGATGCGCCAGAAGAGAACCGTTTTCATCCGCTAAAAACGCAAATCCTTTATACGGAACCTTTTGCTGATTGACCATGCTCTGAATGGAGGACAGCTTCAAATCTAAGCTCGCCACTCCGATGACGGTTCCGCTGTTTTGAATGGCTTTTGAAGCCGTCACGATCATATCTCCTGTCACAGCATCTTTATAAGGCTCAGTCCAGACAACCGTATCGGGTTTTTCGGCCGCCATTTTATACCACGTTCTATTTGTCGGATCATAGTCTTTGGCAAAGTCAGCCTTCGGATATGTAAACATTTGTTTGTCTGCGGTTCCGACGTATGCAAGCGCGACATATTTGTCATTCTGTCCTATCTGCTTTAACTCATCGTTAAAGAGCCGCGCGGTTTCTTTATTCCCATCTGTTAAAAACGTGCGGGACAATTCACCGCCTGCTAATCTCAATAATACAGTCTCATCATTTTTCAGCTGAAGCTCAATGTTCTGACCGAGTGAATTGGTGACATTTTCTGTCGTGCGTTTTGCTTCATCTGTCATCATCGGCTTTAATGTCAAATATGAAGATACCGTTAAAAAAACAACCGTTACGATAAGCATTGCCGATACAAACACAGCAATTTTGATATGCATTTTTTTAAACATAACCATCCCCTCCTGAGAGTTATATCGGTCTTTCGGCCAAGAAAATGAATAAACCTTGAAATAAATATCAAAAATTTCCGTCATTTGACGCAGCAAAAAAAAGAGCCGTCATGCCGACAGCTCCGCCTTACGTAAAATATTCGATTTTCGCTTTCGGAAAATAGGTTTCGATATAAGACTCGAGCGTTTCCCTTAAGGCATGTTCTTCGTCCTTTTGGTATATATATTTGCCGATTCCGTAACGTCCCCATTTGTATCTTCGCTTTTCTTCATCCAGTTCAAGCTTTGTTTTCGGATAGTTCTTCTCGATCACCCGTTTGGCCGGTTTTGTAAAACGGTGCTGGATCAGTTCAAATGTAATGTCATGCCGAACATCTTCATCAAGTGCCGCATCCAGCTTCTCAAACAGTTCCTTATAGCCTTCCTCCCAGCCATCATGAATATAAATGGGCGCCACGATGAAACCGAGGGGATAGCCCGCTTTAGCGACTTTGACAGCGGCTTCAATCCGTTTGTCGAGCGGAGAAGTTCCCGGTTCAAAGTTTTTAATGACATAATCCGCATTAATGCTGAATCTGAATCTTGTCTTTCCGTTATGCTTCGCATCAAGCAAGTGATCGACATGATGAAATTTGGTCACGAATCTGAGCTTTCCCAATTCGCTTTGTCCGAAATGCTCAATGGCTCTTTTTAATGTATGTGTCAAATGATCAATTCCGACGATATCAGACGTACAAGAGGCTTCAAATCTTGTAAATTCCGGAGCCCGTTCTTTCATATACTCATCAGCCTGATCCAGAATCTCTTCCACATTGACATATGTCCGGATGTAAGGCTTTGACCCCATCGTCGTCTGCAGATAGCAATAGTGGCAATGCCCCATACAGCCCGTCGCAAACGGAATGGCATATTCGGCGGATGGCTTTGAAGAATCGAATTTCAATGTTTTCCGGACGCCGATCACCAAGGTTGATTTCGCGTTCCGGTATTGCTGCAAATGATTTTTCCCCGGAATATTCCGGACTTGATTATGCGAGGTCGTTTCTCTGATTTCAAGCCCCATGTTTTCAAACTTATGTTTCAGCTCTTGTCCTAACGGGTATTCGAGCGCTCGCGGTTCAATATAAACAAGCTGGGGAACAAACGGCTTCAGCATAGACAGACACTCCCTTTACATAGTCTCACGTTGTTACTTTCCGTTTAAAAGAGAGTGAATATGCGTTGTAAACATTTCCTTTGATCAGTGGTGCCGATCTTCTTCAAAAAGCTCGCTGTAAAGCGCTTCCGCTTCTTCATATGTCGAAAAGACTGCATCATCTTCGGCCAGCGGATGATAGGTTTCGTGTAAAAAAAGAGACAGTTCCCCCTCATGGTATGGGTGATGAACGATCTCCGCCTCTTTAATATGGGCAACATTGGCGGCATGCGGATTACGGTAAATGACGTAGACCGTATCCCCCGCTCCAAATGATTTTGTCATGATAATCCCTCCTGTTGAAAGTTATTGTTCCCCCCTTTTTTCCGAATATGAAAAAAACCAGACGGCTTACACCGTCTGGCTGTTGTATTACTTATTGAAAGTTTCTTTAACGAATGCGACAACCTCTTCAGTCGTGCTCATAGACAAGATTGTTTCTTTGAATGATTCAGCTTCTTTTTTAGAAAGCTTGCTGATCTGCGTTCTTGCCGGAAGGATGGATGTAGCGCTCATTGAGAACTCATCCAAGCCTAAGCCGAGAAGAATCGGAATCGCAATTTCGTCTCCTGCCATTTCTCCGCACATGCCGACCCATTTGCCCTCTTTGTGAGCGGCTTCAATGACAAGCGTGATAAGACGGAGAATCGCCGGATTGTATGGCTGATACAGATAAGCCACGCGCTCGTTCATGCGGTCAGCAGCCATTGTGTATTGGATCAAGTCATTTGTTCCGATACTGAAGAAGTCAACTTCTGCGGCAAACTGATCTGCGATAACGGCTGTAGACGGAATCTCTACCATCATACCGACTTCAATATCGTCAGAAACCGTTACGCCGGCTTTGACGAGTTTTTCTTTTTCTTCAAGAAGAATCGCTTTCGCCTGTTTAAACTCGTTTACTGTCGCAATCATCGGGAACATGATTTTTAAGTTTCCGTATGTACTTGCACGAAGCAGCGCACGCAGCTGAGTTCTGAAGATTTCTTGTTCTTCAAGGCAAAGGCGGATGGCTCTGTAGCCCAAAAACGGGTTCATTTCTTTAGGAAGCTGCAGGTAAGGAAGCTCTTTGTCGCCGCCGATATCCAATGTCCGCACGACTACTGATTTTCCTTCCATACGCTCAAGAACCGTCTTATAAGCGTCGAATTGCTCGTCTTCTGTCGGAAGCTGGTCGCGTCCCATGTAAAGGAATTCCGTACGGTAAAGCCCTACAGCTTCTCCTCCGTTTTCAAGAACGCCTTTTACATCATCAGGGGTGCCGATGTTTGCGGCAAGCTCTACATGATGGCCGTCTTTTGAAACAGTCGGTTCATTGACGAGCTTAGCCCATTCAGCTTTTTGCGCCAGGTAGGCACTGTGCTTTTCTTCATATTTCTTTAATGTTTCACTGGAAGGATCGATGATCACATCACCATCGATGCCGTCTACGATCACCGTAACACCGTTTTCAATTGTGCCTGTAGCCGCTTTTGTTCCGACAACAGCCGGGATTTCAAGCGAACGGGCCATGATTGCGGAGTGTGAAGTGCGTCCGCCGATATCAGTTGTAAAACCTTTTACAAACTGACGGTTTAATTGCGCCGTATCAGACGGTGTCAAATCTTCAGCCACGATGACAACCTCTTCTGAGATCATGCTCGGGTTCGGAATTTCCACGCCCAGCAGGTGCCCTGTCACACGTTTTGTTACGTCACGGATATCCGCCGCACGCTCTTTCATGTATTCGTTATCCATTGATTCAAACATGGTCACGAACATGGAAGCCGTTTCTTTCAAAGCGAATTCCGCATTAACTGAATCTGTGCTGATTTTTTCCTTTACCGGGTTTAACAGCTCAGGATCACTCAGAACCAAAAGGTGCGCGGAGAAAATATCAGCTTTGTCTTGTCCCAGTTCTTTTAAAGCATGCTCTTTAATTTTCTCAAGCTCTTCTTTAGAACGTACAATCGCTTCATCAAAACGGCTTACTTCAGCCGCAGCATCAGCAATGTTTTTCTTTTCAACCGTTAAGTCCGGCTCTTCAAGCCGGTATGCTTTTGCAATCGCAATTCCGGCTGAAGCGCCTATTCCTTTTAATTCTTGCATTACTCGCCGAGTCCTTCGCTTTTCATTGTTTCTTCTAAAGCGTTAAGAGCGTCGTTTTCGTCAGCGCCTGCAGCGGAAATTGTGATTTCAGCGCCTTTAGCGATACCTAGAGACATAACGCCCATGATAGACTTAAGGTTTACTGTTTTGCCGTTATATTCTAAGTTTACGTCAGCATCATATTTGCTTGCAGTCTGTACAAGAACTGTCGCAGGACGAGCGTGGATTCCGGAATCTGCTGTTACTTTAAATGTTTTTTGTGCCATGATTATCATTCTCCTTTAAATTAAAGCTATTTTACTACACAATATTATATCATACAGCCGTACTTGTCATCTGACAAGCACGGCGTATTTATATGCTTATTTTCCGATTTTCACAATATCTTTTTGTTCCCGTTTTACAGTACCTTCGGCCGAAAGGGAAATCGTTTCACCCTCAGCAAGATTTGTAAAGACAATCGGTGTCATTAATGAAGGAACATGAGGTTTAACCGCCTCAAGATCAACTTCAAGCAGCTTTTGCCCCGGTTCAACCCGGTCACCCTCAGAAACAAAAGAAGTGAATCCTTCACCTTTCAGGCTGACTGTATCGATTCCGAAATGAATCAGAATCTCTCTTCCGCCGTCAGACTGGAGGCCGATCGCATGTTTTGTCGGGAAAACATTCAGCACTTTTCCGCGGACAGGCGATACGACGATTCCTTCTTCCGGAAGAATCGCAAAACCGTCACCCATCATTTTCCCTGAGAACACCTGGTCAGGCACATCCGTAATCGGATGGATTTCGCCGGTGATCGGAGAAGCGAACACTTCTTCACCCTGCTCGTTTTGGAGCGGATCCGCGATAACCTCTTCAACCTGCTGGCTGACTTCTTCTTGTGCGGATACTTTCGGTTCAGGGCGCGGCGTGCGTCCAGCGATGATATCCTGCATCTGAGTTTTTAAACCGTCAGAGCGCGGGCCGAAAATGGCCTGAATGTTGTTTCCGACTTCAAGGACGCCTGATGCGCCAAGCTGTTTCAGGCGGGCCTTATCCACTTTCTTCTGGTCGTTGACCGTCACACGAAGTCTCGTGATACAAGCATCAAGGTGTTTAATGTTTTGCTGATCACCCATCGCCTGAAGGATTTCATAAGGAAGGTCGCCGGCTTCGCCTGATGCGCCTGCCCCTTCATCTGCAACTTCTTCTTCACGGCCCGGCGTTTTCAAGTTGAACTTCCTGATCGCAAACCGGAAACCGAAGTAGTATATGAGGGCTAATCCTAAGCCGACCGGAATGACAAGCCACCAAGCCGTCCGGTTAGGCAGAATTCCGAACAGGAAGTAGTCAATCAGACCGCCTGAGAAGGTCATGCCGATTTTTACATGCAGCAGCTGCATGACCATAAAGGAAAGCCCCGCGAATACGCAGTGAATCGCAAACAGGATAGGAGCCACAAACAAGAATGAGAATTCAAGCGGCTCGGTGATTCCCGTTAAGAAACTTGTCAGAGCGGCAGAACCCATGATTCCGGCTACAAGTTTTTTCTTTTCAGGCTTCGCTTCATGATAGATTGCAAGCGCTGCCGCCGGAAGGCCGAACATCATAAACGGATATTTCCCGGTCATAAATGTACCTGCCGTCAGCTGTACGCCGTCTTTAATCTGAGCCATGAAAATCCGCTGATCTCCGCGGATAATGTCTCCAGCGGCATCTTTATAGCTGAAAAATTCATACCAGAACGGCGAGTAGAAAATGTGATGAAGACCGAACGGAATCAATGACCGTTCAATCATTCCGAAAATAAAGGCCGCCAAAGTTGGATTCGCTTCCACAAGTCCCGTTGAGAAGGAATTCAGACCATGCTGGATTGGAGGCCAGATTACTAACATAATAAGACCGAGAATTAATGCGGAAATTGATGTGATAATCGGAACGAACCGCTTACCCGCAAAGAATCCGAGGTACTGCGGAAGTTCAATTTTATAAAACTTGTTGAACAATAACGCGGCCAGAACCCCGACGATAATACCGCCGAACACGCCCGTCGCCAAAGTCGGTATCCCCAGCATGTTAATATAGGCCGGATGGTTTTCCGCAAAAAACTTAGCGCGTTCAATTTTGTCAGACGGAATACTGCCGTTTGCCATAAGCACGGCGCTCATGGATACGTTCATGACCAAGTATCCGATAATGGCCGCGATTCCGGCAACACCGTCTCCATTCGCAAGACCGATCGCAACCCCTACTGCAAAAAGAAGCGGCAGGTTGTCAAATACGATTTGGCCGGCGCTTTCCATAACGTTTGCCACAAGCTGAACGTTATCATTGCTTAAGAAATGCATGACTTGGATCATATCTTTGTTCTGCATGGCATTCCCTAACGCAAGCAAGATCCCCGCAGCCGGTAAAATCGCAACCGGAAGCATAAGAGCACGGCCGATTTTTTGGAGAACGCCGAATAATGCTTTAAACATAAAGAATGTACCTCCCCTGTTAGCTAGTGTGACCTTACAGCGAAAATTCATGACAACGAATTCACAGGCGCAAGTCTTCAGTTTAACCGTTTACATTTGCCCTTTTACACAACAAAAAGCATGAGTAAAAAAGGGTGTGCAAAATAACGGGGCCGTTCTTCCCGTTTTTTACCCTCAATCACTCATGCCTGATCGAATCAGTGACACGTTTTTAAAGGTCTCAACTGAAATTATGAAATTTTATTGGTTAATCGGTACAGATGAAGCGTGAGATAAACCGCTTCCGCCTCATGAACTGGTTTTTTCAGCATTTGCTGTAAGATTTTTATCAGTTTCCAAGCAGTATTGTAGCATAGCGGGTATTCATTTTTCAATAATAACATTAACTTTTCTGGTTCTTTTGTCTGCTCTTCCCGTTTAATCCTATCTATGGTAAATCTGATATGCCGGATCAGCCGCAAATAGTGGACGCTTTCTTTATTGACTTTCATTTGGAAAGATTCCTCTATCACCTGAACGAGCCGGGACATCAGCTGCGAATGCTGGTTGACCTCTGAAAGGGACCGATTCGTCAGGGCGGAGTGGATATGAAGAGCGATAAAGCCGATCTCCCCTTCCGGAAGGCAGATTCCAGTCTTTTCATTAATCATGCCGACAACTTCACGGGCAATCTGAAATTCTTCCGGATAAAGCGTTTCGGTTTCCATAAGAAAAGGGTTTTTAATGTCAAAGCCCTGCTGCAGCCGCTTTACCGCAAAGGCGATATGATCCGTCAGCGCAATATGGATATGTTCATTTAACGGTTGGCTTGTTCGGTTCCTGATATGATAAATGACGTCATTGGAGATGTCGACAAGTGTCTCGTCCACATAACCGAGGAGCTTTTTAAATTGTTTTTGTTCTTTTTCATCCTTTAAGATGAACATCTTGTCATACCCTTTATCCTCAATGACATCCGCTTGTTTTTTTCCAAAGCCGATTCCTTTTCCGATCAAGACGACCTCACTGTATCTATCATGTGTTGCGATCAGCACATTGTTATTTAATACCTTCTCAACTGTAAAGGACCCCTTCATGATCCTCAGCTCCTTTGTCATTCAATACCTCATATCGTACAAAACGAACAGAAAGCGCGTCAATTCTTTTTTTAGACGGTTGATCGTTCAATAAGACGGTAATCAAGAATCTTCCTTGCCGGAGGCCCGCCGCTGATCCGATTCTTAAGCATGTGAAAAGCCTGCTTTCCCATTTCTTTCGTTTGTATATCTATTGTGGAAATACCTAACATCTTGCTGATATCATGATTGTCGATGCTCAAAATCGCCAGCTCTTCCGGAATGCGCGTCCCGTTTGCCTTGGCTTCAAGGTAAAGACCGGCGGATACTTGATCATTCGCCGCAAACAGCGCAGTCGGTTTGTCATCCCAGCTCTTCCATCTGTGAAAAAGGGCTTTCCCGTCAAGCAGCGTCAGCGCCTTTTCCACAACCAGCTCTTCCCTGTAAGGCCGGCCGATCTTCTTCAGCGCCTCTTTGTATGCGGCAATGCGGACTTGACTGTTTTTTCCCTTTTTTCTGGCCAGGCTGATCGCTATTTTTCGGTGTCCCTTTTCTATCAGATAATCCAGGCCGTGCCGAAATGCTTCCCCATGCGGATTACTGATTGAGGACAGCTCAGCAGCATCAGTGTGCTGGCAGAGAATAATGGGTTCTTTCACGGTAAGCAGCTGCTCATCGGAAATTGCTTTGGAGCAGATAATCAGGCCATCCACCTGGCGCTCCTGTAATTGTGATAAAGCAAAGCGTTCTCTTTGCTGCTGATAATCCGTCTGGTATAAAGAAAGATGCACGCCTGAGGCTTCGGCAGCCTCGGCAATACCCGCGACAAGGTCTGCAAAATACGGAAGATTCACCGACGGCAGCACAACGCCGATCATATCGGAAAAGCCTTTGGATAAATGCACAGCATGGATGTTGCGCATATAGCCGAGCGATTGTACCGCTTTTTTCACTCTTTCTCTTTTGTCTTCGCTTACATAAGGATGATCATTTAATACTCTTGATACTGTTGTAACAGAAACCCCGGCAGCGCCGGCAATGTCTCTGATCGTAGCCATGGCGTCCCCCCTTTCTTTTTTTCCTTGATCTGGAATGCGTTTCATACAGTAAGCTAAAAACAAATACAGCCTATTCATTTGAAAGGAGAATAACAGTGATGGGGATTCTTTGCTTAATCGGTTTGTGTCTGGCCATACTCGGCGGCAGTTATCTTGCTATGCGGCCGCTGCGGGAAAAGCATGATATCAAACCATTTCAGCATTTTGATGACTTTTTCATTTAACAAGGTGATAAAAAAGGACGCTGCGTTCCAGAACCGTCCTTTTTTATCACAAAGCTTTCTATTTCAGGATCGTTAATTCTTTCGGATATTGCGTTAATGCTTCGGCGCCGTCTTTTGTGACAAACACATCGTCTTCAATGCGCACGCCGCCTACATCCGGCACGTAAATCCCCGGTTCTATCGTGTACACCATACCTTCTTTGAGGAGCGTGTCGTTCGCGCTGCTCATTGATGGATATTCATGAACCGAAATCCCGAGACCGTGGCCGAGGCGGTGGGGGAAATAGTCTCCGTATCCGGCTTTTTCAATAATGCCTCGGGCTTTTAAATCAAGATCGCCGATTCTCACACCCGGTTTGCTTAATTGAAGCGCCGCCTTTTCAGCTTTAAGCACCGTTTCGTAAATCTCTTCCTGTTTCGGGCTGATTGATTGGTATGCGAATGTTCTCGTAATGTCTGAGCAGTAGCCGTCAAGAATAACACCCAGGTCAAACAGAACGAAATCGCCTTTTTTCAGACGGTCTGTACCCGGATTGCCATGAGGCTGGCCTGATTTTTCTCCGAACAGCACCATCGTTGAAAACGACATGCCCTGCACGCCTTTTTTCTTTAGCTCAAACTCAATCTGCGCCAGCACTTCAGTTTCACTCACGCCTTCTTTAAGCGCTGCGACACCGACTTCAACTCCGAAATCCGCAAGTTTTGCCGCTTCCCTGAGAATGCTGATTTCTTTCTCATCTTTTACGAGACGGAATTGGTTGAGCGTTTCTTCTGCCGAAGCGAACGCGGCGCCCCCTGAAGCATGCTTGAGTTGTTCTGAACGTGAAAGCGAGATCGAATCCTTTTCAACCGCGATGGAATCAAGGCGCACATTTCGTTTTGTGAGCTCGGCTTTGATCAGCTCCCACGGGTCTTCGTGATCGCCGTAGCCGATAATTTCATGCTCCCACCCGGCACTGCGGGCTTGTCCGGCTTCCATTCCCGGACAGACGAAAAACGGCTCCTGTTCTTGAAACAGGAACAATCCCATTAACCGCTCATGCGGATCCGTATAAAAATCAGTTAAATAAAATACGTTTTCCTTTGTATGTATAAACGCCGCATCGTGTCCTTCTTTTTTCAGCCAATCTGAAACACGTTGTAATCTGTTCATTTTTGTTTTTCCTCCTTACCAAAGTGGCTCTTTATTCATTCTATCAGTTTTCCGGCGTTTATGCTGTGAACGAACATTTAACAAAACAGCCGCCCGATGTGCGGCTGCTTTGTTTATTTTAATAATCTGAGTCCGTTCAGTATGACCAGAATCGTGCTTCCTTCATGCCCGATAACGCCAAACGGCAGTTCCATCACCTGCAGGAAGTTGGCGCAGATCAACAGGCAGATGACCGAGAGCGAAAAAACGATGTTCTGCTTAATAATCCGGTTCATTTTCCGTGAGAGCCTGCACATTTTCACAAGCTTATGAAGATCATTTTTCATCAGGACCAAGTCAGCCGTCTCTAAAGCCACGTCCGTTCCCCCTCCCATCGCAATACCGACGTCAGCGGTTTTCAGAGCGGGCGCGTCATTAATGCCGTCTCCGACCATGGCGATTGTGCCGTATGTTTCTTTCAGTTTCTTTACTTCCTCTGCCTTTTGGTCAGGCAGACAATCGGCAACAACCGTCGTCATGCCAGCCTCTTTTGCGATGGCAGCCGCTGTTTCAGGCTGATCTCCGGTAAGCATGGCCGTTTTAATCCCGAGTGATTCAAGCTCAGCCATTACGGCTTTTGCTTCTGGCCGGATTTGATCCTTTAACGCAAAACAGCCCGCTATCCTGTCATCTTTCTTAACAAAAACCAGCGTACAGCCTTTATCTTTTAACTCATTTCCCGATGTTTTCAAAAAAGCGTCTGCATCCTCTTTCCCTGCAAATCCAGCTTTTCCGATCATCCATTTAGCGCCTTCTATATCGGCCTGAACACCGAATCCGGACGTCTCGTCAATCGATGTATGGCCTGCAGGCACAGCGCCCCGGCTTTCGGCAAATTCAGCTATCGCCTTTGCAAGCGGGTGGCTTGATTGCTTTTCAATCGCATACACCGCTTGCATGACCTCATCCTCATTCACATATTCCGCCGCTTGGAATGCAGCAACTGCAGGCTGTCCCTTTGTGACCGTGCCGGTTTTGTCAAAAGCAATCATCCGGACGCTTCCCAGCTGCTCTAAAAACACACTTCCTTTAACCAACAATCCGTTGCGGGCTCCATTTGAAATAAGAGAAAGCGCAGCAGGCATAATGGAAGCGACAAGAGCGCAAGGGGAGGCGACCACCATAAATACCATCGCCCGGTAAAAGGTTTCACTCCAGCTCCAGCCTAAAGCAAAATGAGGAACGAATAAAAGCAAAGCCACGGCTAAAAGCACGCCTTTTACATAGACACTTTCGAAACGCTCAATAAATGCCTGAGCCGGTGACACGCTGTTTTGAGCCGATTCCACCAGCCGGATGATTTTTCTGAATAGAGACTGCTCATTTGTTTTCGTAACTCGGACCGTTAAAGAGCCGTTTCCGTTTACCGTTCCTGTAAACACAGAGTCTCCGGTTGTTTTTTCCGCCGGCATCGATTCACCCGTCAGCGCCGATTCATCAAGACTCGTCGCGCCTGACTCGATGATCCCGTCTGCCGCTACGCGTTCGCCCGGCTTAATGACGATCATGTCGCCGATCTTGAGTTCAGCGGCCGGCACCCGCTTTTCCTGTCCGTCTTTAAGCAGGGTCGCTTCCTCCGGTTCCAGTTTCATCAAGGAGGTTAAATCACGGCTGCTTTTATTCATCGTATACGTTTCCAGCGCGCCGCTTAACGAAAAAATAAAGATAAGAACAGCGCCTTCCGCCCAATACCCGATAAGGGCAGAGCCGACAGCCGCAAAAATCATCAGCAGTTCAACATTTAAAGCCTTCGTCTCCAGCGTATCTTCAATTCCTTCTTTCGCTTTTGCAAATCCGCCGATCACAAAGGCCAGGATATACAAAGTAACGGACAGGCCTTTTGCTTCGGTGAAAAACCAGGCTGCAAGAATAAGGGCGCCCGATACGAGAGCCGCAATGAGTTCCGCATGCTGGAGCCACTTTTTTCCGGACCGCTCTTCTTGAGTCTGCTGTTGTGAAGGGGTTTGAGTTACCACTTGTTCATTCATTATGAATTCTCCTCTCTAATTGAGAACGCAAATCATCTTCATTTCCCCGATAAAAGCAAAAACTGCCGCCTTACAGGCAGCATTTTCACAGTAATATCGCGGTGTTTTTCTTTATTATAGCATGCCGGCGAAAGATTTCAATTATAATTGTTTTAATTTCTTTTTGATAATAATTATCATTAGAAACCCTTCAGCTGTTCATGATGTGCAAAAAAGGTGCGGGAGGAAATCCCCCGCACCTTTTTATTTCTCAGCCCATTCTTTTAATTGTGAAGCGGTCATCGGACCGATGATCTTTTTTTCGATTTCTCCTTTTTCATTCAGCAGAAATGACGTAGGAATCGTCATGATCCCGTATTCCTTCATAAGCTCGCCCTTAGAGTCAAGAACGACCGGGAATGTGAGATGGTGCTGATTGACAAAGTTTTGAACGGCCTCTTTGTTTCGCTCAGCATTCATGAGATTTACCGTTACAAGACTTACATCATCAGATTGATGCTGTTCATAATACGTTTGAAACTGCGGCAGTTCTTTTTTACACGGCGGACACCACGATGTCCAAAAATGCAAAATGGTTTTCTGCCCTTTATTCGGGACCGATATCTCGTCTCCTTCAATCGTCTTCATCAGAAACACGGCGGGAACTGCCTGTTTTTCTGATGAGGCTTTTGCTTCAGGCATCCAGAGAGAGGCAGCTATCAAAAGGACTGCGCATGCAATAAGACGGTTTTTATGCATAAGATCTTCCTTTCACGCGTTTCGGATAGCTTGCCCCTCCTTACTGAAATGTATCAGTCTTTTCAGCTCTCGATCCGGGGTGCTGTTCTTCCGCCGCCGGTCAGGAACACGGAGACACCGAGGTCTTTGCAGATCGTCGCGTAATGTAAACTTGTCAGAAGAATCATGCCGGTATTCATGCCAAGTATAATGCCGAGCATTTGCAGATTCGGCATAGAACCAAGCACATACATCATCGAAAGACCCACAATGCTGCTCCATACATTATGATAAAACGCCGTTTTCACATGACCGATGCCGATCAGACAGGCCTGAAGCGGCATCACAAACAGCTGAAAAAGAAAATACGGCCACAAAAGCTGCAAAAAATACTGCGCTTCCGGAGACTGAAAAAATAAATGGGTCAGCGGGCCGGCGAACTGAAACATGAACCAGACTGCCGGAATGCCATAGCCGAATGTAATAAAAATCGCTTGTCTCAGCCGTTTCAGTACAATGTCATATTGAGACAGCGCGTACGCTTCTGAAATGCTCGGAATCATGACGACCATCAGTGAATGAGCGATAAATGCGGGAAACGAACCGATCGTCACCGCTACACCGGCAAGCATGCCGTATTGATCAATCGCGGCTGCCCCGGCCGCCCCTGAGGCCAGCAGCGCTCCTTTTACTAAAAAAGGTTCAATGGCATTTGTCACCGCGTGAAAAATACGAAGCCCCGTTGTCGGAATGGATACCGCCAGAAGACGTTTCCGCACATCCTTGCCGCGGAGATGAATGTGCTGATGGCCGGAAAGCGTCCTCCTCGCCAAAATAAACTGCGTATACAAGTATACGAACACCACGACATCACTTGCGACCAGCACAAATAACGAAATGAGCACGGCCATATCAATTTCAAAAGAGTACCATTGAAAAAAGATAAACAGACAAAGCACTTGAATGATTTTTTTCAAAACATTCGCAACCGCGATTTTCCCCATCTGCTGCACACCCATAAAATAGCCTCTGGCGATGGATGTAAAAGCGACGACGGGAATCAGTCCGATGACAATCCCTTTAATAAAAGGGTGGTACGTATCGAATACAGGAATGAACGGCAGCGCGATGCTTGCGGCCGCGGTTGAAAACGCGGTAAATACGGCGGTCATTCTGAAGGCATGCCGGAGCATGCTTTCATGCAGCTTCTGATTGGATTCCGCGATGAATTTTGAGATGGAGATCGGAAGCTCCAGACTGGCGATCACGATAATGAGAAAAATGGTGGGCAGAATGCTCATGTAAAGCCCCATCCCATGCTCGCCAAGCTCCCGCGCCAGTATCATATTCACGACAAATTCCAGACATTCAGCGAAAAAGGCGGCGATGGATAAAAGAATGATCCCTTTCACAAATCGATTCATGGTGTCTCTCCTTGTCTCTCGTTCTTTCATCATCATATGAGACAAGTTCTGAAAATATTTTCGATTTCTTAAAATTGAAAAAAGCATAGCCGGGATATTTGTCCCGCTATGCTTACATAGCAAATACGTGTCTGCCGATCCGTTCGATAATTTTTCGGGAACGGATCCAATGGTCAGAAGCTGTTTTCGGATTGTAGAAAAACAATGCGTTCGTTTCTCTGCCCGGATGGTTAAGCGCCTCATTTGCGGCGGCGATGGAATCCTTATCCGGCTTTTGATTAATGCTTCCGTTTGCTACCGGTTCAAATGCATTCCTTTGATAAATCACACCCCGAATGGTATCCGGGAAGCCTTTCTTTTCAGTCCGGTTCAGCACGACGCTGGCTACCGCGACCTTTCCTTTATAAGACTCACCCTTCGCTTCTGCGTGAACGAGACGTGACAGAAGTTCCCTGTCGGCACTGGAATACGTCTTTTTCGGCGGCTGATAAGCCATTTTCTCCGGTTTGGCTTTCTGCTCAAGATGAGATGACAGCTTTATCACATGGATCGAATGCTTCTGGTCAGTTTTTGAAAACTTCGGAACCGAACTATTTCTATTTAAATCAGCAACCAGTGTGCTGGATTCTTGCTTTGGCTTCTTCGCTAAAGTAAACAGAGCTTCTGTATGTTCAATTTTTGTTGCAGGCATAAAACAAAGAAAAAAGACAGCCAAGGCAGCAAATTTTGTCGTCATACGCTTTCCTCCTTAAATACTTCACTACCTTAACAAGAGCAGTGCGCAAATTCACGGTTAAAGATTTTCCAGCACTCCCAATCAGCTTTTATGATGGAAAAAGTTCGTTAACGGCCTTACTATTGGCAGAAAAACGGCCGTCATTTTCATAACATTAACCAAATTACAGTAAAAGTATCCATCGGAGGGATTTTACATTTTGTTTACATCTGTTACAGCAAGATGAAATGAGCAGCGAAAACAAAAAAAGACTCCTCATATGCGAGGAGCCGTCAGCTTCTTGGCTGTTCTAAATACTGGAAAACAACATCTCCGCCCTGCTGTGCAATACCGCGGAAATGCTTAAAATCTTCCTGCTTCGATAAAACCGCTCGAAATGCAAGAAAATGTTCTTTCTGCACCCTGAATTCTTTGATTTCACCGGTGCGCATTTGGTTGATACGTTCTGATATTTCTTCAGGCAGCAACGAACACAGCCTCCTTTTCTCGGCTTTTTCCCGAAAATCAATATACCATCTTTCCCCCGCCGGGACAATGATTGAGCAGGCCGATACCCATATCGCTTTACTTCTTAAAGAAAATACTGCAAAATATTTTCAAACAGGATTTATGATAAAGGAGAGGAAGCTCGTGAAAATTGCTAAGGTTGGAAACGTCATTGAATTTAAAAACGGATTAACCGGTGTTGTTGAAAAGGTAAATGAAAACTCCGTCATCGTTGATGTAACCATCATGGATAATTATCGTGATCTTGAATTAGATTCCCTCACTGTCGTCAACCATAAAAATTATAAAATCATCAGAGACTCCTATTAACCCCCACTGAACAATCCGAACCATTTACATATCCCGCACAAAAGCTGCCGCCCGGCAGCTTTTTCAAATGATTTCAGATTTCCGTCATTTCAACGAAAAAATCTCCGGTCTCATCTTTATTATAAAGATTTGTGATGGATGTATGGTAGCTGGTTATTTTGCCGCGGAATTCAAGACCCCGATCGGGCGCCTTAATTTCAAATGTTTTTTCATACAAAAGGACGGCAATGTCATGATACGTTTCAGAGGTCACCTTCAATATAAATGAGATGACGCGCCCATTTTTGCCCGCACTTTCTTTACAGTCATACATTTCAAGCCTTACACCGTTTAACTCTAACGGCTCCATGACAAACACTCCTTCTTTTTACAGGACATGCTATCATGATGATCATTCATTTACAATTGATCCGCTCCGGATAAGAAAAAAACGGCGCAGGCCTTTACAAACATACGTTCCCTATTTTATAATGAAACAGACGAGCTGCCATCCAGCACCCGTCACGTAATGAAGCGGCGAGTACACTCCCCCCGGGTTTACTCGTCTTTTTCTTTTGTCCAGATGATTTCTCTTTTCATTATACAAGGTCTGTGCGGATATCATGCACCTTTCCGGCGGCGCACCACAGACGAAAAATACCCCCGCTTAAAAGGCGGGGTTTAGGTTGTAGAGTTTGTAGAGGAGAATTCTACAAACCGTTAAACAAAACCATTGAAATATTGGATTGTCCAAATTTCGGACAATCAAAAGTATTGCAATAGCTGTTATACTGTAAGGAGAGGTGAACGGGATGGAGAAACAAATATTAGAAGCTATTCAGCAGTTATCAAAGGACATTGCTGAAGTTAAACAGGATGTAAAGGAAATCAAGGATACAGTTTCCCGTATAGAGGAAAATGAACCTGAAGAAGTTATGTCGATGCTCAAATTGATCAACAAGAACATCGAACTTGATCATAGTTATAACGATAAGAAATTCTCTAGTTTAGAAAGACGTATTCATGAATTAGAAGAGAGATTGAATAACTGAGTATTTTCGCAGACGTCTGCGAATTTTTCTACATCATAAGTTAAAAAGACCCCCTCACATCTAAAGTGAAGAGGTTGTTTTAATTATTTAGTCCTTATACTCCTCAGAAAAGCACTTCTGTTCTCTGTAGCATTTGTCAGCATTGTCGCATTTTCATTAAGCCTTTGTACTAATGCTTCTTTAGCTTTACCTTCAAATGAAGAGAGTAAAGCAACATACACTTCAGCTATAACCTGTTGTGCTGAAGAAAAGTCTGATGCGTTTTTTGTGTCTTCTTTTAGGTTCTGGCAATGAGTTTTTAAACTTGAACCCACAATTTTTTTTAATTCCTCATTCTGTTGTAACCGTCTGTAAAATTCATCTGCATCCATATTAACACCATATGGCAATTTAAATCCCCCTTATAACCGTAACCAGCTTGCTAATTCATTATCCTTATCTTTTAAATCCTCAGCCATTTTAACAATAAACTCACTAATATCCTCTAAATCTCTAATCAAATAATGAAGAGAAGCCTCAGTTTGATACTGTTCTTCTGAGTCATAAAATGCTGCCCCATCTTTCACATAAGGTGCGTGAAACAATACAGCTTTATCAACATCGCTTGGTTCTAGATCCTTGAATTCTCCTAACCTCTTCCCGCAAATAGATTTTACGTCATACACCATTTTGCTGTGATCATGAGGAAATCGTTCAATTGCTTGTTTCTTTGTTTTTAAGTCTTCGATAGCTGCCTGTAATCGTTTAGCTAATTCTTTTGCATATTTAGCATCCACTTTAATTGTCTGGCCATTCATGCCTGAGAAAGATGAGAATGATTCGATATTCTGGTTATAAACACCTTTTCTGCCATCAACACTCTGGATATTACCATTCTTATCAAATTTAAAATTCGAATCATTTAAACTATGAGTATCAGGATTTTTTGCAAATGCTTGGCCATAGAAAGAAGTAATCAAGTTGGTCAAAATACCAGGAACTCCGTAAGAAGAAATTAGTCTTTGAGCTCGATCTTGACGTGCGATGCTTGGATCTTTCGTATATATGGTTGTTCCGTTGTGTCTGTCGTATTCTAAAAACCATCCTGAGCCCACCATATCATCAGGGTTAATAATTGCCTTATGATACAAATCAAATTCGCTATTTTTGATTTTATTCTGTGTTTCTTCATCGTGCAGTTTAACAATGGAAGGGTTGTTAAAAGCTACACTGTAAACGTTATTGTTTACACCAGCGTATTCCGCATCTGCCCCTCCAAGTGAGTGACCTGTTGTCGAAATCACTGTGTTAGTGCCAGCATACTTTTTCACTTCATTGGCAACGAGCTTATCACCTTGATCAAATTGAGATGTCTTAGTGACAATTTTGTATTCTCCGCTCTTAATCATCATTGCTTGTTCCATACTGCCGTTATACTTGGCAATAGCTTTAGAGTTTTCAGATGCATCTTTTTTCATTATGTATTGGACTTTCTTTTTCGGGTCTTTACCCATGACTACGTTGCCGCCATCTGCACTTATAACATCAGCTTTAATTTGTTCCTGATTTGTTCCTTGAAAACCTATAACGACATTTTCTGGTTCTTTTGGTTTTACCCATTTGCCTTCTTTTTTCTTCGCTTGAACAAATACGTAAACATCTAGACCTGTGTCTGGGTCTTTTTTGATTTTCTCCACGTAAAAAGCCTTTTTTGATCTATTTACAATGGGAGTCTTATTTTCATAGGCTTTTTTCATTTTCTTTTCACTGTATGTATTTTGACTGAGAAAAAAATAGTCTTTATCAGATAAATTAGGTATGTCGGTCTTTGTATTCATGTACAATGCCCCTTCCCTCATGTAAAATGTAAGACAGAAAGGATGGTTTTATGAAAAAATACATAATTATCCTTATAGCTCTGGTTATTATAACACTTGGAGGGATATTTATGAAGGAACAATACGACAAAAAAATGGAAGCCCAAGAAACTCAACAAAAGGAAGAGTTGTACTCTTTGGCTAAAAAAAGAATGACTGACTTTATTAAAACAAACTATAAAGGTATTGAACGAATTGATTACACTGATGATTATGAGGTGAATCCAATGGGTGGTATTGAAATCAATGGTTATCTCAATGGAAATATGAAAAAAGAAATATGGGGAATTTACGACAAAACTAATGACGAAATAGGATCATTTACTGTGGATGCAACCGAGAAGCCTGAGTGCGAAGATAAAGTATGTGAGTATTAAGTATACAACCCCTCACCATAGAGTAGAGGGGTCTTTTATGCTTTCTCAAAACTCATTAGTATTATCAAAGGATCGGATACTTTTCTTAACCCACTTCAATAGATTTTTCAAAAAAATGATAATCCACTCTCATTATACGACAAGAAGGATGGTTTTATGGAGAAATCCATAATTATACTTACTACTCTAGCTCTAATAACACTTGGGGGAATATACATGAAACACCAATATGATGAAAAGCAAGAAAAAGTTAAGACTGCAGAACTAGAGTTATTTGATAAAGCTAAAAAACGAATGACTGATTACATAAATGCCAACTATGAAGGTATAGATAAAATTGATTTCTCGGACAAATATGAAATAGATCCAATGGGAGGGATTAATGCAGAGGGTTATTTGAACGGCAACAAAGAAAAAGAGTTTTGGGGGATTTATGACAAGTCAAATGACACTATAACATCGTCTTATGTTGATGCTAAAGAAAAGCCAGAATGCGAAGATAAGCCATGTGAATATTAAAAAGAGGATAAATCATCAAATAAACAAAAGTGTCCCCTCAAAGAAATTTAAGGGGACTATTTATTTACTTAGACCATTTTGCCATACTGACCAGACACATTTCGGCGTTTATCGTTATGAATGATCTCCCAGTATCCTTTAGAATTGTTTGAACCTCTAACAGACCCAGCGATACAATTGTCTTATCAAGCCCAATTGCACCTATGTTCTTAGCTTTAATACGGTCAGGTTTGTCCATGATAATTGCAGCATTTGATACACCTACAATTTTAATCTTACCGACTGATTTTATGCCTGAATTTGTGGATTTTGAAGGTGCAGAAGATGCTTTCTTTCCAAAAGTATCAGTACCATAGCCCTTATAGTTGAATTGAAGGTGTGGCTGATCTACAAACCCTGTCCAATCCCCACCCCATTCAAAGCCAATTGATTTGGCATAAACAATAAATTTCTTAATATCAGATGCACCATAACCATTCCATTTAGTATCAGATTTAGAATAACCACCAATCGTAAATTATCAGATTGGCTGTTCCACCTGTTCCGCTAAGTGGTACTGATTTTACTGCACCTCCGTATGGTACGAATTCAACCGGAATTGAGCCGAAAATGATTTCCGGATCTGTTTTCACATGCCCCCTTAAAATTAAAAACGCTCCCCATTTTGCGTACATTGGTGTCCGCGTACCTGCTGTAGCCCCATTCTTTAGCATGATGTTGACATATGTGACAGCTCCGTTCCATTTCTTACGCTCAGCATCAGAGGTATGTCGGATTTGATTAAAACTATGTGCAGTGAACTGTTGTAACAATTCTTCCATTTTAGCTTTGAAATCTGATGTGAACTGTTGAAGCAGCTCCCCTACTTTATCCTTAAATGACTTATTCACATGAATATCCTCATCATTTAATACTAATTCCTTATAAATCGTTATTACCTCCTTATCTGATAAATGCTATTGCTACACCATATCCCTTATTAGAATCATATGGCTGCTTAATTTTCATGACTGTTAATCCTGTGTTGTCTTCCGCTTTGGATCCCTTACCATTCTTAGCTATAATCTTATCACCTGCTTGAACAGTATCACCAATACGTAAATGCACCTGTCCAATAAGTCCAACAATATGCCACTCATCACGCTCCTGTCGTGAAGTGTAGTCTAATTCAGGATCATATCCGGATTGGGCTTAGCAAGGCTTTTCTTTTCAGTTTTTATGTTCCCATCCTTATCTGTGTATTCAACTTCAGTTTCTTCATAGATCAATCCACCGAAATCATTTCTTAAGTATCTGTCATTCCAATAAAACTCAGCACTACCTAATACAACGCCCGCTGTCTCAGAATAACACCTAGCATCTCATCACCTTTTAAAGCCTTGCGAATCTTATCTCCTTCAAGGGTTACAAGGTATCCACTTTCAATCTTTTTGCCATCTGCAGATTCAAAATACTCAGCATAGTCCTTGAAGTTTGAAGCACTTTCAACACGACCAGCACCTAAAATGTTACCGTTTTGTGAGTCTATTTCCCATTTAGCATTAGTGGTAGCCCCAGGAAAATGCGTATTTACAACGTTAATCAAATTCAAACATAAAAAAGTCGAATTCCCTGTCCTTTAAGGAGAACGACTTTTTTATACGACTTCTTCAAGTAAATCCCCATTAACCTTTTTTGGGGACTATTTGTAATCTCTGCGCAGTGAAATTATACCTGTGCTAGTCCGCCATCTACGAACAATTCAACACCCGTCAAGTAACTGCTTTCGTCTGAAGCAAGGAAAGATACAGCGTTTGCTACTTCTTCAGGTGTCCCAACTTTTCCAGCTGGAACAGTATTTCTGGCATTTTCCATGGCTCCCTCAAGTGCATCACCAAAAAGCTCATCGTATGCAGGTGTAAGAATAACTCCTGGACTAACCACATTTACACGGACTTCAGTGCCTTTTAGGTCAAGAATCCAGTTGCGAACTAGTGCTCTTAATGCTGCTTTAGATGCTCCATATACACTAAACGCCGGGTTGCCAATTGATCCAGCAGTAGAGCCCGTTACAATAATAGAACCTACTTTGTCCGGGAATAGTGATAACGCTTTTTGAACAGTAAAGATGGTTCCTTTAACGTTAATGTCGAACGTTCTATCAACCTGCTCTTCAGTAATTTCACCTAATGGAAGGAAGTTGCCGGTGCCTGCATTAGCAAAAAGAATGTCCAACTTACCTTTTTCCTGCTTTATCATGTCATATAGTTTGTCTAAGTCTTCAAGCTTAGAAATATCACCTTGAACACCGGTTACGTTCTTGCCAATTTGGTTAACAGCTTTATCAAGTTCGTTTTGTCTACGTCCCGTGATATAAACATATGCACCTTCGTTTACAAATTTTTGTGCTGTAGCAAGACCAATCCCACTTGTTCCACCCGTTACAAGCGCTATTTTACCTTCAAATTTACCCATACTTAACACTCCTTTAGAATTAATATTATTTTATGTCTAGTACCTTTAAGTACTTGAAGAACAACTTACAAGATATAGTATCCTTCAGTAAGCACATTATCGGAAGTACCCACTTTTTTGTGATATAGTAACTAAAAAGTAATAAATGTGGAATGGAGAGCTTTAGACATGAAAAAATTTAGCTGTGGGTTTGAAGTGACAAAGGAAGTTATTGGCGGAAAATGGAAAGGCCTTGTATTATACTTTTTAATGAATGGACCAAAGAGAACGAGTGAATTAAAGCGCATTATCCCAAATATAACTCAGAAAATGCTGATTCAAACACTTAGAGAGCTTGAAGCCAGTGGACTTGTGAGCAGAAAGATGTATAATCAAGTACCGCCGAAGGTTGAATATTCATCCACTGAACTTGGAGAATCTCTTAAACCTATCTTGCAGGAGCTCTGTCAATGGGGAGTCCATTATGCGGAGCAAGAGTATGCAGAAGGTGAATATGAAATTGTACAACCAGAACAACTAAAGTTAGGATTGATGTAGCTGCTGAAGTAAATGCTAAACAACTTTAATACCATCACCTAACAGATGAAGAACAGTCAGAAATAAATGAGATATTCAATTTTGAAAGTAAGTTATAATAAGAAGTGTCATGAACTATATTCAGGAGAACTTTGATGACATTCAAAAAAGAGCTGTTTCAAATGTTAAAAAGAAGGTTCAGAAACTTAGCCAAAAAATAAATGAAGATATTGATAATAATATTTAATGCCTGTGATCTCTAGATAGGCATTTTTTCTTTCGGATAAAAAAGAAAAGACGTACAAATTGTACGCCTTTATCTGCTTCTGTACTATCAATTTTTCACTGCATAAAAGTCACAGTTCAGGTTGCACCTCAGGTCACACTTTTTAATACAATTCCCATGAGTAGAGCCATTTTCAGATGTGACTTTTCCCGCTTTTACTGTGACCCCACTTCGTCTTGCACTCCGTATCACACAACGGAATAATTACCGATTGTCAATCGTCTCCGGGTACATATCATGATTCATCATGCGATGTTCGGCCATTTTTTCATATTTTGTTCCCGGTCTGCCGTAGTTTGTATACGGGTCAATGGAGATTCCGCCTCTTGGCGTGAATTTGCCCCATACTTCAATGTAGCGGGGGTCCATTAATTCGATCAAGTCATTCATGATGATGTTCATGCAGTCCTCGTGGAAGTCTCCGTGGTTGCGGAAGCTGAAAAGATACAGCTTTAACGATTTGCTTTCCACCATTTTTTCGTCCGGAATATAGCTGATGTAAATGGTTGCAAAATCCGGCTGTCCCGTTTTCGGGCAAAGCGACGTAAATTCCGGGCAGTTGAATTTAACAAAATAATCACGGTTCACGTGTTTATTCGGGAATGATTCCAAAACCTCCGGCGCATATTCAAATAAATAGTTTGTCCCTTGATTCCCCAGGAGTGTAACTCCTTCTAATTCTGATTCTTTTCTTGTCATGTAAATTCTCCCTTTCTATTAAACTCCCCGTTTATTGCCCCAAAGCAATGTATGAAGCTGAGGCAGGACTCTGACGAGATTCAGATCCGAATCGGCAGAAACCTTATCAACGAGTTTTTCATATTTTTCGAGCAGATGCGCAATTAATGCCCGGTCATCTGTCGTGTGGACATTATCGTTTCCGACCTGAAGATAAAACGGGATATTCGGATACCGCTTATGCACGGTTTTCGCGAATTGCAGATCTTCATCATTAAAAATGACGACCTTTAAGCTGACTGCGCTAAGCCTTTCAGCCGCATCAAGCGAAGATACGATGTGATCGAGCTTTGCAAAGTCGGTTGTCATCCCTGAACTCGGCGGCTTCGGTGAAATCGTCAGGTCGTTAATCATTGTAAACCAATCCTGATAGACCGTTCCCTGCGTTTCTAAAGCGGCGCGCACACCATGTTCTTTCAGCAGCAGAATCAGCGCGTCAAGCTGCTTTAACAGCGCCGGGTTTCCTCCTGAGATGGTAACATGGGAAAAGGCGTCTCCGCCGATTTCTCTCAGCTCGCGGTAAATGTCTTCCGCCGTCATCCAGCGGATATCTTTTTTGGCTGAGCCGTCCCATGTAAAGGCGGAGTCGCACCAGCTGCAGGAGTAGTCGCAGCCTGCCGTGCGGACGAACATGGTTTTCTGGCCGATGACCATGCCCTCTCCTTGTATCGTCGGTCCGAAAATTTCTAAAACCGGGATTCCTTTAGCCATTCAAATCACCTTTTTTCGGGCGGTATACGCAATAGCTTGTCGGGGTTTCCCTGACAAAAACCTGGACGCAGACCGGCTGATTCTCCAGTGTTTCGAGGTAGGACTGAACTTTATCGTAAATCGTTTTGGCTACGACTTCGGTTGTCGGCAG
Organism: Bacillus sp. CIS52; assembly: GCF_053545315.1. NCBI lineage: Bacteria > Bacillati > Bacillota > Bacilli > Caryophanales > Bacillaceae > Bacillus > Bacillus sp. CIS52. Next base: position 599,212 of record NZ_JBIUFR010000001.1, read on the forward strand.
CGAATATCTGTCATCATCGGAAAATTCATCATGGTCATTCAGCAATGTATGATCGTAAGCGCCGTGCACCAATTTCTTCAGCACGCTGAAATTCACGAGAAAGCCTGAATCATCCAGTTCATCCCCTGCAACTGTAATATTTACTGTATACGTGTGGCCATGGACTCTGCTGCACGCTCCGGCACTTTCACGGGGAATAAAGTGCGCTGCTGAAATGTGCATGTCCTTATTCAGCTCAAACGAATAAGGATGCTGAACCTGCGGGTAAATTTGAGAAAGCAATTAGTTCCGCTCCCCTTTCATTTTCATATATTCATCATATCCTTTATTGCGGAGCAGGCATGCCGGGCATTCTCCGCATCCGTCCGCAATGATGCCGTTATAGCAAGTCAATGTGTTATTCTTTACAAAATCAAGCGCGCCGAGCTCATCAGCAAGTTTCCATGTTTCCGCTTTGTTCAGCCACATAAGCGGCGTATGAATGACGAACGGCTTTTCCATCGCCAAGTTGACGGTGACATTGCAGGACTTGACAAACTCGTCCCGGCAGTCCGGATAGCCGCTGAAATCAGTCTCGCATACACCGGTGATGATGTGGCGTGCGCCGATTTGATATGCAAGAATCGATGCAAAGGATAAAAATACGAGGTTGCGCCCCGGCACAAACGTTGTCGGCAGTTCTCCGTCCTTCGCTTCAATTTCAATATCATCCCGTGTCAGCGCGTTTGGCGCAAGCTGGTTTAAAAGAGACATATCAAGCAGATGATTTTTGACACCGAGCTTTTCGGCAATCGATTTAGCTACATCAATTTCTTCTTGATGACGCTGATTGTAATGGAATGTAACGGTTTCTACTTCTTCAAAGTTTTGCAAAGCCCATAATAAACACGTCGTGCTGTCTTGGCCTCCGCTGAACACCACAACCGCTTTTTCTTTTTTCATGTCTTTCTCTCCCTTATCTATCATTCAATAAAAAAAGCGCCTATCTCGGAGAAGGCGCCCTAAAAAACATAAAAAAACCGTATCCAAGGATACAGCTCGTCCTTAGTTTTTTATAGAGGGTGTAGCTAGAACCTCTCCCGCATCAATACGGATTTTCTTCTTTTTTTCACTTTTGCTATCATACCATAATGCCGCTTCCCGTGACAATAAAAAAAACAGCCTGAAACATGTGTCAGGCTGCAAAAACCGATTTAAGCCCGGCTTTTCTTTTTCGGAAATGCCATCAGTGCAATCCCGATCAGCACAAATAAGGCAGGCCAGAAAACAGAAACCGGGATGATCGGCTGATACATCAGCGTAAAGCATAGCGCGGTCAAGGTCAGAACCGCAACCGGAATGAGCAGCGCCTTTTGTTTCCCGCCGAACAGCCACAGTTCAAATAAACCGAATGCCGCTGCCAACAGATAAACAGGCCATGTCACACCGGAATAGGCCCAATGGGTCGCCGTTTCAAAAACAAACAAGATCCCCGTAACCAATAAAATGCCGCCCGGTACAAGAAGTCCTGCGTTTTTGACCGGTTTCGGACCGAAAATCGGAATGTGAAAAGCGGCTGCAAGCAAAAGAATGAGCGCGGGCCAGCCGCGTTCGCTGATGACTTCATTTGCATTGGTGAATATGCCGAAAATGCCCGCGGCGCATAGAACCGCCGCAGCAGTCAAAAGCCCTCTTTGCTTTCTGCCGAACAGCCAGGCTTCAAACAGGCCGAACGCGACGGCAAAGAGGTAGAGAGGCGATGTCATAGTTGCGTATGTCCAATCCGTCAGCGTTTCAAACCATAACAATCCGCCAATCACAAGCAATGTTCCGCCCGGAATGAGAAGGCCCGTTCTTTTTTTCGGCTGCATGAAGGCAGCGGCGTGAAACAGAAGCGCTACTGCAATGATCAAAAGCGGCCACAGCCCTGTCAACAGCATACCGGCAAAGCATAGGGCACCCGTCCCAGCCAAAATCATAGCAGGAATCAATACGCCGATCTTTCTACCGCCGAAGTACCACAGCTCAAACAGACCGAGAGCAGGCGCCCATATATAAACAGGCCACGTCACGCCTGAATACGCCCATCCTGTTGCCGTCTCAAAACAAAACAGGCAGCCCAGCACAAGAAAAAGACCGCCGGGAACGAGCAGTCCCGCCTGTTCAGGCGTTTTTTTCGAAAAAACAAATCCGGCGTGAAACCCCGCGGACATTATAATGAAAAGAAGCGGCCACGCCGAACCGGCGGAAAGATGTATAACTCCCGCCTTCTGTAAAAAAAATGCAATGCCGATACAAATAAAAATAAATCCCAATAATACACGTCGCTCTTTCATCTCTTAATCCTCCCCATCATTTCCCAATTCATTATACAGAAATGACAGGAAAAAAGAAGGGGAATTCCCAAAAAATACAGACATTTTCCTTATTTACGTTGTTTTTCTTTCGGGACTTTTTTGCAAACCAATGCGCCGATAAAAGCCAGACTCACATATCCAAACACCGGATAAACGGTAGAAATCAGCTGTCCGTAGCCGATTTGACTGACAATAAACGCAAACATCAAAATGCCGCCGTAAATATATGTACTTTTTATATGAAGAAAACTGTTTAATTGTTTTTCCAATCCATATAAATTGCCGATAACTGACGTAAACACTTCCCCGAAAATAATAAACAAATAGATGATATGAAGCGAGCGCGAATACAAATACACAACTTGAGCCATCGGGATGTCAAACTCCAGTACATCCGGCAGCACCGATAATGATAAGAAGCTCGCGGCAAGCACTAGTGTCAAAAGAGCGCCGCCTAAATAAGCCCCCCTTCTGATCACTTTCTCTGAAGACATTTCGTTCGCAAGCGGCACAAGGACGGCTTGGGCAAGCGATAAATTTAACGCGCCGTAAGAGACGGCGGACAAAAGCCAGTTCCACTTGTCAGGCCATACCCATTCGTCCGCGTTTCTCGTGCTTGTAAATACAAATGAATCAGCTGTCACGATAAAAGAGAAAGAAATTAAAAGCGGCACAACCAATATATTGACGCCGAACACACCTTTAACACCGCTTGTCATGACGGCAAAGCTCAGTACGATCGTCAGAAGGATCCCCGCCTGTGCGGGCCAGCCAAGCTGCTCATGAAACAGCGCTCCAGCTCCGGACAGCATGACGGAGGTCACTCCAAGCAAGATAAACATCATAAATATGTTCACGGCGCGGCCGATGGACCGGCCGAATAAATATGTGTTCAATTCCTGATAAGATGCTGCATGAATCCGTTTGGAAATAATCATGATTTTGGCGCCTAAATATGTAAACATCAGACCGCTTACCATAATACCGAACAGACCGATCCAGCCAAACCTCAGAAAAAATTCAACGATTTCCCGTCCCGTGGCAAAACCGGCTCCTACAACCGTTCCTACGTATACGAATGCAAGCTGACTTGCAGAACCTTTTCTTTGTCCCATTTCACCCTCCGGCTATGCGCAGATTTGTCCAGGCCTTTTTATCAGCATATGAGACAAGTCGCCTGAAAAGAAGAACAAATCATCCTTCCCCAAAAACGAATTCAGTTCTCCCCTTTAAGCAAAAATATTGAAAGAAAAAAAGGACCGGCGTATACTCTTCATCAAGAAAGGTCAAACATTTGGAAATGCCGCTTTTCATGCTGTAAACTTTGATTTTTCGCGGTTTAAAACAAAACACTTGAAAGTCAAAGAAGGTCAGAGTATACTATTAATCAAAGAAGGTCAAAGTTAAGGCCTTATTTTCTAATTCATTTGGTCAAAGAAGATCAAACAAGGAGGTTTTGGCAAATGCGTTGTCAACACTGTCACAAAAACGAGGCGACGATTCGCCTGAACATGCAAGTCAATTCCATTCAAAGACAATTCGTTTTATGTGAAACATGTTATACAGAATTAACCCGCAAACCGGCTATGAGCATGGGTCCGCAATCTTTCGGATTCCCGTTTGAGCAAGGCTTCGCTCCCGGTCAAAATAAACAGCAGGACAGCCGTAAAAAGGGTCTGCTCGATGAGCTCGCTCAAAACGTCACAAACGGCGCAAAAGCAGGTCTGATTGACCCTGTGATCGGACGCGATGATGAGGTGGCGCGCGTAATTGAAATTTTGAACCGCCGGAATAAAAACAACCCGGTGCTTATCGGTGAACCCGGTGTCGGCAAAACGGCTATTGCAGAAGGTTTGGCGCTTAAAATCGCTGAAGGCGATGTGCCGAACAAACTGAAAAACAAAGAACTTTATCTGCTTGATGTCGCTTCCCTCGTCGCCAACACAGGAATCAGAGGCCAGTTTGAAGAAAGAATGAAACAATTAATGAACGAATTAAAAGAGCGGAAAAACGTCATTTTGTTCATTGACGAGATTCACCTTCTCGTAGGCGCCGGCTCTGCCGAGGGATCAATGGATGCCGGAAACATCCTGAAACCTGCGCTGGCCAGAGGTGAACTGCAGGTCATCGGGGCGACAACATTGAAAGAGTACCGCCAGATTGAAAAAGACGCAGCGCTTGAAAGACGCTTCCAGCCTGTCATGGTTCACGAGCCTTCTATCGAACAAGCCATCAGCATTCTTGAAGGCATTAAAGATAAATACGAGAAATACCACGGCGTCACATTCAGCGATGAAGCGATCAAAGCGTGTGTTACACTTTCTTCCCGCTACATTCAGGACCGCCATCTGCCGGATAAAGCGATCGACTTGTTAGATGAAGCCGGTTCTAAGGCAAACCTGGAGCTTGATACCGTAAATGAAGAAGATGCGGCTGAGAGACTTAAAGCAATTGACGCGGAGAAATCAAAAGCGCTTCAGGAAGAAAATTATGAGCTTGCCGCGAAACTGCGCGATGAAGAAGCGGCGTTGGAAAAGCAGCTGGCGCATGAAACACCGGCCGCTTCTTCAGAAATCGGGGCGGAGCATATTCAAGCCATCATTGAACAGAAAACAGGCATTCCGGTCGGAAAACTTCAGGCTGATGAACAAGTCAAAATGAAGGAACTTGAAGAGCGCCTTCATGAGCGCGTCATCGGTCAGGAAAAAGCCGTGAAAAAAGTGGCGAAAGCAGTCAGACGAAGCCGCGCCGGCTTAAAATCAAAAAACAGACCTGTCGGCTCCTTCCTCTTTGTCGGACCGACCGGGGTCGGAAAAACCGAGTTATCAAAAACACTCGCAGATGAACTGTTCGGCACAAAAGATTCCATTATCCGGCTCGATATGAGTGAATACATGGAAAAACACGCCGTTTCTAAAATCATCGGTTCACCGCCGGGATATGTCGGACATGATGAAGCCGGGCAATTAACGGAAAAAGTGCGACGCAATCCGTACAGCATCGTGCTGCTTGATGAGATTGAAAAAGCGCACCCTGACGTCCAGCATATGTTCCTGCAGATTATGGAGGACGGCCGTCTGACAGACAGCCAAGGCAGAACTGTCAGCTTCAAAGATACCGTTTTGATTATGACAAGCAACGCGGGAACCGGCGAAAAACAAGCAAAGGTCGGGTTCCAGTCTGAAGAAAGCGTCATGGAAGAACAAACGCTGATTGATTCACTGAGCGCGTTCTTCAAACCGGAGTTTTTAAACCGGTTTGACAGCATTATTGAATTCCAATCCCTGAAAAAAGAACATCTCGTGAAAATCGTCAGCCTGCTTCTCGCAGAGCTTGAAGACACATTAAAAGAGCGCGGCATCAGCCTGAGCGTCACCGATGATGCGAAAGAAAAAATCGCTGAAATCGGCTATCACCCTGCTTTCGGAGCACGCCCGCTCAGAAGAACCATCCAGGAATTGATCGAAGACGAAATGACAGATCTCTTATTGGATGACAATGAAATAAAAGCCTTCCATGTCGTAATGGAAGAAGACGGCATCAAAGTCCGTGCACAATAAGAAAAAGCGGTTCCCTGTCCGGGGAGCCGCTTTTTTGTATCTTTTTCCATGCCGGAGGGCAGAAACTGTGAAGAATTCGGCAACAATTTCGCATTCACCCTAAAGTTCCATCCACTGCCACCGATATTAACCATAGAAAGCTAGTATAAAGGATTTGGTGAAAACTATGGATAAAACATCGATTATCGGTATCATCCTCGCCCTGATTGCTTTAAGCGTGGGCATGGTGCTGAAAGGGGTCAGCTTAAGCGCACTCGCTAACCCGGCAGCTATTCTGATTATTTTGTTCGGTACGATTTCTGCGGTAATCATCGCATTCCCCGGAAAAGAAATCAAAAAAGTGCCTGCCCTTTTTAAAGTGCTGTTTAAAGAAAACAAACAGCTGACCATTGCGCAATTAATTCCCATGTTCTCTCAATGGGCGCAAATCGCCAGACGGGAAGGTCTGCTCGCATTGGAAGCAAGCATCGAAGACGTGGATGACGCGTTTTTGAAAAACGGACTGAGCATGGCGGTTGACGGACAAAGTGCAGAATTTATCAGAGATATTATGACTGAGGAAGTTGAAGCGATGGAGGACAGACACCAGGCCGGCGCGGCTATCTTTACCCAAGCCGGCACATATGCGCCGACACTCGGCGTTTTGGGTGCGGTCATCGGTCTTATCGCCGCTCTTTCCAATATGAACAATACCGAGGCGCTCGGACATGCCATCAGTGCGGCATTTGTCGCCACCCTTCTCGGGATCTTTACGGGATATGTACTATGGCATCCTTTCGCCAACAAGCTGAAACGGAAATCAAAACAGGAAGTCAAACTGCGTGAAATCATGATTGAAGGCGTTCTGTCGGTGCTTGAAGGACAGGCGCCGAAAGTGATCGAACAAAAACTTCTCATGTATCTCCCTGCGAACGAACGAGCAAAAGTCATTGAACAAGAAGGAGAGGCAACCAATGGCGAGAAAAAAGAAGAAGAAGCATGATGACGAGCATGTGGATGAGTCTTGGCTGATCCCGTACGCGGACCTTCTCACCCTTCTTTTGGCTCTGTTCATTGTATTGTTCGCCATGAGTTCTGTCGACGCGGCGAAATTTCAAATGCTGTCTAAATCATTTAACGCCGTTTTCACAGGAGGCACGGGGGTCCTTGAATATTCAAGCGTCACCCCTCCCGAAAATGAAAAAGACGGCGTTGATCAGTTAAAAAAAGACAAGGAAAAAGATAAAGAACAGAAAAAGAAAGAAAGAGAAGCAGCCGACCGCGAAGAGCTTGAAGGTGTGCAAAAGCAAGTCAATCAATTTATAAAAAACAAAAAGCTTGAAACTCAGCTGGAAACAAAGCTGACTAAAGAAGGACTCTTAATTACCATTAAAGACAGTATCTTTTTTGACTCAGGACGGGCGGATATCCGCCAGGAAGATATTCCGCTTGCGAAGGAAATCTCGAATCTCCTTGTGCTGAATCCGCCAAGGAACATTATCATCAGCGGGCATACGGACAATGTGCCGATTAAAAACTCACAATTTCAATCAAACTGGCATTTAAGCGTCATGCGTGCCGTCAACTTCATGGCTATTCTTACAGAAAACCCGAAACTTGATGCAAAAGTATTCAGCGCCAAAGGTTTCGGTGAGTATAAGCCGGCTGCGTCGAACAAAACCGCGGAAGGACGCAGCAAAAACAGGCGTGTCGAAGTATTGATACAGCCGCGAAACGCCGTCCCTGACGAAAATCAGTAATATAAAAAAGGAAGCCTTTCAAATGGCTTCCTTTTTTATTTCTGATGAAAATGTTTAGCGTTTAATCCCACTCTTTTCAGCATTTCCGTACACATTTCTATCTCTTCATCACTCAGCACACTGATCATTTCTTTAATTTCGGCTGCATGATCAGGGAAAATATCGTCCAAAAGACGGATTCCCTTTTCGGAAATCTGTGCGAAAGTCACCCTCCTGTCAGTCGGCGAGGCTTTTCTGATGAGAAGTTCTTTTTTCTCTAATTTGTCAACAACGTATGTAATACTTCCGCTCGCTAATAAAATTTTGTCGCCGATCTGCTGCAGCGGCTGGTTGCCTTTATGATACAGCAGTTCAAGCACAGCAAATTCTGTCGGATTCAGGCCGTGCTTATGAATATGTTTATTCATATGGTCGTTTATGGACCGGTATGCACGCGACAGTACAATAAATAATTTCAATGAGTTTTCTGTTTTATCCGTCATACATTCAATCATCCTTTTTGCAAAAGAAACCGTTACAGAGAAACATTAATAAACAAAATGAAAAATGTCAACAAAAATCTTTCCAAAATTTCTCTTCTTTTTGACGGACCTTAATAAAATAATTTGTTTTTATAGCATTTTGGTTATTTTTTCTTATTAAAGAAGTATAAACAATGATATAATACCTCTATTCAAGTGTAATGTTGGAGCGATGCAGAGTGAATACATTTAAAGGTGCCCGGGGAAAGATCAAACTTTATCTCATATTGGTGATCATCCCGGCACTTATTATCAGCTTTTTCATATATGAAAAAGAAAAGCAGAAAATAGCCGATAAACACATACAGGAAGCCAGTATGATGCTCAATCTTCACCGCAATAAGCTCAATTATTTAATCGGTGAAACAAAAGCCCGGATGACAACACTTGCGATCGCTGTCGATAAGCCTGTCAATGAAGAAAAGATAAATGAAATTCTCGATCAGGCTTTTGAGGATGAACCCAGATTCAGCGGATTGTATATGCTGAATTCCAAAGGTGACGTCATCGCAAGCACGACCGATCTGAAAACAAAGGTGAATTTGGCCGACAGACCGTATTTTACGAAGGCAAAAAAGACGAAAAAAACGGTCATCACAAACGACTACTCCAGCAGAATTACAGGCCAGCGCATCTTTACGATCTGCGTGCCGGTGTTAGACGCAAACCGGGAGGTCACGGATTATTTCGTGGCCGCCATACAAGTCGATTATTTGAGAAATATGATCAATATGCTGAGCCCCGACGTTTATGTCAAGGCAACCCATGAGGATAAAGTGATATTTGCCAGCGGACGGGCAGATCAGTCAGAAGGCGTGAAACCCGTCAGCGGCTATCTGGATGATATTAATTGGAATATCAATGTTTACCCGAAACCGGTAGAGCTGAACGAGCTGACCAAAAGCGTGCTGCTGCCGATGTCCAGTATTGCCGTGCTGCTGAATATTCTGTTCATCCTCGTTCAATATTATCTGCTTAAGCGCAAGACCGAGCTGGAGCGCGCTCAAAACGAGGCGCAAAAATTGGAGCTGATCGGAACGCTTGCCGCAAGCACCGCTCATGAAATACGCAACCCGCTTACAGGGATCAGCGGCTTCATTCAGCTTTTGCAGAAAAAATATAAAACAGAGGAAGATCAGCTGTATTTCTCAATTATTGAGCAGGAGGTTAAACGGATCAATCAGATTGTCAGTGAGTTTTTAGTGCTTGGCAAACCGACCGCGGAACGATTGGAAGTGAACTCGCTGCAGGATATTCTTGATGAGATTATGCCGATTATTTATTCGGAAGGGAATCTTTATAATGTGGAAGTGAATGTGGAGATTCTCGTCAATCGGCCGCTCAAGGTCAACTGCACGAAAGACCATATTAAACAGGTGATCTTAAATGTCGCGAAAAACGCGCTCGAATCAATGCAGGAAGGCGGCAGGCTGTCCATCTATTTAGAGGCCCTCGACCATAAAGCAGTCATTAAGGTGGCCGACAACGGAATGGGTATTTCTGAGGATATGCTTGAGCACATTTTCCTTCCGTTTGTCACATCAAAGGAAAAAGGCACCGGCCTCGGTCTTGTCGTATGTAAACGGATCGTGCTGATGTACGGCGGTTCGATTGACATTCAAAGTGAAGTCGATAAAGGCACAGAGGTCACCATTACCCTCCCTGCCGCTTCACGATGAAAAAACACCCTGAAACAGGGTGTTTTTTATATAAGAAGAATATGTGTAAGAGGATATACCGGGGAACGGCAACATAGCCGGCAGATAGATACGAGGCGCTTCGTGAGCTGTGCCAGCGGAAAAACCCGCTGACTGTACGCGGTCATCTTTCGGATGCGGCGGTTGATCATGAAGCGCATTCAGTCTTCGTTATCTGTTTATCATCAATCATTTGTTTGCTTCATATGCAGGCATGACGTCACCGCGGGAGAACAAGCCTATTTTCTTCACAAGGCCCTGTATTCCTTGGTGATGTGTGCGTTCACGGTTTATCAGCTGCTGATACGCGTTCATCAGACTGTCCAGTTCCTGGCTGTGTCTGATCGTGTCATATCCTGTAAACCCCTGCCTGTTAGCCGCATCTATCATCATTTTCCTCTTTTCATCAATAGATACTAGCAATTTTTCTTGTTCAGAATAACTGCCCATTCACTTCACCCCTCACCGCTAAAAGAATAGGAAACAAGTTTGATTGGGTTATTGAGCATTATTACAGATTATACTTTATTTGTAAACATTTTTTTACTAAATAACTTAATTTTTCATTTCATATTGGAATCTTTACTATGATTACGAGAATAATACCCATTCAGGTAATGATATAAACAAAATGCGCCCATTTAATGCATAAAAAAACAGAGATTTTATATTACAATAAAAAACCTCTCATGCGGCTGACCGCATGAGAGGTTCGGACATCTATCCGTTTTGCACACTTTCATTTTCATAAATCGGCACCCATCCTTCAGTCGTCACGAAGATTCGGATTGCGACGACCCGGCGGTCCTCCTGAAGCGTAAAGTAGTGGCGGATGTTCTCCGGAACCGAAATCAAATCCCCCGGATTTAAACGGACATCAAAAAAAGTGCCGTCTTTGCCCTGAATGACGAAGATGCCGTGCCCGCTGACGATAAAGCGGACTTCATCATCCGTGTGGTGATGTTCTCTTTGAAAATTTTTCAACAGCTCATCAAGATTGGGTGTTGTATCTGATAAAGAAATGACATCCTGAGACTGATAGCCGCGCCGGGCTGAAATATCCTGAATCTCTTTATCAAACACTGTGAGAATCCGGTTTTTTTCATCTTCGGTTAGATCGTATTTCTCCGAAAGCTCAGGCGGAAGTTTTTCAATGTTCCACTGCTCATAGATCACCTCTTGTTCGTCTAAAAAGCGCGCTACTTCTTCCTGATGTTCAATGATCGTATTCTTTTCGTCATGAATTCTGATTGTCGCCATTTTGCGTTCCTCCTTTTATTTTACAAGCTGCGGCCGAAGTGACAGAAGCTTGATATGACAGCTGAATAAAAATTCATAGGCTTCCAGCACCCTTTTCGCCTCAAACGCGGTCCGCCCCCATGCCGTAATGCCGTGATTGCGGATTAATACCGCGCCTGACCCGGCGTCTGCATGGCGCGCGAAGCTTTCGGCCAATGCCGGGATGTGCGCCGGATTGTCAATGATTGGAACGGTCACCGACGCGTTTTCCTCCCACAATCCGAGCGCCTTAATCATTTCCTGCCCCTGAAAAGTGATTTGTTTTTCATCCCCGTAGAGCTCTGAGATGACATTATTATTAACGGTATGGACATGCAGACAGCAGCCCGCGTCTGTCTTTTGGTATAAGTACGTATGGAGAAGCGTCTCTGCCGAGGGTTTTAAGGAATGGCCGGTCTCCGCGGGCTCCCCGTTCTCATCGACTAAGAGAAAATCTTCGTCTGTTTCTTTTCGTTTGTCTTTTCCGCTTGCCGTAACGAGAAAAGTCAGCGGCCCGTCGGATACTTTGATGGAAAGATTCCCGCTTGTTGCCGGGAACCAGTCTCTTTCAGCCAGCTCGCGCTTTACTTCGGCAAGTTCGCGCCAGCGTTCTTCTTTTGCAGCCATGCCTGCACCTCCCCGATATTTTCGATGCCTGCTTTCACTTCATGAAAATCTTGAAAAGGCTGATGCCGAAGACCAAGCTCTTTGCATTCAGTCAAAAGATAATCTCTCGCAAAACACATATCGGATAACTTTGCAGCCTCGACATCCGTCACCGAATCACCGATCATAATGAGAAATTTCTGCCGGTCGGATAGCTTCCGGATGACTGACGGTTTGCAGCAGCCGCACTGATTCGTGCAGGCTTCGTCACAGGCGTGCGGCCAATTGATATGAATATATTCATTGTCAAAGGATGCATGATTGCAGAAGATCCGCTCTTTTTCTACGATGCCTTCTAAAAGCGGATGCACAAAAAAGTCCATTCCCCCGCTTACGATATAAAACGGGAGATCGTTTGACCGGACAAACGAAACAAAATCCAAAAAGCCGTCCCGTATTTTCGCATCCTCCAGAATAAAGTCCGTCAGCTCATCTTTTAAGCTGCTCGGCAGCAGCCCGAACATCCGGCCGACTCCTTCCTGAATTGATATGCTTTTAGACAGAACACCGTCTTTTAATTCAAGCCACTCAGGGGGCGCGAATTCTTTCATCATGCTGACAATGTTGTCGTTCATGGTGACTGTTCCGTCGAAATCACAAATAATCAGCGGTGTGCGGGTCATACGGATTCCGCCTTTCCCCATTTGTCTAATGCGAGCTGAAGATCTTTGCACGACGCGGCTTTTTCTTTAATCGGCTGTGCTTCAAGCACCGCATCAATAATGGCGCGGAACGCTCTTCCGCCGCCCTCGGCTCCTTTCGGATGGCCGTGAATGCCTCCGCCTGCATTGATGATGTGATCAATACCGAAATCACGCATTAACAATGGCACCATGCCTGGATGAATGCCTGCTGACGGGACGGCAAACGTCGGATGAAAGACGTCTTCCTTTACACATTCATGATGGATCGCAAGTGCGGACTCCTTCGGAAGAGCGACGGATCCGTATGGTGACGGAAATAAGCTGAAATCGGCGCCGCAATAGCGGTTCAGCTTGCCGAGCAAAAGTGCGTGCGATAAACCGTAAACGGGAGATGATGTAAACGCGCCGCTGACCGCCGGATGCGCCATAATCGGAAGCGGGATTTCCCCATCTTCAGCAAGACTTTGCATGACGTCTAAGCCGTAGGCGAATACATTCAGTAAGAGGGCGTCTGCCCCGAGTTCTGCCGCGCGTCTCGCTTTATCCCGCAATTCAGAAGTCCTCCCCGTCAGGTTTACGGCGTACAGCGTCTTATGCCCCGTCTCCTCCCGCGTTTCCTTCAGGACTTGTTTTCCTTCGATAATGCGGGTTTCAAACGGAGCCAGTTCATTTTCAAAGAAAATTTCGTCATCTTTAATAAGATCCACGCCGCCGAGCGCCTGCTGTCTGAGCTGTTCTTTAATGTCGGCGAGATCCCGTCCAATCACGCCTTTAAAGATGCTCATCAGAAGCGGTCTTTCAAATTCGCCCAGCAGTTTGCGGATGCCGTATATACCGAATTTCGGCCCGGGAAGGGAGCGTTTAAACCCTTCGGAAAATTCAAGATCAGTCAATTTTATTTTTCCGTCCAGTGACAGCTTTCCGAATACCGTCGTCAGGACGGCCGGAATATCTCTTGAAAAGTTCGCCTCAGGATAGGCGATGGTGATGACGGATTGTGTTTCGTTTTCTTTGGCCCCTTCTTTTTCCTCAACTTTCACGACCCGGCCTTTATGCTTTCTGAGCTGTTCCTGTTTCACCAGGGGCAGATCCGTCCAGGAGCCTACCGTCAGCCCCGCCGCAATCTGTTCCGCCCGCTTTTCACTGTCCGTTGTGTCTGTCAGAAGATATGTTGCCAATACTTCGCTCATGCGTGAACGCCTCTCTTTCTTTCGCAAAACATAAAAAAGCCTCTTCCTTAAGAGCAGAAAGAGGCTTCGTGTTATGTCCGAATCTTATCTCTCAGCTCCTGCTGCAAGAATTAGCACCGTGCTTTATCAGTCGGTTGCCGGGCTTCATCGGGCTCGTCCCTCTGCCTGCTCTTGATAAGAATAATGATTTTATAAAGTATTTTGAATTATCGCATTGTTATCCTGATATGTCAATGCTTTTTCGGGTGAAAAGATTCAGCTTCCCGATCCGTTCCGCAGCTTCTTTAAGTCTTTCTTCACTTGTCAGAAGACCGACTCTTATATAGCCTTCTCCGAATTTTCCGAACCCGTTTCCGGCTGCGACCGAGACATCCGCTTTTTCCAAAAGCAGATCTGAAAACGACTGCGACGTATAACCGTCCGGCACCGGAAGCCATGCAAAAAAGGAACCCGCCGGAGCCTTCACATCCCAGCCGATATCACGGCAGGCTGCAATCCAGGCATTGCGTCTCGACTCATATCTGTCATTTTGCGCTGCGACGCACGTCTGATCCGCCAAAAGAGCGGCGGCTGCCGCTTGCTGCGCCGCGGGAAACAGACTGACAAACATATGATCTTGATAAAGATTGATCGCTTCGATGACAGACGCGTTTCCGACGGCAAATCCGACCCGCCAGCCCGCCATGTTATACGTTTTGGACAAAGTATAGATTTCAATCCCCGTTTCTTTTGCGCCTTCCGTCTGCAAAAAGCTCAGCGGTTTATGCCCGTCAAAACCGACGGCCCCGTATGCGAAATCATGAACGACACAAATGCCGTTTTGTTCCGCAAAGCTGACCGTCTCCTCGAAAAACGCCTCTGTTGCCACAGCACCGGTCGGATTATTCGGATAATTGAGATACAGCAGCTTCGCCTCGTTCTGCACCTTTTCAGGAATTGCGCTGTAATCGGGGAGAAACCCTCTATCTTCCGTCAGAGGCATCATTTCCATTTTCGCTTTCGCAAGGGCGACCCCCGACCAGTAGTCAGGATATCCGGGATCAGGCACAAGAATGGTATCTCCCGGGTTCAAAAGACATTGCGGAAGCTCAACAAGCCCCGCCTTGCCTCCGAACAGCACGGCTACTTCCGTTTCCGGGTCAAGCGTCACCCCGTACTCCCTTTCATAAAATTCAGCCGCAGCTTTTTTGAAGCTGTAAGCGCCCCGGAATGATGAGTATTTATGATTTTCCGGCTTTTCGACGGCGCGCTTCATTTCTTCAACGATATGCTGAGGTGTCGGCTGATCGGGATTCCCCTGTCCTAAATTGATGATGTCTTTGCCTTCTTTCAGCTTTTGATTGACCTTTTGCACCAAAGATGCAAAAAATTGTTCCGGCAGCTGTTTGAGTACATCTGAGACTTCAAAGTTCATATTTTCACCTTCTAAAAATGTCTTGAAATGATAGTCCATCATCATATATGGTTAAATAAAAAAAGTAAAGAGAAACTTGAGGTGTATAAAAAATGAAATGGACCGTTTCCTGTTTGCAATTTGATATTTCATACGGAAATCCTTCAGAAAACTTCAAAAAAGCAGAATCTTTGATTGAGCAAGAAAGCCGCCATGCTGATGTCATCGTGCTTCCTGAGCTGTGGACGACCGGCTATGATCTCACACGGCTTGACCAGCTGGCGGATGAAAACGGCGAAGTTTCGGCACAATGGCTTAAAAAAACGGCCAAAGCATACAACGTACACCTCGTTGCCGGATCTTTTGCAGTCAAAGAAGGCGAAAATGTCTATAACACTATGTACACCGCCGATAACAGCGGAAAGATCGTGAAGCGCTATCAGAAAGCCCATCTGTTTCAGCTGATGGATGAACATCTGTATCTGACAGCAGGAAACAGTGATGGTTCCTTTGAGCTTGACGGTGTCAAGTGCGCCGGGCTGATCTGCTATGATATCCGGTTCCCCGAATGGATCAGAAAGCATACGTCCCAAGGAGCGAATGTCCTGTTTATCTCTGCGGAATGGCCTCTGCCCCGCCTCGATCATTGGCGGAGTCTGCTTGTCGCCAGAGCCATTGAAAACCAATGTTTTGTCGCAGCCTCTAACTGCACGGGGTCAAATCCCGATAATGAATTTGCCGGCCACAGCCTGATTATTGACCCGTGGGGCCGGATTTTAGCCGAAGGAGATCGGACGGAAGGCGCAGTCCGGGCGGAAATCGATGTTTCAGAAAGCGCGTCCGTACGCGAGACCATCCCGGTTTTCAAAGATTTGCGGCATGATTTATATTAATTTTCAAAAAAACGTTGACAAGAATATTCGGCACCTGCTAATATTTTCATCAACTGATTAATCCGAATTGTGATACAAATCAATATATTTTTCTCTTATCGAGAGTTGGGCGAGGGATTGGCCTTTTGACCCCAACAGCAACCGACCGTAATTCCATTGTGAAATGGGGCGCGTACATTTTGCGCCGAGACGATTGTCTCATAGGGCACGGTGCTAATTCCATCAGATGTTATCTGAGAGATAAGAGGCGGACTGCACTGTTTCGGCCTCCTTCTCTTTCAGAGAAGGAGGCTTTTTTTCGGGCGTATTCTCCGTCACGATCTCTTACTGCCACTACATAATTGGAGGGTAAATCCATGTCTGCAACTAAAACAAGTCTTTATGAACAATTAACGGAAAGCTCCGCCGCAGCGTTAGCTGTGAAGCTCGGCTTATTTCAAAGCAAAAGCACTCTCACATGCCGTGAAATCGGCGACGGCAATTTAAATTACGTCTTTCACGTTTTCGATAAAGAAAACAAAAAGGGACTGATTATCAAACAGGCGATTCCTTACGCGAAAATCGTCGGGGAAAGCTGGCCGCTTACGATTGACCGGGCGAGAATCGAAAGCAGCGCCCTCATCCGCCAGGGCGAACACGTGCCCCATCTCGTTCCGGCCGTTTACTATTCCGATACTGAAATGGCGGTCACGGTAATGGAAGACCTTTCGCATCTGAAGATCTCAAGAAAAGGACTGATTGAAGGAAAACATTATCCGAATTTATCAGCTCATATCGGTGAATTTCTGGGAAAAACGCTCTTTTACTCATCCGATTATGCGCTTGATGCGAAAGTAAAACAGCAGCTCGCAAAGCAGTTTACAAATCCCGAACTTTGCAATATTACAGAAAGGCTTGTGTTTACAGAACCGTTTCTCGACCATGAAACAAACGATTTTGAAGAGGAGCTGCGCCCATTCGCAGAAAAAATTTGGAACAATTCCCGCCTGAAAGAAGGCGCTGATGAATTGAAAGCCGTCTTTCTGAATTCCGCGGAAACATTGGTTCACGGCGATCTGCATACGGGAAGCATCTTCGCCGATGAACATGAAACAAAGGTCATTGATCCCGAGTTTGCTTTCTTCGGACCGATCGGCTTTGACATCGGCCAATTTATTGCAAATCTGCTGTTAAACGCCCTCAGCCGGGACGGTGACGACAGACAGCCGTTATATGACCACACCGCCGCCGTATGGGACACATTTGTAAAAACATTCAGTGAAGCATGGGAGAAAGACTGCCTGCCTTCCTGCAGACACCTGCTGGAAAATACACTGAAAAACGCGTTTGAGGAAGCAGTCGGTTTTGCGGGATGCGAACTGATCCGGCGCACGATCGGGCTCGCCCATGTGGCTGACTTGGATGAAATCACTCCGTTTGATAAACGAATTGAACGGAAGAAGCTGGCGCTTGAAATCGGCGCCTATTATATCGAAAACAGAAAAGAACTAAAGCATATCACTGAGGTTCTGGATCAATTTAAGCTCCGTGTAAAGGAATGATGCAGCATGACAAATGAATTTGCCATCCCCCGTTCCGTGGAATGGAAAGAAACACACATCCGCATTTTAAATCAGCAAAAGCTCCCTGATGTCACTGAGTATGCGGATCTTGAAACAAAGGAAGATGTATTCGACGCGATTGTCACACTGAAAGTAAGGGGCGCTCCGGCCATCGGTATAACTGCGGCGTTCGGACTCGCGCTTGCCGCCAAATCGTTTGAAACACGCGATCTTTCTGATTTCCGCCGTCAGCTGGCCGATGTCAAAGCATATTTAAACAGCTCAAGACCGACTGCCGTCAATCTCGCTTGGGCGCTTGACAGACTGACGGATTCCATCAGGAATGCAATCTCAATCAATGAAGCGAAGACAACGCTCGTTCATGAAGCCATTCAAATTCAGGTTGAAGATGAAGAAACATGCCGGATGATCGGCCAAAATGCGCTGCACCTTTTTAAAAAAGGCGACCAGATCATGACCATCTGCAATGCGGGTTCAATTGCCACAAGCCGGTACGGTACGGCGCTTGCTCCCTTTTACTTAGCGAAACAAAAAGACCTCGGCCTTCATATTTACGCATGTGAAACAAGGCCCGTTCTCCAAGGATCGCGGCTGACGGCGTGGGAGCTGATGCAGGGCGGGATTGATGTCACGCTCATTACTGACAGCATGGCCGCCCATACAATGAAGGAAAAACATATTTCAGCAGTCATTGTCGGCGCTGACAGAATTGCTAAAAACGGAGATACAGCCAACAAAATCGGAACGTACGGCCTCGCGATCTTGGCAAACGCCTTTCAGATTCCGTTTTTTGTGGCCGCACCGCTTTCGACATTTGACTTGCAGATTGAAAACGGCGATCAGATTCCGATTGAAGAAAGAGATCCGGATGAGGTCAGACAAATCTCCGGCATACGCACCGCTCCCGAAGATGTGCCGGTCTTCAATCCGGCCTTTGACATCACACCGGGCAGCCTGATTTCAGGCATTATCACCGAGAAAGGAATTGTGACGGGTTCTTACACGGAAGAAATTGAACAATTATTCGCAGACTGCCAGCTGAGCTGAAAAACCGCTGATGATGTTGCCTCAGGCAATGTCAGCGGTTTTTTTGTCTGCATAATGTCAGCACTTCATCTTTTTGGGCGGCTGAAATCAGATGCATTTTAAAAAACAGCTCTGCATAACCGGCTATCTTTTGCGGACGGCTCATTTTCATCAGGCTTCGTCCTCCTTTTTCATCAGACCAACTTTTTTCACTTAATAAAATGATATGTCGGGCGTGAAAAAACGGAACGTGCCATATGCTTTATTTTTCTTTATAGGATATTTGTTCGATGTTCAGCAGCGCCGCTTTCACATCCGTCTTCGTGCCTGCGTATCCCGTTAAGGCGCTGTTTTTGCCGATTACCCGATGGCACGGGACAAAAATCGGCAGCCGGTTGCGTTTATTGGCCTGTCCGATGGCGCGCACCGCTTTCGGCTTGCCGATAGCTTCAGCTACATCGCCATAGCTTCGTGATTCACCGTAAGGAATCATCGTCAGCGCGTTCCATACCTTTTCCTGAAAGAGTGTGCCTTGTTGTTTCAGAGGCAGAGAGAAATGCTTTCTCTCTCCGGAAAAATATGATGTCAGCTGCTGTTTCGCCTCCGACAGCACATCGGTTTCGCAAAATTTCACGCCGGGCGTATCTTTCCGCCACTCCTCAAAATCTTCCCCGGTGAGAAACAGGCCGGTAATAAAGCCCTCTTCCTCCGTCAGACTGACCGTTCCAAACGGTGCTTTCACACTTGTAAAGCAGATCATTCGCCGCTCCTTCTTTCTTCGGTATTCTGCCGGATCGGAAGCGTCAAATGAAAAACCGTTCCCTTCCCTTCTTCACTTTCCACATGAATGCGGCCCTGATGCTCTTCGATGATTTTATAACTGACCATGAGACCGAGGCCCGTCCCCCTGTCTTTTGTCGTGTAGAATGGCTCGCCCAAACGTTTTAATTTGTCTTCAGAAATGCCTGTTCCTTCATCTTGAAGGGATATCAGAATGTGGTCTTTATCAGAAGGCTGGATGGTCACGTAGATATTGCCGCCGCCCGGCATGACTTCAATGGCGTTTTTTAAAATATTGATAAACACCTGTTTTAATTGATTCGGCTCACAATAAATCGGCGGGATGTTCCCGGTCTGGTTCAAATGGATCTGCACATTGACAAGATTGGCTTGGGCATTCAAAAGATCAGCCGTGTCTTTCATAATCTGCGTCACGTCTTTTTCTTCATATAATATTGCCTGAGGTTTCGCTAAAATTAAAAATTCGGTTATGATAGACTCGATGCGTTTTAATTCTGAGGTAATAACGTTAAAGTACAGGGAATATTCGCCTTCAATGCTTCCTTGCAGAAGCTGAATGAACCCTTTCAGCGCAGTCATCGGATTTCTGATTTCGTGGGCGATGCCGGCCGCCAGCTCCCCTACGACGTGAAGAGTGTCGGATTTCCGCAGCCTCTCCTCAAGCTCTTTGGCCTCGGTGACATCTTTAAAGATGGCCAGGTTCATATTTTGAATGATATTCCTTTTGAAGGAAAATTCCAATTTGCGGCTGTCACTGCTGCTTAACAGGAAGGGGATTTCATTATCCATTCCTTCCAAATCGATCTTTTTGGCGGGTACACCCGCGTTTTCAATTTCAAATTTAGAAAGAATATCCGGAACGGTATGCGCTCTCAGCTCATCATCGGGCATGCCGAGTATACGGCTTGCGAGAGGATTCGCGTCAATTATGCGGAATTGGTTGTCAAACAAGACTTTTCCATCCATTGAGCCGTTGAATACTTTTCTGAACTTCAGCTCGCTTTCCCGCAATTCTTTTTCCATCCGCTTACGATCGCTGACATTTCTTAAAATGGTTAAATGCTGACCTTCGAGTATGGTTCGTTTTGATGTGAACTCAAGCTCTTTGTATTGGCCGTTTGCCATTTGAAACAGCATCTCTTCCCGGATTTCCCCGTATTTTTCATATTTCTTCTTAATCTGCTTGTATTTTTTCTGCGGATCAACGATAAACGTACATAAATTCGTCTCCACCAGCTTATCCATCGGCAGCTCGAAAATGCGGCACGCCGACTCGTTTGCTTTGGCGATTTTTCCGTCATCAGACCAAATGACAATCGCGTCCATGGCGTTTTCAAAGATTTCGCGGAAGCGCTCTTCGCTTTTAAAAAGTTTCAATTCCATCGACCGTTTCTCCGTTATGTCTCTCATAATAGACATGTAAAACCCGCTGATTAAGTTGGACGTAATCGTAAACTCAAACAGCTTCTCCTCGCCCGACCGAAGCTTGACCGGCAGTTCTCCTTTGGCGTTTCCTTTTCTCCGGAGGGTGTCCCAGATTTCTTTCAGGTGCTTTTTGTTTTCTCCATCGGTAAAATGGCGGAGCGACAGATGGGACAGTTCATTCTGGCCGATCTCAAAGCTTTTGCAAAAAGAGAGGTTCGCATCAATAAAACCGCCGTCCTTATCAAACAGCACGATGCCGTCGACAGCTCTGTCAAACAAATCTTTGAACAGCTGCTCGTTCATGGAGAATTCACGCTCTAAGATTTTTTTAGAGGAGATATCCCTCATTACCACAAAAAAATAATCCTCCCCAATTCCGTCTCTGGCGAGGAATTCAATGTATTTCGTCGCGCCGCTGTCAAGCTTAATCGGCACCTCTTTCCACAGATAGCCCTTTTTCAAAAATTTTTTCACGGCCTTATTCAGTTCTTCCTGAGGCACGGAATATAAAAAGTCCAGAACGGAGCGGTTCATGAGGCTCTCTGCCTCAATCTGCATCATCCGGGCCGCGGCCTCGTTCGCCTGGACGATTTTCATTTCCTTATGGCATATAAAAATGGCATCAAGCGTGTTATTCATAATCACATGATACCGGTTCAAATCACTCTTCAGGCGGTCATTTTCCTCCTTCAGCCGCTTCAGCTGCTCTTTCAGCGACTCCTTTGTCTGCAAATCCAGAGTTTCAGCCATTCAGTACACTCCTTCTTCAAAAACCTATCCTTCAATATTTCTACAAAATACCTCATCTTCCTTCATTCGCCCTATACATTTCAGAAAATTTCAATGATATGACAAGTTAGAGTCTTTTTCTACGATCCTTACCTCCCCGTTACATCATCCTAACAATCCCTTTTTTCCTCCTTCAATTTTTTGTTTTTTATTTTAAAATGAACATCATCAGGAAATAATCATGCAGTGGATGATTTTTGAAGAGAAGGTGATGCTATGACAAAATCGCGAGACAGTTATTTTGACAACGCCAAGTTTATCTTGATTTTTCTGGTGGTGTTCGGCCATATCCTCCGGTCATTTATTAACGGAAATGAGTTTATGCTCCATCTCTACAAATTCATTTATACTTTTCATATGCCGGCCTTTATTCTGGTTTCCGGCTACTTCGCAAAAAACTTTAAGCGGAAAGGTTATGTAAAAAAGCTGGCTGTGAAGCTGATTATTCCGTACCTGATTTTTCAGGGCATCTACTCGGTTTTTTACTATTTGATTCAGGATGAAAGCATGACGAGCGTCAATCCGATTGATCCGCAGTGGTCTCTCTGGTTTTTAGTCAGCTTATTCTTTTGGAATCTGCTGCTGTATCCCTTTACGAAGCTGCCGAAAATGTGGGCGCTTGGGGCAAGCTGCGGGCTTGCCGTCATGATCGGGTATCTCGATTTTGTCAGCAGCACGCTGAGTCTTTCACGGACGTTTGTCTTTCTTCCGATGTTCCTCGTCGGGTTTTATTTGAAAAAACAGCACTTTGATTTACTTCGGGCCAAAAGGGGCAGGCAGATTGCCGCGGGCGTACTGGGCATTGTTTTCCTCTTATGCTGGTGCATTGATTTTGATTACTCGTGGCTGTTCGGATCGGAGCCTTATTCTACATTCGGCACAGTGACGCTTTTGAGCGGTCTGTCGCGGATCGGCTGGTATGTATTGGCCTTTGCCGCCACCTTCAGCTTTTTGGCGCTCGTTCCGCAAAAGCGCTATTTCTTTACGAAGTGGGGTACGAGAACGTTTTACGTCTATCTGCTGCATGGATTCATTATAAAAACGCTGCGGCAGATCGGGCTTGAAGATCATCTGTCTGATTACCAGAATTTAGTCATGCTCTTGATTTTAACGGCCGCCCTCACGTCCATTCTCTCCAGCAATGCGGTGAAAACGGCCGCACAGCCGTTTATTGAATTGCGGATTACCGGCTGGCTTGAAGCGATTAAAGGAACAAGGAACGGGGCTTATTCGAAATAATGTGAAATACCTCTTAAGCGTTATCGCCTAAGAGGTATTTTTTATTTTTTGCCGTCTTCTTTTTTCTTTGGCTTCGTCTGTTCAAGCGTTTCAATCCATTTTCCGGCGTTATAATCTCCGAGCTCACTTGAAAATTCTTCTTCAAGCAATTTAGGGTCCATCGGCTTTTTATGATTTTGCATGTCTTTGCTGTGCCGGTTTGTTTTCGTCACATTATTCGCCCCCTTGTCTGCCGTGCTTTGATTTGCGGTTTGCCCCTCTCAGTCCGGGATCGCCGTCATATTGTGTTTTGTATGCATCTTTATCCATGCTCTCAGTCGGTGTATTGTTGTTGGTCAAAGCTTCGTTCTTCGCTGCTTTTCGTTTCATTTGATTTCCTCCTTCTGTCTGCAGATCTGTTTTGAATTCATCAAACATTTTTTTCAGGTCGCGCACTGTCACATTTTTGGCATCATCAATGAGCTCATAGCCGATCTGTCCGTTCGGCTCAAGCAGCACATATTTAAAATCCTCTATGTCCCCAAGGCCTTCCTGCCTGATCCGCATGGAGAGCTGCGCCTCGGTGAAACGCATCTTTTTTAAATTTTCCGGGATGACTTTTCCGTCTCTGACAACGGCGACGGTTTTCCCCGAAAACAAAAACTCAAAAAAGTTTGATTTGATTTCTAAATATTCCATCAGAATCAGTACCGCGATAAAAATAGACGCTGCGAAAATGGTTTCCCATAAATTATGTTCAATAAACGGCTGAATAATAATCGAGCCGATGGAAATCATGATGACCGTCTGAGTCACCGACAGCTGGCTGATCGATTTCCGTCCGGCAATTCGCAATAAAAAGGTACCGACAGCTATCATAATCAAAGATTTCCAAAAAACGGCAAGCAATGACGTCACCTCTTTACGAATTAGAATCTCCAAATAAACGGTTTCCACCCATCCATTTTCCGGTAATAAAAAAACACCGCTTTTCAAAAAGCGGTGTCAGCCGATAATGATTCTTTCCTTCGGATAGTGATAATTTGCTTCGATTTCTTTTCTGCCGATTAAATAAAGGAACGTCAAAATACCGATTCGGCCGATAAACATGACCACCATGATCACGCATTTTCCGATGTCGCTTAAATGCGGAGTGATTCCCAGCGAAAGCCCGGTCGTTCCGAAAGCGGAACAAACTTCAAACAGCAGCCCCAGCAGCGTCTGATTTTTCTCCGTCACTGCCAGAATCAGCGTTGACCCAAATACGAGCAGAATCGCCATCATCGTAACGACCAGCGACTTTATGACATCAGCCTGATGAAGCTCACGCTTAAAGACCTTGACCGCTTTATTTCCGCGGGCAAAATGAAACAGGGCAAGAAGGTTGAGCGCAAATGTCGTCGTACGGATTCCGCCGCCGACCGAGCTCGGCGATGCGCCGATGAACATAAGGGCGCAAATGAAAAATAATGTCGGCGCGGACAGCTGGCTGATATCGATCGTCGCAAGCCCGCCGCTTCTCGTAGCGGTTGATTGAAAGAGACATAAAAATAAAACATCATGCCAGCTTTTTCCCTTCATGACATGGCTGGCTTCAAGCGCGTATATTCCGACAGCCCCGAACAAAACGAGCAGTCCGAACGTTACGGTCGTAATTTTCGTGAACAGCGTAAATGAGTATCTGCGCTGTTTTGAAAACAAAAAGTCCTTCACTTCTACGAGCACCGGAAACCCGATCGCACCGAAAACAATCAGAAGCATCGTAATAAACTGCACGAAATAGTCATGCCTGAACGGAACGAGTGAATTTCCCGTAATATCAAAACCGCCGTTTGTCGTGGCGCTGACGCTCGCAAAGAAGCCGTGCAAGTACGCCTGTTCAAACGAATTATAGTACGTTAAAAAATATGTTCCTAAAATGATGCCGCCTAAAAACTCGATTAATAAAATTAAAAACAGCACTTGCTTCATCAAGTTGACGATACCGGAAAACTGCGATTGATTCTGGTCCACCATAATGAGCTTCCGTTCCCGCAAACCGATCCGTTTGCCCATAATGAGCCAGACGAATGTTCCGAGCGTCATAATGCCGATGCCGCCGAATTGCAGCACGAAAGCCAAAATGACAATTCCGGCCGTACTGAACGTGTCAGCCGTGCTGACGACCGTTAAACCGGTGACACTGACTGAGCTGACCGCCGTAAACAGCGCGTCTATAAACGACCAGCTGGCCCCTTGTTTGTGGGCGGCCGGCAGACTTAACAAAATAAATGCCACCGTCACAGCAAGAAAATAATATAACGCGATCAGCTGTGCAGGCGACAAAACCTGTATGAATTTCTTCAGCTTTAATTTCATAAGATAGTTCCTTCTGCCTCTCAAATGTAGTACGTAATTATTCTAATGATATTGGGAGATTTTTTAAAGGGCTTTTTAGAAAGATTTTTCATTACCTTATGTAATTTGCCGATCTTTAAACAAAAAACCTCTGAAACGATTGTCAGAGGTTTTGTTGATTATTTGGCTTCCAGCCTGCGGATGCGCTCATCCAGATCAGGGTGTGTGGAGAACAGTGACGAATGCTTTTTGCCGTTAATTTTTAACGTCTGCACCGCCGTCTGGTCCTCTTCATTCACATGTCCCGTATAAGACTTCAGCGTACGCAGGGCGTGAATCATTTTATCCTTTCCGGCAAGGTCGGCACCGCCGCGGTCAGCGTGGAACTCTCTATGACGCGAATATGCGAAGACGACAAGACTGCCGAGAATGGAAAAAATAATCTGAAACACGATCATCGCGATAAAATGCACGACCGGCGCGAGATCTTCTTTGACAAAGCGGCTCGCAATCCATGCCGCGATACGGGAAAGGAATACGACGAACGTATTGACGATTCCCTGAAGCAGCGTCATCGTGACCATGTCACCGTTTGTAATGTGTGCGACTTCATGGGCAAGAACCCCTTCCACCGCAGCATCATCCATCTGCTGCAATAAACCTGAGGAAACCGCGACAAGCGAGCGGCGCTTAGAAGGCCCGGTCGCAAAGGCATTGACCTCAGATGAATGATAAATGCCGACTTCAGGCATTTTCGTCATCCCCGCTGCACGGGACAATCTGTGCACACGGTCAACCAATTGCTGCTCTTCATAGCTGAGTGACTGCTTCTTCGGATTTAACACCCGGACGCCCATCATCGTTTTTGCCATCCATCTGGACATACCGAGAGAAATAAAAGAACCGACAAAACCGACGACAAGACTGAACACGAGCAATGCCATCAGATCGACGCGGCCATTTTGTATATACGAGCCGACACCGGTAACGCTTGTAATAATCGTAAGCACAATTCCGATTGTCGTAATGACCAAAAGGTTCGTTAAAATAAACAGAAATATTCTTTTCGCCATAATTACCTCCGTCTTTTTTAAGATCAAAAGAACTTATTTAATTAAATTATAAATGATCTGTTTGAAAATGCAACAATTTCGACGTATGATGTTAATGTAATTCTCAGTGATATAAGAAAGTGAACACGTAATCAATCAGAGGTGAATCATGAACACGTTTAAACTGACCCGAACCGATATGGTGCGGCTTCTTTACGCGTTAAAAGGCCAAGGAGACGCAACCCCTCTCCAAATCTTACTGCAATCAGCGGACATGACATTGGATGAAGCGGAAAGCCGGCTGCACATCCCTGAATTTCTGACGAGATTCGAACGAAAAAAAGAGAAAAAGGAATACGGGCTTTCAACAAACGAGATTGTCGAGCTGGGAAACCTGTGCGAGCTGACGTCTTTAAAATCAACCGCTGTTCAAAACTGGGTGAAGCGCGATATTAAAGATTTAATCGGACACCCTTTACTCGGAAAAAAATATACAATTGAACAAGCTGTCATCCTTCTCATTGTACGTGATTTAAAATCAATTTATGACTTCGAACATATACGCGCCATATTAAAAATCGCTTTTAACACGATCACCGACAGATCAGATGACGTCATCAGCCCGATCAGCTATTATGAGAGCTGCGCCCAGGTAATTGATTATCTTCATCATAAGACAAACCCGCCGATGAAGGAAACGAGCCTGCAGGAGCTTGTTGAACAGCAGACGGACAAGCTCAGAGGCTGCTTTCAAGAACTCGAAAGCGGGCAATGGAACAATATCAGGGCCATACTCGCGGTTACCGTGCTCTCCGTTTTGACTTTCCATATCCAAGCCTCCGCCTACAAAATGACCAGCCATTTATTATAATTCATACGTTTTTTTGCCCCGGTGTCTGCGCCGGGGTTTTTTCAGGTGCACAACAATTGCCAGCATAATCAATACCGTTCCGTTTGAAACTAAAACGCGTAAAAACATCTTGCCAGAGAAAAGGAGATGAAAAAGATGGCGAGCAGAAATAAACTCTTAGTTCCAGGGGCTGAGCAGGCACTTGACCAATTTAAATACGAAGTGGCTCAAGAATTCGGCGTGAACCTTAGCTCTGATACAGCAGCACGCGCAAACGGCTCTGTAGGCGGGGAAATGACAAAGCGGCTTGTACAGCAGGCTCAATCACAATTAAACGGCAAAACTCAATAATGCAGCTTATTCGCCGGGATTTCTCGGCGAATTTTGATGTTTATCGGCATTCTCCCTTCCGTGCCGGTAGCCGTTCGGGTTCCTTCGGTCTGACGGATCTTCATGGCGCCGATAGGATTCCCAATGTTCATTTCGTTCATGATTCCAGTAATGATTGTTATACCTCTGCTTAGGCTCTTTGTCATTTCCGTTTTCCTGAGGATTTTGTGTTGGGGGCTGCTCTGTTTCCCCATCTTGTTCCTTCTGAGTATTTTCCTCTGATCCGGAAACTGCATTTTTTTCGTTTTGCTGATTGCCGTCTTGACTGTCCGGCTTCGCATCTTCCGTGCCGGGCGTTGTTTCATTGTTTTCCGGCTGCTCTGCTGCCTTTTCTTCATCAGGAGCCGTGTTGTCATCAGCCGCCGGTTTTTCTGTGTCCGGCTGCTTATTTTGATCGGTATCTGTTTCAGTGTTTTTCTGTTCGTTTTCACTATCGTCGGTTTTCTTTTCAGGCTGTTTATCTTCTGTTTTCTTTTCGTTTCTTCTTATGTAGCTGCCTGTTGACATCCCTTCCTGTTTTGCTTTTTCCCTTGTTTCCATATCCGATTCAAGAGATTGAAGCTGGTAGGTGCCCTTATATTTTTCAGTCATGT
Source organism: Bacillus sp. CIS52 (assembly GCF_053545315.1). Lineage (NCBI taxonomy): Bacteria > Bacillati > Bacillota > Bacilli > Caryophanales > Bacillaceae > Bacillus > Bacillus sp. CIS52. Next base: position 627,172 of record NZ_JBIUFR010000001.1, read on the forward strand.
CAGCCAGCTGTTTTTTAACGCCTTTTTTATATGTATTGTCATCTGTATTTTCGTAAACCGTGGAAATTAAAATCTCTTTTGATTCCTTTACATATCCATGCTTGCTGCAATCGGTAATAATATTACTGATGACTTCCTTAAAATCGCTGCTTTTCCAGTCTCCGATGTCACTTATGACCTTTTGGGCGTCATGGTTCAGCGGTGTGAGTTCAATGACTTCGTATTTGCTGTTTAAAGCCATTTCAATGCTTGGATTAATGTCAAGCGTCATATACGCGTAAGCTTTGTTATCAGAAAAAACCGGGAGCATGATTAAAATAAATAGGATAATAGCAGTCATTGTAAACACTCCCAATTTAAAAGGGCGCAGTTTCAGAAAATCAAAAAAGCTGGCCCTTCTTCCCATACGCGTTTCGCCTTCAAACGTAATTTCCTCTCCAATTTCACAAGCACGGTGATCATTTTTTGTTTTCAAAAATTGTCCGTCAGGGGTTAGCAACGTGACGAATTTTTTATTTTTCTCTACTATGATCCCTCTTCTCATGAGTGCAACACCCCTTTAAGATAATCTTTTAAATAAATATAATCACCGGAAATAATAATACTCATGGCGATGATATATTTTCGGTTCCGTTCGATCGTTTTTCTGCTGACCGACACGAGCTGCTCCAGCTGTTTGACCGGAAGCTGTTTCTTCTGGTGCAAAATAGACGCCAGCTCTTCATTTTCCACAAGCGTGTAGGCTACCTTAATCGCATTTTGCCTCGCATCTGTATGCTTCGGCGATTGTTCCAGCAGCTCTTTAAAGGACAGACCGTATTGTTGCAGCTGCTTCTGAAAAAAAAGAATTTCTTCCCGGCGCTGCTCCTGTTCTATCTGTTTGCGGTATTCATCAATGGAAAGCTCCGCTTCAATAAGGCTTTGCGAAGACTCCTGGTCGTCGCCTTCCTGCACATCCATATTGATATGCTGGGCGGCTCTTGCTTCTTTTCTGATATAATCTATTACTTTTCTTTTTATAATCAGCTCTGCAAATGCAAGCAGCGAATTACCTTTTTCAGCCGAATATTTTTCAATGGCTTCGTTAAACGCGATCAGCCCGATGCTGAATTCGTCGTCTTTTTCATCTATATATCGTTTACAAACGGATGAAACCGTCTTCGCGATAAAAGGCTTATATTGCTGTATTAAATCGTTCTGCAGATCTTTGTCGCCTTTTTGTATTTTTTCAACAGATGTTTCAAGCGTTTGCTTCTTTTTTCCCAATTTAAACAAAAGGCTAAGCACTGGTTTCACCTCAGTTCCTCCCTATAACTACTCATAATCATAGCTAATTTAGTAGGGATTCGCAAAGGAAGAAAAAGAGAAATCGATTTCATTTGTCTCAATTATGACAAGCCAATAAGACGTACTATACATGATTTCGTGCGCTCGGGCAGAATTAAGGGGGTTTTCTCTGTGTTTTTTGTAACAAGGCTGTTATAAAATTGTTATCATATGTCTTAAATGTAAGCGTTTCAAATAAAAAAGGGAACCTGTTTTTTGAAAAAACAGTCCCTTTAAGATTCCTTTTATGCATGTTCTCTTTCCGCCGATGCCGCGTCCTGCTCTATTTGTTTTCTTCCTGACATAAACCATCCGCAAACCGCAATGGCTGCCAAAACCGTCCAGAAAATGATTTTCCAAGCCGCAGAATGAATAACATCCGCCGGAATGGCGCCGAGTTCCTCATGAGCCAGAGTATAAAGAGCGAGCTTCACGCCTACCCACCCGACAATAACAAATGCCGCCGTTTCAAGGCCCGGCCTGGTTTTTAATAAGGAAACAAACATTGACGCTGCAAAGCGCATGATGATTAAACCGATAACACCGCCGGCTAAAATAACGAGAAACTGACCGCCATCCAAGCCGCCGATGGCAGGAAGCGGCGTTTCCGGAAGCGTTACGGCAAGCGCGACCGCCGCTAAAATGGAGTCAACGGCAAAAGCGATGTCAGCCAGCTCCACTTTCAATACAGTCTGCCAAAATCCGCTCTCTTTCTGTGTTTTCTGCCCTGTGCCATGTTTGAATACATACCGCTTCAGCAAATGACTGACCGCGATGTAAAGCAGATATAAGGCGCCCAGGGCCTGAACCTGCCAGACATTCACCAGAAAAGAAATGGCGAACAGCGACCCGAAACGCAAAATAAATGCGCCCGCCAATCCGTAAAATAAAGCCTTCTTCCTTTGTTTTTCCGGAAGATGCTTCACCATCACAGCCATCACCAGCGCGTTATCCGCCGCTAAAATCCCTTCCAGCCCGATTAAAACGAGAAGAACCCATCCATACTCCAATAATAATGCAAAGTCCAATCCATTCCCTCCGTTTCATTTCTATCATCCGAGCTTATACCGGCGTTTTTTTACGCAAAAAAGACCTTTGCCGATATAAGGCAAAGGTCTTGCTAGACATGAATAATTGGCATGCCAACAAAGCCGATGGATATGATCCATGAATTGACGACTTTGTTTCCGGAACATCCGGACGCTACTCCCCTTTGGGATTTCAAGAAATATTTTGTTTATACGCTCATGATAAAGCCTGTTTCATCATTTGTCAACGCTTAACTTTTTTAACAAATTGAGAAATTTTTTCTGTTTTATCCCGTTGCTTTCCTCTCTTTAAAAGCAGATAAAAGACAAGAAGAAAGACAATGAATATACCGAGCGGCAGCATATATTGATCAAGAATGGAACCGACGCTTTTCCAATTTTCCCCGAGCTTCATTCCGAGGTATACGTAAACAAACGTAATCGGGAGCATCGCTGCATATGTATAAAGAGAAAACACCCAGACATTCATTTTCGCGATTCCGCACGGCAGAGAAATCAGCGTCCTGACCCCCGGTATAAAACGGCCGCTGAACGCTACCAAACCTCCGTGTTTCTGAAAGAAATGGTCTGATTTCTGAAGCGATTCGGGCTTTATCCATATATACTTTCCATACTTCAGCAAAAACGGCCGGCCCCCCAGCCTTCCGATTCCATATAAGACCAGCGGACCCGAAACACCGCCGAGCGATCCGGCAAACACGGCTCCGGCAAGCGTCATATCCCCTTTTGACACCCAGTAGCCTGCAAGCGGAAGTACAATTTCCGCCGGGATGAATTCTATACTCAGCGCCAAAAAAATTCCGGCGTAGGATAAGCTTTTAAACGCTTCTATTATTGATATGATAAAACCTTCGATGATTTATCACTCCAGGCATTTTGTATTCCGAATCTTAAGAATCATTTTAACACAAAACCTCGAAACTGAAATATTTTTATGCCGCGCCGATATAAATGAGGATCGTTTCAGATCGGTAGTAGTAGGAGGAATCATCTTTTGGAATTACATGTACAATACAATGTCCCGCTTGTCGGGCTATCCATCCTGATTGCTTGTCTGGCGGCGTTTACTTCACTTGAAATTTCCAGAAAAATAACGCTCAAAACGGGGATTCACAGTAAGCTGTGGCTGTTTATGGGTTCAGTTATCATGGGTTTCGGCATATGGTCAATGCACTTTGTCGGAATGCTTGCCGTTTATATGAACATGCATATGAATTATGAAGCTGTGCCGATGTTCTTTTCTGCAGCCGCCGCGATTTCCGGATCTTTTGCGGCTTTATACATCGTCAGCCGGAGAATCTTAACATTCAGCCGGCTGATTACCGGATCTGTTTTTATGGGAGCGGGAATTTCTCTCATGCATTATATGGGAATGTCGGCCATTTCCCGGGTAATGATTATGTATAATCCCTTTTTGTTCTGTATGTCTATTCTAATTGCCATGGCTTCTTCTTTCATTTCGCTGAAAGTATTTTTCGGTTTGGCAGCGAAGAAACCGACGGAACCTTTTACTTTTCACAAAATCATCGGTTCTGTTTTCATGGGCGCGGCCGTCTCAGGGATGCATTATACCGGAATGATGGCTGCCTCATTTTATGAAGACATGAGAAAGCCGGAAAACGATATGGAAATTCATTCGTTTCATTGGTCCGTTTTTATTACGCTGATCATCTTTTGTTTTCAGATGTTATTGTTTTTCAGCTCACATTTCGATCGTCAGTTTTTCCGCCACAATGAACGTATGAAAGACCATGAACAGCGGTTCCAATCATTAATCAATCATAATATTGACCCTATTTTCATCCTATCTCCTGACGGTAAAATTCTTTACTCTAATGAAGCAGGAGCCGAGATGAAACACAATTTCGGACTGGACAGCCAAAATTGGCGCCGGCATATCAGCAGACAGCTGAAAACTTATTTTAAACAGGTAAAAAAAGAACAGCAGGCCCTGCATATTGATGCTGATCTGAAAACAGACGTCGGCTTATTTTATATAAATGTTACCTTTATCCCCGTTTTGGTCGATAACGGACTGGACAGTGTATATGTCATCTGCAAAGACATGACCAAACAGCGGAAAGCCGAGAAGGACATTCACCGTATGGCGCATTATGATTCTTTGACAGACCTGCCGAACCGCCGGCATGCCGTTCAGCGGTTGACAGAAGTTCTGGAAAGAGATCATTCATTCGGACGCTTGACCGTTGTGTTCTTTCTCGATTTAAATCGGTTTAAAATTATTAACGATGCGCTCGGGCACAATGCCGGAGACGGACTTCTTCAATCAGCGGCTCAGAGACTCTCCTCCATCATCCCGGATAATGGTTTTATCGCCCGTCTTGGCGGTGATGAATTTATTATTATTTTAACTGACGTCCCTTCTGAGAACGATGACATTGATGATTTAGCAAAACAGATCATCCTGCAGTTCGAAAAACCGTTTACCATTCAGGAGCATGAGCTGATCACCTCCGTCAGCATCGGAATCGCTGTCTCTCCAAAAGACGGGTCGGACGGGATGGAACTGATGAAAAAAGCCGATATGGCGATGTACGCCTGCAAAGACCGAAACAAAAGCAAATACAAATATTATTCTGCCCAAATCGGAGAAAAAGAAGCGAAAAAGCTTCGGCTTGAGATGGAGCTGAGAGAAGCGATTGAGAAAAAAAGGTTCGTCCTTCATTATCAGCCTCAATACAGCTCTTCTGATCAGCTCATCACGGGAGCTGAAGCGCTTCTGAGAGTGGCCGGCGCGGATGGGAAACTGAAGAATCCCGGAGACTTTATCCAGGCTGCCGAAGAAACCGGGCTGATTATTGACCTCGGCAAATGGATCATCACCGAGGCGTGCCGGCAGGCGAAGGAGTGGCATGAAAAAGGATACCATCTTCCAGTCGCCATTAATATTTCGGCCAAACAGTTTCAATCAGAAGAACTGGTTCCGTTTATTCAGAAAACACTTTCCCATTACAAGCTTCCTCCCCGGCTGATTGAAGCAGAAGTGACCGAAAGCATGACAATGGAGGATCACGAGCACAGCAAAAAAGTGCTTACTGCACTAACTGAGCTGGGAATCAGTGTAAGCATCGATGATTTCGGAACGGGTCACAGTTCTCTCAGCTACTTGAAGGACTTTCCGATTCACAGATTGAAAATAGATAAATCATTTATAGATGATCTCCAGACACATCCTAAATCTGCGCAGATCACCGGCGCCATTATTGCCATGGGCCATCAGCTTTCTCTTTTAGTCGTTGCTGAAGGGGTTGAAACGGCGATGCAAAAAAAGATTTTAGATGAAAAAGGATGCGATTTTCTTCAGGGATACTATTTCAGCAGGCCATTGCCTCCTGAGGAGATTGAACGGCTCCTCAATGAAGCGCCGCGCCACCCATAAGTTTCTACACATGGAACGGACCCGATTATCCACAATAAAGAAAAAAGGAGTTTTTATTCATGCACACGATGTGGAAGGGTTCGATCAGTTTCGGCCTCGTCAATATCCCGGTCAAGCTCTTTGCGGCCACTGAAGATAAAGATATAAAATTCCGCAGTCTTCATAAAGAAGATCATGCGCCGATTAAATACGAAAAGATCTGTACCGGGTGTGAAAAGAGTCTGGAGCCGGATGAAATCGCTAAAGGCTATGAGTATGTAAAGGGAAAATACGTCATTTTGACAGACGAAGACCTGAAAGACGTAAAACAGGAACACGAAGAAAAAGCGGTTGAGATTGTTGACTTTGTCCAGCTGCAAGAGATTGATCCGATTTATTTTAACCGGTCTTATTATGTCGGCCCTGGAGACAACGGCACAAAAGCCTATACACTTTTGCGGGAAGCGCTGAGGACGACCGGTAAAATCGGGATTGCCTCTATTACGATCCGTTCTAAGCAGCAGCTTGCGATTCTTCGGGTGTATGACAACTGCATCGTGATGGAATCCATTCATTATCCGGATGAAGTCCGAAACGCCGGACATGTGCCGGGCGTTCCGGAGCAGACAGCCGTTAATGAAAAAGAGCTGCAGACGGCGATTACGTTAATTAATGAGCTGACAACCGAGTTTGAGCCAGAGCAATACGAAGACACATACCGGAAAGCCCTTCTCGCCAAAATTAATGATAAGCTTGAACATGAAGAAGCGGGCGTAACACCGGCTGCTGCCGGCCCGCGCGAAGATGTCATTGATCTTGTCAGCGCCCTTCAGGCAAGCATCGACCGGACGAAGCGGCCGAATCGCGAGCAGGCTGCACCGGCACGGACAAAAGACGCCGCACCTGCAGGCGGCGAAGGCAAAAAGCGGAAGACGACCAGACAAAAAGCCGGAACGTCTTAATCATGGTGCTGACGATGCAGCCGATTTTAACCTCTTCACCGCCCATAGGCAGTGAGTGGCGCTATGAGGTAAAGTATGACGGATTCCGCTGTCTTCTCCGCATAGACGAAAGCGGCGTCACATTGACCAGCAGAAACGGCCAGACGCTGACGAATCAATTTCCGGAAATCACGGCTTTTGCGGCACAGTGTTTTCAGCACATAAAAGACCGGTTGCCCATTACGCTTGACGGAGAGCTTGTCTATTTAATCAATCCGTACAGAGCGGACTTTGAACATATTCAAATCCGCGGGCGTTTAAAACGGGCAGAAGCCATTGAAACCACCGCCCATAGACGGCCGTGCCGCTTTCTGGCATTTGATCTCCTGGTTCTGGAAGGTGCCGGCACCGTCTCATTGCCGTATGTGAAGCGGAAGCGCGCCCTTTTCAAACTGTTTGAAGAAGCCAATCTTCCGAAAAGCCCCCATCACTTAGCGGAGGAAGCGATTCAGTACATTCCGGAGCACACTGACTTTAAAGCGCTCTGGGACAAGGTCGTCCGGTATGACGGAGAAGGAATAGTAGCAAAAAGAGCATCAAGCGGCTGGGCGGAAAATAAACGGTCTCCCGACTGGCAGAAGTATAAACATATGAAAACGGCTCACGTGCTATTAACCGGGTTTAATCCGAAGAACGGGTATGTGACGGCCTCGGTATTAAAAGACGGCACCATTGTCCCGATCGCTTCCGTTTCCCACGGCATGCAGACGGAAGAAAAAAACGCCGTCAGAACCATTATGGAGACTCACGGCAAAAAACAAAAAAGCGGCGAGTATATACTTGAGCCTTCCATCTGTATGACCGTGCAGTATTTAACCATATTGCAGGACACGCTGCGTGAAGTATCTTTTGTTTCTTTTCAGTTTGAAATGGATTGGACTGAATGTACGTATCAGCAGCTTATCCTCCGTTCTAAAACGCTGCCGCCGAAACTGCAGTTCACAAGCCTGGACAAGACCGTTTTTAAGAAGTCTGAAAAAAAGAAAGAGGATTTCCTTTGCTATATGGTGAAGATGAGCGATTTTCTTATGCCCTTTCTCAAAGATCGGGCCGTCACGGTGATCCGTTATCCGCATGGGGCGCCGGGCGAATCTTTTTTTCAAAAAAACAAACCGGATTACACGCCTGACTTCGTCTCAAGCGTATTTGACGGAAGCCACGAACACATCGTATGCAGCAGCGTACCGTCTCTTTTATGGCTCGCCAATCAGCTGGCGCTGGAATTTCACGTTCCGTTTCAGACGGTGCATTCTGAAAGGCCCGCAGAAATCGTCATTGACCTTGATCCTCCGTCAAGGAACGATTTTCCTATGGCCGTGGAGGCGGCGCATGTGCTGAAACAGCTGTTTGACTCATTCAGCATTACATCATTCCCGAAGCTCTCCGGGAATAAAGGCATTCAGCTCTACATCCCGCTTTCACCGGAAGCATTCACCTATGAGGAGACCCGTGCGTTCACAATGCTCATCGCCGATTATTGCGTCAGGACACGTCCGGATCTTTTTACGACAGAGCGGTTCATCAAAAACCGAAACGGCAGGCTCTACCTTGATTATTTGCAGCATGCCGAAGGAAAAACGATCATCGCTCCTTATTCGACCCGGGGCAACGAACTAGGAACGGTTGCCGCCCCTCTTTATTGGAACGAAGTCAACTCCTCTTTAACACCCGATGATTATACGATTGATACAGTGGTGAATCGGGTCAGGACAGAGGGAGATCCGTTTTATGATTTTTACCGGAATCCGCAGGACGGCCCGCTTTCAAACGTGCTTGAGCAAATCAAGAGAAAGAGCTGACGCTTTTCGTCAGCTCTTTTCAGTCTGATACGTGCACATCAGTTTTTCTTTGGAAATGAATAAATAGCAGGAATAAGGAATGTTTTTGAGGGTGAGCTGTTTTTCAGTAAAATATAAAATCGGAATATGTGCCGCTTTTTTAAACAGCCTGTAGCAGCAGCTGGACGGCTTTATCACATCAAATCCGAGTCTTGCCGCCCCTTTATGAAGCATTGTAATGCCGACGACGCCTTTAATCTCGTCTTTCCGTTTATGCTGGTTAATATAATCAGCTAAATGAGGCATGGATTGATAAACCTTTTGATATAGCATAATCCCCCTTCTGACCGCGCTTTCAATAGGCTGCAGCTCTTTCAGGAGTTTGACGTTATGAAGATGAATCTTGACTAACACGTCATTTTTTTTAATTCTGGTTCCGTCGCTCAGGATGACCTCTTTCCCTTTATATCTTGTCAAACGAACGCGGAATACATTCGATTGCTGTTTATCAATCAGCGTCAGCCGGGTAAAGAAGAAATAAAGCGGATCAAGTAAGTACCATATAGTCAGCAGACAGCTTCTCACACGTTCACCTTCTTTATATTCAAAGCACTTTCATATTTTGGCATGGGGCATGTCACATTATGATTGGTAAATAATGATGCCGCCCTGTATCATCATATGCAAAATCCGCTTCAGGCTCTACCGTCGGACAGAAAAAAACACTCTCCTTGAAGAAGAGTGTTTGTATCCGCTTTCTTTTAACGGAAAAGCAAGTGCTGGCTGTGGATCCCCGCTTTTTTCAATAAGGCGATCAGCTGTTCCTGTTCCTCAGGCATAAGTCCTGAAAACGCTCTCGCAATTCTCAATGAATGAATCGGATAAATTTTGTCTAAATACTCATTTCCTTTATCAGTTAAATGGGCGTAAACAGACCGTTTGTCCTTCGGGTCTTGTTCTCTGACCAAAAACCCGTTTCTTTCAAGCTTGTCGATGACATAGGTGACATTCCCGCTGACAAGCAAAAGACGCGACCCGATTTGCTGGAGCTTTTGCGGGCCTCTCGTATACAGCAGCTCCAAAACGGCAAATTCAGTCGGATTAAAACCGTGTTCTTTACTGTCGCGGATGCTGTGTTCAGACACACTTTTGAAAGCCCTTGCAAAAACTTTGTACAAATTCATCGAACGCATCACTTCTTCTTCATTAAATGATAATCTCATCATATCTACCCCGTATTTAAGATTTTTATAAAAAAATAATGTAAACCCTTACAATTCATAAGAGTCGTTCTTTGTTTTATATTCTATTCGTGCCGTTTTTCAGAATTCCTTCTTTTTTATATAAAAAAATACCCTTATACATCATTTAATTTGTATAAGGGTTTCGTTCTTTATAGGGAATGTTCCGGAAAAAATACGCGTATTCCTTTCTCAGCTCCGTGATTGTCATGGAGTTCAGTATTTCTTTCGTATAGACTCCGATCTGAAGAAGCTTTTTGGAATAATGGTTTCTCTCTTTGTCCAGTGCATTTTGAAACAAATGACTCATGACGCCCTCCTTTGTTTTCCGTTATTCTATGATCAGAATACCGCTTTTATTTCAATGACGTATGAAGCCATTGTAAAACTTATGTGGAATTATGATGTTTTTCGGTAAAGTCCGTTCTGGACGGCTCTGAGCAGCGGAAAAGCGTGTTCCCCGGCAATCTGCATAAACGTCTCCAGCATTTCATCGCGTTTCATATCTAATTCAATGATTTCTTTTGCCAGCGAAACCGCTTTTTCTTTCTCCATTCATATCCTTCCTCTCATTGTATCTGTAAAGTAAGCATAAAACGGGATACAGAGCCATGCATTAACCTTGTTAATTTTTCTGACGCTTTTTTTCTAAAATCTTCTATTTCACGTCAGAAAACCTGACAAGCGTCAGGTTTTTTCTCTTTTTTTCTTATATAATATGAGTAAAAGACATCCAGGGGTGGAAAAATGACGACAGACGAACAATCTTACAAAGATAAAAAAGTAATCTCGATCGGCATTGTAAGCGAATTAACCGGATTGTCAGTCAGGCAGATCAGATACTATGAAGAACGGAAATTAATTTACCCGCAGCGCTCATCGCGGGGAACGAGAAAATATTCCTTCGCGGACGTTGAGCGGCTGATGGATATTGCCAACAAGCGTGAGGACGGCGTACAGACGGCTGAGATTTTAAAAGACATGCGCAAAAAAGAGCAGGCCCTCAAAAACGACCCGCAGCTCCGCAAGAAAATGCTGGAAGGACAGCTTAATGCTCATTTTAAATATAAAAACCGCTGACAAAAAAAGTCCGCCTCCTAATGAGACGGACCTTTTTTTATAAAGCATGAAGAAATGCAGTTGCAATGCCGAAATAAATTAATAAGGACAAAATATCGTTCAGCGTCGTAATCAGCGGCCCGGATGCAATCGCCGGGTCTATGTTCAGTTTATGAAGAATAATAGGGACGATCGTTCCGGCCATCGTACCGATAATCAGCGTTGCAAGCAGCGATGAACCGACGACAAAACCGAGCGTTAAGTCTTTCTGCCAGACGGTTGCGACAATCGTAATCGCAATCGCACAGACAATACCGATGTAGATGCCGGCTCTTAATTCCCGGAAAATCAGCTTAAAGATGGTTTTTTTATTCATTTCTTCTTTAGCCAATCCTCTGATAACGACAGCGAGCGACTGTGTGCCTGTATTTCCCGTCGTTCCCGCGATCATCGGCATGAAAAATGCGAGGGCGACCACTTTTTGCAATGTATCTTCAAAATAATTCAGGATGCTTCCGGAAATCAATCCGATAAACAAAAGGAGAATGAGCCACGGCAAGCGGCGGTACGCCGCCACGTACGCTTTCGTATCAAATGTAATCGCCTTACCGGAGGCGGCGAATTTTTCGTAATCTTCATCAGCCTCTTTAATCACGACGTCGATAATATCATCGACAGTGACGATGCCGACAAGCACATTATTTTCTTCAACGATGGGAATGGCTAAAAAGTCATACCGCTGGATCAGCCGGGCGACTTCTTCCTGATCCTGGAGCACCCCGGCCGAGATGACACGCGTAAACATGAGATCCTGCACTTTATCGTCAGGCTCGCCGAGAATTAAATCTCTGTAAGACAGCACCCCGACAAGCTGCTTGCTGTCATTAATCACGTACAAGTAGTTAATTGATTCTGCGATTTCCGCAAAGCTTTTCAGCTTCACGACCGCATCTTTTACTGTATAATGCTGCGGAATCCAGACGAAGCGGTTCGTCATCATCCGGCCCGCGGATTCTTGCGGATAGTTCATCAAAAGCTGTACGGCCTTTGATTCCTCGGCTTCCATGCTGGACAAAAGCTGCTCTTTCAGCTCTTCATCCATCTCTTCCAGCAAAGCGGCGAGATCGTCGTTATCCATTTTATTCATTGCGAGAGTGGCTTTCGTTTTACCGACTTTATGGAGAACGGCAAGCTGAAATTCCCGCTCCAGCTCTCCGATCATGTCGGTGATGTCATCAACCGTCATATATGACAGATAGCGGGCCCGGTGCTTTTCCGGCATTTCTTTAAATAAAAAGGCCATATCATAGGGCTGAAGCTCGTCTATCATGTTTCGGAATTCTTTTATTTTTCCGTCCCGCAATAAAATGATAATGCGTAATATGAGTTCGTCATAGGTCATGTTTTGGACCATCGGGACTCGTACCTCCTTTACGGAGACGCGCCGTCCGTCAAGGGAAGTGCGGCGGTTTGTCTCCTCATCATGTCGTCACTGGTTATCTGGCTGTATATGGGTACTTCTTCTGACATACTCGAATGGGGAGAATCCATACTCCGCACCTCCTTATCATGCTCAGTCATGTACGTTTTGAGGCATAAAAAAAACCTTCCGAAATGAAGGCGAAAACAAGCACGGCAAATAAACGTGCGGGGCCTTCATTCGTAGAGCTTTAGCACTGTATGGCATAGGACAATCATCCAGCTGCGTTAAGAATCACCTTATGTCGATGATTCCTGTTGACCCATTGGCGTCTTTGGACATTTTTGGGCAGCAGCGTATCTCCATACAGGAGCCTCACCTAACGAAGTTGTTATTTGAATTGACACACTGAGATTACAGAAAAAAAAGGAATGTGTCAACCTTTAAATTGTTATTTCAGCATATGCCTATAAAATAAACGGAATAAAGGCATAAAGCCCTTATTCCGGCAAATCGCTTTCATCTTCTTCTGAAAGTAAATGATATGATTCATGCAGCATGAGCGCGTATTCCCCTTCTTTTGTCGGGTGCGGTACATACTCAGCCTCGTTGATATACTGCTCTTCCCTTTTCTTCACAGAACAGACCTCCTTTTCAACTTTAGATTGTCCAAAAGAAGATCCGTTATCATAAGAAAGAAAAACTCTCCGCAAAAGCGGGACAATGCAGTTATATCTTTCGGATGGTGAAAAAGTTCCGCAACAGCCACGGACCCGGTTTGAAGCCGAGCGTTAATTGCCACGCGCCGATCGCCTGCAGTCCGAATTCCCGCACGAGAACCATTTTTTCACTCATGCTCCGCACATCCTCGAACCATACTTCATGCGTTCTTCCATTTTCATCCGTATACCGGAAGTAAGGGGAGCGATCCCTCTGAGAGTAGCGGATCACTGATTGATATTTCATGGCGGTTTCCATGGCGCGCTGATTGGAGATCGCCGATCCGATCGTCCCGGGGCGGTACGGAATCACCCAATCATATCCGTACAGCGGCACACCGAGAATCACCTTTCTTCTCGGCACCCTGCTGATGGCAAAATGGATGGTTTCTCTGACCTCCGTCAAAGGCGCTACGGGTCCCGGCTCACTGCCGGCATGGTGCCAGTCGTACGCCATGATGAACATATAATCGACGACGGCTCCGATTCCGCCGTAATCATATCCCCTCAGCCACGGCACCGCTTCATTTGTTTTCGCCGGAACCGATATCGTTAGCGCGAGCTGATGCTCTGAGAGCCTGGTTTTTAACTGCCGGAGAAATCCTGTAAACAGGTCCCGGTCGGCTTCCCTGATCCGTTCAAAATCAATATTTACACCGCCGTATCCCTTTCTTACGGTCAGGTAGACGATATTATTGACGAGGTTCGTTCTCGCCGTCGGGTTCTGCAGGACTTGATGGGCTAATTCCGGGCTGAACCCTCCTTCTGTCAGATTCGTGATAACCGCAAGCGGCCGCACCCTGTTTTGCCATGTGGTTTCTATCGCGGTTCTGTCGTTTAAATCATTCATGATATCTCCGTTCGGGCCAAAATGATATTCAAACAAAGAAATCGCCGATGAATAGGGTGCAAAATCATTAATGAGCTCTCTGTCCGCTTCAGGTGTCCGAATGACATAAAATTGGAGGGTTCCCGCCAGATAGTTGGAGATATCCGGAATTCTCACTTTCACACCCGGCCGCAGCCGGTTCGGCGGAATATCCGGGTTTGCCTGCATCAGCTGCATCTGCGGCACATAAGTTTTACTTGCGATAACGGCATACGTATCATTCGGCTGAACCGTATATTCATTAAGAGGGATCAAAAGCGCCTGCCCCGGTACGATATTCGTTTCCTCAAGCCCATTGACGCTTCTGATGCTGTCAACAGGGTATCCGTACTTTCTGCTGATGGAAAATAACGAGTCGCCAGACTGCACTGTATGAACAAACATAGATGTCCTCCGTTTCCTTTTGATCAAAAGGGCTCTTCTTATCTTTATGAATGATCTTCCGGTCCGATTCCAAACTCTGTTTAGAGAAAGGCTGTTTACAAATCAGACATGATCAACTATGATGATGTCATCATAAAAAACTGTATAGGAAACGCACTAGGGGTGCTGTTATCGGCTGAGATAAAACATGCGGCAGGCGTGTTTTGATCCCTTATAACCCGATCTGGATAATACCAGCGTGGGGAAGTGCAGATTGACCGGAGCGCAGGGTTTTTTCCATGCGTTTTCGTTCTGCTGCTGCATATTCCCTCGGATATGCAGTTTTTTATTTTTCATTAAAAAACGGGGGAGGACACTGCAATATGAAACTTACGACCAATCGTCTTTCGTAAAATCAACTCTTTCATACATACGACTATCCGATAAGAAAGCAGGAGATCACAATGAAAAATTGGAAAATGAGAGAAATTGTCGTCATGTCCGTCATCAGTGTTGTATTTGCTGTCGTTTATTTATTATCAACTCATGCAAGCAATATAGCGGCAGGGTTTTTCGGCCGGATGAGCTACGAACCGATTTACGGTATTTGGTTTATCGTCTCGGTGATTGCCGCCTACATTATTCAAAAACCGGGAGCGGCGCTCATTTCTGAAATCATCGCCGCGTTTGTGGAGTGTTTACTCGGAAATCCGTCAGGGCCGATGGTAATTCTGATCGGCATCGCGCAGGGAATCGGTGCGGAAGCGGTCTTTTTTGCGACACGCTGGCGGGTGTATACCCTGCCCGTGCTCCTTTTATCCGGTATGGGGTCTTCTGTTGCGAGCTTCATTTATGACTTGTTCATTTCCGGATACTCTGTTTTGAATCCGGGTTTATTAGCCGTCATGCTTCTCATCCGCCTGGTCTCAGGTGCGCTTCTTGCCGGCCTTCTCGGCAAAGCAATCAGTGATGCGCTGGCTTACACAGGGGTGCTGAACGGCATGGCGCTCGGAAAAGAATTCAAGAAGAAAAAGAAACAGGTGAACCAAGATGCAGGCATCTGAACCCCTTCTATCGGCCCGCCGTCTTACCTTTTCTTATGAGCAGGATGAGAAGCCGGTTTTTCAAGACGTGTCATTTCAGCTCCGCAAAGGAGAACGGGTTTTATTGCTCGGGCCGAGCGGATGCGGCAAAAGCTCGCTCGCACTTTGTTTAAACGGTCTGTACCCGGAAGCCTGCGATGCGGTTCAAACGGGAACCGTTTCCTTATACGGAACACCTCTTTCGGACCTGTCAGAACCCGCCGCCCGATCCATCGGGGTCGTGTTTCAAGATCCGGATCAGCAGTTTTGCATGCTGACGGTTGAAGATGAAATAGCCTTCGGTCTGGAAAATTTGCAATATACAAAAGAAGAGATGGACTTAATTATTGAGGACGTTTTGGAAAAATTAGAAATCACTCATCTGAAAACACGGACGATCGCCTCGCTGTCAGGCGGTTCAAAACAAAAGGTCGCGCTCGCCTGTATCATTGCGATGGAACCGGAACTCATTATTTTAGACGAACCGACGGCACAGCTTGATCCATATTCCGTGCGTGAATTGGTGCGGCTGATCAAAGAACTGCAGGCCCAAAAAGGCTTCGGACTTCTTGTTATCGAGCATCAGCTTGATCATTGGGCGCCGTGGATGGACAGGACAATTGTCCTTGACGGAACGGGTCAGAAAGTGATGGACGGAGAGACGGGCGCGATCTTTGAAACAAAACTTGAAGAGCTGACACAGCTCGGCATTCCGATTCCGCGGGTGATCTCATTGCAGGAGCACGTCAGCATTCCTTTTACATTGTGCAAAGAAAGACTGTTTCAAGAACCTGTACCGCCCTTTCCCGGCCCCCGGCCCGCCGCGCTTTCGGCAGAGGACGCGCTGAGTGTTCACGGGCTGTCATTCATAAGAGGAACAGACACCATTTTTCAGGACGTGAGCTTTTCCGTAAAAAAAGGGTCAATCACCGCGATTGCCGGCCCTAACGGAACCGGAAAATCAACGCTCCTGTCCGCCGCGGCCAAGCTCATCCGTCCTGTGAGCGGAGACATCAAAATAGACGGCAGACCGGTAGATTCCTATTCGGAAAAAGAGCTTCGGCGGCTGATGGGGTATGTTTTCCAAAATCCTGAACACCAGTTTGTCACAGATTCCGTCATTCAAGAGCTGCTGTTCGGCTTTGAAAACGGTCAAGCCGCAAAGGAGAAAGCTCTTCAGCTCTTAACCCGGTTCGGCCTGAGACGCTATGCCTCACAGCATCCATTCTCTTTAAGCCAAGGACAAAAACGCAGGCTCAGCGTCGCCACGATGCTTATGCATCAGGTGAAAGTTTTGCTGCTTGATGAACCGACTTTCGGGCAGGACGCAAAAACGGCGCGTGAGTGCATGCTGATGCTTCAGGAGATCCAAAAGGAAGGAACGGCCGTTTTAATGGTGACACATGATATGGAGCTCGTCTCAGATTATGCCGATACGATCGTTGTGCTCTGCGGCACGAAGCTTGTGTACCGCGGAACGCCCGACTCATTGTTTTCTGATCATATCGGAATCGCGGAGCGGGCGCATTTAGCTTTGCCCCTGCGGTATGAATGGATGAAACACGACAGGAGGCGGAGAAATGCACCTGCGGCTGGAGGCTGTTAACCCGTCAATTAAGGCGGCGGCTGTTTTGTTATGCGTCATTATGCTTTCGTTTATTTATAACCCGTACACGCCTGCTTTGTTTTATATTATCATTGCCGGAGGCGTCCTTTTGGCGGGACGTGTGCCGCTGAAAAAATGGCGGCTGTTTACGGTTCCGTTTGTCATTCTTGCCTTCGGTTCTTTATGGACAGCCGCCGTATTCGGAAACGTCCCGACAACCGAAAGCAATCTGCTGTTTAAGCTCGGACCGATTGCCGTCAACAGTGATAATGCGGCGCTCGGGATTTCTATCGCGTTTCGTATTTTATGTTTTTCCGCTTTGTCGATGATGTTTCTTTTCACAACCGATCCGATTCTGTTTATGCTCAGTCTGATTCAGCAATGTAAGCTCCCGCCGAAGCTTGCTTACGGCGTGATCGCCGGGTTCCGGTTTCTTCCTCTTCTGAAAGATGAAATCCTGATTATCAGACAGGCGCACAGAATCAGAGGCGCGGCATCTGATTCCGGGCTGAAAGGAAAGCTCTTTGCCTTCAGGCGCTTTACCATCCCGCTTTTGGCAGGCGCCATCAGAAAGGCGGAACGCACAGCGATCGCAATGGAATCTAAAGGCTTTACAGGTAGCCGAAACCGCACGTTTTACAGAACGGTTACTGTGCGCCGCGCCGACTGGTTCTTTTTCATGCTCGTGCTCCTTTTATTCGGCGCAAGCTGTCTCATTTCACTGTTGTTTGTATAAAAACAGGCCGCCGGAGTGATTCGGCAGCCTGTTCTTATATGTATGTTACTGATGATAATTGAGAGCCTGGGCGAGGTTGGATTTAACCGTAATATCCGAGAAATTAATGCCGAGCTGTACGGCGGTTTGGGCAATTTCCGGCCTGATCCCGGATAAAGTGGACGAAACGCCGATCAGGTTCAGCGCCTCAATTAATTTAAAAATCTGGTGCGCCACCATTGTATCGACAACCACTACGCCCGACAAGTCGATTAACAGATGCTCAATCAGCCGGTTTGCACATGTACTCAGCGTATTTTCAAGAATGTATTTGGCGCGTTCCGTGTCAATATTGCCGACAAGCGGCAGAAGACCCGTCCGTTTGCTCAGCGTAATAACCGGCGAGCTTAATTCTAAAATCATTTCTCTTTGCGCATTCAGCTGCATTTTCGAATTATATTCGGCGTGATCGACAAAGGTGTAAATCGTAAAATCAAATACTTGAACGATTAAATTCTCCCATCTCTTCCTTTCTCCCTCGGCAAACGAAGATTCATGTTTATCGGCAAACGCATCATAATAACCGATGTACAGTCTCCGGTTTCTCATGAATTCACGGACCACATACTGGACCGGGGTATCCAGATGCTTCTGGTCTTTCGCAAGCTCAATCACCCATCGCTCGAACTCTTCTAAAAATTCTTTTTCCGGCATGATATACATTTTATTAATATGCCGGTAAAATTCTTTATCTTGCTCCATCAGCTCTTCTATGATGACGGGATTTGTCAAAGAGTAAATCGAATTCGGATCCGAATCTTCCATCGTTTCAATCCATTCTTTCGCAATTTGATCCACCCGTTCGGAAAAATAGTCGTACAATGCTTCATTTATCTTCATACCTCTTCTCCTTTCCCATTTCCAATTATAGCGTCAGCTGATGCCGAATCAAAATAAAAGCCGTTGAACCATCCAATTATTTGAAATTATTTAGTGCAATAGATTGCGCCTTTTTTATGAAAATGCTTCAAATGACTCTTTCCGAACGGCATAATCTGCCATAAAATAGTAGCAACACCCTTGAATCCACTCGCAAGCATAAAAAAGGAGGGCTTTTTTATGAATGGTGAAATGCGGTTGATTCCTTATGTCACGGATGAGCAGATCATGGATGTGAACGAGCTTCCTGAGGGTATTAAAGTGATTAAGGCGCCAGAATTGTGGGCAAAAGGGTTTAAAGGAAAGGATATTAAAATCGCGGTGCTTGATACAGGCTGCGACATTAATCATCCTGATTTGAAAGACCGGGTTATCGGCGGAAAAAACTTTACCGATGATGACGAAGGCAAAGAAGACGCGATTTCCGATTACAACGGCCACGGGACACATGTTTCCGGAACGATTGCCGCCAATGATTCAAACGGCGGAATTTCAGGTGTTGCGCCGGAAGCGAGCCTTTTAATCGTTAAAGTTCTCGGCGGTCAAAACGGCAGCGGCAAATACGAATGGATCATTAACGGCATCAACTACGCCGTTGAACAAAAGGCGGACATTATTTCCATGTCACTCGGCGGACCGAACGATGTGCCTGAACTGAAAGAAGCCGTCTCAAATGCGGTAAAAAGCGGTGTACTGGTCGTTTGCGCAGCAGGAAATGAAGGTGACGGAGACGAGCGGACAGAAGAACTGTCGTATCCGGCCGCTTACAACGAAGTGATTGCCGTCGGATCAGTCTCAATCGCCCGTAAATCGTCAGAATTTTCAAACGCAAATAAAGAAATTGACCTCGTGGCGCCCGGAGAAAACATTCTCTCCACCCTTCCCAACCATAAATACGGGAAGCTGACGGGCACTTCAATGGCCGCCCCGCACGTGAGCGGAGCGCTGGCCTTAATAAAAGGGCTTGAACAGGACTCGTTTCAGCGGACGCTTTCTGAAGCCGAAATTTATGCCCAGCTTGTGCGGCGTACTCTTCCTTTGAACATCTCCAAAACATTGGCCGGGAACGGGTTTCTGTATTTAGACGCGCCTGATGTGCTCCTGGAAAGAGCCGAACAGGCACAGCTGCTGTCTTTCTGATATTTTTTTCATATAATGATTGATCCGCTTGTCAAAATCACCAATTTTTAAAATGTGAGATTTTCTATTGACAGTGATCTGAATAAGCTGATAAGATAACCAACAAATGATGTAACTTTTCAAAAAAATTGAAATATTTTCTCTTATCGAGAGTTGGGCGAGGGATTGGCCTTTTGACCCCAACAGCAACCGACCGTAATTCCATTGTGAAATGGGGCGCGTGATTTTTGCGCCGAGACGATAGTCTCCTAAGGCACGGTGCTAATTCCATCAGACGTGATCTGAGAGATAAGAGAGGCTTAAATTTTGATGTTAAAGCCTCTTTCTCTCATGAGAAAGAGGCTTTTTTGTTACATCTCACTTAAAGGAGGAGACTTAATGACTACAATCAAAACTTCAAATCTCGGTTTTCCGAGAATCGGCTTGAACAGAGAATGGAAAAAAGCGCTTGAGGCTTATTGGAAAGGAAACACTGATAAAGAAACGTTTCTTAAAGAGCTTGACGGTTTATTCTTATCGGCTGTCAAAACACAGCTTGACCAAAATATCGACATCGTGCCGGTCTCTGATTTTACTCATTATGACCATGTGCTTGATACAGCTGTCAGCTTTAACTGGATTCCGGAAAGATTCCGCAGTATCACAGATCCCGTTGATACATATTTCGCGATTGCCCGCGGTGTTAAAGACGCCGTTTCCAGTGAAATGACAAAATGGTTCAATACCAACTACCATTACATCGTTCCTGAATATGACGAAAGCATTGAATTCCGTCTGACGAGAAACAAACAGCTTGACGACTACCGCCGGATCAAAGAAGAATTCGGAGCGGAAACGAAACCTGTCATCGTCGGTCCGTACACATTCGTCACGCTTGCGAAAGGATACGAAGAATCAGAGGCGAAAGCGATTCAAAAGCGCCTTGTTCCTCTTTATGTGCAGCTGCTGAAAGAGCTTGAAGCAGAAGGCGTCAAATGGGTTCAGATTGATGAGCCAGCCCTTGTGACAGCCTCTGCTGAAGATGTCCGCGCCGCAAAAGAACTCTATGAATCTATTGCAAAAGAGCTTTCAGGGCTGAATGTCCTCCTGCAGACATACTTCGATTCGGTTGATGCATATGAAGAACTCGTTTCGTATCCTGTACAAGGAATCGGGCTTGATTTCGTGCATGATAAAGGCAGAAACCTTGAGCAATTGAAAAAGTACGGCTTCCCGAAAGATAAAGTGCTGGCAGCCGGTGTGATCGACGGCCGAAACATTTGGAAAATCGATGTTGAAGAACGCCTTGATGCGGCTTTGGATATCCTCAGCCACGCTGATGTTGAGGAGTTATGGATTCAGCCTTCAAGCAGCCTTCTGCACGTGCCGGTGGCGAAACACCCTGACGAGCATCTTGAAAAGGATTTGCTGAACGGCCTGTCATACGCTAAAGAAAAACTGGCGGAACTCGGCGTCTTAAAAGAAGGGCTTCTGTCCGGCAAAGCGGCTGTCAGTGAGCAGATCGAAGAGTCAAAAGCGGCACTTAAAGCTTTGAAAGCATTCGCAACAGGGGCGAACTCAGCTCAAAAAGAAGAATTGAATCAGCTGACAGAAAAAGATTTCTCCCGCCCTGCAAGCTTTGAAGAACGTTTGGCGCTGCAAAATGAATCACTCGGTCTTCCCCTTCTGCCGACGACGACGATCGGAAGCTTCCCCCAATCTGCAGAAGTGCGGAGCGCACGGCAAAAATGGCGGAAAAAAGATTGGACGGATGAACAGTATCAAGCGTTTATTAATGCGGAAACGAAGCGCTGGGTTGAGATTCAGGAAGAAATCGGCTTAGACGTGCTCGTTCACGGAGAATTTGAACGGACGGACATGGTCGAATACTTCGGTGAAAAACTGGCCGGGTTCGCCTTTACGAAATATGCATGGGTGCAGTCTTACGGTTCACGCTGCGTACGTCCGCCTGTCATTTTCGGAGATGTCGAATTTATCGAACCGATGACGGTAAAAGATACGGTCTATGCCCAATCGCTGACAGAAAAGCACATGAAAGGCATGCTGACGGGACCTGTCACCATTTTAAACTGGTCATTCCCGCGCGTGGATATTTCAAGAAAAGAAATCGCCTTCCAGATCGGGCTTGCCCTCAGAAAAGAAGTAAAAGCGCTTGAAGATGCTGGTATTCAGATTATCCAAGTGGATGAACCCGCGCTCCGCGAAGGACTGCCGTTAAAAACGCAGGATTGGGATGAATATTTAACTTGGGCCGCAGAAGCTTTCCGATTAACGACGTCTTCTGTGAAAAATGAGACGCAGATTCATACGCATATGTGTTACAGCAACTTTGAAGATATTGTCGATACGATCAATGACCTTGATGCGGATGTCATCACAATCGAACACAGCCGAAGCCACGGAGGATTTTTAGAATATCTGAAAGATCATCCTTACGTGAAAGGCCTCGGACTCGGTGTATACGACATTCACAGCCCGCGCGTGCCGGCTACTGAAGAAATCTATCAAATTATCGATGATGCGCTTGAAGTGTGTCCGACAGACCGCTTCTGGGTAAACCCGGACTGCGGGCTGAAAACAAGACAGCAGGAAGAAACCGTTGCGGCATTAAAAAATATGGTCGACGCTGCGAAACAGGCGCGAAAAAAACAAGCTCAGCTTGTATAATGAAAACAGCCATCCCCTAATGTGCGGATGGCTGTTTTTTGGGTTTGCTACTTATTCTTCAGCGCCTCTGCAAGTTCACTTAGTGAATCATGCTGCTTAATTTGATAGCCCCGCCCTTCTTTCTGCAAATACCCTTTTTGGCAGAATTGCGTCAGCACATGCAAGAGATGACGGTAAGATACACCTAAATAATCACAAACCGTTACGTGCTTCTCTTTATAAAATCCTTCATAAGCCGTCTGCAAAATAAAATCAGCAAGCCGGTTTTCAACAGGGAACGCCAGACTTTGTGAATACTTTGAAGCCATAAGCGTTGCCTTATCACTTAAAAACTTAGCCAATTCACGCAGAAAATTCGCATCCTGCAGCAATTGCGCGCGGCAGCGGCAAATCGGCAGAGCGAAACACACAGTCTTCGCTGAGGCCTGAATGCCTTTTGTGTAATATACTTCATGTAATAGTTCCATCTCTCCAATGTAATCATTTTTGTTGATAAAATTAATTAACGATACTTTTCCGTTTTGATGGGTTACAAATATTTTCGCTTTTCCTTCAATCACGTAAAACAGGAAGTCCGGCCTCATGCCCTCTTGAATAATCCATTCATCCCGCTGATATTCCCGCACTTCCATATACTCTTCAGCGGGAAAAGAAAATAAATGCGCGATTGAGTGTTTTTCTATCTGATGCCGTTTTTTCTCACCTTTATAAATTTCCATCGCCCACCCCGAAATATATGAGATATCTCATATTATCTTTACGTTTTACATGATAACATGCCAATGAAAAGGAGGAACGGGAATGAACGCATATCGCTGGATGAGTCTGCATTTTTTTAGCTTTTTTATGACATGGGGGATTTTTCTGCCCTATTGGACGGGATGGATGGTTCATATAAAAGGGGTTTCTGTATCCGAAGCCAGTTTCATTATGAGCTTAGGTCTGGCGGCAAGAGGAATTTCCACATTGCTTTTCTTTCCTTATTTATCCGGAAAATTCAGCAGCAGAGCCATATTGAACGGAGCCAGAATCGGTACGCTTCTTGCGCTTTTATGTTATATTCCGGCTGACTCTTTTCTAAGCCTGCTTCTTGTCACATTAGGGCTGCATGTGTTTTATCCGGCTTTGATGCCTGCTTTGGACAGCGCTTGCGGCGTTTTGGTACAGCATAATGAATTAAGAGATTACGGGACCAGCCGGCAGTGGGGGTCCGCCGGATTTGTTTCAGCCGGCGTCATCCTGTCCGTCTTTACAGGTATATTTGGAGATCAAGTGATTTTATGGGCACTGCTTTTGGGCACTCTGATATTCGTATGCCTCAGCTTTATGCATGCGCCCGCTGTTCTTTCAAAACGGCCGGAAACAGATTGTACAAAAAAAGAGGGCATGCTTGCCTTATTCCGCATCAAACATTTCGGTCTGGTGCTCGCAATCGTTATCTTGCTGCAGGCGGCACATGCGTCTTACTACAATTACGGTTATCTCTTTTTGCAGGAAATTCATGCACCCGCATATGCAATCGGAATCATCATCAACATCGCCGTTATTGCGGAAATCATTTTCTTCGCAATCGCTGACCGATGCTTTCATCAATTTACGGCTGGTGCTTTACTCGCTTTGGCGGCGCTTGGTGCTACCGTACGCTGGGTACTCGTCTTTGCCTTTCCGCATGTCATCATTTTCTGCCTCGCGCAGACGCTGCATGCCTGTTCATTCGCGATGGGACACTATGCATTTATGAAATACTTAATTAAACATATTTCCCCTGCGCAAGTCCCGAAAGCCCAAGGCATATATTCAGCGCTTGCGCTCAGCTGGAGCACTGCGGTATTTACTATTTTCGGAGGTTTTTTATATGAAATTGAACCCCGGTATGCCTTTATCGGAATGGTTGTTTGTACGATCCCCTCTATGCTTCTTGCCCTTTTATACAGAAAACTGGAAATGAAAAAGAGAGTTTTTGCAGGACATGCACAAGATATATAGACAAAGCTTTCTTTATATATATGATCCCATTTCCAGCAGTTATTTTGACCGATTTGCCAATGTTTTGCGATGTATCTTCAGCTATAGTTAAAGTATTCGATCAACCGAGGGGGACTTGAGATGAATCAGCACACTTCATTTTTAAAGCGGGCGGTCACGCTGGGAGTTGAGAGCGTGGATGAAGGCGGAGGGCCTTTTGGCTGCATCATCGTTAAAAACGGCGTCATTATCGCCGAAGGGCAGAACAATGTGACATCCAGCAACGATCCGACAGCCCATGCTGAAGTAACGGCGATCCGGAATGCGTGCCGGACGCTTCAAACATATCAGCTTGATGATTGTGTGATTTACACAAGCTGTGAACCCTGCCCTATGTGTTTAGGCGCCATTTATTGGGCGAGGCCAAAAGCGGTATATTACGCATCCAGCCACTCAGATGCTTCTGATGCAGGCTTTGATGACACCTTCATATATGATGAAATCAAGAAACAGCGGACGGAGAGATCAATTCCTTTTTATCATCTCAGCTTCTCCGATCATACCGCGCCCTTTGACGCCTGGAAAACTTCCGCCCGCAAAAAAGTATATTAATCCCGAATAACCTGCTTACAACGCAGGTTTATTTTTCGTGGACGCAATTGGTTAGTTAAGATCATTCTTTCAGAAAAATGGACAGCATAAGTGAATATATTGATAAAGTACTGCTTTACGCTTTTTTTCGGGGACTTAATACGTAATGAAGACATTTTCTGTCAACTCATAAGGAGGGACATTGTGTCACAGCCTAATTTACCTAACATCACCCCTGTCGTGACCCATTCCAGGGACGATACCATTGACCTTCTTCTTTCATCAATTGCGATGGAAGAGCTGGGAATGGCACATATTCTGGATGCGGAAGGAGAAAAAATCCAATATGCGCTCGGAACGATTCCCGGATTAACAGGGCCGCCGTCAAGTCTTACGGATATTTTGAACTTGAATGAGAGCGTCCGTCATACGCTTGACAGCTTAATGAAACAGGAACTTCTTCTCGGTTCAAAATTGGACAGTATCACAAATGTTCCTTCACTGGCGGGGCCGACTGGACCGACCGGGATTACCGGGGCCACTGGCGATGCTGGAGAAAATGGACCGATAGGAATTACCGGAGCTACAGGGGTCTCCGGGCCCACAGGCAGCACTGGTGCTGCCGGAGCCACCGGACCCACTGGTATCACTGGAGCCACCGGCGCTGCGGGTGTCACCGGAACAAGTTTAACGGCGACTTCCGGGTTTGCAAGTAATACGGGCGGCGGTGTTGTCGCTGTTGTTATCAGCGGCACAGCCATTTCCTTGCCGAATGATCAAAACCTTTCCGCAGATATTACGGCTAATGCTGCTAATACTGTGTTTACCGTTGCGACGGCAGGACGGTACTATATCTCCTACCAGATTAATTTAGCAGCCGGCCTGCTTGTAAGTTCACGGGTCCTGATTAATGGCACCCCGCCTGCAAGTTCAATTATTGCACCTGCCGTGTCATTGGCAAACTTCAACAACTCCTTCATTGTGAATTTGTCAGCAGGCAGCACCATCCAGCTTCAGCTGTTCGGATTATTAGGTGCGGCGGCATTGCTTGGAGGAAGTGCCGGTGCGGCGTTGAACATTATTCGATTATCTTAACAGGAACAAAAAAAAAGGATCAGGCGTTTGTCCGCTGATCCTTTTTTAATTGTGTCAGAAGTTCTTGTGCAGGTTTAAATTGAGGATTAGATTTCACGGATTTTTTGGCGTAAGCGACGGCCGTCATATCATGGTTTAATGCAGCATGGCATTTCGCCATATGATAAAAAGCTCTGAAATCGCCGGCACCTTTTAAATGTAAGTGGCCAGCATTTTCTTCTTCAATCTTCGTTCCGTTTTCAAATGCTTTGATAGCTGCTCTGTACTTTCCCAAATGATATAATATAAGGCCCTTATAATAATGAAGATTGCTGTAATCAGGATAAAGCCTGAGCACCTTCTCAATCCCTTGCTCCGCTTCTTCATACCGTTTGAGTTCAAGCAACATTGTATATTTTAAATGATACAAGAGAGACGGAGGCATTCGTTTTTCGCTTAAAAATTGAAAAATTGATCCGTTGACAAGATGTAATGCTTTTTCATAGTCTTTTATTCTGCAGCATTCGCTTGCCAAATGATAAATAAGCCACGGATCCGGATTCTCCTCTGAAAGCTCTTCATTTAAAATGCTGATATTCCGTTTATGTTTTTGTTTGATCTTTTCTTCCTGCTCCAAATAACCGTAGTGATGAATCACACAAGGAAGCGTAAAAAAAGTATTGTTTTCTTCCTCATTGGAAGAGGTGATATTTTCGTGAATTCTGCCTTGGTACAGAAGGCCTTCACGATTGCGGAACAATCTCGGCTGCATGCTTTCAAACGCTTCATTTTCATCCAGCTGCTTCCCAGTGTAATTGATGATTTTTAAAAGACCCCGGCTCGGTAATTCATCATGAAGCAGCGAAGTGATAAAGCGGCCGCTCTCCTGATCGAGCTCTTCATCAGCGTCAAGCATTAAAATCCAATCCCCATTGGCATGCTGCAGGCCGTAATTTCTCGCCTTGGCGAAATCATTCTCCCATTCTAAATCAAACACTCTGGCCTGAAAGCTTTTGCAGATATCTTTTGTATTATCTTGTGATCCGGTGTCTACAATGACGATCTCGTCCACAATATCTTGTACACTTGATAAACACCGGGAGATATATCTCTCCTCGTTTTTTACAATCATGCAAAGCGTCAGTTTACATTCAGCATTTCCGCTCATGTTCTCACCTTTCCCGCTTTTGGAGTTGTTGATTGAACCAAGGCTTCTCAGGAGTGCCGTTCATCGTTACGAAAACAGGCCGCACCCATCTGACGGCAGGTTCGGCAGATGATTCCGGATCCCATTCCCGAAGCTGCCTGACCGCCCGTTTCGTAATGGGATGCGTCCGGAATTCTGGCGGGCTTTCAGAAATGAATTTTTTCGTTCGTTCCGTCACTGTCTTCATTTCGTGAAAGTGCCGCTCATACATCCGCTTCTTCTCTCTTTCCATGCTAATCATTAAAAACAGCCGCCCGCCTGTTTCCGCCTGCCAGCGGCACAATGCGGAGAACAGCCTGATTTCTTCTTTGTAATTTGAATCCTTTCTTTTTTCAACGGTCACAGCTAATATATGTAACAGCGCAATTGTGAGACAATGCATCGCTTCAAAAGATGTCTGTTTCGCTTTTGAGAGGCTTGGATACGGCATATGCTTCACCCATCTCTTCCTTTATGAACGCTCCCCGCCTTTTCTCCTCCATTCGCATTCCTCACAATCCCCGCACTCACAGCAGCCAATGCGGCCGTAAAACAGACCGTCGCACGGATCTTCGGGCGGAGGATTCGGAAAGCGCGGATCACATGAGTCGCTTGGATTGTCGCACGGGTCATCAGGATCATCACGATCGCAAGGTTCATCTGGGTCCCACGAGTCATCAGGATCATCACGATCGCAGGGTTCATCTGGGTCCCACGGGTCATCAGGATCGTCCGGGTCACTCGGATCGCTTCGGTCATCAGGATCCATGCAGGCTTCAGAATCCTGTAAGTAGATAATGTCCTCAAGCTTTGTCTGCAAAAGGAGCTGGGATTTCATGACTGTGCGCAGAAGCCGTTCGGTGCTTCGATTGATTGCTGACAATTCCCCCAGAGAAGGATCGCCGGAAGCGCCGAGAAACGTTTGAATTCGATCTGCTTCCGCCTGCAGAATATGGGATAGCCCGATTTCTTCCATAGCCACAGATGAAAGAAGGAAGTTCAAAGTCTCACATTTGGAGAGTGTAATGTCGGGGGTGATGTTCGGGATATTTGGAAGAGACATCGATTTCTCCCTCGTTTCTCTTGGTGTCATTATGCAAAAGTGCTATATCGTATTCTTATTCCGGGAGAGAAGAGTTCATTACTGATGTTTCGTTAATAAAATATCCCGGATCTTATATATCCGGGATATTCGTTCTTTATTTATTTGAGTTCAAGTTTTACGTCAACATTTCCTCTTGTTGCTTTTGAATACGGGCAGAACTCGTGAGCGGCCTGTACAAGCTTCTCCGCCGTTTCTTTATCAAGGTCTTTTGTATCAATGACGAGCGTTACGCCAATTTTGTATCCCCCGTCACTCTCATCTTTTAAAAGGCTGACCTGCCCTTCAATTTCAGAAGTCAGGTCGATATTCTGTTTTTTGGCAGCGAGCTCAAGCGCTCCCCCGAAGCAGGCAGCATATCCTGCCGCAAAAAGCTGTTCAGGGTTTGTGCCCGTTTCTCCGTCTTTTTTTGCATTCGGCATGATGATGTCAAAATCCAGCACTCCGTCTTCGGATTTAATATGTCCTGACCGTCCGCCGACTGCGGTCGCTTTTGCAGTAAATAATGCCATAATTATCAGCCTCCTCATTGTACTTATTGTTTATATTACCCATGCTCATATTTTTAAACATATTAGAATAGGAAATGGGCCGTTTTTCGGCTACAATAGGGGTAACGTTAACAAACAAAGAGTTGGTGAAGAAGTTATGGCAGAAAAAGAATTTGAACATATGAAACTGGAGAATCAGCTTTGCTTTTTGCTGTATGCAAGCTCAAGGGAAATGACGAAACGGTACAAGCCGCTGCTTGATAAGCTCAATGTGACCTATCCGCAATATTTGGCGCTTCTTTTATTATGGGAGCATGAAGAACTGAATGTAAAACGGATGGGTGAGCTTTTGCACCTGGATTCAGGAACGCTGACACCGATGCTGAAACGGATGGAGCAGCGCGGAATCATTATAAGAAGGCGGTCGCCTGAAGATGAGCGCTCCGTAACGATCAGGCTGACAGATGAAGGATGGGCCATGCAGAAAACGGCGGCGGATATTCCCATTGCCATGCTGGAACAGACGGGACTGTCAAAAGAGGAATTAAAGCAGGTAAAGCAGTCGCTTTATGAGGTTTTAAGAACGCTGCACGGCGAAAAATAAGGATGCCCCGAATGGGCATCCTTATTTTTATTCTGCTGCCAGAAGCTTTACTTCTATATTTCCCGCCGTCGCTTTTGAATACGGGCAGACACCGTGCGCTTTTTGGATAAGTGCTTCCAGCTCCTGTTTCTCAATGCCGGATGCGTTAACCTCAAGCGTAACGCCGAGTTTATATCCTTGATCTGCTTCATCTTTCAGCAGACTGACATGCGCAGTGACTTCTGTTTCAATACTCAGGCGCTCTTTTCTCGCTACGAGCTGAAGGGCGCTGTCAAAGCAGGCTGAGTACCCTGCAGCAAACAGCTGTTCAGGGTTTGTGGCGTGTTCGAGACGTTTCGCTCTTGGCGTTCCCGGCATGGCAACATCAAGATTCAGCACACCGTCAGAAGACGTGACTTTTCCCTCCCGTCCGCCGGCGGCTGATACTGTTGCTGTAAATAATGGTTTTGTCATGTGAATTCACCTCTTTTATATTTTGCGCAATTTAATTCTACACAATACAAATTAACTCGTCAATCTTTCTGTATAAAAAAAAGCCTACCCTTTTTTTCAGGATAAGCTTAATAGACTATACTCGGATTTGTCCGTTTCCTTTGATGATGATTTTTGTAGAGGTTAACGCCGGAAGCCCCATCGGCCCTCTCGCGTGAAGCTTTTGCGTGCTGATGCCGATTTCGGCTCCGTATCCGAATTCAAAGCCGTCTGTAAACCGGGTTGAAGCATTATGATACACGGCAGCGGCGTCTACGGCCGTCTGGAAGTATGCGGCATGCTCGCCGTTTTCCGTCAGAATGGCTTCTGAATGGTTTGTGCCGTACTGCTGAATATGGCGGACCGCCTCCTGTACGTCCTGCACCGTTTTTACACTGAGAATCGGCGCCAGGTATTCCGCTCCCCAATCGGCCTCTTCGGCTTGTTTCGCTGCAGGCTCCAGTCCGCAAATCACCTGATCTCCGCGAAGCTCCACCCCTTTTTCTGTCAGCTGGCGCAACAGTTTTCGCCCGTGTTCTTCCGCCCATTTTTCATGAATCAAAAGAGATTCAATCGCATTGCAAACGGAAGGACGCTGTGTTTTGGCGTTGATGACGACTTCTCTTGCCATATCTGGATCTGCTGACTCATCTATGTACACGTGGCAGTTTCCCGCTCCGGTTTCTAACACGGGTACGGTGGATTCCCTGACCACAAGATCAATTAAATTTTTGCCGCCGCGCGGGATCAATACATCCAGACCGTCATTTAATGTAAAGAGCTGTTTCGCGGTTTCTTTGCTTGTATCTTCTATGAGCTGAATGGCATCAATCGGAAGCTTTGACAGCCCGAGTGCGCGTTTCATCACACTGACAAGCGCTATGTTGCTGTGGATGGCTGAAGAACTTCCTCTGAGGACAACCGCGTTTCCGGTTTTCAGGCAGAGTGTAGCAGCATCTACGGTAACATTCGGTCTGGCTTCATAGATCATACCCACTACTCCGAGGGGCACACGGATTTTTTCAATGAATAATCCATTCTCTTTTTGAATGGTCTCCAATGATTCACCGACGGGATCTTCAAGACCGATTAACAGTTCCACAGCGTCCGCTATATCGAGCAGGCGTTTTTCATCAAGAGTCAGCCTGTCAATAATGTCAGCTGTCAATCCTCTTTTCTGTCCTGCTTCAATGTCTTTCTGATTCTCTGTTAAAATCAGCTGCCGTTCATTTCTGAGTCCGTCTGCGATACATTGGAGCGCTTCGTTTTTTTCAGCCGTCGTTTTCATGACCATTTCGGCAGCGGCTTCTTTTGCCAAGGCTGCTTTTTGCAATACTTCACTCATTTGTTTTCCCCCTCGTCAAATAAATTCACCCAATCATCTCTGTGAATCACTTCCACCTGCTTCGTGCCCGGAAGCTGATCGCTCCGCTTCCCTTTAGCTTCTAAAATCTCATCGGATGAGTAAAGCGTCTGGCCTTTTCCGATGATGCCGCCGGGCCCTCTGACTTCCACCACAGCCCCTTTCGGAAAACTGCCGCAGACATCGGCGACACCGGCCGGGAGCAGACTTGACCCGTTATGGATCATCGCCTGCTCCGCTCCCCCATCAATGATGATTTCCCCTGATATCGGAGAATGAAACATGATCCATTGCCGTGTATTATTCACTGAGGACAGCTCTTTATCGCCGATATATGTGCCGTCACCTTTTCCGTCTAAAATCACCCTCAGTTTTTCCCGCCCGAAGCCGGTGCCGATAAACACCTTCACTCCGAGCGACAATGCGGTCTGGGCGGCGAGAAGTTTTGACTTCATGCCGCCGGTGCCGACCTTTGAGCCTGTTGATCCGGCATACCCGAGCAATTCAGGTGTGATGTCATTCAGATAGTCAAACCGCTTTGCGTCCGGGTTTTCATTCGGATTGGCATCGTACAGGCCGTTAATGTCTGTGAGAATCACTAATTGGTCTGCATGAATCAAACCGCTCACAAGCGCCGACAGCATGTCGTTATCACCGAACGTCAGCTCTTCAACAGATGTGGAATCATTTTCATTGATAATCGGCACGACTCCCCGCTCCAGCAGCTCCATTACCGTAGCGTACGCATTTCTGTACCGCTCTCTTTTTGAGAAATCATTTCTTGTTAATAAAATTTGCGCCGGCGTCAGTCCGTATCTTTTTAAATGGTCCATGTATTGCTGCATTAAAAGCGTCTGGCCGACCGCGGCAGCCGCCTGCTTTCCTTTTATCGTAACGGGGCGCGACGGATAGCCGAGAGCGGAAAAACCCGCGGCCACAGCGCCTGAGGTAATGAGAATGACTTCATGCCCGTCTTCTTTTAATAATGAAATGGCTTCCGTATGCTCTTTGATTTTGGTTTCATCAATGCTTCCGTTACTGTTGGTGAGCGAGCTGCTCCCGATTTTCACAACAATTCTTTGCTTTTTCATCGTTTCTCCTCCGTGGCAATCAATCCAAACCGGCTTTCTTCAATAAAAAAAGCCCATTCCGTCCTGAAAAATAAGGACGAAATGGGCTTTCCGTGGTACCACCTTGTTTGAACGCGTTTTGCACGCGTCCCGCTTTCCTGTAACGCCAGGTTATCGCGCCTGAGTTTTCCCCTCAGGACTCCAAGGCAGGTTCGGCAGGTTTCATGCGGCAAAATGTTTCAGCGGGCCATTTTGCTCTCTGTCACAGAAATTTCTGCGTACTGATCCTCTTCAACGCTCAATGATTTTTTTATATTATGCAAAGAAAAAAGGTTCTTGTCAAGACATTTTTATCCATAAAAACAGCCCGCCTCCCCGGCGGACCGTCATTAATTAAATACGATGGTTTTGTTTCCGTGAACGATGACACGGTCTTCCAAGTGCCATTTTACGGCTCTCGCCAACACGCTGCGCTCAATGGTTCTGCCGATATTCTTCAGATCCTCCGCGTGATCTCTGTGATCGACGCGTTCGATATCCTGTTCAATAATCGGACCTTCGTCAAGATCGTCCGTCACATAGTGAGATGTCGCCCCGATTAATTTCACTCCGCGCTCATAAGCCCGTTTATACGGATTGGCGCCGATAAAGGCCGGCAGGAATGAATGGTGGATATTAATAATCCGATTCGGATGGGCAGATACAAAATCAGACGTCAAAATCTGCATGTAGCGGGCAAGAACGATCACATCAATCTCATATCGCTCCAGCAGCTCAAGCTGGCGCCGCTCCACTTCGGCGCGGATGTCTTTGTTAGCTTTCATGTAATGGAACGGAATATTCAGCGGCTCGACCACTTCTTTCGCCTCTTCATGGTTGCTGATGACGACCGCAATTTCGGCCATCATATTGCCGCTTTGCCACTCCCAAATGAGTTCATGAAGGCAGTGCAGCTCTTTGGATACAAAGATCGCCACGCGCTTCAGCTCACTTGCCAGAGAGAGGCTCCATGTCATGCCGAATGTCTGGGCGATTGAAGCGAACGCCTGCTTTAAATCCTCTTTTTTCTCACGAATGCCCTTGCAGTCGAATTCAATCCTGAGAAAAAAACGTCCGCCTTCAGGGTCAGTCGTATATTGATTTGATTCAATAATATTTGCACCGTGGTCAAACAAAAACGCGGACACAGCCGATACAATTCCCGGCTGATCGGGGCAGCTGACAAGCAGGCGCCCTTTTTCCTCATTCCCGTCGCGGTATTCTTTCAGCCGCTGTGTCATATATGAATTCATATGCTTTAATCCCTCGTATCTTCATAATTCGTAACTTATTATAGATTATACTGAAAATTTGATAAAAATCAATTTACGAAAGAATTTTCAGCCCTGCGGCTGCGCACAAAATAAGCGCAATGAAAAAGATGCGCTTCGCATCCTTCTGCTCGCCGTAGAAAAGAATGCCGGCTAAAGCGCCGCCCGCCGTGCCGATACCGGTCCAGATCGCATAGGCCGTTCCCATCGCAATCGTCTCCATCGCATAAGAAAGCAAGGAAAAAGAAGCCGCAAAGCCTGCGATAATGAAAAGAATCCATTTGACTTTCTTTTCTTTTTGAAATTGATTCATCAAAATGACCCCGAGCATTTCACAAAGGCCCGCGGCTATCAGGCTGATCCAATGCATTACGCCTTCTCCTCCTTCGTCTCAGGCTTATCCTGCGTCACCAGCTTTAATCCGATAACACCGATCAGCAAAACGCCGATCAGCACGATTTTCACCGGATCGGCCTGCTCTTTGAAAAGCAGAATTTCACTGAGCACGGTGCCGGCTGTTCCGAGCCCTGTAAAGACCGCATATACCGTTCCTACGGGCAGGCTGTCTGTCGCCTTGATTAATAGATAAAAACTGATGATGATTCCCGTAATCGTGGCGCTCCACGCCAGTGCCGAATCAGCATGTTTCAGTCCGGTGACCCATACCACTTCAAATACGGCGGCTATGACCACTAAACCCCATTTCATGTTCTTCACCCTTTCTTGTTCCGGACAATACAAAAAAGCCCGGATAGTCGTCTCACATGAGATTGACTCTCCCGGGCTTTTTTCCCTCCGTGTGCATATGCGGGAAGATGTCCGCATATGTGTTTTCTCTCGGACCAGGCCATGTATGAACATGCGGAACCCTAGAAAACATGTCTGTTCGTATCATACTACACTTCGCTGAAACGTTCAATGTCAGATGTAATATCAAAAACCGTCAGCTGCCTTTCCCATTTGTTAACGGTCTCGCCCGGCACCATGCCGATTTTTTCCGCGACGCGGACGGAAGCAAGATTATCCAGGTCAATCAGCGCCGCGATGCGTCCGTATTGTTTCGTGTGAAAACCATACTTCAGACAGGCTTTCGCAGCCTCTGTCGCATAACCGCATCCCCAACGGCTGCGGGCAACCATATAGCCGATTTCCATCAATGTGTTTCCGTTTACCGTCTGCGGAACGATTCCGCATTGACCGAGAAATGCGCCCGTCTCTTTATCCTCTGCGATCCAAAGACTGACGCCGTATCCTTTGGCCAGCCGTTTGTTCCAGGCGATCCATTCCTTTGTTTCACGCCTGCTTTTAAGAGAAGGATAATATTTCATGACCTCTTTGTCGGTAAACAGCCCGTACAAATTTTCTTCATCGTCATCCCGCATGGTCCGCAGGCGGATACGCCCGGTTGTCAGGATGGTGCCGGAAGATTTATGTTTCATCATACACGCCACGCTCCTTTCCCTGTAATAGATTATGGATCCGGCGGGAAAAGTCCTTTTTCAGCGTAAAAAAACCGCTTTTAAAAAAAAGCGGTTTGGCGATTGATTACCAAGGCTTATCTGTTCCGAGCGCCTCAGCCAGGGCCTTGCTGTGTTTTAAGCGGTTTTTTCGTTCTCCGGCGCGCTGAACGGCCGTCTTGTGAAGCATGATTTCTTCCTCGGTTTCCGGCACGATTCGCGGAACGGGCACCGATTTCCCGTTTGAATCGAGCGCGACAAATGTCAGAAACGACGTTGCCGCAAGCTCGCGTTCACCCGTCATCAGATGCTCTTTAATGACTTTGACAAACACCTCCATAGACGATGTGCCGACCCATGTGACGTAGGATTCAAGACATACGGAATCCTGTTGGCCGATAGGGCGCAAAAAATCTACAGAGTCCATTGAGGCCGTGACTGTTTCACATCGGCAGTGACGGGCCGCGGAAATTGAGGCGATGTCATCTATGTAGCTCATCAGCTTTCCGCCAAACAGTGTATTGTGATTATTCGTATCGAGCGGAAAAACCCTGCTTGTCTTGACAACCCTTGTTTCTTTGCAAAACCTTGATTCTGGCAACTTCATATGATTTAAACTCCCCTTTGTGTCTGGTCGTACTGCATCTGTACCTTATTAAACAATAATTTGACCATTTTGTCTAAAATTTTAAATGTTAAGTTGGTTAGATATTCTATCAGAAATGTTTCATTATTCATCGCATCCGGGAATAATAAACGCACATTGATTACTGATAGGAGGCTGTCACATGGACGTATCCATTCCCAAATCCACACAGAAACCGGCATGCCGAAGTGAATATGATGCTTTGAAGACCGTTATCTTATGCCGGCCGGAACACATGGCCATCAAAGATATTATTAACGGAACACAAAAACATTTCAAACAAGAAAATATTGACATCCCCGCCGCCCTCAAACAGCATGATGCATTTATTGACATTTTAAAATCCCATCAGATTGAAGTCGCCCTGCTTCCCGCCGATCCCGGTTTGCCCGAGCAGATATTCACCCGGGATATCGGATTTGTCTTAGGAGAGACGGCGTTTATTTCAAGCATGGCGGCTTCAGTCAGGCAGGGAGAAGAAAAAGTCTTTCAAAACCTGCTTGACGAGGAGAACATCCCTTATACGCGGCTCAGAAAAGCGAACATTGAAGGCGGCGACGTCATGATCGCAGACGGCACCGTTTATGCCGGGCTGAGCGAGCGCACGGATAAAACGGCTGTCCGGGAGCTGCAGGAAGCGCTGCCGGAGATGACCGTTGTGCCGATCCCTCTCAAGGAGGATTTCTTACATTTGGACTGTGTATTTAATATGATCTCGGAAACGGAGGCGCTATACTGCAAAAATGGCTTGGGGCAAAAAGAAATTGATCTTCTCGCCGAACGTTTTGAGCTGATAGAAGTGCCTGAAGAAGAGCAATTTACGCTCGGCCCGAATATCCTGTCCATCGGGAATCAGACAATTATCAGCCTGCCCCAGCACCGTCATACGAACCGCGAGCTTAGAAAAAGAGGATATAATGTCATTGAAACCGAGTTTTCCGAAATTATTAAATCAGGCGGTTCCTTCCGCTGCTGCACCCTTCCGCTTGTCAGAACATCTTAAACATTTACAAGGCAGTTTCCTTCAAGATACGTTAATATAGAGAAGACAAGACTTAAAGGGGGAAACCGAATGGCTAAGTACATAGGATATGCGGGAACATATACAAAAGGCGGAAGCGAAGGTATTTATTGTTTTGAACTTGATACAGAAGCGAAACGGCTCAGCCGGCCGAAGCTGGCTGCAAAGCTCGGCAACCCGACGTACGTCACACCGAACTCTGATAACAGCATGCTGTATTCCATTGAAAAAACAGACGGTAAAGGCGGCGTGGCAGCCTATCAGATTCATCAGAACAGCGGGGAATTAACTTTTGTGAACCATCAGCTGATTGAAGGCCCGTCACCGTGCCACGTCAGCATTGATGAGAAACATGAATATGTTTTAACCGCGAATTATCACAGCGGAAAAGTGCACGCCTTTCCGGTCAATGAGGACGGAAGCCTGCGGGAGCCGGCAGCCGAAGCCGCTCATACGGGGACTGGCCCTCATGAAAGACAAGAGAAACCGCATGCCCATTTCGCGGGCTATACACCTGAGCATAACTACATTGCAGCCCTCGATTTAGGGACGGATACGCTGTATACGTACCAAATGAAAAACGGTGCGCTCACTGAGGTGAAAACCCATTCTTTCGCACCCGGTTCAGGGCCGCGCCACATCGTTTTCCATCCGGCGGAGAAATACGCCTATGTCATGACGGAAATCAGCAATGAAGTCATTGTGCTTGAATACAACCCGACCTTAGGTGAATTCAGAGAGCTGCAGGTCATTTCCGCTTTGCCTGAAGGATTTACGGACAAATCGCAGGGCAGCGCGATCCGCATATCTAAAGACGGCAGATTTCTTTATGCCGCCAACCGCGGACATGACAGCATCGCCATCTTTAAGATCAACCAGTATTCCGGTGAATTGTCTCTTCTTGAATGGGTGCCGACAGAAGGAAACTGGCCGCGTGATTTCGCGTTTGATCCGTCCGAAACATTCCTTGTCGCGTCAAATGAAGAAACGGGAAATCTGGTTTTGTTTGAACGCGACTCCGAAACGGGCGGACTGACTCTGCTTCAATCCGACGTACCGGTTCCGTATCCGGTCTGCGTGTCATTTCTCCATCAGGTTTAATCAAAAAGAAAGCTGACGGCATAAGGTCAGCTTTCTTTTTTGTATAAGTGGCAGGCGACAAAACGCCCTGTCTTCACTTCCTCAAGCTCAGGCGTTATTCTGCCGCAGATCTCCATTGCTTCAGGACATCGCGTCCTGAACACACAGCCGCTCGGCGGGTTAAGGGGACTCGGCAGCTCCCCTTTCAGAATAATCCGTTCACGCTTGTCCTCAAGAAGCGGATCAGGAATCGGGATTGAGGATAAAAGCGCCTTCGTGTAAGGGTGAAGCGGTTCCTTATAAAGCGCAGCGCTTTCAGTGATTTCCATCATGCGCCCCAGATACATCACGCCGATCCGGTCGCTGATGTGCTTAACCATTGATAAATCGTGGGCTATAAATAAAAATGTCAGCCCTTTCTCTTTCTGAAGCCTTTTTAAAAGGTTGACGACCTGGGCCTGCACGGACACATCAAGCGCGGAAATCGGCTCATCCGCCACAATAAACTCGGGGTGCAGAGAAAGCGCTCTGGCAATCCCGATTCTCTGCCTCTGTCCGCCGCTGAATTCGTGGGGATACCGGCTGCCGAAATCCGGATGAAGCCCGACAGATTCAAGCAGTTCATCGGCCATCATCAGCCGGGCTTTACGGGTATTGTAAAGATTATGGATTTCCATCGGCTCCATAATAATTTCACGTACGGTCAAACGCGGATTTAACGAGGCGTACGGGTCTTGGAAAATCATCTGCAGCTTACGGAAGAGGACGGACCGCTGTTCTGCCGCGGCACGGTGTATGTCCGTCCCTTCATATAATACCGAACCGGCAGTCGGGTCATACAGACGGAGAATAACTCTTCCGAGCGTCGATTTACCGCAACCCGATTCTCCGACGAGTCCGAATGTTTCCCCTCTTTGAATGTGAAAACTGACACCGTCGACTGCTTTGACGGCTTTCTTTCTTCCGGCGTCAAAATGCATTTTCAGCCCACTGACTTCAAGGAGCGGAGATGCCGTCATATTCATTCCCCCTTTTCGCTTATACAGCGGCGTACGGTGCATAATTCTTTTTCATAGACGGTTCCTTTCAAACGCAGCACTTCAATGGCTTTTCCCGTTTTCGGGGAGTGCAGCATCCTGCCGTCTCCAAGCGCCAAACCGACATGGTGAATCGCGCCTTTTCCTTCTTCATAGGCGAAAAACAAAAGGTCAGCCGGCCGGATATCGTTTACTTCTGCGCCGCGTCCCGCTTTTGCCTGGTCCCGGGCATCTCGGGGAAGGGTATAGCCGTTTGCTTTAAATACCGAATACATCAATCCGGAGCAATCAAACCCAAAACCGCTCAGTCCTCCCCATAAATACGGAAGTCCAAGAAACATCATTGCCGTTTCGATGACATCTGCGGCCCGCCCTTCTGTATGCCGAAATTCGTCTGCGTCAGCTTCATTTATGAGCCGTTCCCCGAGCGGCGTCATCACACGAAAAAAGCCTTTTTCACGTCCTGATGCCGGAAGACGCGTTAAGAAACTCACTTCCAAGTCCGGTTCGCCGTTTGTGTGATATAAAAAAGCTGTCGGTTTGGTAATCCAGACGGCGGGAGAAGATGTTTGAAAGCCGGATGCTGAAAGCTGGCTTTTCTTCATCCAGCCCGGATATCCGCACGCGTCCTTTTTTGAAGGCTGACCGGGAACGGCAACAAAAGCCCATTCTCCTTCTTCTTTGAGAATGATCACCTCTTCCCCGAAAAGCACTTGCGTTTGGACAAGATTGTCCGTGCATAATCGGAGCCGCTCTTCATATCCCATAGCCGCCAGCCATTTTCTGATCTTGGGCGGGTTTTCGAGCATCGGCGCATCATGCGAACGGGGAGATGACGGCAGCGTCCATATGTTGGCTGCCGCCGCTGTTACGGCTGCCCTCATTGTTTCGCCTCCTCTTGTTTCGACACACCGGTAATGCCGAGACCCGGTTCATCGGGGATCGTAATCTGGCTGCCGCTGTATATGATGCCGCCTTTAATGAGATCATTTTTCAGCATAAGCGGCGCATCAAAATCAAACTTTGTCACATTGCGTTTGCCCGCTGCAAAATGGGCTGCGGCGGTGATGCCGAGCTTGGTCTCAATCATGCTGCCGACCATGCATTCCACCCCGCACGTTTCCGCCATCGCATTGATTGTTTCCGCCTGCTTGATGCCGCCCGCTTTCATCAGCTTAATATTGATTAAATCGGCGCTTCTTGTCTGCAGCACGCAAAAGGCCTGACGGGGCGTAAACACGCTCTCATCCGCCATAATCGGCGTGTCTACGGCATCAGTGACCTGTTTCAGCCCGCCGATATCGTCTTTGTGAACAGGCTGTTCGACCAGCTCAATGCCGAGTCCGGCGTCTTCCATCTTTCGGATCGCGGCCACGGCTTCTTTCGGCGTCCAGCCTTGATTCGCGTCCAGTCTCAGTTTGACGTTTGCGCCGACACGTGATCTGACCGCCTGAATCCGCGCCACATCGTCTGATATGTCACCTATGCCGACTTTTATTTTTAAAATACGAAACCCTTTATTTACATAATAATCTGCGTCCCCCGCCATCTCCTCTGGAGAATTGACGCTGACGGTAAAATCCGTTTCCAGTGTATTCCGGTAGCCGCCGAGCAGCCGGTAAAGCGGCTGCCCATGCATTTGCGCCCATCCGTCATATACAGCCATATCTACAGCGGCTTTGGCGCTTTGATTTCTTTCCAACAGCCGGCTGATATCATACAGCACAGCTTCCATGCTGGATAGGCTCCGCCCCAAGAGAGCGGGCTTCAGCACATCGCAGACGGCGCTTTCAATACCGGCCGCGCTGTCGCCTGTAATCACAACCGTCGGCGGTGCCTCGCCCCAGCCGGTCAGACCGTTGTCAAATGTGAGCTTCACAATGACAGATTCAGCATGGTAAACCGTGCGCAAAGCGGTCTTAAACGGCTTTTTCAGCGGGACGGATATCCGCCCCGTTTGAATATCTGTTATCCTCACGCCTGATCACTCCCTTCCGGAAACCCCCGATTCAATCGTTACCGCTTTGGCCGCCGTATCCATAACCGCGCGGGCTCCGATCGGAACGGCGAAGCTCGGTGAACAATGACCGATTTTAAAGCCTTTAAGCGCAGGCTTTCCTGATTTGACAATGTAATCGTTCAGCACTTGCTCTAAAGTAAGAGACTTTTCTTTATTCTTCGGTTCGCATTGGTGAAAATCACAGACCAGAATTCCTGCCGCGTCTGACAGTTTTCCGGCCATTTTTAATTGATTCAGCATTCTGTCGATTTGATACGGCTCCTCATCAATATCCTCGATAAACAGCAATTTGTTTTTTGTATCAATTTCAAACGGCGTGCCGAGTGTCGATGTAATGAGGGACAGATTGCCGCCCGCAAGCTCTCCCTCGGCTCTTCCGTCTGTCAGCACCTCTAATGGGGAAATGTCCTCCGTATAGGTGAATTCCTTTTCTGCGAAAAGCTGGTGATATGACGCCTTTGTCAGCGGATCAGCATCATCAAGCCCGACATCCGTACTCAGCATCGGGCCGTGAAATGTGACGAGTCCCGTATTTTGATGAATGGCGGTATGTAAAAACGTAATATCGCTGTATCCCCAGAAAATTTTCGGATTGCGGCGGATTAAGCCGAAGTCCATATCAGCGGCAATGCGGCCCGTGCCGAATCCTCCGCACGCGCATATCACTGCTTTGACTTTCTGATCGCTAAACATGTCATGAAGATCATCGAGACGCGCGCGGTCCTCTCCCGCCAAATAGCCGTGACGGGCTTTCAGCGCCCGGCCGAGTTTCACTTGAAGA
The DNA here is from genome assembly GCF_053545315.1 of Bacillus sp. CIS52. Lineage (NCBI taxonomy): Bacteria > Bacillati > Bacillota > Bacilli > Caryophanales > Bacillaceae > Bacillus > Bacillus sp. CIS52. The sequence continues at coordinate 668,814 of NZ_JBIUFR010000001.1, forward strand.
CCAAGCTCATCTTCTAAAAAAAGCAGCGCGGTTTGCAGCGTCCTGCTCTCAGGCGGGCTCGCAGGGGCAATCACACCGACCGTGTCGCCTTTTTGCAGTGCTTTCGGTTTATGGTTCATGGCTTTTTCAATCTCCTTTTCCATGGATTGAAAAGTGAAACACAGCGGTATTTGTTTCCGTTGTGATATCAGGACTTTTCCGCCCATTTCAGATCAATGTAACCGACGGGATGCCGGACAATGCCTTTCACACCGCTGTTCTGCAGATGCACCTGATTGTAAAAATAAATCGGAATGATCGGTGCCTCGTTCATGAGCAGCTTTTCCGCTTTATGCATGAGCGCAAAACGTTTTTTTGCATCGGCTTCCTGTTTTGCCTGTTTGATATATTCGTCGTAATCCGCGCTGCCCCAGCCTGTGCGGTTCATGGAATTCCCCGTCTGGAAAGCTTCAAGAAAACTGATCGGATCTGCGTAATCCGGTAAAAATGAGCTTTGAGAGAACTGGAACTTCAGTCCTTTCTGCTCCTCTAAAAAGACGTTCCATTCCATATTGGCGAGCTTAATGTCTATACCGAGCACACTTTTGAGCTTCTGCTGTATCGCTTCCGCTATTTTCTTATGCTCCGGTTTTGTGCTGTATGTCAGTGTGACTTCAGGCAGCTTGTCATAATGCTCTTCTGCCATGCCCTTTTCCAGCAGTTTTTTGGCTTCTGATTCATTCGGGGTTAATAAACTGCCGCCCGCTTCGCGGAAATCTTTCCCGTCAGGCTGCGTAAATCCCGGAGATACGAAAGCATGCGCCGGCTTTTCCCTGTTTTTGGTCACATAATCCGTGATTTCTTTTTGATCAATTGCTGCAGCAAACGCTTTTCTGATCTTTTCATTTTGGAACGGCTCCATTTTTACGTTAAAGCGATAGAAATAAAGTCCGGCCTGATCCCACGTGCGGACGTTTTTTCCGCCCATCAGCTGCTCACTCAGTTCTGCCGGCACGAAAGCGGTATCCAAATCCCCCGACTGGAACATTTGATAGTCTGTATTCCGGTCACTGACCATCGCCCATGTGACTTGATCCAGTTTCACCGTCTTTTTATCCCAGTACGTCTCGTTTTTGACCATCGTCATGCTGTCATCATGCTTCCATTCCGTCAGCTTGAACGGTCCGTTGCCGACAAAGGTTTTCGCTTCAGTGAACCATTTCGGATCAGCCTTGGCTGCCCTTTCATTAATCGGGAAATACGCCGGATTGGATACGACGCTCAGAAAATAATCCTGCGGTGCCGCCAATGTGACGACCAGTGTTTTTTTATCTTTTGCCTCAACTTTCACGTCTTCTTTTTTGCCTTTTCCGCTGTTAAATTCTTCTCCGCCCTTGATCATGTAGCCGAGAAATGCGGAAGATGCGCCCGTTTTCGGATCAAGCATCCGTTTCCAGGCGTAGACGAAGTCATCCGCCGTGACGGGATCGCCATTTGTCCATTTGGCATTATCACGGATATTGAAGGTATATGTCAGCTTATCAGCGGACACCTTCCAGCTTTCCGCCATGGCCGGTTCGGGCTTATTATCTTTTCCAAGCCTCGTTAAGCCTTCCATGATGTTATTGAGCGGCTGCCAGGAAACATTATTAAATCCGATCGGCGGATCAAGTGAGGTCGGCTCATTTTCGTTATTGAGCCGGAGCACCGTTTCGCCCCCCTGTTCTTTTGCTTTGCCGGGTTCTGTCCCCGCCTGCTCATTGGCCGTACAGCCCATCAAAGCAAACGAAACAACAGCAATCACTCCGATCGCCCATCTCTTTTTCATTTGAATCCCCCTTTTTCCTCTGCTGCCGTCAGCTGTTTGTGCTTCAGCCGCTCGGCACGGTGATCCTGAAGCCAGCAGTTGACGAAATGGCTTTTGGATTTCACGGTTGTTTCCGGATATACCTTTTCACAGACGATCATCCTGTCCGGACAGCGGGCGGCAAACGGACAGCCCGGCGGCGGATCGAATAAATCAGGCGGAGTCCCGTCAATCGGCGAAAGCTCACTGTCCTCCATATCCAGCCGCGGCACTGAGCGGAGCAGCCCCTTTGTGTAGGGATGAGCCGGCCGGTAAAAAATATCATGCCTCGTGCCGATTTCGGCGATTTTTCCCGCATACATGACGGCCACCCTGTCAGCGGTTTGAGCGACAACACCGAGGTCATGCGTGATCAGAATAATAGATACGCCTGTTTTTCTTTGAATCTTCTTAAATAATTCAAGGATTTGCGCTTGAATCGTCACATCAAGAGCCGTTGTCGGTTCATCGGCGATCATGATTTCCGGCTCACAGATCAGCGCCATCGCGATCACGATCCGCTGCCGCATGCCCCCGCTTAATTGGTGAGGATACTGCTTCAGGCGGGATTTCGAGTCAGGGATTCCGACCAGATCCAGCATAGCGAGAACCTCGGATTCAGCTTTTTTTCTCGTCATGGCGCGGTGTTCCAACAGCGCTTCCGAAAGCTGATCCCCTATGGTCAACGTCGGATTGAGCGCCGTCATCGGGTCCTGAAAAATCATAGAAATGTCGCGCCCCCGAATTGCCCGGATTTCCCGCTCCGTCATTTGGCAAAGGTCTTTCTGTTTAAATTGTATGCTTCCGGATTCAATCTTTGCCGAATGTTTCGGAAGAAGACCCATCACGGCTTGTGACGTCACGCTTTTTCCGCAGCCCGATTCACCGACGATCGCAAACGTTTCACCTTTATATAAATCAAAGCCGACGCCTCTGACGGCTTTTACGGTGCCGCCGTATGTCGAAAAAGTAACATGCAGATTTTGAACTGAAAGAATTGGCTGCGTCATTTTTCCTACCTCCTCAGTTTCGGATCTAACGCGTCCTGCAAGCCGTCTCCAAGCACGTTAAACGCGTACATCGTTAAGGAAATGAAAAAGGCGGGGAAAAACAGCCGCCACCAATGGCCTGATAAAATCGCCGGAAGCCCGTCGTTTGCCATGACGCCCCAGCTTGCAAACGGCGCCTGAATGCCGAGTCCGAGAAAACTTAGAAATGATTCCGCAAAAATCGCCGCCGGCACCGTCAGCGTCATTTGGACAATAATGGCTCCCATCGTATTCGGCAGCAGATTTTTCTTAATGATCCGAAATGTTTTCGCTCCAAACGTTTTCGAAGCAAGCACGTGTTCATCATGCTTCATCCTCAGTACCTGCCCTCTGACAATCCGCGCCATGCCGACCCATCCCGTCACGGTCAGAGCGACGATGATGGAACCGAGCCCCGGTCCCATCAGCACCATTAACAAAATGACAACGAGCAGATACGGTAAGCCGTAGAGAACTTCGATGATTCTCATCATGGCGCTGTCTGTCCGCCCACCTTTGTAGCCGGCGACGCCTCCGTAAATGACGCCGATCAAAAAGTCGATCAACGCCGCCATCACACCGACAAATAAAGAGATCCTCGCTCCGTACCATGTTCTTGTAAACACGTCCCGCCCAAGCTCGTCAGTTCCGAACCAATGTGAAAAAGACGGCGGAAGATTCTGCTCGGCGAGCGTCTGCCTCGTCACACTGTGCGGTGATATCAGCGGACCGAACACTGCTGAAAGAAACAGGCAGCATAAAATCACAAGGCCGGCCATCGCCAATTTGTTCTTTTTAAGCCGCCGCCACGCATCCTGAGTGTAAGACAGGCTCGGACGCTTCACCGACTCGGTTTCACCCTTTCTTTCCATGCCCGGCTGAAACCAGTCATCTGGCACTTCTGTGTGTTTTACCGTTTCTTGCGGGAGACTCATCAGGCTCACCCTTTCTTATGAAGTTTTATGCGCGGATCCAGCAGGCCGTATGCCAAATCAACCAGAAACAGCATGACGATCAGAATCACACTGTAAAAAACGGTCGTTCCCATAATCACCGGGTAGTCACGCTGATTGATGCTTTCCACGAAATATTTGCCCATTCCCGGAATGGCAAAGATTTTCTCGATGACGAAACTGCCCGTCAGGATACTTGCGGCAAGCGTGCCAAGTACTGTCACAACGGGCATAAGAGCATTTTTCAAGGCGTGTTTGATGATAATTTTGACAGGGGAAAGACCTTTTGCTTTTGCCGTGCGGATATAATCCTGAGTCAGCACTTCGGCCATGCTTGACCTTGTCAGCCTCGCGATAATGGCCATAGGGCCGACGGCAAGCGCAACAGTCGGCAGCACCATATGAATGGGGCTCGTCCAGGTGGCTGCCGGAAACCATTTCAGATGAACCGCAAATTGCTGAATCAGCAGTGTCGCCATAATAAAATTCGGAATGGAAATCCCCAGCACCGCAAGGCTCATGGCTGCATAATCGAGAAAGCCGCCGCGTCTGAGAGCGGCCGTTATGCCGAGCGCAAGTCCTGAAATAACAGCGACAATGATCGCCGTTATGCCAAGCTCAAAGGAAACGGGAAATCCGCGTTCAAGCATGGCGTTTACACTGTCTGACGGTTTTTTGATTGAAGGACCGAAATCAAAGGCGAGAATGGATTTTAGATAAATGGCGTATTGAGTGATAAGAGGTTCGTTCAGATGGTAGTAGGATTCGAGATTTCGCTGGACCGCTTCGTTTGTGCCCCGCTCCTCGTTAAAAGGCGAGCCGGGTATCACTTTCATCATGACAAATGTCAGAGTGGTGATGACGAGCACGGTCACAATCATGGCGATAAAACGTTTGATAAAATACCGCAGCATGCCGTTCACCCCTTTAACAGAATGTTGTTCTCATGGCGAGTTCTGTCATGACGAGCATGGCCTGATAAGCTTCCGGCATGTCTTTTGCCTGAAATTGAACGGTTGTCGTTCCCGGTACAATTTCTGTGCCCGGCATTAAATGGGCCCATTCAGCCTGTCCGTAGTTGGCAAATTCAATGCCTAATACAGGTCGATCAGGCGGTGTCAGCGGCTTGACCTTATCTTTATTTTTGAGCGCATAAGCTGTTTTTTCCGTCAGGAGCCGCCCGGCTTTTTGAGGAGACAGGCATTTGACAGCGGTTCTTGAAATGGATTGTTTGACGGCGGCAGTCGTCACATTCGGTATCAGCTCCTCCGCTTCTTTTGCGGCGCAATCGTCTCCGGCTGCCATGATAACCGGGACGCCGTAAAATCCGGCGAGGTAGGCATTCAGCCCCAGTTCACCGACCGGCTGATCATTTATGTAAAAATGGCGCACGCCGAAAATCATGCTGTGTGACATGACGCCCGGCATCGAGGCTCTTGCATGATAGCCGATAAACATCACGCCCGAATATGATTCATCAAGCCCCTGCATCATAGAAAACGGCTTGACATCCCCCGTGATCAGCTCTGCCTCAGGATGAAGTTTTTCTGCAAGCAGATTATTCATCTTAGAGTGGCTGTCGTTCACAGTCACTTCCGTGCATCCGTTATTAAACGCTTCAGCGATGCACCAGTTTGCTTCTTCAGTCATCAGAACCCTGCCGCGCTCATAATTGTGCATGCGGGAATTGACAAATGTTTCATCCGGCAGTCCGGAAATCCCCTCCATGTCTACAGATAGATACAGTTTCATATAATGCCTCCTTTTTTATTTAAAATTCCGATATTAAATTATGAATATTCTAACAAATTATATTAAAAAAGGATGAAACATGCAATATACCATTATGCCTTTATAGGAAAAAACAAACCCTTTTCACAGGGAAAAGGGTTTGTTGATAGAAAAAGTTACATCCTGTTTTTGTTTATAGGGTGACCCTGAAACTGTCTGACCGCACTTCTGTATTCGCGATCGGGAATGACCTGATGCCTGATCGGTTCAGGAACCTGCGGCGAAGGCTCTTCAGCCGCCTGCCTGCGTACGGTATGCGGTTTATGCGCCAGCTTATGTCCCATGCCGGTCGCATTCATGACAAATGATAAACACACTAAAAGCAGGCTAAAGATAAAAGCAATTAGAAACAGATCGCTGTATGTCCCCATCAGCTGGTCATGCGGCGATTGTGTGCTGCGCGCGCCCCAAAGCGTGCCCGAAGCATCTCTTTTCGTAAAATACCCGATTAATACAGGCGCGCCCATATAAATGAACAGCCGTAAAAACTGAACGGCCGTCATGCGTTTCACCAGTTCCGGAAGCGGCCCGCCCAACGCGGCGCCCATCAGTCCGGCCGCCACGATAAGCCCTGTCCCTGCCGCCAGCATCACGAAAAGACCCGCAAATAGAATAAGCGGCAGATGATGATCCGTCGTCATCCATTGAAAATTCACGAACACCAATATAACAGAGCCTGTTATGCCGAGCATGCCCGGGCCGACTTTATCATATGCTAAAGCACTGATGACAGCGGCAACGGCCACGCCTCCCAAAAGGCTCGCATATAAGAATATTAACTGGGTTTGTGACAAATGGTATGCGGTCTGAAGCTCCCCGTGAAATGCAGAAAGACTGACCGCTATGGAAATGCTGCCCGCAGCGATCATGAAAACACCCAGAATCGGCTTTGGAATCAGCATAAGTTTAATCGAAATCAGCGCATGTTCGTTTCTGTACTGCATAATCAGCAGGATCAGCAGAATGACGAAGCTTCCGCCAAATCCCGCCAATGTATGCCAAGACGAAAAGCCCCATTTCGGCAGATGAATAAACGTATAAGCGGTCAGCACGGCTGATATACCGGCCAAAAGAAAACCGATGCTGTCAAATGGAGATTTTTCAGCATTTTTATGAGCATCATCCCGCAGCCACACATAACTGAAAATCAAGCCGAAAAGAGACAGCAGGCCAAAAATGATAAACAGCCAATGCCAATGGCCGGCGGCGCTTGCCGCCGCCGTGCCTAATACGGTCCCCATAATGACGGCTCCGTAAAATCCGCCGATTAACACAAATAATGCGTAATTGCGCCGCTCAATCGGAAACGAAAGCACCAGCATCGGAATCATAATCATCAGCATAGTGCCCGCCGCAGCTCCCTGCAGCAAACGGCCCGCAGCGAGCAGGTAAATATCATTCGTCACAGCAGCGAGCAGCGCACCGATGACACCCGCGGCCATCGAAATCATATAGACAGGCCGGGAGCCGAACCTTTTTCTTAAATACGGCCCAGCCGGCACAAATAAGACGAATGCCATATTACCGATAATAATCGGATGAAAAGAGTCAAAGTTTTCCCCGCCGACCGTCTGCCGGACAAGGCTTTGGACAGCCGCAAGAGCGGTGTTCGACATCAGTCCCGGCCCGACCGCCAGCACAGCAAGCAGAGAAATAATCCAGTGATGTTTTTCTTTCATTTGGCAGCCCCTTTCTAAAATTTGACAAAGTGAAAAAGCTAACAGATTTCCCCCATTAGCTTGACAGAATTTTCATATCTTTTCATGTGAAGGATTGAACATAATATCTTATTTATTATTTCAAATCCGATGGAAATTGTCAATATAGAGCGCCGCCGTCCGATTACGTCTTTTTCACAATTTCCCACAATCTTTTCATTATTATCCCACATTTTTTGTTTAAGATGGAGTCAGTAATAATAGGCAAATCATGCTATGATGAAATAGAGAAACGGAGTGAACATGATGGATAACTATCGTGATGAAAATCGGACAGACCAAAAAGAACAGGAAGTCCTTTTAGTAAAAGAAAATCAGCAGCCGGCGAGATATTCCGCACCGGACGAGGACAAGAAAAAACGAAGCTTCGGCTGGTTCAGACCGCTTCTCGGCGGGGTGATCGGCGGGGGGCTCGCCCTCGGCATCTATTCATTTACGCCGCTTGGAGACCATCAGACTCAAGATACTTCAAATCCGGCTCCCGCTCAGGAAACGTCTTCAGTAACCGCTAAGCAGACATCTTCTGATTCCGGCAGCGGCAAATCGGCAAACAGCTCATCCGCAAATTCAAGCAGCATTTCGAATATGGTGGAAGATATTTCACCGGCGATCGTCGGAATCACCAATCTGCAAAAGCAGCAAAACAGTTCAGATTTATTCGGATTCGGTTCCGGTTCAGATTCGAACTCAAATTCATCGGGTGAAGATGCGGAAACAGGCTCAGGTTCAGGCGTTATCTTTAAGAAAGCAAACGGCAAGGCGTATATTATTACGAATAATCACGTGGTTGAAGGCGCCTCTTCCCTTAAAGTGTCATTATATGACGGCACCGATGTAACAGCTAAACTCGTCGGCCGTGATTCGCTGACAGACTTGGCCGTATTAGAAATCAGTGATAAACACGTAACAAAAACGGCAAGCTTCGGCAGCTCATCCGCTCTCAGAACGGGTGAATCCGTGATCGCCATTGGTGATCCGCTCGGCAAAGACCTTTCCCGCACCGTCACACAGGGAATCGTGAGCGGTTTAAACAGAACGGTCTCGATTTCCACATCAGCCGGCGAGTCAAGTATCAACGTCATTCAAACCGATGCCGCCATCAATCCTGGAAACAGCGGCGGGCCGCTCTTGAATACAGACGGCAAAATCATCGGCATCAACAGCATGAAAATCAGTGAAAATGATGTAGAAGGCATCGGTTTTGCGATTCCGAGCAACGATGTCAAACCGATTGCCGAAGAGCTTCTCACGAAAGGACAGGTGGAGCGCCCTTATATCGGGGTGAGCATGATCGACTTGGAGCAAGTGCCGCAAAACTATCAGGAAGGCACACTCGGCCTTTTCGGCAAACAGCTGAATAAAGGGGTTTACATTCGCGAAGTGGCGCAGGGATCCCCTGCAGCCAAAGCCGGATTAAAAGCAGAAGACATCATTATCAGCTTGAAAGGGAAAGAAACTGACACGGGCAGCGAACTTCGCAATATTCTCTATAAGAATACGAAAGTCGGCAGCACCGTTGACGTGAAGATTATCAGAAACGGCAAGGAAATGACAAAAAAAATGAAACTGACTCAAAAAGAAGAAACTTCGTCTTAACAAAAATCCAAGGCAGCGGCCTTGGATTTTTTATATACAGATGAAACTTTAGGCTTAGATCAGCCGTATGACTTAGTGTACAAAGGAGGATACATACCTATGAAACATACCGGACTTTTGCTGGTCGTTACCGGCCTTATCTTATTGCAGCTGAGCATTCAGCTTCCTCAGCAAAACGTGGCTTGGGGCATGACGCTGGGTGCAAGCATTTTATTGAACCTGACGGGAACCGGCTTGATCATGCGCTCTCTGCACATCCAGACCGGCCGCAGATGAATGAAAAAATCCGCGGGACACTCTGTGTTCTTGCGGATTTTATTTTTGACATAAAAGCACCCTGCCCGGGTGGCCGGACAGGGTGTTTCGGTTAAGACATATGCTGATCCCGATAAACCTTTTCGTTTTTAATGCCGTACGCTTTTTGCACGATATAGAGCGGACGGTCTTTTGCTTCATCATAAATCCTTCCGATATATTCGCCGATTATTCCGAGCATTAAAAGAACGATGCCGCTGAATAACAGCTGTATCACAATCAGAGAGGACCAGCCCGTTATGGTGCTGTCTGTAAAGAGTTTCATATATAAAACGATAAACATATAGAGAAAACCCGCCCCGGACATCATCATTCCCGCGTAGCTTGCCGCCTTGAGCGGTTTATGGGAGAACGTTGTGATACCGTCCATGGAAAGCTTCAGCATTTTTTTAAGCGGGTATTTCGTTTCTCCCGCAAGCCTCTCATCACGTTCATATTCAACAGCAGTCTGCTTAAAGCCGACCCAGCTGACGAGCCCTCTGACAAAAGGATTTTTCTCTTTTAATCTTTTCATTTCGTCACAGACTTTTCGGTCAAGCAGGCGGAAATCTCCGGTATCGAGCGGAATATCAATATCAGTCACGCTCCGAAGCAGCCGGTAAAACATAGAAGCCGTCTGTTTCTTGAAAAAGGTTTCTCCCTTTCGTTTTGTTCTGACGGCGTACACGACATCGTAGCCTTCTTTCCACTGTTCAATCATATCAAGGATTAGTTCGGGAGGGTCCTGCAAATCGGCGTCAATGACGACGATTGCATTTCCCTCTGCGTAATCCATGCCCGCGGTGATCGCGATCTGGTGTCCGAAGTTTCTGGAAAAATCAATAATTTTCACTCTCGGATCAATCAGACTGTGTTCTCGTAATATTTCAATACTGCGGTCTTTGCTTCCGTCATTAACAAAGATTAATTCATAATGGTCTTTTGTTTGATCCATGACTTCTTTCAGACGCTGATAGGTTGTCTGAATGACGGGTTCTTCGTTATACACCGGGACGACAATTGAATATTGAATATGTCTGCTCATATTTTTTCCTCCTATTCATCAGATTGCAGTTCGTATAATGAAGCTGACTGATTCATTCCGCCGGGGCCGCCGCCCATCCGGCTGTTTTCACCTGAGGTCTTGCTGCGCTTTGTATCAGCTGCATCATGATTTTTCGTTTTCTGATCTGTGCTTGTTTGCCATTTATCTGAAGATACTTTCTTACCGTTTTTCTCAACCCATTCAACAATTTCGTTGTTTCCGCCTTTGCCCATTCCGGATGTTAAGAAGTATTTTACTTTCCCTTCTTTTACGAGCTTTTTAAATTGAGTCAGCGTGATGGCCGGATCAGATCCGCTGAATCCGCCGATCGCCATGACCGCTTTTTTCGTTTTGATAATGTAAGGCGCCGCTGTGTTGGAATCGGTTGTTGCAAATAGATAGTCCGCTCCGGCGTTATGTTTCTCTAAATAGCTGATCAGTTTTTTATTTACAGAGGCGTTATTCATTCCCATGCCTTTCCCGCTTGTTGACGCAAGCTGGGGGCCTGTTTCAGGCAATGAGCTGTTGCCCCCGTACAGAAGCGGTGTGCTCGCCCAATATAACGGCATCACCAGCAAGACGAGAAGAGCGGCAAGTGACAGATAATAACTGAGCGGTTTTTGGCGCTGTTTGAACACGGACAGAGCGATTGCAGACAAAGCTCCGATAACGCCAACACCGATGCTCCAACCTGCGCCGATTTGATCAATCCAGTTTCTGAGGATAAACAGCTCAAATCCGGTTGTCACAAGAATAGCGGCCGGCAGAAGCCAAGACTTCCAGCCTGTCTCCATGCGGTACAGATGAACGAGAGCAACCCATCCCGCACCGGCAAGAGCAGCAATCGGAGGGGCCAGCATAATGAGATAATAATGGTGGAAAAATTCCGCCACACTGAAGAATCCGGCAATCGGCACTAGCCACGCTGCCCAAAAGATCGTTTCCTTCTGTTCTTCTGACAATCTTCTTCTTTCTCTCGCCCCGGCGATCAGTAAACCGGCCATTCCAAAAATCGCAAACGGCAGGAGCCAGCTGATCTGATCAGATAATTCTTGTTGGAAGAGCCTCAGCGGACCGGGGGTTCCCGTCCCGAACATTCCTGAACCTGATTGCATTTTTGAGCCGGTGCCTGCGCCTCCTTTTCCTCCGCCGCTTGGAGGGCCTCCTTGACCGCCATTCGGCATTTCGCCGCCGCTTGGCATTTGCCCTGTAGATGGAGGTGCCGTCATGTTGCCGTTTTGAGATTTGCCTTCGTTTGAAGACTGTCCGGGCGGCGCCTGCAGTTGTGAAGAACCGGCGGAAGAAGCCTTTTCTTTCGAAGCGTCTCCGTGCGGCATGCCCTGACCGCCGCCCGAACTTTGGCCTGTCAGCCGCTGAATGCCGTTATATCCGAAAGCCAATTCCAATACTGAGTTGGTCTGGCTGCTTCCGACATATGGCCGTTTGCCGGCAGGGATATTGTCAACAATGAGCGGCCATGACAACGAAACGGCCGCTAATACGGCCAGCGCGCTTGCCAATGAAATGATTTTTTTCTTAATGGTTGTGTTTGCCGCAATCATATAGAACAGCAAGAAAGCCGGTAAAATCATATAAGCTTGAAGCATTTTTGTATTAAAACCTACCCCGACGACAAAGAACGCCGCCAGAAGCCAAATCAGTTTTCCTTTTCGAATCGCTTTAAAGAGGAGCCATGTGGCGAACAGCAGGAAAAAGACCAGTAAAGCATCGACATTGTTTGTCCGCGCGACCGCTGCAGCGATCGGGGTGCATGCCATGACAAATGAGGCGATGCGGGCCGCCGTTTTTCCGAACGTCGGCTTTATTAATAAGTACATGAACAGAACCGAGCCTACACCCGCCAATGCTTGAGGCAGGATGACACTCCACCCGTGCATACCGAATATCAGCGCGCTGATCGTTTGAATCTGGTATGTAACAGGCGGTTTATCTACCGTGATAAATCCGGCTGCGTCAAATGAAGCGTAAAAGAAATTATGAAAGCTTTGTAGCATACTCGTTACCGCTGCGGTGTAATAAGGGTTCACCGTATCGTCATTCCAGATGTTGTACATATTCAAGAATGCGGAAACGAGTAAAATGAGGATTAAGACTGCGTCTATCTCGCGTTTTTTCATTTTCACCTGTATTTTCACTCCTTTGGTTGAACTTTGAACAAGTGTAACAACCAAATGTGAAAAATTTATTAATAAACAAAGACAATTATTTTGCCGTTTACAAATGGGTAAAAAGAAGGACAAAACGGTTTTAGAAAGTAAAAAAAGATGCCTCCCTCAAGCCGCGGGAGGCATCTGTCATTATTCCTGATTTATTGAATCGGTTTCAGCCGCGCTTCTATTTCAGAACGGCGGTGTTCGAGATAAGGCGGAAGCGCCACCGTTTTGCCGAGCTCCTCAGGTTTTTCATCAACCATAAATCCCGGACCGTCCGTTGACAATTCAAACAGAATTCCGTTCGGTTCCCGGAAGTACAGCGCTTTGAAATAATAACGCTCTACGATGCCTGAGTTGCTGAAACCTTCTTTTGTAATGATGCGGTGCCATAAAGCAAGCTCCTCTTCATTCTGAACGCGGAAGGCCACATGGTGGACGCTGCCTTTCCCCGGACGCTCTCGCGGAAGATCGTTTCTTTCAATCAGATGGACTTCCGTGCGCGCGCCTCCGTTTCCTGATTCCAGCACTGTAACTGTGCCCCGGTCTTCATGGGTTTCTTTTCCGATTTCAGTGAAGCCGAGCACATCGGTTAACACACGCAGCGTCGGCTCCGCATACGGGACAGTCAATTCAACGGGACCAAGACCGCGGAAAGAATATTCTTCCGGAATGCCGCTTTGTTTCACCGCTTCACCGATGTCTTTTCCTTTTTCGTCAGCCGTCAATACAAGCCGCTGTCCTTCATGATCCTGAAAAGCGAGTGTCTCTCTGCCCGCTATTGTCACGATGTCGCCATGAGCGACCTGATGCTCTTCGAATCGTTTTTTCCAATATTGCAGCGCTTGTGCATCCGGGACACGCAGGCCGATTGAAGAAATACTGTTTGTTCCCGCATGAAACGGCGCAATCCGCGGAATTTCGAAAAACGTCAATTCAGATCCCGGATTGGCTGTTTCATCACCGTAAAACAAATGATACATCGTCGGTTCATCTTGGTTTACGGACTTTTTCACAAGTTTCAGTCCCAGGATGTCCCGATAGAAATCTAAATTTTTCTGCGCATCAGCCGTCATTGCTGATACATGGTGTATTCCGTTAACTTTCATTATGTTATCCTCCACTCAATTATCTCGATTTCGAGATATTTTATATATACAATTTATGTTATCCGGAGCATAAAGTCAACACATCTGCTTTGCCGACGGTCCGCAGATTTCCGTCTTCAAAATAACGAACTATAGAAATTTTAAAACTCTTAATGTTCGTTTTTAAAATAAAATATTTTTCTTATCAAAAGCGAAAACCTTTGTTTTTAAGCCAAAAGCCGAAATCAGAAAATTTATTTTATTCGTGTTTCAGCAATTAGGGTTTACAATATGGAAAATAGTTTTTTCAGCATGACGATTTTACATCTGGAGGGAAAGGATATGCAGATTGAAGAAAACGGACTAAAAAAAGAGATCGGCCTTACCATCGCCCTCTCACTTGTTATCGGCACCATCATCGGTTCCGGCGTATTTATGAAACCAGGCGCCGTGCTTGCCTACTCCGGTGATGCAAAAACCGCGCTTATCGCGTGGCTGTTAGGAGGCATTTTGACGCTAGCAGGCGGCCTGACCGTTGCGGAAATCGGCACTCAGATTCCGAAAACGGGCGGACTTTATACATATCTTGAAGAAGTGTACGGCGAATTTTGGGGCTTTTTGTGCGGCTGGGTGCAAATCATCATTTACGGACCCGCGATTATCGGAGCAATCGGCTTGTATTTCGGCTCTTTGATGGCGCACTTGTTCAATTGGGATTCCGGCTGGTCTAAATTGATCGGAATTGCAGCCGTTTTGTTTTTAAGCATCATTAATATTATCGGAACGAAATATGGCGGCATCGTCCAGGGAATTACGACGGTCGGCAAATTGATTCCGATTATCTGCATGATTGTGTTCGGCCTTTGGAAAGGCGATCAGCATATTTTCACAGCCGTTACAAGCAGCATGTCAGAAATGAATTTCGGCGCTGCCATACTGGCTACCTTGTTTGCCTATGACGGCTGGATTCTGCTTGCGGCTCTCGGCGGTGAAATGAAAAACCCGGAAAAGCTTCTCCCGAGAGCGATGACGGGCGGACTCTTGGTTGTCACCGCCATTTATCTTTTCATTAACTTCGCACTGCTGCACATTCTTCCCGCGACCGACATTGTCAAACTCGGTGAAAATGCCACAGGCACCGCTGCCGGAATGCTGTTTGGCGGTATCGGAGGAAAATTGATCAGCGTCGGGATCATCGTCAGCATTTTCGGCTGTTTAAACGGAAAGATTCTCGCTTTTCCGCGTGTCTCGTTTGCAATGGCGGAACGGAAACAGCTGCCGTTTGCCGGACAGATTTCACGGGTGCATCCGACGTTCCGCACTCCTTGGATTGCCGTGTCATTTCAGATCGCGCTGGCTATTATTTTTATGATCATCAGCAACCCTGATAAGCTGTCTGAAATCTCTATTTTCATGATTTATATTTTTTACGTCATGGCCTTTTTCGCCGTTTTCATCCTAAGAAAAAAAAGCGGCGGAAAACCGCGCGCCTACAGCGTGCCTCTGTATCCGGTCATTCCTGTTTTGGCCATAGCGGGTTCACTGTTTGTGCTGATCAGCACGATCATTACAGATACACTGAGCTGCGGGCTTTCCATCTTGATCGGTCTTGCCGGACTCCCGCTTTATTTTTGGCTGAAAAACCGCAGAAATGACTGACAAAAACGGTTCCTTTTACGGGAGCCGTTTTTTTTCGGCAAAATCACGTGCAAAAGTTGACAGCAAATTCACATCTTTTGTTATACTTTTTAAGCAAGATGTCTGAATTCGAAGTATGTTACGTTTTTTTGGCAAAGTGGGTAACATAAGAAAAACAGGATGAGACACGTTTTTACGAAAAAATCAAGAGGCGTTTTTTTCGACTTCATCTGTTTTTTTTCGACAAAAGGCTATATAATAATTTGATGTGTGCATTGTCTCATTCAAACAATGGAGGGTTTTTAATGATAAAAAGAAAAAAAGATAAGTTCTCACTCCTTTTAACAGAAATCGCAAAAAATATAGATGAAACTGCAGAGTATTTTGTGAACTTTAAAGTCACAAACCAAACAACACTTAAAGAATTTGCAGATACGTTAAAAGAATACGAAACAAAAGGTGACAATCATGTTCATGTCATGATTAAAGAGCTTAACAAAGCATTCATCACTCCTATTGAACGCGAAGATATCCTTCAGCTGACAAACAGCCTGGATGATGTGCTTGACGGAATTGAACATTTCTCTGCCATGATGGAGATTTTCTCAATTACTTCATCAGACGAGCATATCGACAAATTCAGCGGATACATTAGAGAATGTGCGAAAGAAATTTTAATTGCAACTGAGCTGTTGGCAGAAAACCGCTTAAAGGACATTCAGCCTCACGCCATCAAAATTAAAGAGTATGAGCACAACTGTGACAACCTGCACAGAAAATCATTAAAAAATCTGTTCGGCACAGAAACCGATCCGATTAAAGTGATTCAGTACCGCGAGATTTACGAAACGCTTGAGGAAATTGCCGACTCTTGCCAAAGCGTTGCCAATAACCTTGAAACCATCATTATGAAAAACGCGTAACGAGGGGTTATAATGGATACTCTATTACTTTTAACGATATTAATTGTCATTTGCGCTTTGGTATTTGACTTCATTAACGGATTTCACGATACCGCCAACGCAATCGCCACCTCAGTTTCGACAAAAGCGCTGAAGCCGCGGCACGCGATTATCATGGCCGCCATCATGAACTTTCTCGGAGCCATGACGTTTACCGGTGTGGCGAAAACCATTACGAAAGATATTGTGAATCCTTATACATTAGACAACGGATCGGTTGTCATTCTTGCTGCTTTACTCGCCGCAATCGCCTGGAACTTGATCACATGGTATTTCGGCATTCCGAGCAGCTCTTCACATGCGATTATCGGAGCGATCGCCGGTGCGGCTATTGCAGCATCAGGTTTTGCGACGCTTAATTATAAAGGGTTCATTAAAATTATCGAAGCACTTATTTTATCACCGATCATCGCCTTTGTTCTCGGCTTTATCGTATATTCGATCGTGAAGCTGATTTTTAAAGACAGCAATCTGGCGAAAACAAATAAACGCTTCCGCAGAGTGCAGATTTTGACGGCTGCCATTCAGTCCTATACACACGGAACAAACGACGCGCAAAAAGCGATGGGTATCATTACGATGGCGCTTATGACGGCCAATTTACATAAAAGTGATACGATTCCTTTCTGGGTGCAGCTCTCCTGTGCCCTGGCAATGGGTCTCGGCACATCCATCGGCGGCTGGAAAATCATTAAAACCGTCGGCGGTAAAATTATGAAAATCCGTCCGGTAAACGGCGTATCTGCCGACTTAACCGGCGCAGCCATTATTTTCGGGGCCACGTTTATTCATCTCCCTGTCAGCACGACGCACGTCATTTCGTCTTCCATTCTCGGTGTGGGCGCTTCCCACCGCGTAAAAGGCGTAAACTGGGGAACGGCTAAACGGATGCTCATTACATGGGTCATCACCCTGCCGATTGCAGGCACACTCGGCGCCATCGCCTTTTTCATCTTAGATCTCTTTTTCTAATGACGGCATCCGCTTCTTTACAGAAGCGGTTTTTTTGTGACAGGAAAATGATGTCATGACATAGAATGAACATAGCAGACCATTTTTCGAATTGTGAGGGATGCTCATGCTCATGTTTTTTCAGATCATGGTGTGGACGATGGCCGCCGCACTCATTTTATATGTGTACGCATCCTGGCGGTTTGAGGCAAAGGTAAAAGAAAAAATGTTTGCCATCCGTAAAACGTGGTATTTACTATTTGTACTGGGCTCCATGGTCTATTGGACATATGATCCCGAATCGCTCTTTTCCGCATGGAGACAATATTTGATTGTTGCCGTCTGCTTTGCTCTTATTGATGCGTTTATCTTTTTGAGCGCATATATCAAAAAGCTCGCCGGCAATGAATTAGAGACGGATACGAGGGAGATTTTGGAAGAAAACAATGAAATGCTTCACTCCTACCTTGAAAAACTGAAAACCTATCAATATCTGTTGAAAAATGAACCGATCCATGTATATTATGGAAGTACAGAAGCTTATGCAGAAGGCATCAGCAGACTGCTGGCCGCTTATGCAGAAAAAATGAATGTCACGGCTTCATTGTGCGACTATTCGGCACAGTCGGATAAGGACCGCTTGACGGAGCATATGCCTGATGCGGCAGACGTTCAGTCCCGCCTTAACCGAAAAGACGTCTACTATGATCAAAAGGGCAGGCTTGTGCTTATTCCGTTTACAGTCCAGGACCGCCATTATGTGATCAAACTGACGTCAGAAAACCTGTTGACGGAATTCGATTATTTGCTTTTCACATCGCTCACGAGCATTTATGATTTAATGCTGCCAATAGAAGAGGAAGGTGACGAATAATGGAGCAGGCATTTCAAAACGGGCAGCCGGAACAAAGAGCGAAACCGTTCAAAATGTTTAAAAAACGCTCAATGACAAGTATCGCAAGTTACCAGGTCAGCCCTCATACCGCCAGAATTTTCAAAGAAAACGAACGGCTGATTGACAAGTATAAACAAAAAAAAGCTTGATTACACTAAGGACAGGAGACACGGCTCTTGTCCTTATTCCTTTTTTCCTTATATTTCATATAATAAAATCAACAAAGAGATGCGACAGGTGATGATGTGAAGAAAATTGTAAGGCGCGTAAAGTTTGTGGATTACGGACGGTTCGGGCTTTCCGCTTATTCTCTGAGGATGCGGGCGAGGAGTCTCGGGCTATTGAACCGATTAAAAAAGAAGAAAGGCTGAATCCCGTAATGTGATCGGGACCCAGCCTTTTATTTTTTAAAGCTGCATCAGAATTTTCGCTTTTACAGCGGGACCGTAGATGCCGTCAGACGGCAGTCCGTTTACAGATTGGAATCGGGCCACGGCATTTGCGGTTTTCGGTCCGTAGATGCCGTCAATGCCGTTATTGACAGCTCCTTTTTCAGGATAAAAATAAAGCGTGGCGAGCGCGTTTTGCACCTGGTATACTTTTTCACCGGACGTGTACGGCTCTGTCAGCTGAATCACCTCATCTGGAAGAGGATACAGTGCTTCAACCGGCGGGCTGACAAACAGCACTTGTCCGACTTTAATCAAATTCGGGTCTGCGATGTTATTCCATTTCTGAAGATCAGCCACACTGACGCCGAATTTTCGCGCGATGGCCGACAGCGTATCTCCTTTTTGAACAGTATACGTCTGTCTTTCCTCAGAACCGATTCCCGCTTTAAACTCGTCCCATGTATCCAACAGTCTTCTCGGACAAAGCTTTCCTGACCAATGTTTGTGCGCAACGACATTTGAAAGCGGGATGCCGTGCGACGTCATTAATGTGCGGATGAGCCATTGGGCGTTTGCCACGGCCTTTGAAAAGTTGCCATCGGCGTTTTCACAAATTTCAATACCGATAGATTTGCGGTTGCCGTCCCCGTTTCCGTCTCCGGCATGCCATCCGCTTTCGTTGAGCGGAAGATGCTGATAAATTTCCGTATCATCGACTGTGAAATGCCAGCTTGTCGGCGTATCGGGGTTTTTCACATAGTTTGCGTGACTTTTGGCGTTAGCGCCGGCTGCGGTATTGGCCGTATTGTGCACCGTAATGTAAATCGGTGTCATTGCATAGCCGGGGCGGTTATTGTTTCCTGCCGGGATAAAATCCTGTGTGATTTTTACCATGTTCTCATCTCTCCTATTTCGATAAATTGTTTATTTTTAATAAAGCCTGCTGTTTTTTCCCTTTTGCAGTGACGTAATTGTTTTTAAACCAGGCTGCGGCTGTCGTTACGATCGTAAAAACGGCCGATCCGGCGGCATACAGTGTATCTGCAAGCTGGCTGACCTGGTCCTCCTGAATATCAAGCGGCGATTTGCCGAACATCAGCAAAGTCTGGTTTAATAAAGCAAGCAAAAGAAGCACCGTCCTGACGACCGTGCCTTTGTCCGCGAATTTCATATCGGTTTTCCCCCTTACTTTTGCAGCAGATTGTACATGATGGCGATGGCTCCGCCAATGACGCCCGTGCAGATTGCTGTCACGATCGCTCCTGTAATGGTCCGCTTAATCCATGTTGTGTTTTCGTCAATTTTGTTCAGTTTTTCATTCAGCGTCATGATTTGCTGATCCTGCCGGTCGGATACCCGCTCTAATGCGGCCACCCGCTGTTCAAGCACCTTTTGTTCACCTTTAATGCCTGCGAATTCTTTTTGCACCGCTTGTTCATCCAGAAGCACTTCCGCTCCCCCCTCTTACATTGTTCTCACCTCCCTTCGGAAGCTTCATTCTTAAGAAAATGCCGTGCCTTTGACAGACAGGCTGCCGCCGGAAATGCTCTTGATTTCCATGACGATTTCTTTAAAGCCGGCAATATCAAATAACCACACTTCTCCTGTGCCTGACGTGCCGGCGGCTGAGGTTCCGTCGTCAGATCTGATTCCCCTGATCGGCACATTTTTCCCCGAGATAGACCTTCCCCAAAACGCGACATGGCCCGACTCAGCCGTGCCGGTGATTTCGACGAGAAGTTTTTTCCAGGCGCCCGCTGAGAAGATGACCCCCTCGCCCGCCTCTGCTGCATCTTCATGAAAAATCACGTCTGTATATGAAAACGCCATATCACCGCCCGTACCGACGGATTGGTATAAAACAAATTCGGACTGCTTTTGATTTCCATTTTCAAAACGGAACCGGTAATATCTTTTTGTCAGGCAGACCCACCCCGAAGCGGTCAGCACTCCGCCTTTGACTGTGACAGAATGTGAAGCTGTCCACGAATTGTTATCTTCGCTCTCTTCGATAAAAAGAGTTCCGCTGCGGTCCGAATAAGCCCAACCCTGTGCTCTGTCTATTAAGACGGCCCCTAAACGGTCTTGTCCGAATTGGCTGTAAACTTCAATTGCCTGCAGCGGCGTGTTGGTAAGCAGCTCTGCCATTCCGGACAAATCAGCAACCGGTGTGGCATAATCGTTTTTGCTACCGCGATAAGCTTTTACGGCGCCTGGCCTGCCAAGTTGATCAGCGGGAAATTCAAATGAATGCTTTATCATTGGCCATCCTCCTTTTTTAAAAATGACAAATAAAAAAAGCCGTTTGGCTTATGACACAGCATTTTTATAGTTTTCGTATGTTTCACCCGTTATTTCTTGAAATTCCTCAGGCGTGATATAATGCGCGGCCACCCCTTCAGCCAGATCTTCGGCAGAACAGTCATTATAACCCATAGCCTGTTTGACCATTTCTGTTGAGGCCCACTTATAAAACAAAGCATAAACCCAAAAGTTAAGTCTCTTCATTTTTTCATTCTCCTTTTACGTTTAAGAGTTCCAGTTTTAAAGATGCTATTTGCACGCCGAGTGACTGCTGTGCTTGTTCGGCTGCTTTTCTGGCCAATTTCTCATTTGCCAGCTGCGCGCCGAGGCCCGCAAGCTGGTTTAATGAATTTGAATCTGGGGCCATGTCTTTTTTTAAGCTGTTTTTATATGCTTCATCAGCCGTTTCCACCCATTCTTGTTTTTCCTCATCAAAAAATGGGCGCCACATGCCTTCGCCGTTTATTTCCGGCGGAAAGTCCGCAGCGTTAGCCGGCATTATATAATCTCCTGTCTCAGAATCCGGATAAAGCTCAACCGGACTGCCTGTATAAATGTTGTCATTGTCATACGGAAATATTAATTTCATATTCTCGCTCCTTTACGTGAGGGCCACAACAAGATCAATGTAATAGCCGTTAACATTATTTTCTATATTGGCCATAATTCCCGTCAGCTTCATATCTCCATTAGAATAAAAAACAATCTTACTGTAACCGGTGGTGCCGCTGGCTGCGACCATAGTCACAACGCCTTTGGCCGGCGCACAAGAGGATGGCACACTCCCGAATACCACTTCTCTGTCCGTAAGAACGTGTCCGTTCAGGTGAAGGGTGTTTCCCACTTTGCGATATTGAAGCGGCCTGTCTCCTGACTTAGCGCCATTTTTATAAGGAACATTTACCCAAGGAACATTTTCAGTATCAAGTTCGGTAACGATCCGCCTCCAGCCCTGCCAGCCCAAGTTCAAATCCAAATAGTTCGTGAACATATTATTTTTATAATCGATGGCAATGACATACCCAAACGTTCCCTTTCCCTCACTGTCAAGAGAGGTAAAATGAAACATGCCGCGGGTCGAAGCATTGCTCGGACTGTTTGCAGCTTTGCCGGTTGAATAAAAGGTGCCGAACGCCCTGCCGTTTTTTACAATTTTTTCAAGAAAGTTATCTTCATCACCAATCGCGAGAAGAATGCCGCCGCTGTCGTTTGTGATTTTGGAAAGCTGCCCGCCGTTCCACATATTTTTATCCGCCTGTGTGACATGGATGTCTTTTTTATTGGCGTGAGCGTCTACTAGTTTTTGTGCATCTTCTGTGCTGTCCAACTCAACCCAATCACTCCAAACGTTATTTGCCAAAGACTTACGAAATGTTCTGTTGTCATTTGTCATGGCAAGAACATGACCATATGACTTTCCGACGCTGCAGGTCCAAAACCCGCGTCCGCCTGCAGGCGGGGTATTCGCCGCAGTTTTTTCATATGAGAAATAGGTTAATGACGGATAGTTTAACAATTCAGCATGAAGATCAGTTGTGACATTTAATAACGGCTGGCCGTCATCATTCGAAATTTTATTTAACTGCGAATTGTTCCATTTGTCTTTATCAGTTTTTGTTACGTGAATATCTGTTTTATTAGCATGGGCATCTATCTTTGATTGCACATCAGTTGTAGACTCTATAGGATACCAATTGATTGCTGTTTGATTAGAGTTATAGTAAAACCACCATGCGTTACCCTTCACGTCTACGGCATAACCATTACCTATTCCCGGCTGCCCCACTAATTGCATGCCGCGTAAGCTCGTATCTGATGGGTTGTCTGTTACTGCATTGGTTCCGTAAAAAGTTACAGAACCCACGTCTTTTAACGATTCATAAAACGAGCCGGAAGTTAAATTGATTTTTTGAGTTCCGTTATCGGCGGTGATTTTAAACAGCTGTCCTGCATCCCATTTATCCTTATCAGCTATCGTCACATGCCGGTTCTGATCTTGATTGTGCTGGTCGAAATCTTTTTTTGCTGCCTGCTGGACGTTGTCCACGTTTCCGAGGCCGATTTGGGCCTTTGTCGTTTTGTGCGGGTTGTTCATGTCATTTTTATGGGCCGCCAGATCCGTGTGTGCGTCTTTTATGCCTTTTTCCCAGCGGTTGACGTCATCTTCGTTAATCGGGTCGTCTGGAAGCCAGTCTGTTTTTTCTTCGTAAGCCATCGTTACACCACCTCAAAAGTAAATCTTAAATCAAGCGTTCTGTTATTGCTGAGGTCCAAATTTGTTTTTCGTTCTGTGATGATGCTCCCTGTTTCGTCAAGCATCTGCACGGTTTCAATATGTTTAATGTCTTCTTCCCTGCGTGTGAGAACGGTGACTGCGGCATCTTTTACAGAAATGTCCGCAATCAATGTTTCTTTGCCGTTTAACAGCACTTTTGTGATCCTGTTTTTCAAATCGGCTGCAGCACGCTGTCTGTAAGCGGCTGATATCATGGTAAGACCACCTCGTTATTGTTGAGTGTGACGGAATAACCGACCTTCAGTTCACTGACTTTTCGGTATCTCCGATTGTTGAGAATGACCCGGTCTTTGATTTCCAGTGTTTCGTTTAATGCAGCTCTCAGTGTATACGCCAAATGAGCGGGTTTGATTTTTTCAAGCGTTTCAATCAGGTCGTTCATGTACTGCAGGTCATCAAGCTCCATATCGGCATAAAAACGATATTCCCCCGGAAACATCCGAACATAAGCTGACGGATGTTTTAAAAAACGGTTTAGCGCCTGTTCGATCGCTTGATGGGTGATGGGCGGAATATTCGACATCTTCGAGATCAGCCTGAGCCGTCTCATGTCTTCTGTGTCACCTGACTCCCGCGGTATTTTTAATATTTTTTCCCAGCGGTCAAGCCCCCACGTCGCCGTCGTAATAAAAAGCTGGTCTGTCAAATCGAAAATATCGTTATTCTGCCGCTCAAACTCGGGAGCTTCCGCCTCAAGAATTTCCGCCATCTCTTTTAATTGAGTTAAAAACGGCGGGAGGTATGCCGTCATCTCATCGAGTCTGCTCAAGGATTGTCACCCCTTTGAGTTTAGGAATTTCCACATCACTGAGCACAAGATTTTCCGCCGCACCGTTCATTTTGATATCTGCGTAGTCACTGACGGATGCCGCGTTATAAACGATGTTGTTAATTTGTGATAAGCGGACGGTGTTTTCTTCGAAGGCCATTTTCTTAAATAAATTCAGGATGCCTTTTTCAATCTCCGCTTTCACGTCATCGATCGAGCTGTTCAGTTCAGGCAGCACGGAAGCGGAGATTTCGATCTCTTTCCATACCGCGCTTTCCACTGTTACTGCAGCTCCGATCGGCGCCTGGCCTTCTCCCTGGCCTTCATCCGGGTCAATATAATCCTTTACTTTCTTGATCAGAATATCTGATGCCGGTTCCAAATTCGCATTTGTGATGACAACTTTCACCGTTCCGTCTCCGTTCCAAAGCGGAAAGATTTTCGCTCTGCCGACACCGTCCACTTCTTCAGCCCACTGTTTATAATGCTGTTTATTTGCGCTGACTGCCTCCCGGCGGACTCGGGTAAAATATCGTGTCCTTAAGCTGCTGTCATCTTCTTCCTCACGGCCGGGAATTAATATATCGCCCATGACCGCTTTCTCAAGCCCGGGAATCGTATCAAGCGGCAGCAGATTTTGACCTGTAATGCCGGCATTCCCCGCTTCTCCGGCCGTTTCACATTCGAGCGTTCCATCCTCTGTATATTGAAAATACAGGTTGTCGACGAAAAAACGGGAGCCTGTCGGAATGGTGATGCCCGCTGTGAATTCTCCGGCTCTGACCGCTTTTGTGGCAGGTGTTCGTTCAATTCCCGCTTCGGCAGCTCGCCTGTCCAGAAATTCTCCTTGAGCCGTATCGGAAAAAACAAGCTCCAGCACGGTATCAAGCCAAATATAAGACTTTGCGAGCTCAGCGGCCGCAGGCGCGAGCGCATTGTAAATGACGCTTCCTTCTCTCGTATCAATATCCGCCGTAATGCGCGCCAGCATTCTGTCCATAATGCCGTCAAACGTCTGAGCTTCAAACATTCTCTCCCAGCACCTCCTCTATCTCAAGCATGCCCTCATCCGCTTCAACGGTAAAAGAGACGATGAAGGCATCATCTTTTTTCTCAATCTCAAAATTGGCAACAGCCAAAATCCGGTCATCATACAGCAAGGCTTCTTCTATCAGTCTTGGAATCTCCATTTTTTTATAAGCATCCGTCGTGTTCTGATCAGAAAGCACTTCCTGCAGTTCATTCCCGATATCATGGCTGAAAACCGAATATGAATACCGTTCTGTGTGAAGAGCGATATAGACGAATTGTCTGATGGCATCCAGTCCGTTTATCAGTTCATTGGTAATCCGGTTGTTTTCAAAATCAATTCGGTAGGTTTGTGAAGTTTCAATGGCCTCACTCGCATCCTCCAAATCTTCAAATTCGATTTCCGGTGTCAGGGCCATTGCACCCGCTCCTTTTTGATTTGTTCATGTAAAAAAGCCCTCTTCAGAAAATGAAGCGGCTTTAACAGGCTGATATCTTTAATACATTTCTGTCCAGACGGATGAATTTTCAAAGTCACACTCCCGGCATTCATCGAATGCGGTTAAATTTTATCCAGCACAAAAAAGGACTGTCCTCCTGTTAATGCGGCGGTCATCACCCGGTCTCCTGCCTGAAGCTGATCATCTCCGCCGGATTTCAGCCGCTTCGGCACAATGAGTGCATCAGACGGAATCAAAAGTTTGTCGTGATCTTTCAGCTTCAGCTCGAGCGGCGAAACCGAGGTCACTTCCGCTGTCATCAGCTCCACCGGCGCTTCGGCGTCAACCGCCCCGACGGCTAAATGTTTAATAGCATCGCTTAATCTCATCAGGATGTCCCCTCCGGAAGTGAATTTTTCTCCGTGACATCAATCGTCATGGTATGCTTTGTTCCTTGGAATTCATGGCGGTCCGTATCTACATAATAAGTTTTCTTCAGCCCGATTTCCGGAATTGAGATATAGACCGGCAATCCGCTTTCCAACCCCGGAATACCGATCGCCTGTATATTTTTCAGCTCTTTCTTTACGCCTTTTTTCTCAGCCTGCTTCACTTTTGCACGCTGTTTCAGCTGGGCTTCGTTAATGTCGTCAGAAACCGTTTCGGTATACTGTAAAACGCCGAATGTTTTCATGCCCGCGCTGTCTGACGCGGAAGCCTTCACGGTTTTATCGTCTTTTTGCAGCCGCATGACGACACGGGTTGCGGTATCATCAATTGAAGTGCTGTATTGATACCCTGTAATATTAACTCCTGTTTCCAGCACCCAAATGTCAGACGGATCCGGCCATTCACGCAAGCCGAGTCTGCCTTTTTCTGAATAGAGCTGATAATTGCGGCCCGTCTGGCTTTTTGTCTGTTTTAACGCTTTTAACATCATATCGTAAAGACTTGTATCATTTTTGAAAACGAGTGATTTAATGGTATGCCCTGTGTTGGCAATGGATGTCACGGGAATTTGAAAATCGCTGGCGATCCTTTTTAATATTTGATCGGCGCGCTTGTTGGAAAACACATAAACGTCCTGGTTTTTCACAAGGTATTGGAGCATATCGTATGCGGTGAAGGCGACGGTATGCTCATCCGGCGTTCTTGCAAAGACAATGCCGCGGAACAGCTCTTTTCCGTTCCATTTGAACAAAACCGTATCCCCTTCTGATACGCCGTAATACGTCTGGCTGCCCTGCTTTACGACAATTGTCGCTTCGATGGAGCGGGGCGCCTGATATCTGTGTCCTTCCAGCGTTACGCTTTCTGTGACAAGCTCGAGCCACTCCGTTTCTTTTATGACAAATAGTTCAATCATCTTCTCACCCGTTTCATTGCGGTATCTTCAGCTTCTGCCCCGGGAAGATCCAATGCCCCGGCTGCCGGATATTCCGTTTGCTCCGCTTAATCATGGCGGTTTTATTCGCGTTCCAGATTTTCCGCCACTCCGTGTGGTTTCCGTAAAACTTGCCGGCGATGTCCCAAAGCGTATCCCCTTTTTTGACGGTATATGTTTTGGGTGAAGCTTTGGATGGGCGCTTCGCTTTCGTTTTTTTCTTTTGTTTGATTTTTCTTGGCGAAGCGGTTTTATATTCTTTCAGTACGATATCAAAATTCCGGTCGCCGATTTCATTGTCACCTTCGCTGTAATTGAAACTTTCAATACTGCATGTAACATTGATTTTTGTTCCTGTAATCAAAAACTGAACGGGTTTTTTCGCTTTCATCCATGTTTCAATAGCTGAAATGGCTTTTTCCGGCGAAGGGATGCTTTGATATTCGGCAATCGGGGTGTATCGTTTCGGAAAAAAAGAAGAGAACGAAATTTCTTTCGCTCCCGGTTCTTCAATAAACGTCACCTCTCCAAGACCCGTGACTTTCACGGAATCATTCTGCACGCTGTTTGCGATATCAATCGCTTCAGGGAGAACGGGAAGCCGGAGCTTGTCCTTCCCCTGTGACAGCCAAAATTCGTAAACAGATTTAGTCAAAAGCAACGGCCCCCTTTGCTCCGGTATAAATGTCTTTTTGCAGTTCATCAATCAGCGCCTGTTTGATTTTGGCAGCGAGGCTGTCGGCGTCCTGTCCGTTATGGAAATGCTGATCGCCGCTGAATTCGATTTTGATCTCTTTTGTTCCCGTTTTTTGCATGGTTTGTCCGCCGCCTTTAACAGCTGCGGAAACCGTGCCGGCTGAAAGCGCCGCGGGTTCCGTCTGGGACGGATCGGACACTTCCATGCCGAGCGCTTGAGCCGCTTTTTGAAGCAGATAACGGCCGCGGATGCCCCGTTCTTCAGGGATGATCCACTCCCGTTTGTTCCCTTCGCCGACACGGGCGATCTGCTCCTTCGTAATCAGACCTCCGTTGGCATAACCGACGTATGGGCCGCCGTGCGCCATACTCTTAATCCCCGGCACATTGTTGATCGAGCCGTATCTGCTTTTAATATAGCCGATGGCGGCAGCGGCGTTGTGGATTGGATTTCTGATATCATTCATTCCCGGCGCTTTGTGAGATTCAAAAGTGCTCGGAATTGTCTGCATTAAGCCCTGTGACGGGTGTCCGGCTTTGGCGTTGCTGTCCCATAAGTTAATGGAATTAGGGTTGCCTCCTGATTCATTCTGTGCGATCGTCATTAATCCGGGAAGCCAGCTGATCGGAGTATTGGTCGCTTTCATTGCGGCCAATAGCCACTCTTTGACGCTTCCTCCCGCTGCACCCATGCCGGAAAAGGCCGCTGCAAGCGAGCCTGCCTGTTTTTCGGCGTATTTTTTCACGTCAACTGAGCTGAGCCCTTTGACGACGCCGACTGAAGCAAAGCGTCCGAGACTCATCATGACACGGGAAGGAGAGTGAATATCAAGCTCTTCCCTGAATGCGTCCTCGACTTTTTTGGCCAAATCTTTGGCCGCCTGTTTGACTTCGCTTCCCTTCGCATTCATCCCTGATACGAAGTGTCCGATCAGGCCTGACCCCCAGCCGTTCGCAGAATCTCTTGATTGCACAAACGGTTTATTGATGTGTGTGCTCACGTATTGTGCGGTTCCCGTATCTTTTGCATTCTGTCCGGCCGAAAATCCTTTAACTGTAGCGGTGCCCCAGGAGGACGATTGATTGACCGCCGATTGATAAGGTGTTTTCACCTTTGTTTTTAAAAACGAATCGGTGCCCGTCTGTGACGTATTCTGACCTTTCGCATAGCCCGCAACGACTTGCTTTCCGTAATCGGGCGAAGACGAAATGAGGGCGTTAAACGGCGTACCGATGTTTTTCTCTTTCCAGCCGTCCATATCCACTGCTTTATTGCTGATCCCGCTGTCAAAGCCTTCTGTAAACTGTTTGCCGAGTGATGAAGCCGTCCCGGCAAATCCGGAAGCATCCATAGACGCATAGGCTGATACAGACGCCGAAGAAGAAACACCGCCCGCTCCCGCCGGTGCAGCGGAAGACTGAGCCGAAGCCGCTCCCATATCGTCGACGACACGCATGCCAAGCTTAGACGCAGCTTGTGAAAGCAGCATTTTCCCGCGGCCGCGGTTGTTGTCAACGGGAATAACAAATTCTTTACCGGCTTCACCGATCCACGAAATGGTCGGCTTTGTAATGAAGCCGCCTGTGGCGTTTTTGTCCGTTTTTTTCTTTTTATCTCCGCCGCCTGTGACGAAGTCCATTACGCCTGAAATCAATTTGCCTCCGGTTTTATCCCAAATCTTTTTCACCCAGTCGAATGCTGCAGAAAAAGCATCTGATATGGCTGTTCCCACTTTTACAAGAGGTTCTTTTATATTTTTCTCAAACCAGCCGCTTAACCCTTTCCATATATCCTTTACAGTATCTAAAGCAGTCGTGAAAGCGTCTGATATTCCTTTTCCGACTTTTTCCACCATGTTTTTCACCGGGTTCCAGACTATATCCATGAACCAGCCGGATACCGTACTGAAAACAGATTTAATTTTATCCCAAGCTCCTGTGATCTTACTCCAAATGGACGTCGCTACTCCGACTACAGCCGATTTTACGGGCTCCCAGACAGTGCTCATAAACCAGCCGGATACTGTACTGAAGACACCTTGAATCGTCGTCCACGCATTCACGATATTTGACCAAATGCTTGTCGCCACTCCGACTACTGCCGTTGAAACCGGCGTCCATACATTCTCCATGAACCAGGATGACACCGTGCCGAAAATCCCTTGAATCGTCGTCCACGCATTCACGATATTTGACCAAATGCTTGTCGCCACTCCGACTACTGCCGTTGAAACCGGCGTCCACACATTCTCCATGAACCATGATGAAACGCTTCCCCAAGTATCTTGTATTGTTGTCCAAGCACTTTGTGCCGCTTCGGAAATATCATTCCACGTGTCTTTCAGAGCCCCTGAATCAAAGGCCTCTCCTAAGCTGGAACCGCCTAAACTGCCGGCGATGCCGCCTACCGCGCCGCCAATTAATGTGCCCACTCCGGGAACAACGCTGCCTATTGCCGCGCCGGCCGCTGCGCCGGCAAGACCGCCTCCCGCCGAGCCGACTTTCTCCCCTGCATTATCTTTATTGATGCCGGCTAAATCAGTAAGTGACAACAATTCACCTATGCCTGGAATTCCTTTAGCGGCACCTTTCAACCCTTTCATACCGCCTTTCAGCGCCTTTGAACCTCCCAAGTCTTTCAAAAATGCGCCGATTCCTTTACCTGCCCCTTTTGTTTTCGGCGTGTTTACAGATGCCTGTTTGCTTTCCTTTACAGAGGAGCCTGTTTTCGAAGATTTATTTCGCCCTTCGACTTTACTGCTTTTGCCCATTGTCACTCCGGTACAGCAGCAGCATCCCCCAAAAGCCCCGCCGGTTTTTTTGGCTGACTTTCCTGAAGATTTTGGCGCTGTTGCCGTGCGCTGTGAACCCTTTGTCAGATCAGGACGCTTCGGGCCGTTGGCGCCGCCGGCAGAAAGGCCGCCCTTACTCTTTTCTTTTTTCGTGCCGCCGCCTAATAATCCGCCGATATTGAGTTTGCCTAATTTTTCGGCGATGCCTGCGAATATTTTTTCTATTAATTCCCCGGCTTTTTCGATGATTTTGTCCGGGCTGAATTTCTCAAATTTCTTTGCAATCTTGCCGACAATTTTATCAACAAATGCCTCAGCTTTCTCGATGATCGCATCAGGACTGAACTTGCCGAACTTTTTATCAATGCCTCCGAACAGTGAGGATGTAAACTGCTCCACTTTTTCCAGAATCTTATCCGGATTGAGAAAATCGAATTTCTCAGAAATTCGGTCGATCGTGTCATTTACAAATTGTTCGGCGCGGTCGATTAGCTTATCAGGACTGAATTTACCGACAACGTCGTCGACTTTCTTCATAAACGAATCAGTAAAATGATCCAGCTCTTTCAATATGGCTTCCGGACTAAATTTGCTGACAACGTCATCTACCTTTTTCATAAATGAATCAGTGAATTTATCCAGTTCTTTCAATATGGCTTCCGGACTGAATTTACTCACGATTCCGTCTACCTTTTTCATAAACGAATCAGCAAATTTATCCAGTTCGGTTAAAATCGTTGCCGGGCTGAATTTGCTTGCGATCTCGTCCACTTTTCCCATGAATGACGTCGTGAACTTGTCCAGTTCGGCTAATATTGTTGCCGGACTGAATTTGCTTGCGATTTCATCCACTTTTCCCATGAATGACGTCGTGAACTTATCCAGCTCCGCTAAAATCGTTTCCGGACTGAATTTGCTTGCGATCTCGTCCACTTTTCCCATGAATGACGTCGTGAACTTGTCCAGCTCCGCTAAAATCGTTTCCGGACTGAATTTGCTTGCGATTTCATCCACTTTTCCCATGAATGACGTCGTAAACTTGTCCAGTTCGCTTAAAATTGTCTCCGGGCTGAATTTGCTTGCGATCTCGTCCACTTTTCCCATGAATGACGTCGTAAACTTGTCCAGTTCGCTTAAAATTGTCTCCGGGCTGAATTTGCTTGCGATCTCGTCCACTTTTCCCATGAATGATGTCGTGAACTTGTCCAGCTCCGCTAAAATCGTTTCCGGACTGAATTTGCTCGCGATTTCGTCCACTTTTCCCATGAATGACGTCGTGAACTTGTCCAGCTCTGTTAAAATCGTTTCCGGACTGAATTTGCTTGCGATTTCGTCTGCCTTTTTCATAAAGTTTGCGGCGAATTTGTCCAGTTCCGCGATAATCGTTTCCGGATAGAACTTGGATGCGATGTCATTGACTTTTTTCATGAAGGTGTCTGCAACGGAATCAAGCATTGAAAAATCGGTTTTCGGCGAAGCAGGAGCAGCAGATGCAGAAGCTTTTCCGAATTCCGGCATATTCTTTTGCATTGCAGCCAGCTGTGCTGTCACCTTTTCGTTTAACGATAATTGAATGACATTGTTTTTTCCCGTCAGCGAATCAATGCCCGCTGAAATTCGGCCGACTGTTTTCATGACATGATCTATGACGCGTATAGTGACGGAGTACCCGTTTTTTAACGCAGATTGCATGTAGCGTTTGATGCGTTCCATGGCAGGGGTCACTTCGTCTGACGCATACAGTGAAACGGTAAATCCTTTGAAACCCGCAGCCAGATTCCGCAATCTGTCAAATGCCGCTGTCGCGCTGTCTTTTGCTCCTATTTTAATGGTTAAAGACGCAGGCAGACCCGCTAATTGGGCTTGCACCTTTTGAATGACGGCACTGGCTCCGTCTTCAGCTGAAATAGAGATCGTTTGTGCGCCCAGCTTTCTTTTCATAGAGCGCTGAATGCGGTCAATTGTTCTTAAAACAGATTTACTCTCTTTGCGTATATCAATTTCACTTTGGCGTTTTGTCATTTTTCTGTATTTCTCAAGCGCTCTGAAGCCATTTTGGATTTTCCTTATTTTCTTTGAAACCCGATCTTCCAATTCAAAACGGGCGGTCAGCTTTGCCATGATGTCGCTCCCCCTTTCTTCGCTTGTTTTTCAAGAATGTCCAGCTTGTAACCGATTAAACCGTACAGCAGCGCCTTAAAATGCCTCGGTGCTTCATATAACTCTTTCAGTTCTGATGGAGAATAATGAAGCTCGTGCATCGCGTAATAAAGATACACGGCTTCCTTATTCCCATCTTTTATCAGTTTTTTGCTTCTTGCTCCAGATCTTCTAATTCATCTTCAAAACCATTGATCTCAATCGCTTTATTCAGCCAATTTGCATATTCGCCGCCGACTGAAAGAACGCGTTTTGCGACTTCGACCGGATCTGCCGTTTTGTAGGCATCACGGAGCTCCTTAGACCGGAAATCAGGGTAAATCGTAGATTCAACTGCGATCCGCGCATAAAAACGCTGGCTGTCTAAGTCTTTTACGCGGCCTCTGCCTTTTACATTTTTATAAGTCGTGCTTTCCTTTTCCAGTTCATCAATGCGTTCCGTCGTAATGGCTTTAAAAATAAAAGGCACGATGTTTCCTTTTTTATCGACAAAACGCTTTGAAAGCGGAACGCGGATCTCCTCAGCCTCGACTGTTTTACCCGGCATAAAGAATGACAGATCATATACTTGTTCGTTTTTTTCGCTCATGATGAAAACTCCCTTACTCTTTTTTTTATAAAAAACAGGCCTGTACAAGGCCTGTTTCATTCATACTGATTTTGATTAAAACGTTTCAGAAAGCTTTTCCGGCACATCGAAATCTTCAAAGGTAAACGGCACTTCTTCTTCAAGCGCCTCTGAGTCTACGTCCAGTCCGGCGATTTTTGCAGAATCAAAGTTGACGTCATACAGGGTGACGCGTTCTGTTCCGCGGCCTGATGATTTGTCGTCAAGAACGGCTTGCAGCGTAAAATACGGGTCGCTGCCTTTTTTCACGTAATCCATCATAAGCACGGCGAATTTGGATGTGACTTTATAGAACGTCGCCGTGCCCGTTCCGTTGGCGCCAGTGGTTTTATGCCCCGTCATGCGGCGTCCCATGATGTTTACTTCTGATTTATTTTTTTCTACGTTTGCTTCAAATGTTTTAATATGCGCCATCTCTTCTCCATCGAGAAATAAACGGCCTTCTTTTCCTGAAATTGTATTTTGCGCTTTTAATGCCATCTTAGTTTACCTCCACATTAAAGTAGAATTTTTCTGCTGCATCCACAGGCTGCACGGCGAGATCAATTAAAAAGCCGTCGCGGTCTTCATTAAGGCCGATTGTAATGTCTTTATCTGAATCAAAGTTAGCGATGCCGCCCGCATCCTGAAGCGTTGTCAAATATTGAATAATCATCGTTTTGACGAATTGAAGGCCGTCGTTTGTCGCAGGAAGATCGCTTCCGGTGCCTTTTTTCGATTTAATTAAGGCTTTCAGTTCACGTGTCAAATCGTTATTCACCGCATCAAGCACACGGACGATTTTGTTTTTCGCGAACTTTTTGTTTTTCTCTGCCGTAAATGTCACCAATGAGTTGATATCTTTTTCAACGCTGACTGACTTATCACGGGCGTCATAAGAGAAAAGGAATTCACCTTTGGCAAGGCGTTCGATCACTTCATCATGAGTCAGGCGATGCAGCACATCGACCGCGCCTTCGTATTCAACGAAAGTTAAGGATTGGTTAAATGCAGCGGCGGCACTTGCACCTGCCACCCACGCGGTCGCATCTTCAGCTTTAATTTCGGTTCCGTCTTCAAGCAGGACGCCCTCAGTCACATTGATGATACCTTCGTAATCTCCGTTGTAATGGGCAGTCACCCCTTGCACTTTCTGTCCCTGCGCATCGCGAAGGCGTTTAATGAATGCGGCAAATGTCGCTTTCAGCTGATCGTTATCCGCGACAGGAAGAGCGATGACATCGAAATTCTCCGTTTCAGCCGCAGCTAAAAAATCCGTATAGTCTGAGTTGACCGGCGCTTTATCAGTTCCTCCCGCAAGACGGATGCCTGCCTGAGGATTTAACGTTTCTCCGGACTCTTCGTCAGTGCCTGTCAGCGGGATAGAAGCCGACAGCTCGCCCGTTCCCGTGAATGTGACATAGCCGTTCGCTTTTAACTCCTCGGCCTTTTTCACCGTTTGTTTGTCAACTTCCGCTTCATCCATGTATGTGGTCACATCGAAAGCAGTCTGGTCAAGGACGTTCTCACTGATGCGGATGATGATGTCATTTCCTTTTGAACCGCCGTACAAAGCGGTTGCTTTTACACCTTGCGAAAGATCGGCGCTCGCTCTGATTCCCTCTGTCAGACGGTACATCAAAACGGTTTTTGCATTCTTTTTCGCCTCGCGCAGCAGAATCAGTGACGGATCT
The DNA here is from genome assembly GCF_053545315.1 of Bacillus sp. CIS52. Taxonomy (NCBI): domain Bacteria; kingdom Bacillati; phylum Bacillota; class Bacilli; order Caryophanales; family Bacillaceae; genus Bacillus; species Bacillus sp. CIS52. The sequence goes on from NZ_JBIUFR010000001.1 coordinate 703,332, forward strand.
TCAATACTGAGCCCTACTTTTTTATTCAAATCTTCAATGCTTGAAATAGAGACGAATGTTTTCGCTTCCCCCCAGTTAGATGCGACGGGAAGGGCGACAATCCCCCGTTCACCGATTGTGACCCGCTCCTGGGCAGTTGTCTTAAAGTTAAAATAGATCCCGGCACGTTCTTTTTCTTTTCCTTGCGTAAATGTTCCGCCGTTCATTATTGCATGACCTCCTTGGTTAAAAATGCTTGAATGTAAGTCTGGGCTTGCGCTTTTGTCATTTGTTTCTGCTTCACGCCGAATAAAGCCCCCTGGAGAATCTCAGGTTTTACGCCGAAAAGCTCCTTCGCGTGCTTTGTTAAATCCACCGTGTCAAAAAGAACCGCTCTTTCTGCCGTTGCGGCATTTTTCTTTTTATGTTCTTTCACTTTTGTTTCACCCCGCTGTTAATGTCCACATCCCGCAGTGCGGGAGATGTTTGTTTCTGATAGTAGTAGCGGCTCGTCCAGCGGATGGTGATCACTGCCTCGCCTTTGTCTCCGACTCTTGTTTCGATACGGCTGATGCGGACGAAATCACCCGTATCCTCTCCTGATTCCGTAAGCAGCGGAATGATCTGTCTTGATTCTCTCACCGCATCAGCAATCCGGTCGGCTGCAGAGAGCGCCTGCACCGAGTCAGCATGAAACAGCTTCACATTCAGACTGTATGTCTTCTTAAAGGTGGAGACTGTGTCATTCTCGTCAAAAACATACGGGGGCGGGATGTAAAGGGACGGCACCTGAAATTGTTCAGGCAGTTCATTTTCATATACGGGCACGCCGCACTGCTGATACAAATAAGCGGCGATTGAACCGGTCTCGCGATTCATCCGTTATCTCCCCCCTAACGTGTTGAGCCACTGATTGAAGCGCTTGTCCAGCGAACCGGCGAAGATTGTTTCATACATAAGAAGGGCTTTGTCCCAAAACCCATTCCCGCTGATCCACTGTTTTTTAAGGGCCATTCCCGTTGAAGCTGACGGATCATAGATGAACCGGGAGCCTTGAAAATACCCGGGCACCCATCTGACATTTTCATCTGAGACGGTCCAATGTCCGTCATTTATGAATGAGGCATACTCTACATTGGTGCCGATTTCAAGGGTCAGTCCCCCGTTTTCAATGATCCATACATGATCCTGCGCTCCTTTTCGGAAGGAAGACAGCAGGTTTTCTGTATCAATCCCTCCCGAATGCATAAGCTCCTCCCGTACCAGGTCGAGAAAATCCTCCCCTGATTGTTCCAGCCATCGGCCAGCCTGACGGGCAAATTCTCCGGATGATGCCTTTTGCAGCGACCGATTCCATTTTTCCAGGCTCTTTATGCTCATAGTCTGTCATCTCTCACAGCGATGGCCTCCCAATGGTGCTGTCTTGCTTTCTTCGGCATTTCCAGAATATACGCCTGTCCTTCCCAAATGATTTTGTCATTAACACGCACTGCAGCCTCTTTCGGAAAATGAACGAGAAACCGCTGATATACTTTATGATCAGGCGCAAGCTGAATAAGCCGCTGCTGTTTTTCAACAAACAGGCACGGCACGTCTTCAGCGTCGGGAACGTCCGGATAAGAAAAAACAGGCTGGAGCTTTTCAGCGGGAATGCCGAAGCGCCCGGCCTTCGGAACTGACACCGTCTCATGATAAATATCGCATCTGTCAGTGAGCAGCCGTTCATAGCTCATAACGGTCTCACCTTAGCGCTTATAGAAACCGGGGAATAGCCCGGCGCGATATATTCACAGAGCAGATGGTATACCGCCGGTTTTCGGATTCCGCCTTCCCCCGACACTGTATAGGAATAGTCGCCTATCTTTTCAGATTGATAGGCGGAAGCGGCGGCTTCATTCTGATTGATCAACACAAAATATTGAGAAAGCTTTAATAACGCAAGCTTAACCTTCTCGGGAAGCGGTGAGTAAACAGGATCAGTGAACGAGTGCCCCGCCATTCTGGCCGCTTCCGCTTCCGCCTCCAGAATGTCCTGTATAAGCAGCGGCTCCGGCCTGTTTTTGACTTCATCATAAATTGAATATGAGACAACGTCAGACGGCTGAATTAACATAACTGCCACCCCCGGCTTATTCTTTAACGTTTACGATTTTGGCGCTTGCATCTTCTTCTTCAAATTTGCTGTCAAGTTTAGCCGTCAGTACGATAATAAATTTTCGGCTGCGGATATCTTTATCTACTTCGATTCGGATATTCCGTGAAAAACCGAGAATGATATTTTTCGGATGAGTCAAAATGATGTCAGACGCATCGTACTGGGAATCACCTTCTCCGACTGAGTACGGCTGCAGATTGGAAACCCCCTTGACCGGAACGCCGAATGCTGAGGATAAACCGCCCTGCACCGCAAGATCCCCCAGATTGGTCTGACGGTCAGCCACACGGTCTTTCCATTCAATCTCCATGCCTTGAGACGTGTAAAATCTGAATTCCTGAGGCAGGCGTAAATATTTTGCCGGAATGGCTTTTAAACCTTTTTTAAATGTAGCCCTGGACAGCTCTTCCCCGTTTCCGTCGATGACGTGAGACACAGTCTGTTTACGGATTCCGTCAAGCTGTGCCAAATACGGATCAGAAGAAGATGTATCGCCGTTTACGACAAGCTCTTCAATATCGACTGCCGCCCGCTCCGCTAAAATCTGCATGATTGTCTGCTGCAGACCGTCTTTTTCAATGTTGTTTTCAAGCGTGTCATAGGTGATGTTAATTTCCGCAATGACTTCTTTCGTATTCAGCTGCACCGTACTTGTTGCCGGGACGGTCAGCTGATCGTCCGTTAAGGCTTTTCCTTCCTCAGCGGCACGCAGAATACGCTGGCCGAAACCGATTTTTTCAAATTTCTGCGAGTCGTTTTCCATTTGAATCACACGTGATTCGCTGAAAATGGTCGGCGTGTTCTGCACCATGCGGATAAATGCTGAAGCTTGTGCGGGATTCATTAAACCGCCGCTTTTTAAAGCGGAAAGTGACATTTCCGCCTTTCTGATGATATCTTGATTTCTCACTAACAGTTCCTCCTTCTGACTGGGCTTAAAGCAGTCCGCTCCAAATGGATTTTTTAACAGGTTCTTGGCCGCCCGTCTCTTCTTCCGGCTGCTTTGAAGCGCCTCTTGCTTTTTCAAGCGCTTCGATGCGTTTAATAATCGGCGCCAGCATGTCCTCGACAAGCGTTTTCAGTTTTTCTTCATCAGACTGTGCAGGCGCCCCGTCTTTGTCTTCCGTATTTTGCTCCATACTGTCAAGCCGCTTTAAGAGCGGGTGCAGCGCGTGTTCAATCGATTCTCTTAAATCATCTTTTCTCATCTTGTTCAAGTCCTCTCCCTTGCGGTATCTTGATTTGCGGTCACGGTCGAGAAATTGCTTGACCGCGCCGATTAATCCGGCTTGCTTTTCCGCCGGCTCCTCGTAAACATCAGCGGTTCCCGCCATGCTGTAGCCTGTAATGACACCTGCTTTAATCTGATCCCATACTTCATCGGAGGCTTTGGTGACAAGCACCCAAGATCCTTTCCGGATCACAGCATTCCCGATTTCAAAGTCATCCGGGGCGACGTACGACTCCACCACCTCGCCGGTTCCGCCTTCAAAATTATGATTTGTATCAATGTTGCGGGCGTCCGCCAAAAAACCGTGAGCGGCCTTTTCAATCTCTTCGGCCGTCATATAATCGCCATGGGCATCCGGGACATCCGGCTCGTAAACGATGCCGTAGACAAGCTTCTGCTCATCGGGTTCGCTTTTTGTAAACACCTGCACCTTTTTTTCAAATGACGGAAGGCCGGCTGCTTTTGTGAAAAAAAATTCCGTTTGGTTCGCCGCTTTATCGACATAGCTCACAAAACTGATGACAGCATTTCTTAATTCTCTCGGCACGAGATGTTTTCACCCCCTTTCAGGATTGCTCTTTTTTCCCTTTCAGCACCGGCCGGCTGTAGTACTCTTCCGGCCATTCCTCAAGCGTTTTGCCGAGCACTCTTCCGGCCAGATCACGGAGATCATTAGGAGAAACGGCACCGGCGGAGATAAATGGTGTAAGCACCTTCGCAATTTCAAGCGGATCGCGAAAATCAGGCCCTTTTAAAGTGAGCTGTACATCGTGAAGCCCCAATTCAGGCAAAAATAACGTATTGAGCTTATTAATCAGCGTTTTCCGCTCCGGCTGAAACACCTGCTCCTCCGTAATTTTGCGTGCCGTATCGGCTGTGGCTTTGTTGTATTCCTGCGCCTCGCCCGTATAAAGCGGCGGGAGACGAAACGCGGAGCGGAGTTTATTTCTGCTTTTGTCGTCATATTCAAGAAACAGCGCATCCTCCTGCAGAATTTCCGCAAGTGATTTAATTTCCACAGACACAGGCGTAATGTCTTCGCCTCCGTGAAGGTCTTTTTCCTTCGCAATGCCTTCCGCCTCAATCAGCAGAAATTTGTGGGCGTTTTCCACCCCTTCAAGGTCATTCATATAATCGTGTAGCTCTTTGTACGACGCTTCTGACAGCATGCCGTTTTCAACCGTAATGGCGGCCGGCACGTGACGGCCCTGTTTGAAATACATAAAATTCAGTTCTTCCGCTTTCCGGGCGCCGTACAGATTGACGATATTGCCGACCCAGCGCGGAATACCGTACGTTCCGCTTCCGATTTTCAAGTGAACGGCTTCATTTGCCCTGAACTTTTCAGGCAGGGTTTTTACGTATTCGCCGGTTCTCATGTCCATCATGCGGGGATCGCCGTATTCCTTGAAAAACACTTTCCGTCCGTTCAGCATCTGAACATATTTACGGAACCGTTTTTGCCTTTTAATCGTTTTGGATGCGCCGTTTTCTTCATAGGAAAACGTGACCTCAACAGGATCAGTCACACCGCATACCCGCATATGCTTTACATCCAGATATTCAATCCCCGCCGGTTTTCCCAGCCCGTCCCGGAGCACCTCGAGAAAACCGTTGCCTGTTTTTTCACGGTCTTCTATCACATATCCAAGGATCGTCTCAGCTGATTCATCAAAATGAAGACATTTGTAAAAGCTCTCCAGCTTCATCCAGTTTTTTTCGGCCCGCGCCTTTTTGCCCGGGGAGCAATCTGAACTATTTACGTCAAAGGTATATTCCACATCGAATCCAAAACCCGTAATATTGACCCGGTATGCGTCGATGCACTGCTGAAGAATGGTCGAATATTCAGCGATCGTTTTCAGCTCGATCAGATTATAGGGCGGTGAAATGATATCTTCTCCGTACAGATCGGCAAATTGATCTTCGTGCATCTGCCTTGCCTGCGGCGCGGCCATTTTTGATTTAATGACGGTGGCTCTAACGTTTTGATTGTTGGGCAACGTTTACCTCCTCCTTTCCCGATTCGGACGCATCCGTTTTTGCGATGACTCTTTCAGATCCGCCGCGTCATAATCATCCAGCGCGTACCAAATGGCTGAAAGTGTGTGGGGATCAATTGAAAACTCATCTTCCGACAGAGCGCCGTTTTTGTTTTTCGCATATGTTAAGTTCTGCAATTCGCGGATCGTATTTTCACAGCTGTCTGAGCAATAGATGTGTCTGAACCGTTTCAGCTTTTTCGTATACTGGAGCCTTGAGCCGGGAAATTTTTTGGCCGCGACCATGCAAAAGCCCTGCCTGCGGAAATATTGGATGCTTTTCGGCTCGGCCGAATCCGCTTTGATCAGCTCTTTTTGATCCGCCAATTCCTGAAGCTCTTCAGCTGTCTGGTCATCGGTCATTTTGTTTTTGTAATACTCCCAGAAAATATAAAGCTCTTTTTGATCGGGATCGACGGCAAGCCGGATGACCGCATTGTATGACTCTTCAAAACCGAAATCCATGCCCGTCCGAAACAGAGGGCGCCTGATGGCGGCAATCCTCTCTGTGACTTCGTTGTGCTCCAGGACCTGAAATTGCGGAAATACACGGATGCCGTTCACGCCGAACTGTCCTTTGCGGGCGATCCGGTACAAATCGGGATCGTATTGCCGTAAGCTGTCCAGCTGCTTAATATAGCTTTTCGGCAAAAAAAGATTGTCGCACGCTGTGGAATGATGGTAATACGTATCTCCCTTAACGACGGTGCCTTTTTCATACAGCATCTGATCATCCAAAACGAACCGTTTTTTTTGCTCATCACGAAAAAAATGCCGGTACGTCCAATTGGAAGTGCCGACGGGATTTGTGGTGCATATCATATGAAGCGAAAGCTCGGGATGGCGCAGACGGCCGATCAGCTCCTTAAAGCCTTCATATTTCACTTCTGAGCATTCTTCAATCCAAATCAGAGAAATATGATGAATAGATTTCAATTTGGCCGGGTTGTTCATCCCCTTAAACATAATCCGGCTTCCGTTTGAAAATCTCAGCTGCATCGGTGAAGACACGGCCTTTACGGCATGTCCCAGCTCAAGCTCCTCGATAATGTCCTCAAACAAGGCAAAGGTAGAATCTCTGTGCGTATCGAAAACTTCCCGCACCACAAGCGCCGTCCGCTTTTCACGAAGCAGCTTCAAGATGATTTTCAGCGCGGTATGATAGCTTTTTGACGACCCATAGCCTCCGACGAGAAATTGGTACGTTTCATTCCAATTGAATAAATAATCTTCAAAGCGCGGGTTGACCGCTTTTTCAATCATGGCCGTTCCTCTTTCCGCGTAATGACAATGTCAATCGGCTTTTGGCTGTCTTCTGTTTTTTCCAGCTTCTGCTGCGCCAGCTTTAATTTTTCATTTTCAATTTTTTGTTTAAATTGATCGGGGAAAAGGTCAAAGTACAACGACAGCTTTTCAAGAGCCTTCATTTTGTCGGCAAGTTTGATTGCAATGCCTTCTTTCCCGAGTTTTGCCTCCGTGACGATCGTTCCGTCCAGCAGATTCGAATCTTTAACGTCAACGTAGCTGATCTCCTGCATAATCGGATTATCATTTTCGTCAAAGAGCGGCCCTGATTTTCCGAAGGCCTGAACCTCTTTTTTTCCGAAGGTTACATAATCGGTAATGTCGGCAAAAGCGATTTTCACATAGACTTGAAGAACGTCCATCGCTTCGACAAACACTTTATTGACCATTTCCTTTTTCATGCGGCTGATTTCTTTGGCGACTTTTTCGTTTTTTAACAGCCTGCTTCCCGTGACATGCGCGCTTTCCGGTGAATACCCGGCTTTTATCGCAGATTGGGTGGCATTAAAGCTTTTCACATAATAAAGACAAAACAGCCGCTGCCGTTCGTTTAACTCATCACTTTCGGCCGGGGCGATTTTTCCGCCGCTTTCCGCGTTCTTATCGAGCGCCTCGTCCCAGCGCCCTTCTTTTTTCCATCTGCCGATCGTTCTTGCGGATACGCCTGATTTGCCGGCAAGGGCGCGATTTGTGATGCGGCCTTTATGAGACTGATAGATTGTAAATGCCTGTTCTCTTTTTGCGTTTTTCATGCTACGGCATCACCGCCACCTCCGACATGGATGTCTATAATAAAAAGCGGCTTCTTTCGGGCCGCTTTTTGTAATCGTCTGTTCACTTCTAAGTGGCAAACGTATGACAACATTTTAAGCAGGCGACTGATTTCTTTGTTCCTGCTGTTTTTGAATTTTTAGAAGCGCCCGTTTGACCGTCGTCTGTACGGTTGATTTTTTTACATTCAGCAATGCGGCGATCCGTTCATATGAAAAGCATTCCGCTTTGTGGAGCAGCAGTATTTCTTTTTCTCTTTCCGTTAAAACGGCTAATGCTTCCCGCAATCTGATTCTGTCATCTTCAGTCACATTCCCGGAAGGTTCGAACATCAGCGCCTGTGAATAGGTATCTATGATTCTAGGATCTTTAATCAGCATCCTTTGATAAGCGTCTCTGCGGTCTATTGCTCTTCTTATGCCGGGCTGCCGGCCTTTTTCAAGCCATTCGGTGACATATTCCAAATCTGTAATGATCGTTCTGATGATTTTTTTATCTTTCAGTTCTTCTGAAGTCAGAGCCGATTCATCGGCTTCCCCCAGCTGCTTGTACCATTTTTTCGTCTCTTTCAGCGTGCGTTTATATTCAAATAGTAAGTCTTCCATCATAGATCCTCCTCTTTTTCGGACAAAAAAAGGACACCAACCAATGCGCAGCATATGCGCGATTGATCAGTGTCCGCAGGCTTTCCGTCTTGGACGTATTCTGTTTTCTCGATTAATTCAATTTAAAGCCGATTTCATATTCGACACGGGCCAGATCGCCTTTTCTCGTTTCGACAAGCGTTTTGCCGTGCTCCGGCGCCTCTGCGAGCCAGGCTTCATTCTTCAGCCCGTCTACAATAATCACCCGCACCTTGCCTTCTTCCAGCTGGCTTTTTAATGTTGTATGTTCAATGTCTGACAGTTTTTTAGGATTCATGTTTTACGCCCTCCGTCTTTTTCAGGATATTTACTTCATGTATGAGGCTTTCGAGATTATTTATGAATGCTTCTTTTTCTTCAGCACTTTCTCCCCGGAGCAGGCGGAGAGCCGTTTCGGCCGCCTCAAAAAGTTCCGGGGCTTTCGCCATCATTGCCGCGTTGATCCGCTGTGAGTATGAACTTAAGTTGAAAACGGCCGCGATAAGCCTTCCGTTTGAATAAGGAAATTTCTCTTTTTCCGCTTCGCTGTAAGCAGAATAAATGTAAATGGGTTTTTCTTCTCCGCTGTGTACGGCCCGCCATGGAGCGGGGCTGTTGTTTACTTGCAATGTTTATCCTCACTTTCCATCAGCCTCATGCCATGCTTCAATTTGCTTTTCGATCCGTTTCGCCCTGAACAGCAGGCAAAAAAGCCATTTGATATATTTATACACGTGCATCAAGCCTCGCTTTTGCGTCTTGAACCATTCGCTCAAGACGTTTAATGACCGGCGTTAAATCTGTTCCTGTTTTGCAGTTCGGGCAAGGGTGAAAGACAGCGCCGAAACTTGTTTCCGTCACAACGACCCTCTTTGGCCCGCACAGTTTACACATTATCTCGCCCCCTCTAATCTGTGGTTGACTTCGTATGGGTTTCCATTAATGATGACTAAATAATCGCTGCACATCTCATACATTCTTGTGCCCAATGCTTCATCAACCTGCACCAGCTCGTCACACGCCAGCTCACTCGAGATAAGAAGCGGTTTATGATTTAAATAGCGGTAATTCACGACGGCGTACATTTGTTCAATCTGCCAATCGGTCGCCCGGGGTTTTCCGTTCAGCGGTTTGAACAGATCGTCAATAAAGAGCACATCCGCCCGTTTCATACGGGTCAGTTTTGTATCGAGCAGATCAAAATCATTTTTTAAATCTGTAAATCCCTCCACAAAAGGAAAATACAGCACCGGTGTCTGCTTCTGTCTCATGACATGATTGCTGAGAGCAGTCAGAAGGTGGGTTTTCCCCGATCCCGGACGCCCTAATAGGGCAATGCTGTTTTTCCGGCAGTTTTTAATCTTGTCGAAGTTGTCAGCAAATTCAAGGGCGCATTCATATGCGTCAACGATCGCCTGAGGCTTGCCCTGCGTAATAAATCCTTTGAAATCCAGCTTCCGAAAAGCGCCTGTAATCTCACTTGCGCTGAGGATGCGCTCTGCTTTTCGTTCCGCGGCGCAGCGGCACTTGACCCACACATCCATTCCCAGCTGTTTTTCGAGATAACCGCCCTGATCTTTACAGAGCGGACAGTCAAAGCGGCTTTCGTCTGATTCTTCCGGTCTGTCCGCCAGTAATGGACGTTTTCCGTTTTTCAGGTCGGCCAGTATCTGCTCGATCGTTCGTTTTGTCATGTATCGTATTCCTCTCTTTTTTTGTTGTGATTGTCCTTCCCGCAATTCGTGCATTCAAGCGGTCTTCCATAAACTTAGCGCAATAGCTGAAAGCCTTGATCGTTTCAGCTGAAGAGGTGCGCCGCTGTTCAAAAGCGGTAAAGCATTCGCCGAGCCATTTGATTGCTTCTTGTGCTGACGCACCGAGGGAAACAATACGGGCGATGGCCTGATAAACTCTTGGCGACGGGTATACGCTCCGCCCCTCCTGTGCAGACCTTAATCTGATAAATTGGGCGGCAATTTCGGTAATCGCTTCTTCAGCAGTATGATTTTTTGTTATATCTATTTCTCTCTGGACATTTTTGTCCCGGTGATCTGCCGATATTGTCCGGTCAGTTGCTTCCGGGCGGGGCAATGTCCCTTTTTGCGTGAATCTTTTCGAGTGTTTTACGGAGATGATAAGTCCGTAAGGCGCGCGGACGGTTTTGATATATTCATGCTGTTCCAAGCTCTCGAGCCACCGCCTGACGGTTTTTTCACTGACTGCGAATACATCGGCCATTTCTCTTGCTTTTACTGGCTTATGTCCGAGGACAAGCCCCCACTTGACGCCGTCTTTTACGTGTTCCTTTGTCGTTGAACTGATGAACCATAAAAACAGCCATAAAGCGGAACCTATTTTGTCATAATGTTCAGAATTTAATAATCCGGAATAGATAAAAAACGGGTAGCTTTTACGATTCATAACGGACATCTCCGTTTTTCTTCAAACTTATATAGTGTTCATACTGCAATCGGTTATCAAATCGGAACACCGGAAGTCCGCAAGCGGTAAAAGATATCGACCCGCCTGCTTTTCCTAAACTTCTTTGGTCAGCCGGATTGCTGCTGAAACGGATGATAATCGGATGCATCTCTCACCCTCCTGATCAATTTCTTATCATATTTCGATACTTTTCGTATCCCTATGATGTTGATTATAAACGATACCTTTCGTATCATCAAGACCTTTTTGATACTTTTTTTATCATCGCTTTATTTTGATACATTTTGTATCTATAATGATAAGTAACTTAGGGTGTTGAAAAAAGAGAGGTCGTTCGGATGATAGGCGGAAGATTGAAAAGTCTCAGAGGAAAAAAAACGCAGGAAGAAGTCGCAAATCATATCGGTGTCTCGCGCGCCAGATATTCTCATTATGAAAACGGCCGATCTGAACCCGATTATGAAACGCTGCAAAAGCTTGCGGATTATTTCAAAGTGTCGACGGATTATTTGTTAACCGGAAAAGAACCTTCAGATGAAGACATGTTTGCCGATCCCGACCTGCAGATCGCATATCGGGACATGCAGGACTTTTCACCGGAAAGCAAACAGCAGGCCATTGAATTCATTAATTATTTAAAAGAAAAAGAGAAAAACCGCAGGCCGAAACATAAATAATTCGCTCTTTTCCTTAAAATGCTTAACGTTCAGCCGATATAATATCTGAATGTTTATTTTTGAAAGAAAAGGGAATTGATTCAAAGTCCGATCAGGGCTTTTCTTTCTCGCTAAAAAAGAACATATGTTCGAAAGGGTGTATTCAATTGGGCGATTTTTTAACACATCTTGAGGAATACGTCAAAAACTTATATTGCCGCATGGGAATGACCGCCCCCCTCCATATTGATATGCAAACGATTGCCAAGGAGCTTGACATTTGGATTCATTTTGAAGATACGCACAGCATGATGCTGAAGCGGGACGGCATGTACAGCATCGTCCTGAACCAAAAAAAGTCACCTGAGGAGCAATGGGAGGATTTTGCACACGAACTGTGCCATGTGCTGAAGCATACCGGGAACCATTTCCACATGAACAAGCTGTTCAGGGAACTGCAGGAATTCCAGGCCAACCATTTTATGTACCACTTCTGTGTACCGACCTTTATGCTGTTAAACATGGAGCTTCCTCAGCGGAGGAACCACGCCGTTATTTTAATCGCAGCCGCTTTCCGGGTGACGGCATCATTTGCGGAAAAAAGGCTTGAGCTGTTTGAACGGCGTAAAGCAGGTATTCAATTTCAGAAGCGGCTCACTTGTCTGCTATCCGACAAGCGGCCGAATGTGTATTACGAAGGCAGGCAGACACACTTGCATGCCGCTGAAGAAAAATCGCCGTATTTTATTGAAAACTAGCGATTCTCTGCCGGCTGAAAACGCAGCCGGCAGAATGTCATCATTTTGACATCGGAGGAAAGGTTTTTGCATTATGAAGCTGTTCTCACCGTGCTGCCAGCCAAGCACTTCTTGCTCCCCACAGACCCAGTGAACCCTGTTCATTTATCATAAAAACCGAGTTTGACGGCATCTACATACCGAAAAAACAGATCCGTTGGCGTGTATTCTTCTCCCCTGCAGCCAAAATTGCTGAACAGCACGTTTCTCTGTGCCGTGCTTACTTCCAATTGCAGCCCCATTTTCCTTTTTGTCCGATTCACAATGTTCCCGGGGTTTACACCTGCCAGCCGGTCGTTCATGTCCGTCAGCTCGGCGCTAAAACCCGCTTCACGCAGCAGATCACAAATCAGTCTGGCCTTTTCCAGATCCGCGCCCCCGACGAGCGTATTTGCCGTTTCCCGATCATGGTACCCATGAAAAGCCAATGCATAATGATGAGCGGTCACTTTTTCTAAAGCCAGCGGTTCATCAAAGCGTGTGCTTGTCAAGTGGAGGGAGCGATTGCCGCATTGCTTTGTGCCTTCAAATAAGTAAATTGAGCTTTGGTCAGAAAATGCCCGCACCAGTTCACTGACACCGGGCTCAATTCTGCCGCCGTGGGGAGCGAGGACGATATGTTCACTTCCCTCATTTTCTTCATAGATAATTCTGTATTCCGATTCAGCAGCGGAAAGAGCTGCGAAACTGTCATATCGATCTTTCATGTTTAACATGCTCTCCTTTTTCAGTCAGCACCAGTTTACTCTACTCGTCTAGGAATGAAAACCTTTTTATAGTATGATTTGAAAGAATACGTATCAGGGGGGATCTATCATGGGGTTTATCAATAGATTGCTGGGTAACGCGTCGACAATATCGACGGCTGAAGCAAAAGAAGAACTGGCCCGTATTCTGCTGGAAGGTGAGAATGTCAACGCCGCGTTTAAACTCGTCCGCGATATCATTGTCTTTACGGATAAGCGTCTTATTCTTGTTGATAAACAGGGGCTTACGGGTAAGAAAACAGAGATTCAATCCATTCCGTACAAAAGCATTTCCAGATTCAGCGTAGAAACCGCCGGCCGCTTTGACTTAGATTCAGAGCTGAAAATTTGGATTTCCGGCGCGGAAATTCCCGCTGTCTCAAAGCAGTTTAAAAAAGATGAAAGCATTTATGATATTCAAAAGGCTCTTGCCGCAGTTTGTATGTAAGAAAAACGGAAGCCCGGAAAGCTTCCGTTTTATTGATTACAGCCTTTCCTCGATTTTTGCCTTCGTTTTCGGGCCGTAAATTCCGTCTGCCGTTAATCCGCTGACGGATTGAAAACGTTTTACGGCATTTGCCGTTTTCGGACCGTAAACGCCGTCAACCCCGTGATGTTTTGCGCCTTTATCAGGATAAAAATAAAGGGCGGATAAAGCGTTTTGCACTTGTTTCACGTTTGTCCCTTTCGTCAGCGGGTTTGTCACTTTAATCACTCCGGACGGGAGCGGATAGGAAGACGCAGCCTGACTTTTCGAGGAAGATCCCGTCTGAGACAGCTTGATCACCTGTCCGACTGTAATGTGATTCGGGTCGGTGATATGGTTTAAGCTTTGCAGCAATTTTACACTGACACCGTGTGATGCGGCAATCTCCGACAAGGTGTCGCCTTTTTTCACATGGTATTCAGATACCGACGGAGAAACGGCAGCCTTTTTTGCAGGCGTACTGCCGCTTAATTTCTTTTCAATTTTCGCCTTCACTTCATCCCAGCGGCCTTCAGACAAAATGCGGTGCGGGCAGTACTTTCCGTTCCAGTCCTGGTGCTTTCTGATTCTGTCAATCCCCCAGCCCCGCTCCTTCAGAAGCTGAGCGGCAAACTCAATCGCCAGTTCTTCTGCGGCTCTGTACCGTTCGCCGCCTGACTTGCTGTAACAGATTTCTATTGCAATCGACTTCCGGTTTCCGGTGCCGTTTGTGCCGTCTCCCGAATGCCAGGCATTCCGGTCCAGCGGAATGCCCTGAATCACTTCTTTGTCATCGACTGCAAAATGATAGCTCGTTGATTCGCTGTTCCCCGTCATATAGCTGATTTCATTGGCGGCGGATGCGTCGTTTGCCGTGTTATGGATGGTAATATACTCCGGCGTCATTGGATTCGGACATTTTAACGCATATTTATCAGCCGATACGAGCCGTTTTTTCACTTCAATCCCCACTCTTCATCTCTCCTTATGCCTTTTTCATAAATAGGTGGCATTCGTAGGACAGACGCCTTGAGTATATAGACCCCGCAATCGGATAAAAGTGGAATATTTGTGCTTAGGCAAAAAAAAGACCCTTCCTAAGAAGGGTCTTTACTTATGTTTGGTTGCGCGCGGCAATATGAAATGTGCCGTCCGCTTGGTTTTCCAAATGGCTTTCATGGCCGATTCCCTGTGTAAAGCTGAACCCGACAGCAACAAGCAGCAATCCTGACAACAGTTTAGATTTCATATAGACAATCTCCTCTCTGGATTTGTTTTTGGGCGTGCACCATTTTTTCATAAAACGTGAGCGCTTTTCCAGGCTGTCCATGCTCCATGTAAAATTTGGCAGCGTCATGCGCCAATTCTTCAACATACGGATACAGCATGTGTTCCTCCAGAAACTCAAAGGTATGCCTGACGCATGCGTTATCCATCTTGCCATATAACGCATGTAAAAACTGAAACAGCTTGACAAACAATTCATCATTGTATTCGCGGGCGATACTAAGCCCGAGGCGGTATTGCTTCTCTGCTTCGGCAGTGGTGTTCTGTTTATAAAGGACCTGTGTTAATGAGTAAATAGAATGCGGAAGATTATCGAACTTTTCTGACTTGCAAATGGAAACAGATGTCTCAAAATATTCGGCTGCTTTAGAGAGGTCTCCCATTTTTTCATAGCAGTTTCCGAGATTATATAAGGCTGAACTAATAAGACGGGGATTGCCTTCTTGTTTCGCAAGATCTAAAGCAAGTTCTAAGTGGGGCAATGCTCTTTCTGGATACTGCATGTCATCATAATTCCCTGCAATAACGAATTCACATTGGATTCTGCGGACGTTGTACGTCTCATACGATTGGTACGTTTCAAGGGCTTGTACGGCATAACTCATGGAGACGTAGGTTTGTTTCAGGTTGTAAAATATCTCGGCCATTTTAAAAGCAAACTCAGCTTTCTCGATGTCATCAGAAACGAGTGCAAGGTTTTTTTCAGCCCGTTTGTAATACATCATGGCGTTTAGGAACATTTTCTGTTTAAATTCATACATTCCTCGAAAAAAATTAAAATAGTAATCAAGCAGTCCTGTCAGCTTATACTGGCTGCCTTCAATGTCTTCCAATAATTCTGAAAACTCAGGCTGAGAAGGGTCCTCCTTTAAGGGCTTAATGTAATCCAGCATGACGCGGTGTCTGAATTCCATTAATGAATAATACAGCAGCAGATCCTGATCTTCTTCCATATCCTCGATCTCTCTCTCTACTTCACGTTTGACGCGCTCCGCCTCAAGGACGTGAAACTGCCGGATATGGGTATACCATTCATTAATTTTGAGCCCGACAAAAGAGGACGGAATAGTCTGCTTCATCCTCAATTAATCCCCCCTTTTGGAATGACCGAGATATGTCATATTTTATCATATTTGCTAGAAAAAGAAGAACGCAAAAAGACCGCAATTGTCGAATTTCGGAAATCCGCAACGATTTATCTTCATCAAGAGCTTATTGCTTGTTTCTTCCGTGCCGTTGATATAGCATATCCTTGCATCATTTTAATTCTTGATCAAATGGGGGTTTTCACATGACAGCACAAAATCAATTGGTCAGCCACTTTCTGTCACATCGAAACGTGACGATTGAGCTGGCGGAAAAAATCAGCCGCGAACATTACGATTACAAGCCGGCAGAGACATCAATGTCCGCTCAGGAACTTGTAAAACACATCGTTTATTCTTTTCTCATGTTTGCAAACGTCATTAAAGACGGAGACGGATCAGCCATCCAGAACAAGCCGAAAGAAGAAGCGGAAACAGACCTCGTCAAACTGGCGGAAGCATGTACTGAAAAAACGACAGACATCCTGTCACAGCTGACTGAAGAGCAGCTGAACCGCGAAATTGACCTGACTGCCTCTTTCGGCAGAAAAATTACCGGCTCCGCTCTCCTTCAGCTTGCGATGGAACATGAAATTCATCATAAAGGCAATCTTTTCGTGTATGTAAGAGAAATGGGCCACACGGAACTTCCGTTTTATCAGCAAAAATCATAATCCGGCCATCCGCCGGTCTGCGAAATAACAGCAGGCCGGCGGATTTTTTTGTTCTGTATAAAATTTTCCGAAAATTTAATTGATAATCGCCCCTTAATCATATATAATCTGATAAAAATAGTAGGATTATTCAGGGGGCACACAGATGACTGTAAGCATTGTGTTTATGGGGTTCATTGTCGGAACGCTGGTCGGATTGACGGGTGTGGGAGGAGCGGCGCTTTTGACTCCTTTACTGATCGTTTTGGGAATCAACCCGTCAATTGCCGTCGGCACGGACCTTTTATATAACTCCATCACCAAACTGTTCGGTGTCGTTTCTCATTGGAAGCAGCGCACCGTTCATTTTAAACTTGTCGGCTACTTGGCGCTCGGAAGTATTCCCAGCGCAACAGCCGCCATCGGCATTCTTCACCTGTTTCCCGCTTTTCACCAGCATCAGGAGCAGATTATCAAACAGGCGCTCGGCTACGTGCTGACTCTTGTCGCCATTTCCATTATCGCCCGCCTTTTTTTCGATAAAAAACTGCGGCCGAACCGCTGGCAGCAAAAAACGCTTGAAGAAAAACGGACACTTATGATACTGATCGGCGTCATTTTCGGTTTCATCGTCGGCCTGACATCTATCGGGTCCGGCTCATTATTCGCGATCGCCATGCTGTACCTGTTCAGAATGAAAACTGCAGAAGTAGTGGGAACGGATATCGCACATGCCTTTTTGCTCGTAACGGCCGCAGGTCTGTTAAACGCAAGCTTCGGCAGCGTCGATTACCTGCTCGTATTGAATCTTCTGCTCGGCTCCGTACCGGGTGTGCTCCTCGGCAGCTTCTTTTCGCCGAAATTCTCTCCGCGCCCGCTGCAGTTTGTGATGGCGGCGATTATTTTGATCAGCGGAATAAAATTAATATAAAAAAAGCGTCCTTTACAGGAACGCTTTTTTATTTTTCGATATCACCTTACACTTATTAAAATATAAACAGCAAACGCGACAATGTATACCAGAAATGATCCGGTCATAAATTTTACGGGTTTTCTTGAGAAGTTTAATACTCCTCTTAATCCGTCATTCAAAATCATTCCGAAAAATGTCACCAGTGTAACTCCTAAAGCGAGCATTGAAATCCCAAAAATAACCTGATCCATGTCAAATCACCCTCCATTTACATTCTATTTTTTCAAATATGCCTATTAGTCTGGGAAAAAGATAAGACGATTGCGACCGGACATTTTCATTACCAGAAATGAAACGTTACGAGGTTTATTGCAGCAGAAAAAATGTCGCTATTAAAAACCATTCCGTTTTGATTGCTCTTTACAGCGTCATTCCAAATTATAACTTAATCAAGTATGCAGTAACATTTTTCCTCTGCCTGCATTTTCGCACATCCCACTTTCACAATTCATTTCCAAAATAAAAAAGCAACCCTTTCACGGATCGCCTTTTCTCTTATAACGTCACACCGGACTTAAAAATCGCAAGCTCCCGGAAATCATTTTTTATTATTGGTGAATTCTGCGCTTGCCGCTTGAATGATGTATAAAGCCTCTTCCAATGCAATGTGCTGCCAGCCGTTTAAATGAATCATAATCAGATAAAAGATCAATGCCGCGGCTGATGGATTTGACAATCATGAGTTCTACAGCCGGTTTCCCGTCCTTTATTCCCTGCAAAAGAAGCGTAAATACCGTCCTGCTCATTTTAATATTTGATTTTCTCAGAGCCTCTCGGCTGTACGGCGGCTATGCTTCTCGTTAAAGTCCGTCAATTGATTCAATTGATCGATCTGCCGGACTGATAAAGCCCGCAAGAAATGGCCTTCACCGAACTGAAGGACTTTTTCAGGATATTGAATGTATCTGCCGCAAGCTGTCCGCCTCCTGCTGTATTTATGCACACGTTAACATTTTTCCGTATAAAAAAACCCGGATATTCAGACGGGGCAGTTTATGTGAGTTTTTTGATTGAATCTCTTATCATCACCTCAGTGTTTTCATATATTTTTCTCGCCGCCGTATTCGGATCAGCGATAAGCGCCAGAATCTTCTCTGCGCCGAGGATACTGATTTTTTCAACCGGGCGTTTTACGGTCGAAAGCCTCGGCGTCATGTATTGTGAAATGCCGATGTCATCAAACCCAATGACGGATATGTCTTCGGGAACGTTCAGACCTTTGGCGAAAATGGCGTTCATCGCTCCGATCGCCATATCATCATTTGAACAAAAAACAGCGGTAGGCGGTGATTGAAGCGCCAAGAGTTTTTCCATCGCCTGACTGCCGCTCTCCATATCGTAGTTGCCTTTTACACTGTATTCTTGCTTAATCGGAATAGAATGATCAATTAAAGATGACAAATAGCCTTCTTTCCGCTGAGAAGTTGACCTGAATCCTTCTTTTCCCTCAATGATCGCGATATCTCTGTGTCCGTTTGCGATCAGGCAGTCAACCGCCTGTCTGGAGCCTTCTTTATCGTTTGACAGGATATTCGTGATGCTCCGGTCATCAATGTCCCGGTTCAGCACGACGAGCGGGATGTTTTTCTCACGGATATGATAAATAAAGGAATTATCACTGTCGCTTTGGCTCATTAAGATGATTCCGTCATATCTCATGGGCGTAATGGTTTCAAAGCTTTTCAGGTCGTCAATCGCGCGGACGAACAAACTGTAATCCTCGCTGATTGTGCGGTTTACTCCTTTGATCGTATCGGAAAAAAAGCTGTGTGAAGTTCCGTTTGTGATGCTTGTAAAAAACAGTCCGATCGTATGGGACTTTTGCATGGCAAGGCTTTTTGCATTTACATTCGGTGTGTAATTCAGCTGTGAAGCGAGCTCTAATATCTTCTGTTTTGTATGCTCTTTAATGTAGGGGCTGCCGTTCAGTGCCCGGGATACCGTTGTATGGGATACGTTGGCGAGTTTTGCGATATCTTTTATGGTTACCATCGGTTTTCCTTTCTCCCTGTATACTGTCATTTATTTCTATTGTACCATTAACGGACAGTCCATAAAATCACTAAAGTTGAGGTTTTGCATGATGTAAGTCCTGAACGGACCCGGCATGCTGCCTGTCTATCAGCTTATCCATCATACCGATAATCAGCATGGCGCACAGCAAAAGGAGCCTATAATCCCGATTAACGTGCCTTTCGTCGAGATGTATTCGGGATATAGCCGGTATTGATCAGTCCGATGCCTGAAAGAAATCCTGATGACGGAAGACAGAAATTCAGCGCATCAGCCGCGGTGCTGACTGTTCACGTTAACATTTAGACATAAAAAAACACTGCCGAGAAAGTCGGCAGTGTCATTTGAAGGATTAGTAAGCCAGGCTGAATAATCCTTTGATATGTGTTAAATAACGTACGTTACTTGCTTCTTTCATTAAAGATGCCGGAAGACCTTTCAGCGGAGTAGAGTTCGCTCCGATGATGGCAACCGCGTCTTTACGTCCGAGACTTGCAAGCGTACCAGAGTTTACAGGCTTGAATGTTTCAAGCGTTTTTCCTTCTAAGTAAGCGAACAGGTTGTAACCGACAAGTTCACCCATCTGCCATGCGATCTGCGCTGTAGGCGGGTATGGACGGCCGTCCGGCGCAAAGTATACTGCGCTGTCTCCGACAACAAATACATCTTCGTGAGAAGTAGATTGTAAGAAATCATTAACAGTCGCGCGGCCGCGGTTCACTTCAAGACCTGATTCGCCGACTAACGGGTTGCCTTGTACGCCGCCTGTCCATACAAATGTGTTGGCAACGACTTTTGAACCGTCTTTCAGATCAATGACGTTTCCTTCCACGTTTGTAACAGGAAGACCTGTTAAGAACTCAACACCGCGTTTTTCAAGACTTTTTGTCGCGCGTTCGATAAGATCATCAGGAAGAACAGGAAGAATTTTCGGACCTGCTTCAACTAGTTTCAGTTTGATTTCTTTATGGTCTACGCCGTATTTTTTCGTAAGGTTCGGCATGATGTCAGCAAGCTCACCGACAAGCTCAACGCCTGTTAAGCCGCCGCCGCCGATAAGAATCGTTGCATCAGCTTCGTTTTTCGTTTTAGAGTATTCACGCACACGGTCTTCCACGTGTTTGTATACTTTGTTGGCATCCGCAGCAGATTTGAGCACCATGCTGTTTTCTTCGAGTCCAGGAATGCCGAAATAAGCCGTAACTGAACCAAGTCCGACAACAAGCGCGTCATAAGTCAGCTTAGAACCGTCAGAAAGGGCGACTTCTTTTTTATCAACTGAGAAAGAATTGACTTCTGCGATTTTAATGTCAACGTCTTTTCCTTTAAGAAGTTTTTCAAGCGGCATAGCAACAGCCTGTTCAGACACGTTGCCGGCTGCAAGGCGGTGCAGTTCCGTAATAATTTGGTGAGTCGGGTATTTGTTCACAACGGTTACGCGTGCTTCATCTTTACTGTAATGTTTGCGAACGGTTAAAGCAGAAAGAACTCCGCCGTAACCAGCGCCTAAAATGACAATATGTTTTGACATCGTATATCCTCCGTCCTTTATATCAATTTGAATCTGAGATTATTTTTGTTTTTCGTTCATGATTTCAAGATAGCTGTTAGCAAAACGGAACAGCTTTTGCGCTTGAGGATCTTTCAGCATGCGCAGCAGGCCGAAAAGTCCGATCGTGTCATTGCTTGCATCCGCGCGGTCTTTTGCTTCGATCGCAGTAGCCGCAATGTCTTTCGCTGTTTCTTTCACAGGCTCAAGAATTTCTGTAAGCGCACCCACTGTATCGCTCTTCAATACTTCGTCTGTCGCTACAGACTGTGCAAAATCATAAGACTTCGTTAAAATATTTACTAACTCAGTCAGTTTTGGTAGCTGATCCACTAAAACAGTCAGTGATTCTTGAACTTCAGGTTTTAGCAGCTGATCAATAAGATCGCGTTGGCCTTGGCTGACAGATGCATTTGTTTGATCGATTGTTTCTGGCATATCCGATTCTCCTTTACTATAAGCAGTGTGCTGATTTTTTTGGAAAGGGTAGCCTTTCCCCTCTCATGCAGAAAAGCATGAAAAAGCAAGATTGTGAATCCGTGCACAATCAGTTGCAAAAATAAATGTTTACTACCCAGTTTTTCACTTTGCCATATTCAGTATTATTTTTATATCAACAAAAACAATTGAATAAGTCAAAATTTCTTTTTCCTCTCTGAAAATAGCAAACATAAAAAACCCCAATTTGAATTACTCTTATATAATAACACTTTTTGAACAAAATTTGAACGTGAATTGTTTCGTTTATGAAATTATTTATATGGCGGGGGTGTAATAACGTTTCTTTTAGGCTATTTTTTTACAGACCATCCGCTTTTCCCCTGTCATTTCTCCCACAATTTTATAAGCGGGCCCGTTTTTCCCGTAAAGGGATCATATTCCGGGAGCGGGACACGGCTGATTTCTTCTGAAGTTCTATCATTTTTCTCCGTTTTTGTATCGTACTGCCGGCCGCCCGGATAAGCCCCGATCACGGTGAAATCAGAACTGGCCGACAGTTTTTTATGTCCGGTGCCGGCCGGAATGACCGCTGCGTCTCCAGTTTGAAGAACGGCGTCTGCGCCTTGTTCCCCGCCGAACCTCAAAACCGCGTTTCCTTTTACCGCGACGAGAACTTCGTGGGTGGTGCTGTGAAAATGGTGATACGGAAATACTCCGCCCCTCCAGCTGTTCGACCAATCGTGCCGGCGGAGGACGGATTCCGCTTTCTGTACCGTTTCTTCATTAAATACCGCTTTATAAATGACAAGCGGGAGATTCGGATTATTCGGAATGCGGCCGTCATCTTCAAAATAAAGAACTTCAATATCCTCTTTCTGCATTGTGTTCACCTCCGTATATGTCTGTTTCCCATTCATCAGTTGTTAAAACGCTATTTTCACATATTCCATTGCGAAGCCTGCCGGTGAATAGTATAGTATAAAAAAATATGTGTCAAAATGAGGGATTTCATGAAAGCCATCATATTCGGAATATTGGCATCTCTGTTTTTTGCAGTCACATTTATTTTAAACAGGGCGATGGAGCTTTCCGGCGGAAACTGGATGTGGAGCTCTTCCCTGCGTTTTCTTTTTATGGTTCCGTTTTTATTTCTGATCGTTTATGCGAAAGGAAAATGGGTGCCGCTCTGGCATGAAATCCGGAAAAAACCGTTTTTTTGGCTGAAGTGGAGCTTTACCGGCTTCGTGCTTTTTTATGCCCCGATTACCTTTGCGGCGGCATACGGGCCGGGCTGGCTGATCGCCGGCACGTGGCAGGTTACAATTGTCGCGGGTGTGCTCCTGTCGCCGTTTTTCTATGAAACAAAAGATTCACCGGCGGGCCCGGTTCCCGTCAGACAAAAGATCCCGCTGATTTCGCTGGTTACTTCCGTCATCATCCTGATCGGAGCAGGCCTGATTCAGCTTCAGCATGCGGGCTCTCTGTCCGGGCGCACGATACTATTCAGTGTTGTGCCGGTCGTCATCGCTGCATTTGCCTATCCGCTCGGCAATCGAAAAATGCTGGAGCAATACGGCGGTAAACTCGACACGTTTCAGCGCGTGCTCGGCATGACGCTCGCAAGCCTTCCGTTTTGGCTTCTGATCGCCGCTTTCGGCTGGCACAGAGACGGGCTTCCGTCAATGGGGCAGACATTTCAATCTTTTATCGTCGCGCTCAGCTCGGGTGTTATCGCGACAGTGTTATTTTTCCGCGCCACCGATATGGTGAGGAATGAGCCGCAGAAGCTCGCTGCTGTTGAAGCGACGCAATCCGGAGAGGTTCTGTTTGCGCTGATCGGCGAGATCGTCTTTTTATCTGCAGCGTTTCCGTCACTTCTTTCGTTTGCCGGACTGTTCATTATTATTGCGGGAATGGTCATGCATACATTCGCTTCACGGCAGACAGACCCGAAAACGGCGGAACAAACGGCAGCCGATCTCACCGGTTCCTGATTTTTTTTACGAAAGGTGTCATCCTGTATGAAAGAAGAAATTCCGGCAATATCTTTTCTGTCGGCCGGCAAACGCTATAAACAAAACAATACGTCCTTTGATGTCCTCAACCAGGTAACCGGACATATCCAAAAAGGCTCTATTACGGCGTTGATAGGGCCGTCCGGCGCGGGGAAAAGCACACTGCTGTCACTGTGCAATCTGATGAATACACCTGATGAAGGCGAAGTGCTTGTATTCGGAAAAGAAATAAGGCGCTGGGACATCAGAGAGCTCAGAAAAACCGCGGGCCTTGCATTCCAGTCAGCTCCCGTCATCGACGGCACAGTGCGGGACAACCTTCTGCTCGCAGAAAAACTTCACGGGACACAGCACTATACGCCTGAAGAGCTCGCAGACTTCACTGATCTTCCGCACGGGCTTCTGGATCAGGATGCAAAAGAATTATCCGGCGGACAGCGGCAGAAGCTCTCGTTGGCGAGAACCCTCGCCAGCCTGCCGTCTATCCTGCTTCTCGATGAAATTACATCGGCCCTGGACCCCGCATCTGTTCTCATCATCGAAAAGCTGATTACAAAGCTCCATCGGCAAAAACAGCTGACGATCCTGTGGATCACTCATAATCTTGAACAAGCGGAACGGATATCCGATACGGTGTGGTTTATGGCCGAGGGCAGGCTTTTAGAGATCGCGGAAACGAAAACGTTCTTTAAAGAACCGAAACACGAAAAGGCCCGGGCGCTTTTACAAGGGAGCGGGTGCTGATATGGATTATCTTTCTCTGTTATTTACAAGTGTATTTGTCATTATCGCTTTATTCCTGTCTAAATCTTTTAAAGCCGGCGTAGAAAAAGATATGATCATCGCAACCGTCAGGGCCGTCATTCAGCTTCTCATCATCGGCTATGTGCTGTCGCTGATTTTCCACGGTGATCACCCGGTGTTTATCCTACTCATGGTGCTTCTTATGCTCACGGCCGCTTCGCATAATGTCGCCAAACGGAAAAAAATGCGGATCGGTTCATTTTGGCGCGTTTATCTGACACTGGCTATTGTGGAAATCGTGACACAGGGAATTTTACTGGCCCTTCATATCATTCCGTTTACTTCAAGATATGTCATTCCGATAAGCGGCATGGTCATCGGAAACTCCATGGTGCTTTCAAGCCTGTTTTTAAACCGGCTCAGTTCGGAAGCGGATCTGCGGAAGGAAGAAATTCAGCTGATTCTCTCTCTCGGCGGAACGCCTAAGCAGGCAGTCCGCCATATATTGACGTCCAGTATGAAACTCAGTATGATACCGACACTGGAAAGCCAGAAAACATTAGGTCTCGTTCAGCTTCCCGGCATGATGACGGGACAGATTTTAGCAGGGGCTGATCCGATACAGGCGGTGCGCTTTCAGCTGTTGATCGTTTTTACAACGATGGCCTCCGCTCTTCTTACATGTATCATACTCAGCGCCTTAACGTATCCATCCCTTTTCACGGAACACTGGCAATTAAAAAAATTCAGCAGGGAAGCTTAGGCTTTTCCCTGCTGAATGATTGTTTATGACAATGTCAGAGATTCATAGTAACGGGATAATTCAATAATCATCGCTCCCATCCGCTCAATGTCCGGAGCAAGGACTCTCTCCACCCCTTCATCCTTGATCGCTTCAGCCGTCACTTTGCCGACTGCGGCGGCAAGAACATGGTTTTCGAATGCTTGCTGCAGTTCTTTTGCGGACCCTTTTTCTTTTGCATAATCAAAGAGAGAACGCACTTGAATGGCTGTCGTAAAACAGACGGCGTCAACCTCGCCGTTTAACAGCTCTCCCAGCAGTTTATCAACCGTCTCCCTTTCAGGCGGAATATGCTGATAAGGCAGAACGGGGAATACCTCCGCTCCGTTTTTCTCGAAGAATTCCGTTAAAACGGGCGCTTTTTCGCCATGAAGCTGTATCATGACTTTTTTATCTTTAAAGTCAAACCGTTCCAAGGAGCGGATCAGCCCTCTTGTTGTACCGTCTTCATCAGAGGCATGCGGCGTGATGCCGAGCTTCTTTAAGGCCGCATATGTTTTATAGCCTCTGCAGCCGATTTTCGCTTCATGTACGGCCGCTAGAAATTCTTCTTTCAAACCTATTTTTTCTGATACGGACAATAACGTTTCCGTCCCGATGCCTGTGGTAAATATCACCCAGTCGGCTTTTTGCTCAGCAAATGTTCTTACGTCAGGTTCTATCTGATCCTCCGCCAAGTATACGGTTCCTTGGAGGGAACGGGTGACTGCCGTTCCGCCCTGCTTTTCTATTAATCTTGTGATCTCTTCTGTTTTCCGCGAACCGCCGATGGCAATCCGTTTACCTTTCAATCCTTTTCCCATCGCTGTTTTTTCTTCCCTTCAGATGCCGGGCGCCCCATGGCAGGCCGTCATTTATTTCTATTATTGTTACGCAATCAGCCGGGAAAATCAAGATATGCTCCGTTGAATCCCCCGTGCAGTTGCTGTATCATTAACCGGGCAGAATGATTTGATTCGCGGAGGGACTTTCAATCATGGAAACAAAAAAAGAGTTCGAAACAAAAGGTTACGATACTTCGGTCATTTATGAGTTCAATGAATATCCTGATGTTCACAGCGGCCGATGTGATAATTGCGACTATACGCTGTTTAAAAGCTCAGTGAAGGGCGGAAAATTTTTGCGGGAATGCCGGAGATGCGGCATGAAGAAAAATATATAACAAAACAGGCAGCCGTCCGGCGCTGCCTGTTTTTTCAATCAATTTTCGACGGACGCCTCTTTCAGAAATTCTTCAATGGCACAAACAGCCTGTTTGGCGCCGCCGGTTTCTTCTATTTTCTGCTGCATGCTTTTCACACGGCTGAGGATGTTTTTATCACCGTAAACTTTCTGAACATCTTTTTGGAGACGCGCCGCAGTGACTTCCTTCGGCGGCAGATGCACGCCGAGCCCCAATTCATCCACGCGCTTTGCAGTGACCTCTTGTTCGTGCATTTGCGGAACGACAACGAGCGGAACACCCGCATTCATCGCCTCCATTGTACTGTTCATCCCGCCGTGAGATACGAACAGCTTTGCTTTCTCCAGTACATCAAGCTGCGGAACGTGCTGGCGGATAATAAAGTGATCGGGCACATCCGAAAAACTGTCCGGATCAATTGTTGTGCCGACTGACATAATAACCCGCCAGTCTGAGTCCCGAAACGCATCGATACACATTTGGTAAAATTCAGGCCAAGCGTTAAACGCAGTTCCCAGTGAGATGAGCATAAGCGGACGGTCATCAGCCGCATCAATTTCCAAACTTCCCGTATTTGTACGTTTCCCAAGGGACGGACCGGCAAAACAAAACCGTTCGTCAAAGGTTTCCTGTTTCGGCTGAAAAGCTCTTGGCATAAAGACGATATTCAGTTTTTCAGGCATGAAAAACTCTTCCATCGTCATCCGTTTCAGTTGTTCATTTTCAATTTTCTCCTGATATTCTTCTATCGCCTGTTTGGCGGCTTCCATCGTTTCTTCGTCTCTTCCTAATTGAAAATACTCATTCATTGCATAGCTTGGGCAGAACTTTACGGCCGGGATGCCGCCATTATCCGCAAACAACTTTCCGGCAAGCGCTAAAAAATCAAACAGGAGGATGTCGGGAAGGTCGTCTTTGTACAGCTCTTCCAGCTGCGGAAGCACTTCAACCGCTTCTTCCAGAAACATCACAAACGCGTCATTTTTATTTACCCGTTCTTTTATCGTCTTCGGATCCGCCTTAATGCTTGTGCGGTATAAAAGAGGAACGGCACCCGTTTTGGCAACGGAAGCCTCGAATTCCTCAGTCGTAGCGAATGTCACTCTGTGCCCGCGATTGACAAGCTCTTCGGCTACGGGCAGCGTGGGATTGACATGGCCATGAGCGCCCACATTAATAATGGCGATGTGTGTTTGTCTCATCTTTGTTTCTCTCCCTTATTTTCGTTTATCTCCGCTTCTAAAGACTCCAGCCCGTACATGACACTGTTTCGGATCGGCTCAATCCGGACGGGCTCCAGGTGTGGAAAGGACTTTACAATTCCTTTCAGCGCAACTTCCGCTTCAAGTCTGGCAAGCGGGGCTCCTAAGCAGAAGTGTATACCGAACCCGAAGGAGAGGTGCGGATTTGACTCGCGATGAATATCAAATACGTCAGCCTGCTCAAATTTGTTTTCATCACGGTTGGCAGATGCAATATAGCAAAGAACGATATCCCCGGTTTTCAGACGGCGGCCGCACAATTCAGTATCATGCCGGACCGTTCTTCTGACAAATGGAGCGGGAGCGCGAAAACGCAGTGTTTCCTCCACCGTTTGCGCGATGAGAGAAGGGTCCTGTCTCAGTTCTTTATAAAGGCCGGGCGTCTCTAATATACTGTAAACCGCATTTGAAATGAGATTAGTCGTTGTTTCATTTCCCGCTACTAAAAGCAAATTGCAAAACGGAATTAGGTCTTCTGCCGATAGCTTCTCCCCCTCTTCTTCCTCTTTGATCAAAATAGAAATAATGTCTTGGCCGGGCTGTTTTCGTTTGCGTTCTATTATTTCCGCAAAAAACGCCGCCAGCTCCGCCTCACATTGGTCACGCTCCTGCTGATTTTTCTCCGCCGCTTCAGGACTCGCATCTTTCGGCATGCTGACGAGAATGTCCGACCATTTTTTAAACTGCTCCATGTATTCGGACGGGACGCCTAATAATTCTGAAATCACCGTGACCGGCAAAGGATAGGAAAGATCTTTCACGATATCAATCCGCCCTTTGTTCTTTGCCTGTTTCAGCAGATTTTCTGTAATGTCTTCAATTCTCGGCTCCCATTCCTTCAGTACGCGCGGAGTGAAAGCGCGATTGACGGCCGATCTGATTTGGGTATGCTTCGGCGGGTCCATATTCAGCATGGACTTTGCAATCGAGCTTTTCACGTCTGGCATAAGGCTTGAGAAAGTCTCTTTATCACTGATGACCCTTTTGACATCATCATATAAAAACACACTCCATACCTTAGTTTCTTCATCAAATTGAATGGGGCTTTCCCGTCTCATTTTTTCGTACCAAGGAAAAGGATTGTATACGTCCAGACCGTTTTTTCCTTTCATCAGGGTTCTTTGGATGGCTTGTCTCGGGCTCCTCAGCTTACTCATGTTTTATCACTCCTGATTGTTTCATATTTGAACAGTTGACCTACTTTGAATTTTATCCTAGCACATATTTTCAATTTTTTTCTATTCATAACCTTAACTATTAACATAACACAACAAAAGTCATGAATCCCGAGGTGAAATTTTTCCCAAGAAAGCAGCATGAACGCACAAAAAACCCGAGCCGTATGAGAGGCTCGGGGGGTGATGTTCACTCATTCGTCTGCGGTTCCTGATGGTGCTTTTGGTCTTCAGGAGGCCGCGTATTTCTCTCCATATCGCTTGTATCAGCACCCATGCCTTTCAGGAAAGAAAACAGCAGCGTGACGGCCTTGTTGATTTCCGGGTCTTTTAAAGCGCGGACGATATCAAAATAACCCGTCTTTTTGCTGCTGTCTTTCTCCTCAACAGCCTTTGTGACGCCCGCGTTGATTTTGACGATAAACGGCTCAAGCTGTTTTACATCAAGCATGCCGAGGACGCCGGTTAACAGCAGGAGATTTTTCAGCATATTGGCCGTTTCCGGCGTATTCGCCTTCTTCACGAGGATGTCCATCACTTTGTCGCCCTGGCCGAAAAGTCCGCGCAGAAGCGCCAAAACGCCGCGCTCATTCATGTGCTGAAGAATGTGCAAAGACTCCAAAATCGCGTCTTTATTTTGCAGAAGAGCCGTCTCAATCTCTTCTAAATCCTTTCTTCGTTTGTCTTCTTCCGTGACGGTCTGTTTTCGGATGGTGCGGGTTGCTTTAGCCATTTTGCTGTTTCCCCCTTTTTACCGCGTCTCCCGGAAATACATAATCTTTTCGCGCCCATTTCCGCTCAACCTGGACACCGATCTGCGGCTGCGGGTTTCCGTAACGGAAATTGATTTTCGGAAGCGGATTAATGCCTTCTTTTTTCAAAATCTCCATCTTCGCTGAGGTTTCTTTATAGGCTGGTGTATCCGTATCCTTATCCGCATAGCTGCTTGTTAAAAGGTTAATGGCGGCATCTTTTGAATCGTTCATCGGCAGATAAACCTGTTTGCCTTTTACCCGGTCTGTAATGACGCATTTGACTTTCACATTTCCGTACGGTGATGTCAGGCGGACAAGCGTCCCGTCTTCAAGCCCTCTTTCTTCAGCGAGTTCGGGTGAGACCTCCAGAAACACACTCGGTGTTTTTTCGGAAATTCCTTTTGACCGGTAAGTCAGGTTTCCTTCGTGAAAATGCTCAAGCAGCCGCCCATTATTCACATGGAGATCATACTCTTCATCAAATTCTTTCGGCTCGGTCCACTGAACGGGATAAAGAACCGCTTTGCCGTCTGAAAACGGGAACTTCTCCGTAAATAAAAGCGGTGAATCGGTTCCGTCCGCTGCAACGGGCCATTGCAGTGAATTGTAGCCTTCGAGACGTTCGTAAGTGACGCCTGCGTAGAGCGGTGAAAGCATCGCCGCTTCTTCCATAATGTCTGCCGGATGTTCATAGCGCCAATCAGCGCCCAGCCGGTTGGCGATGTCCGTAATGATCTGCCAGTCAGGCTTTGAATCGCCCAGCGGTTCAAACACTTGGTAAAGGCGCTGCACCCTCCGTTCCGTATTCGTAAACGTGCCTTCTTTTTCAAGGCTCGGGCTTGCCGGGAGCACCACATCGGCGAACTCGGCCGTCCGCGAGAGAAAAATATCCTGCACAACAAAGAAATCAAGCTTTTCAAAGGCGGCATGAACATGGTTGATGTTGGAGTCGACAAGCCCCATTTCTTCTCCTTTTAAGTACATGGACTTCAGTTTTCCCGAGTGGATGCCTTCGATCATTTCATGATTTGTCATTCCGATTTCTTTCGGCAGGTCTGCTCCCCAGCCCTGTTCATACTTTTTGCGGGCTTTTTCATCCGTTACTTTTTCATAACCGGGGAAGCTGTCAGGCATGCTGCCGAAATCACTGGCACCTTGCACGTTATTATGGCCCCGAAGCGGATATGAGCCTGCCCCGGGCTTGCCGTAATTTCCGGTCACAAGCAGCAGGTTGGAAATGGCCGTGCTCGTATCACTTCCTCCGATATGCTGGGTAACCCCCATTGCCCACAGCGCACACACACTGCCGGCTTCATGAATCATCCGCGCTACTTTGATTAAGGTCTCCTTGTCCACACCGGTATGTTTTTCAGCATATTCCATCGTGTAAGGTTCAAGGCTTTTCACGAATTCATCTAATCCGTTCACTCTTCCATTCAGAAATGCAGTATCCGCCAAATCGTGATCAAGCAGATACTTCGATACGGCGTTCAGCCAGACAATATCCGATCCGGCACGCGGCTGGAAAAACACGTCGGAGCGCTCGGCCATTTCATGCTTTCGCAAGTCCGCCACGACGAGCTTCTGTCCGTGCAGCTTATGGGAACGTTTAATACGTGTAGACAGAACGGGGTGAGACTCAGACGTATTTGAGCCGATAATCAGTACGAGCTCAGCTTTTTCTATATCTGTAATCGATCCTGAATCGCCGCCGTAGCCGACCGTTCTGAACAAACCGGCCGTAGCTGGAGACTGACAGTAGCGTGAGCAGTTGTCGACATTATTTGTGCCGATCACGGCTCTGGCAAGCTTCTGCATCACGTATGATTCTTCATTCGTGCATTTGGAAGATGTGATAAAAGCAAGCGCGTCCGGGCCGAAATGTTCTTTTATATCGGTAAATTTATCGGCGATCAGCTGCAGCGCTTCATCCCATTCCGCCTCCCGAAACGAATCCCCTTCCCGTATAAGCGGTTTGGTAAGGCGCTTTTCACTATTGACGAAATCCCAGCCGAATTTCCCTTTTACACACGTCGAAATTCCGTTTGCGGGCGCCTCGGCCTGAGGTTCTACCTTTAAAATGTCTCTTCCTTTCGTCCATATATCAAAACTGCAGCCGACACCGCAGTATGTGCATACGGTTTTCGTCTTTTTGATTCTTTCATCACGCATGGCTGATTCCATATCCGATATGGTCAAAATCGATCCGTAGCCGGTTTCGACGCCTTTTGTGATGTCAATCATCGGCCGAAGCGTCTCTTCATTGATGCCTGTTAAATAGCCCGCTTCGCCTTCCATGCCTTTTTCCATCATGGCATTGCACGGACATACGGTTGAACAATGTCCGCAGGAAACACATGATGATTCATTAATCGGCACATCCTGATCCCAAATGACCCGCGGACGTTTGCGCTCCCAATCGATACTTAACGTCTCGGTTACCTGTACGTCCTGACAGGCTTCGACGCAGCGTCCGCATAAGATGCACTGATCGGGATCATACCGGTAAAACGGATTTGATTCATCTTTAGGATACGGTTTTTGATCGAACGGAATGCTTTGGTGATTGATTTTCATTTCCTTTACGGTATTATGTACTTCGCAGCTCCCATTGTTGTAATCACAAACCGTGCAGTATAATTCATGGTTGTGCAGAATGTTGTCCATGCCGATAATCTGCGCTTTTTTCACATCGGACGAAAGCGTATCAATGACATCTCCGTCCTTTATTTGCGCGGAACACGAACGGACGAGTTCCCCGTTAACACTGACGATACAAGTATCGCACGTTTCAATCGGACCGAGACTCGGATGATAGCACACGTGCGGCACGTCAATTGAACTATTGTTCAAAAGCTGCAAAACGGTTTGTCCGTCTGCGGCTTCCATTTCAACGCCATTGATTGTAACCTTCTTTGTATCAGCCATTTTCTTTTCCCCTTTCTGTTCCCCTCTATACATCCTTTATGATTCCCAGCCCACCTTTCACTAAAACATCCCGTTTAACTGAGGAAACATACGGGTATGAGCGGTAAAAAGGAGGCATTCACATATGCTGAAGAAAAAAACACTCATCACGGGATTGTCGGCCGTGATGCTCACAGGCGGCGCACTCAGCGCAGAAGCAGTTTCGGATACACAGTCCGTTCATGCCGAAGCTGCTTCAAAAACGGAAAATCAACGTGCACAAGAACTGGTGAACAGCCTTTATCAATCGGCGTTTCAAGGAGAAATGCCGCAACAAGTGAAAGGCCTGAAAATCAACCAAAGCACGAGACAGGATGTTTACGATAAAATCGGCGAGCCGGAACAGGAAGCGGACAGCCGCAATCCATTTGATTTATACAGCTGGAACATGGGAAACCCCGGTTATGGATTTTCCTATCATAAAAACGGCAAAATCTCAGAAATCCGCTATTTCGGGACAGGGGTGGAACGGCGTTTAAACCTCGGCAGCGTCACACCTGACGTTTTAAGCAAACAAATCGGCAGCGCTGACAAAATCCTGACAGTGCCGAAAACGGGCGAAACAGATTACGTCTATCATACGGGACAGTATGAGCTCCGCTTCGTCATCGGCAGTGATCAAAAAGCAGACCATGTCAACCTAAAAGAAAGATAATCCGAAAAAGCGGCCTCCCGGGCCGTTTTTTTCATAGACAGCTTCTCCGTCATTCCTTACAATACATGGGAATACAAAAAAAGGGGAACAGTGTGAAGTGAATAGACATCGATTGACATACGGGGCATTGACCGTTTTTATCATCGCTCTCGGTTTACTATCCAGAACCAACTGCATTACCAACCTATTGCCCGGCATGATAAACGCTTATTTAGGAGATGCCCTGTGGGCGGCAATGATTTTTACCGGATTCGGTTTTTTATTTCGAAACATCCGGACGGAAACAGCCGCTATCCTGAGCCTCTCGTTTTGCTGTCTGATTGAATGCAGCCAGCTGTATCATGCGCCGTGGATTGACGAGATCAGAAGCAGCACGCTCGGCGGGCTGATCCTCGGCTGGCAATTTGTCTGGAGCGACATTTTCGCCTATACCCTCGGAGTATGCGCGGCCGCACTTTTAGAATGGGCCGTCAAAAGAAAACGCCGGCTCTCTTCATAATCGGAGCACGCCGCCGATATGAAGGGATAAGGAGGTGGAAGCTATGGATATCCCTGCGTTATCAATCGCTATGCACCAGGCATCTCTGGCGCAGAATGTAAATATCGCGTTAACAAAAACGGTCATGCAGAATGCCCAGACCGCTGCGGAAGAAACCGTAAAAATGCTGCCGGCCCAGCACCCGACTGCCGGCCATTCCATTGATGTAAAAGTGTAAAAAAAGATGCCGGATGATAACCGGCATCTTTTTTTCTGCCCGGATTACGCACACCATACCGGGCATACAGGAATATGGTAAACGGAATAACTCTTTCAAAGGAGGTTTTCCTCTTGTACGATCCTTTTGATCATGAATACACAGCCGAGAGCCACGAGCGGGTGCCGTATCATTATCCCCGGCCGCCTTATTATTTCCCCAGACCATATCCATACTATCCGCGGCCGCCTTATTATTTCCCAAGACCGTATCCATACTATCCGCGGCCGTATATCCCGTTCTATCCTTGGTATTAATGTTTGAAAAGAAATGACCGCAGAAAGGGGAGCTTCCCCTTTTTGCTATTCAACTTTGACGGACAGGATATACGGGAGGGATTGAACTTTCTCCATCACCGAGGCTTTTCCGCTTTTGCTTTTCACCCTTCCCTTCACTTCAAGCACCGCCTTATTCAATTCATAGGACGTGATGAGAATTCCCTTTGCTTCAAGCGAAGTTAAAATTTCATGCATAACGGCTTTCTCCTCAATCTGGAAACTGACAGACAGAGAATGCGCCGCCGGTTTAAACAGAAAATTTAAAAGTTCAAGCCCGATTAACGCCAATATCGTGCCGCTGATACCGATGACATACATACCCGCCCCGATCGTCAGACCGATCCCGGACGTAGCCCAAATCCCCGCGGCTGTCGTAAGCCCCCGCACGACATGCCGCTGCAAAATAATCGTGCCGGCCCCTAAAAATCCGACACCGCTGACAACCTGCGCCGCCACCCGGCTCGGGTCAAAGGACGTATGGCTGTTGGATAACAAATCAAAAAATCCATATTTGGAAACAATCATCATCAAGGCGCTGCCGACGGCCACTAGAAAATGCGTTCTCAAACCGGCCTCCTTCGCCCTGAATTCTCTCTCCAATCCAATCAAGGCCCCAAGCAGCCCCGCAACCGCCAGACGAATCACAAAATCAAGTTCCATCCGTCTCTCTCCTTTCCTTATCTTCTTACCCGCTTTTTATTCCGTGTATCTTTTTCAATCAGCACATGGTATTTTAATATATTCTTTGGTTCTCCAACTTATTGTCAGTGCCTTTTTATTATGCTAAAAAGCTTCTTTCTCTATTTTGGCTTTGAAGTCAGCGGCTGCTTTCGCTTCCATCTTCCAAAACAAAACGCAGTTCCATCACTCATGTTTAAAAACTTCTTTCAATCCGTTAATTTATATCGTATTATAAGATATAATCTTAATAAACGATAAGGGTTGATGACGATGGCAAACGAAATATTGGAATTAAACGGCCTCTGGACAGATATTTACTATCGGCTCCGTTATCAGCATCATGAAAAAATCACTCACCAAGGTGTGCGAATTCTGCAAGTCATTCAAAAAGAGCAGGCAGTCGGAATAAAAGACATTGCCGAAGCGATTCAAGTCTCACATAATACCGCTTCCGAACATATAAAACGTTTACTTAAGAAAAAGTACGTTTATAAAATCAGAAGTGTTGAGGATGAGCGGAAGGTTATTTTAAAACTTACCAATTTGGGGGCGGATGTCCTTTACCGTCATTCCGGCCTCGATGAAGAAAAGCTTAAACAGCTTCTTTTTGACAACATGAATAATGAAGAAAGAACACTTGTCTTAAAAGCATTCAGTTTGATGAAGGAGCGGGCTGAAGATGTTTACGATCGTTAAAATTATTGTCTCTGCTGCTATTATTGGGATTATCACTGAAATATCAAGAAGAAGCCCGAGTTATGGAGGTATAATAGCGGCTTTGCCAATTGTCAGTATGCTGAGCATGGTTTGGCTGTACATCCAAGGAGAAACGAAGGAGACATTAAGTCATTTTGCCTTCAGTGTGGCTTCCGGCATCCCTTCCACAGTCATTATGCTGGTCATTATCGGCATCGCCCTTCGCCATTCACTGCCTTTCATTGCCGCATCAGGGCTTGGACTAACAGGATGGCTGCTATTCTTATATGCTCAGGATGTTATCGTAAAACATATCAGCAGTCAGTAATAAGACTTGAATACATGCGAGCGCTTAATTGAACATGTGCGAAAAAAAGAAGAAAGGCCCCTGTCCGAAACTGATTCTGCACAGTCTCATCAGAAAAAGACACCGCCCGAACACAAAAACATCTTGTGTTACGAACGGTGTCCGCATCTGTAAGGCCATACCAACATGAAGAACCGGCTGATCTCTCAAACAGAATGTCCGGCAATCACCTCAAAAAACGAGGTGAAATCTGTCAGTATCCCGTCATCCGCCAGATGTTTTTCTTCAAATAACGCGCGGTTTTTTCCGAACGGGTCAATGGCCACAATCTTGCCCGCACCTGCTTTTTTCGCCGCTGTGAGCCCGGAAAAGGCATCTTCAATGACTAGGCACTCTTCAGGGTTAAGGCCTAATTTTTCCGATGCGATGATAAAAATATCCGGCGCCGGCTTTCCGGGGAAGCTTCCGTCATCAAACGTGACTTTGT
Source organism: Bacillus sp. CIS52 (assembly GCF_053545315.1). NCBI lineage: Bacteria > Bacillati > Bacillota > Bacilli > Caryophanales > Bacillaceae > Bacillus > Bacillus sp. CIS52. Next base: position 739,308 of record NZ_JBIUFR010000001.1, read on the forward strand.
CAAAATCAAACCACTTCCCCAAATGAAAGACATCAAAGTAAAACTCGACATTTTCCTTTACCGTAGCCGTGGCGATGGTCATCGGCATTCCGGACTTTTTCAGATGGTTTAAGACGCCGGTCAGCCCCTTCGTCAGCTTTAACTCAGCTTTGTTTTCAAGGCATAATTCTCTGTAGTAGGCTTCTTTTTCAAAAGACATCTTCTTGATGTCTTCATTTGTTAAATCGTTGGAAATAAAATGCGTCAGGATTTCACTGTTTGTTCTTCCGTGAATGTTAACGAAAATATCTTCATCAGAAATCGCTTTCGGAGCGTATTTTTTCACCATGTAAAACCACGCTTTTTCGTGGAGATGTGAATCTTGAAACATCGTGCCGTTGAAATCAAAAATAACCCCTTTCATCGAACCGCCTCCCCTTTTTATTTTTTTGCGATTTTGACATCCACATATTGCTCATAATGAATCTGAACATCTTTCATCACTTTATCATCCGTAATCAGATAATCCATATCGTGTAAGTTGTAGAACACGTAAAAATCTTCCCGGTTGAATTTTTTATTGTCCGCCAGCAAAAATTTCGTCCGCGAATTGTTCAGCGCGATTTGATGGGCCTCTCCTTCTTCAATGCTGTAAGAAGAAATTTCATCATTATGTATGCCGTTTGCGCTGATGAAGGCTTTCGTAAAATTGAATTTCTGCAGGTTGCCGTTCACAATAGGCCCGACGAATGCTCCGGTGTTTTTTCGGAAGTCGCCGCCAATCAGAATGGTATCCGCAGTGTCGCCATGCTTTAAAATATCAAACACGGGGTAGTTATTGGTGATAATCCGAATTCTCTTATGCAGCAGGTGTTTCGCTAAAAGTTCAATTGTCGTGCCCGGTCCTAAAAAAACGGTATCGCCGTCATTTACATATGAAGCCGCGAGTTCCGCGATTTTCCCCTTCTCCTCCATTTGAACATCCAGTTTTTCATTATGCGATAATTCGTGGTCAATGGAATAAGAAATGCTCTGTGCGCCTCCATGAATACGCACGATTTTTCCGGCCTTATCCAGCTCATCCAGATCTCTTCTCACCGTCATATCAGAAACTTCCAATTCATCGATAATATCACTCACCGTAATAAACCCCCGCGAGTTTACGATATCGATGATTTTTAAAAGACGCTCTTTTTTTAACATTTTCAATCATCCCCTCAACTTTACACACAATCTAACATACCGCGGCACTCCGGTCAACAAAAACAAACATTAACAAACAATATTATCAACATATAAAACATTGAAAAACTTGTTTCACCCTTGTAAACACAGTTATTATTTCCTTATGAAGCTATTGACAACAAAAATGTATGCGTTTACTATTAAACAAAAGATAACATTTACAAACATTAACAAACTTCAATTCACACATTGGCGAAGGAGGATTCAGTAATGCTCAAATTACCTCATGACTTTATTTTCGGCGGGGCGACTGCGGCATACCAAGCGGAAGGCGCCACAAAAGAAGGCGGCAAAGGGCCTGTAGCCTGGGATGAATTTCTTGAAAAACAGGGAAGATTCAGCCCTGATCCGGCAAGTGATTTTTACCGGCAGTTTCCGGAAGATATCAAACTATGTGAGAAATTCGGAATAAACGGCATCCGCCTTTCTATAGCATGGACGAGAATTTTCCCTGACGGCACAGCCGAAATCAATCAGGAAGGCGTTGATTACTATCATCGTATTTTCTCAGAGTGCCAAAAACGCAGCGTCACCCCTTTTGTCACGCTTCATCATTTCGATACGCCGAAAGGATTATTTGATCAGGGAGATTTTCTCAACCGCGCCGCAATAGATGCGTTCGTCAGGTATGCGGAGTTTTGCTTTAAAGAATTCAGCGAAATCCGATATTGGAGCACGTTTAACGAAATCTATCCTACAGCCACCAACCAGTATTTACTCGGCGTTTTCCCGCCATCTGTTAAAAGTGATATCACAAAAGTCATTCAATGTCTCCATCACATGATGGTGGCGCATGCGATGACCGTCAACCTCTTTAAAGAAGGCGGCTATCCGGGAGAAATCGGTGTCGTCCACTCACTGGAAACAAAATACCCCGCCAGTGACTCGGAAGAAGACCGCCATGCCTGCTTTCTCGATGACGCGTTATCAGTGAGATTCCTCCTGGATGCCACCTACCTCGGCTATTATTCTGAGGAAACGATGCGTGCTCTGGATGAAATCTGTGAGGCGAACGGCGCTTCATACGAGTTTTCAGACAGCGATTTTGACGTGATGAAAAAAGCGTCAACACGCAATGATTATCTCGGCATCAATCATTACCAATGCCATTTCGTCAAAGCGTACGACGGAGAGACCGTTATTCACCATAACGGAACGGGCGATAAGGGCACTTCGGTCTATAAAGTAAAAGGGATCGGCGAAAGAATTTACAAAGAAGGCCTGAAACGGACCGATTGGGACTGGCTCATTTATCCTGAAGGCATGTATGACATGCTGATGCGCATCAAACGGGACTATCCGCAATATAACAAAATTTACATTACCGAAAACGGCATGGGCTATAAAGATGAGTTTGAAGACGGCATCATTATGGATAAGGCAAGAATCGACTATTTAAAAGTCTATTTAGAAGCCGTCAGCAAAGCGATTAGCGACGGGGTCAACGTAAAGGGATATTTCTTATGGTCCTTAATGGATTTATTTTCATGGACCAACGGCTACAACAAACGTTACGGTCTTTTTTACGTCGACTTCGACACCCAAAAACGGTATCCGAAAGAATCGGCCTACTGGTACAAACTTGTAAGTGAAACAAAAACAATCATTTAACGATCATACATGGTGAAAAGAATCTCTTTTCATCATGTGTGCCGTCTTTAGGAGGGTTTTTTCATGACAAAGGAAGAATTGCAGATGCTCGGTTTTGAAATCGTCGCCTATGCTGGCGACGCCAGAAGCACTTTATTGAAAGTCCTGAAAGAAGTCCGTGCCGGAAACTTCGAAAACACGGAAGCAGCATTAAAAAGCGCAGATGAAAATCTAACCCTCGCCCACAATGTGCAAACGAAAATGTTAGCTGAAGAAGCTGACGGCAAGGACATGGAATTAGGGTTTATTTTCGTTCACGGCCAGGACCATTTAATGACAACCCTTCTGCTCCGTGATCTTATTCAGGATTTTATAGAACTCTACCGAAGCCGCCGATAAGGAGTGGAAAAATGAACGGTATCATCAAGCAAATCGAAAAGGGAAAACCGTTTTTTGAAAAAATCTCAAGAAACATTTATTTAGGCGCGATCCGCGACGGCTTCTTAACGGCCATGCCTGTTATTTTATTCGCCAGCATTTTCATCCTCACCGCGGCTGTGCCGGAAGTGTTGGGTTTCACTTGGCCTAAAAGTGTTTCTGAATGGCTTTGGAAAGTTTATAACTATTCAATGGGCGCCCTCGGCCTGATTGTTGCGGCAACAACTGCGAAATGCCTGAGTGAATCAATGAACCGGAAAATGCCGAAAAACAAAGGGATCAATCCCGTTTCAGCGATGCTTGCTTCAGTCGTCGGGTTTCTCATTTTAAGCGTCACTCAAATCGACGGCGGATTCTCGACGGAATATCTCGGAACAAAAGGCCTTTTAGCCGCTTTTGTATCCGCTTTCATAACAGTGAACGTATACAGATTCTGCGCTCTGAAAAATATTACGATTAAAATGCCGAAAGAAGTTCCGGGAACCATTTCACAAACATTTAAAGATGTTTTCCCGTTCGCCTTTTCCGTTTTGGCCATGGTGATCATTGATTTATTGATCAGGAATACGCTGAACGTATCGTTCGCGGAGGCTCTCTCCTCTCTCTTATCGCCGTTTTTTACCGCTGCAGACGGTTATCTTGGGATTTCTGTCATTTGGGGAATGATGGCGCTGTTCTGGTTTGTCGGCGTTCACGGGCCTTCTATTGTGGAGCCTGCCATCGCGGCTATTATTTACGCAAATGTGGAGGCGAACCTGCAGCTTCATAATGCCGGTGAGCAGGCGTCCAACGTGCTGACCGTCGGACTCGGAAATTTCGTCGGCACAATGGGAGGAACCGGCGCAACCCTTGTTGTTCCGTTTATCTTTCTTCTTTTCGCGAAATCCAAGCAATTGAAAGCAGTCGGAAAAGCATCCGCGGTTCCGGTGTCTTTCGCAGTAAACGAACCTCTTCTCTTTGCTGCGCCGATCATTTTAAATCCTTATTTTTTCATTCCGTTTGTTGTAACGCCGATGGTGAATGTCTGTCTGTTTAAATTTTTCGTGGATGTCATCGGAATGAACAGTTTTATGTATGTTCTTCCGTGGGCTGCCCCGGCTCCCGTCGGCCTGATTCTGGGGACCGGGATGGGGCTTTCGGCTTTTGTTCTCACAGCTGTGTTAATCATTGTCGATTTCCTGATATACCTGCCATTCTGTAAAGCTTACGACAATGTATTAGCGGCGAAAGAAGCTCAACACACCGAATCTGAAACCGCGCCGCAAACATCCCGGGAGATACAGCCCGCAATGGCCGGCGCCTCAGAAGACGCGGCCTCGGTCATCAGCACAAATCTTCAGGAATCCTCATCCGCCTTGGAACACGGCACCAATGTGTTAGTGCTGTGCGCCGGAGCGGGAACGAGCGCCATGCTTGCGAACGCACTGACAGAGGGCGCCGAGGAATATAACGTGCCGATCACCGCCTCAGCAGGCGCCTACGGATCCCATTACGACATCATGAAAGACTTCGATATGATCATTTTGGCTCCGCAAGTCGGCTCTTATTACGATGACATTAAAGAAGATGCAGACCGCCTGCATGTGAAACTCATCGCAACGAAAGGAGCGGAATATATCAGCCTCACCAGGAATTCGCACAAAGCCATTCAGTTCATACTGGAGCATACCTCAAAATAGAATCGGAGGGTTATCATGGATGACAAACGTTTGAAATCAAGATTTAAAGACGTTTTCCAGAGAAGTAACGGGGAACTGTTTTTCGCACCCGGCCGGATCAACCTGATCGGGGAACATACGGATTATATAGGCGGCCACGTTCTTCCCTGCGCGATTACAATCGGAACATATGCCGTCTGCGCAAAGCGCGGAGATCACCAAATCCGGTTATTCTCAGAAAACTTTCCGGACAGCGGCATTGCCTGCCTGGATCTCCACGATACAGCATACAAAAAAGAAGACGGCTGGACCAATTACCCAAAGGGAATGATCCGTTACCTTCTCGAAGCCGGCGGCCAAATAGACAGCGGAATGGATATTCTTTTTCACGGTACGATTCCAAACGGCGCCGGATTAAGTTCCTCCGCTTCTATTGAAATGTTAACCGGTGCCATTTTAAGAGAGTTATTCAGTCTGAATGTTTCCGATACTGAACTGGCGCTTATCGGAAAAAGAGTCGAAAATGAATTTATCGGCGTGAATTCAGGCATTATGGATCAATTCGCAGTGCAAAAAGGCAAAAAGAACATGGCCATTCTTTTAAACTGCGATAAGCTTGAGCACGAAATGATTCCGGCTGCTTTTAACGGATATAAAATCGTCATTATGAATACGAACAAGCGCCGGGAACTGGCAGCTTCAAAATATAATGAACGCCGCAGTGAATGTGATGAGGCTCTCTCGGAACTGCGGCAATATCGGAATATCGCATCACTTGCGGAATTAACGGCAGAAGAATTCAACAAACTCGAACACCTTCTCTCCCGTGAAACATTGCGCAAAAGAGCCCGTCACGGAATCAATGAAAACGAGCGGACCCTCTCAGCCGCGGAAGCTCTCAAATTGAATGATTTGAAAACGTTCGGGGAGCTGATGAACGCGTCCCACCGTTCGTTACGCGATGATTATGAAGTGACCGGTGCCGAATTAGACGCGCTCGCTGAAGCAGCCTGGAAGGAAGGAGCGCTCGGGGCGCGGATGACGGGCGCGGGGTTCGGCGGCTGCGCCATAGCCATTGTGGAAAGCGGAGAAACCGCCGGCTTTATCCGGGCTGTTTCATCTCACTACCGCAGCAGGACAGGTCTTGAAGCTTCTTTCTACATCGCGGATATAAGCGATGGCGCGGCTGAATGGAGGGAAAAATAAATCATGGCGATTCTCGTTCTCGGCGGAGCCGGCTATATCGGTTCTCATGCGGTTGATCAATTAGTAAACAAAGGATTTAAAACGATAGCTGTGGATAATCTCCAGACAGGCCACCGGAAAGCCGTTCATGAAAAAGCCGTTTTTTACCATGGAGATATCCGCGACAAACCGTTTCTTCGCTCTGTTTTTGCGAAGGAGAACATAACAGGCGTTCTCCATTTTGCCGCTCAATCTCTTGTCGGCGAATCAATGAAAGACCCGCTTTCATACTTCAATCATAATGTGTACGGCACACAAATTACACTGGAGGTCATGCAGGAATTCGGGGTGAAACACATTGTATTTTCTTCATCCGCCGCTGTATACGGCGAACCTGAAAAAGTGCCCATCACAGAAGACATGCCGGAAAAGCCGGAAAGCGCATACGGCGAATCAAAACTCATGGCAGAAAAAATGCTGAAGTGGTGCGATGCCGCCTGGGGCATAAAATATGTCTCCCTTCGGTATTTTAACGTGGCCGGCGCGAAAACGGACGGTTCCATCGGAGAAGATCATCATCCGGAAACCCACCTTATCCCTATCCTTTTACAAACGGCGCTCGGTCAGCGCGAGGAGGTTTTGATATTCGGCACTGACTATGATACTAAAGACGGCACGTGCATCCGCGATTATGTTCATGTTTCTGATTTAATCGATGCCCATATTCTCGCTCTGGAATATTTGCAGAACGGCGGAGACAGCGGCATTTTCAATTTAGGCTCAAGCAGCGGATTTTCCGTATTAGAAATGGTCAAGGCAGCCCGGCAAGCAACCGGGAGAGGCATAAAAGCAAGAGCGGCCGAAAGAAGACCCGGTGATCCGGGCACGCTCATCGCATCAAGCGATAAAGCGCGGAACATTCTCGGCTGGAATCCGAAACAAACGGACATAACGGAAATCGTTGCATCAGCATGGAATTGGCATCTGCGTCATCCAAACGGATACAAAGACAAATGAAATGGAGGCGGCGGTCATTGAAGTTTTTGAATCAGTGGCAGGGTTTCTGAAAGAGAGCACTGTCTTAGGCGACATAAATGAAACAGATGTAATTTATACAAGAAACAGGCTTCTTGATCTGCTCGGACTGACGGATTATGCAGAACCGAAGCATATCAAGAAACAAAACAGGCTTCACTATTTGGACGAAATGGTGAAAGACGCGGTAAAACGGTCAATGATCAACGACACGCCGGCTGAAAAAGACATGCTGGAAAGCAGGATCATGGATGTAATCACACCGGCCCCTTCTCTGATCAATGCCACATTCAGCGAATTGTTATCAGATGGCCCGAAAAAAGCAACAGATTATTTTTACCGTCTGAGCCAAAACAACGACTATATGAAGACGCGGGCCATCCGAAAAAATATCGTGTACCGCTCACCAACACCTTTTGGCGAGTTGGAGATCACGATTAATTTATCAAAGCCGGAAAAAGACCCTAAAGACATCGCCTTGGTTAAAAACAGCCCGGAAAACCGTTATCCGAAATGTCTGCTCTGTATGGAAAACGAGGGATATGCCGGAACTTTACATCACCCTGCCCGTTCAAACCACCGCATCATCCGGCTTGACTTAGCGGGAGAACAGTGGGGTTTTCAATATTCACCTTATGCGTATTACAGCGAGCACGCCATTTTCCTTTCAAGCACGCACAAGCCGATGAACATCAGCTGCGGCAGCTTCAGAAGACTTCTGGCCATTACGGAAATCTTCCCGCATTATTTCGCGGGATCAAACGCAGACTTACCGATCGTAGGGGGATCCATTCTTTCACACGATCATTATCAAGGCGGCGCTCATGAGTTTCCGATGGCAAAAGCGGACTCCCTTTATCCTTTTCGTATGCATCATTTTCCAGACGTTCAGGCTTTTGTCGTGAAGTGGCCGGTATCAGTGATCCGCCTGCGGGCAAAAGATCCGGATTTGCTGACTGAGGCGGCTGCATATGTTTTTGAAAAGTGGCGGGAATATACAGACGAAACTGTCGGCGTCATCGCAAAGACGAATGAATTCCATAATACCGTCACTCCAATTGCCAGACGCAGGGGAACGGATTTTGAAATCGATCTCGCCCTCAGAAACAACCGCATCTCCGAAGATTATCCGGATGGCATTTTTCACCCGCATCAAGACGTTCATCACATCAAAAAAGAAAATATCGGTCTGATTGAAGTGATGGGGCTCGCCGTTTTACCTCCCCGCCTGAAAGATGAGCTGGCAGAAGTGAAAAAGTATTTACTGAATGAACCTCATGACATCAAAGACATTCATCTTCCGTGGGCTGAAAACATCAAAGCGGATAAAGACGTGACACCAGAAAATGCAGCCGCTGTTTTACAAAGAGAAACCGCGAATGTATTTTTACGCGCGCTGACCGATGCAGGCGTTTTTAAAATGACAGCCGAAGGCATTCAGGCGTTTCAGCGTTTCACGACGTTATTGGAGAATGGCAGCTGAAACATTCAGAGTGAACTCAATCAACAATCTTTTTTATCAGGAGGTATTGTGATGTTCAAAAAACGTGTATTTGTAAACGTCATCTGTCTTTCCCTCATTTTCACCGCTTTTACATTCATTGAGAAGTCTCCTAAAGCAAAAGCGGATGCCCCGTTTGCCTATGGCGCTGATATAGGTTGGCTGAAACAAATGGAGGATGAAGGTGTGCGCTGGCTGGATGACGGCGGGAAACAGAAAGATGCCTTGCAGATCCTTAAAGATCACGGAATAAATGCCGTGAGACTGAGAGTGTTTGTGAATCCGCCAAGCAGCTATTATTGGCTGAAAGACGGCACAACATGGACCATGCTCGGCTATAGTGACAAAGCGGGCGTACTTGCAGCGGCCAAAAGGGCAAAAGCGTTAGGAATGAAGGTCATGGTTGACTTCCATTACAGTGATGTGTTCGCCGATCCCGGCCATCAGATCAAGCCGAACCAATGGACCGGCTATTCAAACAGCCAGCTGCAGGGAGCGGTGTATAACCATACGTACGACGTCATGAAAGAACTTAAAAATAACGGCATCTCCCCTGATTGGGTGCAAGTAGGAAATGAAATGAATTCAGGAATTTTACTGCCCGACGGCAGCACGAACGATTTCAGCAAATTGACCGCCTTATTGAACAAAGGCTATGATGCCGTGAAATCCGTCAGCCCGGCCACCAAGGTAATCAGCCATTTGGCACACGGCACGGACAACAGCCTATTCAGATGGTGGTTTGATCAATTCTTTAAAAATGGCGGCAAAACCGACATCATCGGCGTTTCGTTCTACCCCTATTGGGAGGGTAAGCCGTACTGGGAGCTCACCGGCCAATTATCCTCTAATTTAAATGACATCGCCTCCCGCTACAACAAGGAAGTCATGGTGGTTGAACTGGGCGGAGATGAAAATAATCCTAAAGATTCCTACTGGACCATAAAAGACACCATAAAACTGGTGAAAGCGGTTCCGAACAGTAAAGGAACCGGCGTATTTTACTGGGAGCCCGAGGCTCACTCCAGCGTTCTGTCAGACGCATATCCATTAGGCGCAACCGCAAAAGTGTCTAAAAACGTCTTGAAATACACCACCGCAATCGACGCTTTTTATGACGCCGCAACAGGAAAATGATTGATGCGATTCTCAAGCAGGCTATTGCGCAGCCTGCTTTTTTATAAGGCTGTAGAGTTGGCCTGTTATGAAAAAGAGCAAGTAACGAATACGGAAAGAAAAATACCCGAAAAACCACGTTTCGGTTAACTCTCAGTTCCTAAAACAGCTTTACGATTGTTGAAAAAGAAACAAAAATTTTATACTATTGTGTAAGCACCACCGAGCAGGAGGACGGGCCATGGACAAAAAAGAACAGCTCCTCACGAATTTCAGGGACTTTTTTAACAAGATGGTGTGGCTGAATAGGCTGAAGATGGAAGAAAGCCTTAAGGGGCATAAACCTTCTGAAGTGCATTGCATCGAAAAAATCGAAAAAATTGAAGACGCCAATGTGACTAAACTTGCGGAGTCCCTTTATATGACAAGAGGCGCCATAAGTAAATTAACGAAGAAGCTTATCAATAAAGGCCTTATCGAAAGCTATCAGAAGCCGCTTAACAAGAAAGAAATCTATTTCAGGCTTACCGAGCAAGGAAAAGTCATTTATAGAATTCACGAGGAATTGCACAAAGAGTTTCAAGAACGGGACGAAATCGTGTTTGAACAAGTAACTGATGAACAATTTGACACGATGCTGAACTTCGTGGAAACATACAGCAGGCATCTGGATTCAGAAATAAAGAAACTTGGTGCAGACATAAAATCGGAATAAATATGAATAAAACAACAGGCAGCCCTGCTCCATGAAAACGGGCTGCCTTTTTATACCCCTCTTATTGTTGACAAAGAAACAAAAACACTCTATTATTTTGTTGACAAGGAAACAAAGACAGCAATTTTGAGAGGAGAATAATATGTCAACACATAAAAGAAATGAACTTCGGCTGCCAAAAGAAATTCTCACTGCCGCCTGGGCTATTGCACTGGGAGCAATCGCTCCAATGCTTGATTCTACGATGGTAAACATCGCCATCGGCAAACTGACTGAAGACTTCCACACGACATTGGATGCCATTCAGTGGTCCGTTACAGGCTATATGTTAGCACTTGCGATTGCAGTACCCGTATCCGGCTGGCTTATGAACAAATATAACGGCAAGAAAATCTTCATCGGCTCAGTCATCGCCTTTGGTGTCATTTCTGTTTTTGCGGGAATGAGCCGTGACGTTTCCAGCTTCATCTTCTTCCGTTTGCTTCAAGGATTCAGCGCCGGCATTATCACTCCGCTTATGTCAACACTCTTGGTTAAAACGGCAGGTCAGGAAAACCTGGGAAAAGTGATGGCAATCGTCAGCACCCCTATGATCTTCGGCCCGATCTTAGGACCTGTCATCGGAGGCTTCATCGTCCAAGGTGCTTCATGGCATTGGATTTTTTACATCAACGTGTTCATCGTTTTGATTGCTGCACCGCTTATGATGAAAACCATTCCGGACTTTGAACCATTCAACAAAGATCGGAAACTCGATATTTTCGGGATTATCAATTTGTCATTAATGAGCGCGGCATTGATGTACGGTATTACGAAAGCGGCGGATCATGCATCATTTAACAATAGTGACACGATCTTTTGGATGGTCATCGGTCTTGTTTCAGCAGCGATTTACCTCGTATATAATCGAATCAAAAAAAATCAAACCGTGCTGCCGATGAATTTGTTTGCTCACAAGAGCTTCTTAGCATCAGCGATCGGGTTGTTCTTAGCGAATGTTGCCATCATGGGGCCGATGTTAATACTTCCGCTGTTTTTTCAAAACTTCCGGCATTTCACGGCAGTCGAAGCAGCACTCGCTTTAATCCCTCAAGGAGTTGGAATGCTCGTGACTCGTCCGCTGACCGGAAAAATGATTGATAAGATTGGTGCGAAATACGTGGTTATGGTCAGTCTTGTTCTGTCGCTGATCGGATCTGTCCCGCTTATTTTTATCACCGATAACACAAGTATGATTTGGATTTCCGTCATATTGTTTATCCGCGGCACCAGTTTTGGAGGAATTATGCTCCCATTGATGAGTGACGCTTATACAGGTCTTGACAGTAAACAGCTTCCGGAAGCAGGTGTCGGTATTCATATGATTGAAAACCTCGGTTCCAGCTTTGGGTCAGCTGTGATCGCAACCGTTACCGCAACTGTCATACAAGGATTGCAGCCGACGATTTCGAACAGTTTAAAAGGCTACCATGCCGGATTCTTAATATCCGTCATCATCCTTGCGGCCATCTTCATTCCAAGTCTGTTCCTTACCCATAAAAAGACTGCGATATAAAGAACTTTTCAAAGTAAAAAACCCTTGCGCAGCAAGGGTTTTAGTGAATGAAACTGATGATTGTTGCTGGAAGAGTCGGCCAAACAGACAAAGCCTTTTACTCACTCACATTGCTTTTCATTAACCATTCTACTTCCGTTAATTTTTGTTTTTGAACGTCTTTTGTGTGCTTTTTCGTGAAATGGATTTTAACAGCTTCTTCGTTTTCCCAAATCTCCCAAAGCATGATTTTGCGTTCTGATGGTTCAAGCGGATGAGCATGGAACTGAATACAGCCTTCTTCTTTGTTCGTTTCTTCCTCAAGTTTTTTGAATTCCTTCATGATTTCATTAAGGTCTCTGTCGCTGATGATTTTTAAGCATGCTGTTATGTAATGCATCACAATTCCCCTTCTTCCCATCATTTTATGGCTTTACATTATCACATTTATCGAAAAAAATACCGCAATGAACGGCAATGTTTATTTAAGGCCATCAAGGGCGGCTTTTGCAGCCTCCGAGATAAGAGCATTATGATAATCGGCATCTTCTGTAAACCGGTTTGACAGGATTGCCAAAACAATTGGAGCTCTGTCAGGCGGCCAAACGATCGCAATGTCGTTTCGTGTGCCGTAACTTCCGGCTCCGGATTTATCGCCGACTTCCCACCCTGCGGGAGCGCCTGCCCGAATCAGTTCGTCGCCGGTAGCGTTGCCCCGCATCCAATCTGTTAAAATCGTGCGCTTGTCAGCCGTGAGAGTGTTACCCAAAGCGAAAGTCTTAAGGTCAGTTGCCAGTGCTTTTGCGGTGCTTGTGTCACGACGATCCCCGGGAATCGCCGAGTTTAAATCCGTCTCGAATCGATCAGCTTTCGTTACATGATCCCCGATCTGTTTCAATGACTTTTCGAAACCTTTAGGGCCGCCAAGCTGCTGGAGCAATAGGTTCCCGGCGGTATTATCGCTGTAACGGACAGCGGCTTCGGAGATTTCTTTCAGGCTCATGCCTGTATCCAGATGTTTTTCTGTGATTGGAGAATATGTAACAAGATCATCTTTGGTGTAGCGGATGATGTCATTAAGTTTTTCATTTGAGCTTTTCTTCAGAACAGCAGCTGCGGCCAGAACTTTATAGGTTGATGCGTAAGCAAACCGTTCATTCGGCCGGTAGGCGATTGTCTTATTTGACCCCGTATCAATCGCATAAACCCCGAGCTTGGCATCAAATTTTTTCTCAAGCTGAACAAATTTTTTGTTCGTTGTACAGCTTGTCATTTTTGTGTCTTCTATGGATTTCGCTTCAGCATGCGCTGAGCCGAATAAAGGGCTGAAACCGGTAAAGCTTAAACATAAAAGCCCAATGCATATTCCAACTTGTATTCTCGCTTTATTTTTCACATCCAGACCTCCTCATTATAATGATTTTTCATACTCCTTCTAATAAACATCACAAACAGGAAAACAGTCAATATTTTTCCTGTGAAATGTTTTCCGTGACAGTTAGGAAAGCAGCTAAAAAACGCCTGCTGACGGTAAACAGCCAGAGTCAATCAATCGAGCAGAAATGTTTACTGCCTCCTGTGAAGGCGGTCAAGGCCCGCACGTCAACGTTAGATTAATAGATAATACTCTAACAGGAAAGATCCTTGGCTCAAAAGAGCATTAACCATTTAACAAATAATTTGAGGGGTTTTTATGTAAATCTGTTTTTGTTAAGAGGTTTTGTCACTCTGATTACTGCTTTTATTGGTTGAATACTCACTCACTTCAAAAGTAAGGATATTCTTAAAAATAACATGATCTTTTCTGTTCTCGAACGGACCAATATTATTGTCGTGTTTGTCTATCTCGTATCTAGAAGGGCCTGTTCCCGACTCTTTTTTATCGTACCAGTTAACAAAATTATTTAACTCTTCCATCGAAAGATCAAATTCTTTTTCAAGTCCGTTTGTCATTGTTATAGTAAGGACAGCTCGATCAGCGTTCCCTTCCTCAGGAATATTGCCACCAGAACTCGGATCTCCCAAGTTATCATCTGGGTTTTTCTCTGTATACACCTGAACTGTTTTCATCATACCTGAAGTATCTACGGCAATAGAGCCACCTTTAGTAGTTCCCCCGATAATAAAAATATTATTATTTATTGTTGCCGCACCTGCAGCTATTCGAGAACTGGTTAGATTTTGAAAATCATTAACTGTATTTGCAACAGGGTCATAAATTACTGAACTATTTGATGCTTTTTTACTTGAATCTGATCCTCCCATTAAATAAATTTTATTATTATAAACCGTAGAAGCTATATAGCTTAATTTATCCCGCAAAGAGTATTTAAAGGTCCAATTATCAGTTTTGGGATCATACTCAAAAATGCTATTACTAAAACCACTTTTATTTTCGCCACCAATAGCATAAATTTTCTCTTTTACTGTTGCTGTGCTTAAAGCTCTTAATGGAATCGGCAGAGAACTTTTTTCAGACCAGGTTTTAGTCTCAGTATTGTACATATAAGTATTGGAAGTTGGACCTTCACTAGGATTAAATCCACCTATTAAATAAATATCCTTCCCTATAACTGTTGCAGATGATCCCGTTAGAGATTTAGGTAATTCTATACCTTTTGTCCATGAATCTGTGTTAATGTCATATATTTCAACAGTTTTTAAATAGGTCTTCGAACCAGAATTATCCTCGCCATAACCTCCGATTACATAGATTTTATGATCAACAACTGCAATAGCTGCACCTTCTCTCCCTTCATTCATAGAAACTTTTTCAATCCATTTATTTTGTTTAGGGTCATATACATAAATCTGGTTTTGAACTTTGCCGTTATTATTACCACCAATTACATAGATTTTACCGTCAATAACTGCAGTGCTAAAAAGAGATAGTCCCTTTGGTAAATCCTCTTTACCTTCCCAAGTTTTCACTCCAGTTTGATCTGCATTTTGAGCTTCTACTGAAGCAGTAGTAGTGAGTAACGCACTAAAAAAAATAAGAAACAAAACTATAATTATGTTTTTCTTCAAAAAAATCACTCTCCGAAAAGTTAATCTAGTAAAGAACAATACTATTATCGGTGAATTTTTAAATTTCTTTATAAATAATGATCTTTACTTTGTAAAGCATTAGTTCAGCGACCAACTTGTTTATAGACCTGAAACCTTCTATACGCAATTTTTCGTTTTTTTCGGAACATTATCACCAGCAATCGAAATTCTATACCTTTTATTCGAATTGGATAGATAGCCGCCAGCGCACCCGCTTGAAGTTTGGACAACAGCTGACCAACAATCTTCCACTTTTAAAAAGGGCATCAGCGATTCTTTCCTTATCCCAATCACTTACCTCTCCATCAACCTCTTGAACGATTACGTATTCTTCCTGGAGCGCATCAATTAAGCGCGGATCAGCAAGAATCGTCCTTTGATATGCGTCTCTTCTGTCAGCACCTCGGCGGGCGCCCGGCTGTCTTCCGTTTTGCAGCCATTCGAGAGTGAATTCAATGTCACTGATCATGCTACTGATAATCTTTTTGTCGTTGATCTGTTCAGCCGTCAGATTGACTTCAGCCGTATCTTTGTAGAGCCGATACATTTTTCTTGTTTCTCTTAAAGCTCGTTTGTATTCAATGATTAACTTGCATTCTGATTCCTCCCCTTATTTGCGCTTAAATGCGCCGCCCTTGCCTCGTTTAAGTGTTTGCATGTTCGTGTTCATCATTTGTTGCCAGAAACGATCTGAGCGCTCCTGCGTGTTTTATTGAGCTTTTTCTTTTCCAGCTTCATGTCATTCCTCCGTTCAAATAAAAAACGGACACCAATCAGAGCACAGTGATTCTGTGCAATGATCAGTGTCCGCAGGCTTTCCGTCTTGGACTATATTAAGCTTTGTCTTTTATAAACATTTTCTTATCACATAGTTCATCTAATTTTATTATCTTTGTTTCCGTGCATAATTTGGGCTTTGGTTCATTTCCTAACAAAATAAGTTCCTTGCTGATTGCATGTAAAACATACCAATAGTCCTCACTCTCTTCATTTGTTGAAGGATTTTGTTGACGTTCTTGTTCGGATCTATCTATAACAATATATTTATCTTTTGACCATTCGACTAATCTGGATACCGGCCTCATTAAAAACGGAACTGGTAAAGAAAAAACAAAAGGAAGAGCCAGGATGCAAATTAGTTTAGTTAATTGGTTCTCATCTTTGGTACTTCCGATTATAAAACCATCAAGCGCAACGTAGAACAAGATTAAACATATTACAAAAATAATAACAATGCTACACCTTGCCAAATATGGTTTGAAAAAATTCGAAAATCCCCAGTCCTTGTCCTCAAATTCTTTGATAAACAATATAATTATGAATAATATTTCTCCAATCGTAGCAGTTATTGTACCAACCGTCGTAGATGTATTGAAATTAACTGTCCATTCTGGTAAATTGCTCAAGCTTAGTATAGAAAGAAAAACCGCTGTCCAAAATACTGTCTGCCAAAAGTGACGCCAAATCATTATTGTAAACAATTTCTCTTTAGAAAAAAGCTTCTTTTCAAATATATTGGCAGTTAAAGTAGTTATTGGCCTAAATGTTACAACTAACCCGTAAGCTAAGATACCTGCAGCAGCTATATAACCTGGTATCCCAATACTCTTAAGCAAACCAACAACATCCATAACATTTCCTCCTCTTCTAAATAGTCTCTTTTTAAGATCGGCAAATTATGGATTTTCTTTAGTTTTTTAAAAAATACTATTAAATCGGGTTCATTTGTCATTCCTCTTCTCTATTACTTATCAATATCTTGAAAAAACGTCGTAGCCGTGAACGAAATGATTGCCCCAATCAAAGCAAGGTCCACTTTCTCTTTCCTGCCTTTATTCGTAATGAAAATAAAACCAGAATCCTAACCCCATCAGCAGAAAAACTATTCTTAGCGCCATCGAATCCCCCTTATTTGATATGACAATTGACTGATTCAAATGTTCCCATGTAGTTCCCCTTGCCGGATTCCAGATTGATGGAATATATTCCCTTTACGCTCTTATTCTGGATTGTTTTCACGTTGAATAATTTCAGAGGCGTTGCCGTTTTAAAATCTTGTATAAGTGGGGGCATACGTGAACACCCGACTGCTCTACACGGATTGATTTTGCCAGCCAGACCAAGCCGCGGAAGCAGACGGAGCAACGGCCGCCGCTCCCGTTAGTAATACCGCTGATAGAATTTCCTTGTTATTGCTTCTCCTGCTTTTTGTATTCTGCGATTTCCTTAGGGGTGGCCATTCGGATTTCGTCTGTGTCTGTCCTGTTTGCCGCTTGAACGCCTTCCATGTTTTTCACCTCGCCGACTACTCCCAAATGCTTTAAATACACATGATCGCCAATCTTGAAACGATTCTGTTTGGCCCGCTCCTCGATCACGCCCCTGTACTCAGCCGCGGCTTTCTTTTTTAAATCAGCCAGACACTTTTCACAAAGTGTTATTGTTACAGAATTGCCGTTAAAATCAGCAAACGAAACCGCTCTGACAGATTTCTTTTCCGGGTGCATCGAGCATGTTTTCTTCATAGGCGATGGCCGTGTGAATTTAATCATTCCGCTTCCTCCTCAAAACATGTCTTTTCGTCCCTCTGACATAACAGCGGATGAATGGGAAGGTCCAACCGCATACGAACCGTCACGACACATGGAGATTGCCTTTCCTTCGCCGTCTGACGGATATTCATACATCCTTCATAGCTGTAAGCCTATATTCCTTTATATTCCCAATGCTTGCCGCACTTCCCTGTTAGGATGAAGTTTCTAAAGCTGTTGACCAGTTGCCGCATGTTGGCTCCATGCGAAAAGCCATGTGGACCGCCGTATCCCAATTCATACGGGTAATTTTCAGCCCTCTAATATGTGTGTATGCTTTTTAAAGGAGGTGCATCACATGATGTTCTAACAACCAATTCAACTTAAATAAAGTGATTTAGTCGACAAAAAGATTGTCAGGAGCAAAAAGAACGGTGAATCTAAAAGCAATTGATCTTTTTGAATATGGATTGTTAGTCAACGCATTTTCCAAATTAATAAGAAGCCCCCCTCAGTTAATGGTGGGGGGCTTGATAACGTGGCCGATATTTCTTTATTGAACTCAAATGTCTGCATTCCAATACCGTCCAGATATACTTTCTATAGATTGGAATATTTTAAGCATGGATTTCGGAGAAACGAGAATCTAGCAAGGAGGTTTATCCACGATCACTTATAGTTATCAGTATATCCATAAAAAAGGTCAAGGAAATACCTTAACTATATATTAACCTTACCAATTTACATTCAAGCTCATCATGTTCGAATCCGTAAAAACCATTGATCCACACGTCACCGCAGCTGGCTCCTTGTGTACTCATTAAAAGTAGTGATTTCTCCATCCACCCATTCTTCCGCGCTCAGATTCAAATGATTACCTATACCCTAGCTTAGTCGGCCAATAATGAAGATTTGTGTCATCAGCTATAGTGTTTCTATTTGACTATATTATAAAGGCAATACCTAAAAAGATATTGCCTGTTTCATTTATTATTATGAGTTTTCCGCCATAATAACACCGTTAATATTATTTTTTATTCCACTGTTAATGGAAATCCATCGTTTACCATCTAAGGAGAATAAAACAGTTCCAGAATCCCCCACTGCAACAAAACGGTTATTTACGTTATCCCATTCAACATCATTTAGTTTGTTGGTTGTAGGAGAAGTTGCTTTAGTCCAATTGTCTGCATCCTCAGAATAATAAATTGCTCCAAGATCTCCTACAGTAATGTATACACCATCTTTATATGTAACAGAATTCAGAGGAGTATTATACCCCAGTACCGTCGTTTTAAAATTTTCGCCTTTATCAGAGGAAACAGCAACTAAACCATAATCGCTAAATGTCCCTCCTGCTTGTTGGCCAACAGCCACAACCTTATCTCCATTGTAAATGGCATCAAAATATTCACCATCAAAACTTCCTTTTCTAGTAAAATTAATACCATCAGAAGACTCACTTATATAGTTTGTAGCATATGAGTTACCAAACATAAGAATCTTATCATCAATTGCAACTCCAGTGAACACGACACCTAAGTAGCCACCTGTGGTGTAACTTGAGTTTTTGGATTTATAGCCATTGACTTTCTGTGACCAGTTCGCATCACCGCCAATTGATGTGAAAATTGTTGAAGTGGTCCCATATGTGCGTGATTCTCCTCCACCGGCGGCAAATTTATTATCACTTGTTTTGATCAAATCAAAAATTGGCCCGCCTCTAAAACTCCCAAGTTGATCCCATACTTTTAAACTATTATTCCATTTTAGTATTTTTGCATAATAACCATCGTCTGCAGTAGCATATAGGTTTTTGCCATCAAATGATTTCACATCTTTAATTGGTGTTGTTGATGATTTATAAACCCATTTGTTATCAGTATAATTAAAAACTGAACTAGAATTAACAAAATTATAATGACTTATATCTCCCGACTCAGATAATAATGAAGCATTTTCACTAGGAAGAATGCCTACCTCTGCAGCAGAAGCTACATTGTCTATAAAAGAAGTTTGTGGACCTGACTCAGTTAGAAAACCTACACAACCCAAAATAGAAACTGAGGAAACTACTTTCAATAACATACTACTTTTTCTATTCATATGTACCTCCATAATCTAATAATTATAAATCATTTCAATATTTTCATTTCGCAATATTAACATATCATTTAAAAAAAGTAAATTCATCCTAAATAATAGAATCACACCTATGGATAAAGGACTTTTTCACTATCAGGTATGACTGTGAATTTTATCAAATAAAATAGCAATCAGCCAAAGTGAATTTCATATCCTACCAATAATTTAAACAATAAAATGTATCTAACGACTAAATAAGTAAAATAATGTATTAGTTCTACTTCATCAAGTGTCACTTCTGCATGAGTTCCTTTATTTACTGCTTCATGACGCGATCTGACCTTTAAATCTCAAATGTAACCCAACAATAGATGAAAACTCTTTGCTAGTAGACTTGCTCAATATGTGGGTAAAGAGAATCAGCAATCTCTTTATAATTCTTCTGCAGGTATGTACTGCATTTGCCCAATCTTCATTATTGGTTGATTTAAGATTTTCGTGTACTAAAATAATTTTTTAAATTGCCTTTGGACAGATTTCTTTAAGAGCAGTGTCAACAGTTTTACGTTTTCGTTTAAAAATATACTCTGTTATCTCACCAAGTTTTAATTCATGTTTTAAATAAATACATACTCGTATAATCTAGATTTGACCTTCTCAATCTTCTGTGTATCTTCTCGTATTGCTAGAGCCATGTTTTTCCGTCCAAGGGCAAATAACCCCTTGGCGGTATATGAAGTGATTGAGAGGAAATAGAGATACCTCTATCATAAGCCATATTCATTCTAGCTTTTGAGGTTCAACAGTCGCTTCCATTACAGCAGTTTGTTTCTATAAATGCTCTTCAACTTTATTGTATCTTTGACTTTACTGTCTGGGTTATCTTTAATAGCATCTACTAGACTTACGTAAGCTTACCTACTTTTGTTAAGTATCATCTTCTGAATGTTATACAGCATTCGCAGTGTTTTAAAGCGCGTATTTATCGTGATGAGCGTCTGAAATAATCCGTCTAAGTCATTGAGATCACGAAGTTTACGCCTGCGTGTTCGTTTAATTGGTTTCCCTTTTCGAATATCATCCATAAAAAAAAGAACGCCTCCTATTCCAGTTTAATAGAATAAGAAACGTTCAAACACGGTAACGGCCCGCCGCTACCCTGCGCCTTAATACGACTAAGTCAACGCAATAAAAAACGGCTAGAAACGTTGATATAACGCCTCTAACCGCAGTGTATGATTCCGACTGGGCTCGAACCAGCGACCTCTACCCTGTCAAGGTAGCGCTCTCCCAGCTGAGCTACGGAATCATGATATGTATGTGTTGCTGGGTATGTTGTTGTCTCTCTGACATTTATAATTATATATCCTGCTTAGCCGTTCGTCAACACTTTTTTATCAAAAATAAAAAAAGGGGCGGCGCTCAATTGGCGCCGCCCTTTTCATTTATAATCTGACTTTGGCGGGAGTTATTTTTTTCAATGCCTGTTCGAAGTCGCGTTCTAAATCTTCGGCGTTTTCGACCCCGACGCTCAGGCGCAGAAGGCCGTCTGTGATGCCGCGTTTTTCCCTCTCCGCTTTCGGCATGGCGGCATGCGACATGGTTGCAGGGTATGAGAGAATGGATTCAACGGCGCCTAGGCTGACCGCAAATACCGGAAGAGATACATTTTCGACCAGCTTTTTGACGGCTTCTTTGCTTTCCAGTTCAAAGGACAGGACGGCGCCCGCTCCGCTTGCTTGCCGTTTATGGATATCGGCTCCCGGGTGTCCGGCAAGGCCGGGATAGTAAACGTTTTTGACGGCGGGGTGCCCGTCAAAAAAGGCAGCCAGCCGTTCAGCCGTCCGGCTCGCTTTTTCCAGTCTGACCTGCAATGTTTTTAAGCCTCTCAATACGAGCCAGCAGTCCTGAACGCCGAGCACCGCTCCAAATGAGTTTTGCAGCTTATACAGCTGATTGCCGAGCTCTTCATCCTTGACGGCGGCAAGGCCTGACAGCACATCGCTGTGGCCGCTTAAAAATTTCGTCGCGCTGTGAAGCACGATATCTACGCCGAAATCAAGCGGCCGCTGCAGTGCAGGCGTCATGAAAGTGTTGTCAAGGTATGTCAGACAGCCGTGTTCTTTTGCCAGCTCGACGACGGCTTTAACGTCCGTGATGCCGAGCGTCGGGTTTGACGGTGTTTCCATATAGATGGCTTTCGTATTCGGCTGGATGGCGCGGGCAACCGCTTCTGTGTCCGTCATATCGACAAAAGTGTGTTCGATTCCGAAACGGGACAGCACTTCTGTCACCATGCGGAATGTTCCGCCGTATACATCCTCCGTGACGAGAACATGGTCGCCTTGGGATAAGAGCAGAAACGCCGTCGAAATCGCCGCCATTCCGGAGCTGAAAGCAAAGCCTCTCGTTCCGCCTTCAAGACCTGCGATCGTTTCTTCAAGCGCTGTTCTTGTCGGTGTGCCGGAGCGGCTGTAATCATATGTCCCGAATTCTTCAAAGGAAGACTGATGAAATGTGGAAGCATGCTGAATCGGCACGCTGACGGCTCCTGTAGCTCCGTCAGTTTTAAATGGATTGTGCACGAGCTGGGTTTCCAGCGTCCAATTTTGATTACTCATATGACACGGCCCCCTCTTTTACTTGCTGTAATGCCTGCTTTACATCCCGCTTCAAGTCTTCTGCATGTTCAATTCCCACTGAAAATCTCAGCAGGCGGTTGCAGACGCCGTTTGCGATACGGATATCTTCCGGAATGTCCATGTGCGTCTGTGTCGCGGGGTATGTAATAAAGCTTTCCACCCCGCCGAGACTTTCTGCAAAACAGATCGTTTTCAGCGCCTTTAAAAACGGATTGACCCATTCCTCTTTTTGCAGCCGGAAAGAAAGCATTCCGCCTTTTCCGGGATATAACACGTCGGCGATTTCTTCTTCCTGTTCTAAAAATTCTGCAAGTTCACGGGCGTTTTCTTCATGACGCTGCATTCTGAGCCCGAGTGTTTTCATCCCTCTCATTAAAAGCCACGAATCAAATGGCGGGAGAACGGCTCCGATCGCATTTTGGTGATTAAACATGATGTCGCCGAGCTCTTCATCCTTTACGACAGCAAGACCGGCAAGGAGATCATTGTGCCCGCCTAAATATTTTGTGGCGCTGTGAATGACGATATCGGCTCCCAGTTCAAGCGGGCGCTGGATGACCGGGGTATAAAACGTATTATCGACAATCAAGAGCAGGCCGGCTTCTTTCGTAATCCGGGCGATTTTTTCAATGTCCGCCTCCTGCATTAACGGGTTTGTCGGCGTTTCAACAAATACCGCTTTCGTGTTTTCCGTTAATTTGGAGCGTAAACAGTCTTCATCGCTGAAATCATCGTAAATAAAGCTTAAGCCGTATTTTCTCCATTCATTTTCAAACAAACGGTATGTGCCTCCGTATAAATCGGAGGATACAATCAATTCATCCCCGCTTTTAAATAAAGCCATAATCGTTTGAATGGCTGCCATTCCCGAGCTGAAAGCAAAGCCTCTCGCACCGTTTTCCAACACGGCGATAGCGTCTTCAACGAGCTGGCGTGTCGGGTTTTTCGTGCGCACGTAATCAAAACCTGTAGATTCTCCTATTCCTCTATGCCGGTAAGCGGTGGACAGATAAATCGGCGGACTGACCGTTCCTGTTGCTTCTTCGCTTCTATTTCCAATTTGGGCTAATTTTGTTTCAACATGCTGCGTCATCAGTAAGCACCATCCTTTTCAAAAATAAAAAAGCTCCCTCTTCATAAGAAGAAGGAGCTTTTCTCTTCCTCTTATCTTCCAAGCATGTGAATCGCTTGCTGGATTTAGCACCTTGGCA
This sequence comes from Bacillus sp. CIS52, assembly GCF_053545315.1. Taxonomy (NCBI): domain Bacteria; kingdom Bacillati; phylum Bacillota; class Bacilli; order Caryophanales; family Bacillaceae; genus Bacillus; species Bacillus sp. CIS52. Next base: position 762,824 of record NZ_JBIUFR010000001.1, read on the forward strand.
CTTTGCCTTCCCGCGGCAAAGCAAACCGGTTGCTGAGGTTTCAAAGGGCCAGTCCCTCCACCTCTCGTGATAAGAATATTGTTTTGTATTTTCTGATTGTTCTATATTAACGCACTATAAAATGGATTTCAACAACTTTTTAATTTTCTGAACTCTCGCAAGAAGTGCATCTGAAGAAAGAAATTTCTAATAATTCATGGTACAATAGGGAAAAACCATCAAGACAAGAAGCGGCCTGGAGGAATGCGAAGTGGCACCGAAAACCGGAATCATTCATGAGAAAAAACTTTTCTCTCATGAGCTTGAAGAAGAAATGACCGTTTTGGTCTACCTGCCCAACACTTACTCCCCTCTGTATAAATATCATACGGTCATCGCCCAGGACGGCCATGATTATTTCAGATTAGGGAGGATCGGGCGGCAGGCGGAAGAGCTCATGTCAAAAGGGGAAATTGACCGCTGCATCATTATCGGCGTCCCATATAAAAATGTGCGGGAGCGAAGAAACACATACCATCCCGAAGGCTCTAAGTTCGCCTCATATAAACGGTTTATCGCAAATGAGCTCGTTCCTTTTATCGACAAAGAATATCCGACTTATCAAGTCGGATACGGCCGCACCATGATCGGGGATTCCCTCGGCGGAACCGTCTCGCTCATGACGGCGATTGACTATCCGAACATGTTTGGAAACGTCATCATGCAGTCTCCGTATGTTGACGGGCACGTGCTGGATGCCGTCCGGCAGTCGGAGGATCTCAAACAGATATCCGTTTATCATCAAATCGGAGAAAAAGAAACCGATGTCCACACGACGGACGGCCAGGTGCTTGATTTCACCGCGCCGAACGAAGAGCTCAAACAGCTGCTGGAAAGCAAACAGTCTGAATACACGTATGAAACCTTTGACGGGGATCATAAATGGACATACTGGCAGCCGCTCATCACGCCGGCGCTGAAAAAAATGCTGTAACCATTCATTAAGGAGGGAACTTTCATGAAATACGGTATTGTTTTATTTCCATCAAAAAAATTACAGGATCTCGCAAATTCGTACCGGAAACGCTACGACCCGAGCTACGCGCTCATACCGCCGCATCTGACGGTAAGAGATCCGTTTGAAGCGACAGAACAGGAAATCGAGCAGATCGTATCACAGCTGAGACAGACGGCGAAAGAGTCGCACCCGCTCGTTCTGAAGATCACAAAATACAGCTCGTTTTCTCCTGTGAATAATGTGATATATATGAAAGCGGAGCCGACGGAGGAATTAAAAACTCTGAGTGAGAAATGCTACTCAGGAGCATTGTCCGGTAAGCCGGAATACAGCTTCGTTCCGCATGTCACGGTCGGCCAGAAGCTGTCGTCAGATGAACATTCCGACGTACTCGGACAGCTGAAAATGCAGGACATTTCCCACGAAGAAGTCATCGACCGTTTTCACCTGCTCTATCAGCTGGATAACGGCTCATGGACTGTGTACGAAACATTTTTATTAGGCGGAGGAGAATAACTGTTTGGAAGCCATCGTTGCAAAAACTGAAAAACATCTGAATGACGCTTTTTTCGTCAGAAAAGAGGTCTTTGTGAAAGAGCAGCACGTTCCGGAAGAAGAGGAAATTGATCAATTCGAAGACGCGTCAGAGCATATAGTCATATATGACGGCGGCCAGCCGGTCGGAGCCGGCAGATGGCGCTTGAAAGACGGGCGCGGAAAATTAGAGCGCATCTGCGTGATGAAAAGCCACCGCTCTCTCGGTGTCGGAGCAATCATTATGCAGGCGCTTGAAAAAGCGGCGGCCGCCCAGGGCGCCGGCAGCTTTATCTTACATGCGCAGACGCAGGCGGTTCCGTTTTATGAAAAACAAGGGTACCGCGTCACATCCGGCGAAGAATTTCTCGATGCCGGCATCCCCCACCTGGAAATGATAAAGGAACACAAATTATAAAATCAAAAGCACTTCTGCTGATATGGCAGGAGTGCTTTTTTTATGAAAATATTACTTTTTCATGAATTTTATTGAATTTTATGGAAGGTTAATGTATGTTTAGTATACGAAGTATTACAATTCATACAAAAAATACAATTCACACAACGGAGGGATACACATGACAGCACCTAAAGGAAAGCATATATTCGGGACCGTTAAAGTTGGCACAAAAGGCCAGATTGTCATTCCTAAAGAAGCAAGAGATGTTTTTGATATAAATCCCGGGGACTCACTGCTTATGCTCGGGGATGACCAGCAGGGTATCGCACTTGTAAAACAAGAACTCTTTTTCGAATTTGCAAAAGATATTTTAAACGCAAAGCAAATTGACGCAGATGGCGAGGATGAGTAAATGCACGCGATTGAGCTGAAGCAATTAACGAAACATTATAAAGAAACCGCCGCCGTTGACCGTCTTGATTTTTCAGTTGAAAAAGGAGAATTTTTCGCTTTACTCGGTGAGAATGGAGCTGGAAAAACGACATTAATCAGCATGCTTTGCGGCCTCCTTTCTCCGGATGAAGGTGATGCATCAGTGCTCGGCTTCAGCATTTTGACTGATTTGGATAAAATTAAACCGAAAATGAATATATCTCCGCAGGAAACAGCCATTGCCCCTCATTTAACCGTACGGGAAAACTTAGAGTTTATAGCCGGAGTCTATGGAATTTCCAAAAAAGAAGGAAAAAAAAGAACGGATGAGATGCTCGAATTGTTTCAATTAAAAGAGAAAGAAAGAGCAAAAACAAAAACATTATCAGGCGGAATGCAGCGCCGGCTCAGCATCGCCATGGGTATGATTACAAAGCCGGATATTTATTTCTTAGATGAGCCGACATTAGGGCTGGACGTCCGTTCACGCCGCGAGTTGTGGAAAAATCTTGAGGCATTAAAGGGAGACATGACGATTATTTTAACGACACACTATTTAGAAGAGGCCGAAGCCCTGGCAGACCGTATTTGCATTTTAGAAAATGGGACATTAAAAGCACTGGGTACGGCAGAGGCTCTGAAAAAGCAAACTCATTCAGCCACATTTGAAGATGCCTTTTTAGCGATTTGTGACGGGGAGGCGGGACTTTATGCTTGATTTCGCCATACGCAACCGCAAAGAGATTTTTCGTGATCCCCTATCTATCATCCTTGGAATCGCACTGCCTGTTATTCTATTGTTTCTGTTTACGGCGATTGAGAAAAATGCGCCGCTTGACACCTTTAAAGTCCAGCATTTAGCACCCGGACTCATTGTTTTCGGCTTTGCTTTCCTTACGATGTTCTCTGCCTTGCTGATCGCAAAAGACAAACAGACCGCTCTTCTGACCCGTTTGTTTGCTTCTCCTTTAAAAACAGCCGATTATGTCATCGGTTATACACTGCCGATGCTCCCGTTAGCCGTTTTACAAATTGTCATTTGTTTTACCGCAGCAGCGGCTGCCGGTTTGTCAGCCGAATGGATCAATCTTCTCGCCGGTATCGCTGTACTGCTGCCGATTGCGATGATGTCCGTTTTCTTCGGTTTATGTTTAGGGGCTGTGTTTACGGACAAACAAATTTCAGGTATCGGAACGATTTATATAACACTCGTGCAATTTCTGGGCGGAGCTTGGATGGATGTTAATCTGCTCGGTGAGACGTTCAGACATATTGCTTATGCCTTGCCGTTTATCCACTCGATCGAGCTGGCCCAGGAAGTCATATCCGGAGATTATTCTTCATTTCATCAGCATGTTTGGCCGATAGCGGGATATACCGTTTTGGCGCTTGCACTTGCTTTCCTCAGTTTTATAAAAATTAGGAAGAGATAAAAAAAGCCGGCACTCCGTAATGGGAGCGCCGGTCTTCTTTTTTACGTTTCTTTCAGAAGGCTTATCGTATGCGGCAGCAGACGATCATCCCCCGGGCTGCCGTGGCCCGGAACGACAATACTGATATCTTGATATCTTTTCATCACTTTGCGGACGGCTCGCGGCCAGTGGTCCGGGTAAAACCCAGGAGTAGGCACGATTTCCTTTGTTTCTAATGACTTGATTAAGCATCCGCCGAATAAGAGCTTATCCTCAGGCAGCCAGACAGTCATATTGTCTTCCGTGTGCCCTTTACCCGGATAAAACGTTTCAATTTTCATATCGCCAAACTGCAGCTTGGTCACGTTTTTCAAATCTCCGAGCGGCCGGTCATATCCCTGCTGCCGGGCGAAGTCGGCGGTCAGCTTCGTGCTGTGGACCTTTACGCCGTATGTATACAGGGTGTTCAGCCCGCCGATGCGATCGTCATGGGCGTGTGTCACAATGGCATCGGTCATCTTTTTACCGGGAAACTGCTGTTTTATTTTTGTCATTAATTGCTCTGTGAGACTGTCATTCCATGGCGTATCAATCAGTACGATTCCTTTGGACGTCTCAAGGAGCAATCCGTTCGCAGGGACGGGACTTCCGTCTGCCATGCCGGTGCTTGTATGCATCCAAACATGCGGCGCCAGCTGTGTGAGAGTGACATCTTTTGCTGCGGAGCCCGCCGATGCGTGCGCCGGTTTCATTCCGGCAATAAAGAGGCCGAATAAAAACAACCCCGCGATGAATAATGTATACCTTCTCAAAAAAAAATCATCTCCTTCTTCACCTTTTATATATACGACTCAAAAAAACCCGGATATTTTCCGGGTTTTTCACACGTATTGATTAATCAATCGGCCTTTTCCCATAATTTGCGGCAGACGGGAAAGAGAGCGCTTACGTTTTTCCTCATGTACGTTCTTTTCTGCGGCTGCGGTGTTTTCCTGGCGGCGCTCCACCTCTCTGTACATCCTGTCATTGGCGAGGGCGGCCGCTTTCGTAATGCCGGCGTAATCAGGCCTATAACCCGCTGTCCGGTTTGCGTATTGAGTATACTGCTGGTTTTGAATCCGTCCTGCATAAATCATATGTACCCCTCCCCTTCAGCTTTTCATTTCCCTTAATCTTACTTTTTGAAACGCGGTTCTTTTGTTATGATATTCTTTGTCTATCAAATGGATGAACACCTTTTAATGGGAGGACCCCTTTTTGAAATGCGCCCGACTGAATAACCGAACGATACATTTACATACATATTCTAGAGAACATTACCAATTCCTTTTTGAAGAAGCTCAGAAAGGAAATATTTTTTGCGCACATTGTGACCAGCCCGTCTTCATGCGGCTTTCGATTTTAGAGCAGCCGGCATTTTATCACCGGCAAAAGGGAGACTTTACCGCCTGTGAAAAAGCATGCGCGGCCAAGGAGCCAAAAGCGGAGAAGGAAAAGGAAGAGTATAAGGAAGCCGGCATGTTCCGCCTGCCGAAAGGAAAAGCGATTTCAGAGAATCCGAAACCGATCGTCTCAGAATGGAAAAGCCCGAAAAAGGTGCCTGCAGCCGAGCCGTTTTCACCAATATCTGAAGCAGCTGATACATCTTTGTTTCCCGGTATCGGACTGAACCGTGAACAGATGCGGGCAGTCACAGAAACCGACGGGCCCCTGCTGGTGCTCGCCGGAGCGGGAAGCGGAAAAACGAGGGTGCTGACAGCCCGCGCCGCCCATATGATTGAACATCTCGGCATTTCACCTGAGAACATGCTGCTTGTGACCTTTACGACAAAAGCCGTCGCCGAAATGAAAGAGCGGATGGCGACTGAGTACGGGCTGGCAGCCGGCAAAGTCTCCCGTCTCGTGACGGGAACATTCCACAGCTTTTTCTATAAAATACTCTATCATTTTGATTCTTCAAAATGGAACGGCAGCCAGCTTCTAAAAATGGAATGGCAGAGAGAGCAATATGTAAAAAAGGCGCTCTATGAAGAACATTTGGATGAAAAAGAGTTTCCCGTCGACCAGGCGCTTCAGCTTATCGGCTGCTGGAAAAACACGTACCTCCCCCATGAGACAATTCCGCTTGCGGATGACTGGGAGAAAAAAGTATACAGGCTCTATGAACATTATGAACGGCAAAAGCGGGAAAATCGCCAGTTTGATTTTGATGACATGGCCCAAGGCTGTTATGAGCTGTTAAAAAGCCGGCCTGATATTCTCGCACAGTATCAAAACAGATTTTCTCATATTTTGATTGATGAGTTTCAAGATATTAATCCTGTACAGTATAAAATTATGCAGCTGATCGCAAGCCCAGAGAATAACCTGTGCTGCGTGGGGGATGACGACCAATCCATTTATGCGTTCCGCGGAAGCAGCCCGTCTTTCATCCTTGATTTTCAGAAAGACTATCCGGCAGCAACAACCATTTACTTAACGGCAAATTACCGCTCGCCGCATCCGATCGTCTCAAGTGCTCATACCGTCGTAAAGAAAAATAAAAAACGGTATGAAAAAACACTTTCTGCCATCAAAGACGGCGCTCACGATCCCGTGATGTTTTATCCTTACGATGAGGAAGAAGAAGCAACCATGATCGTTTCGGATATAAAAGAGAAAATTCAAAACGGAGCGAGCCCCGGCGATTTTGCCGTGCTTTACCGGACAAACAGCGCCGGGCGGGCCATTTATGAAAGACTGCATCAATCATCAATCCCTTACCATGCCGACAGGGGCGTACAGACGTTTTACAGCCGCAGAATCGTCCGGCAGATCCTCGCCTACTTATACGCGAGCCAGAACGAGGATGATACGGATGCAGTGAAAGATCTGCTTTCGGCCTTATTTTTAAAGCAATCCGCCCTGCAAACGCTAAAGGCGCTGTCAATCACAGAAGATTGCACGATGATTAAGGCGCTGACGAAACTTCCTGACCTGAAGCCGTTTCAAATAGGGAAAATCAAGCAGATCGTTCCGTTTTTCGCCAGCATCCGGACAATGAAGCCCGTTGAAGCCATCACCTTCGCCGAAAGCAAAATGGGCTTTTCCGAGTATTTAAAAAAACGGGGCAATGAAGGAAACAAGCTGGAAAAAGGCTCTGATGATCTCCGGGATGTCAAAGTGGCCGCCAAAAAATTTAAAACCATTCCGGATTTTCTTGCGCATGTCGATCATATGCGCGCCGCCGAGAATCTGAAAACCGATGAAAACGGCGTCGAACTGATGACCATTCACCGCTCAAAAGGTCTTGAATTCAATACGGTCTATATTTTAGGCGCGGCTGACGGCTCGATCCCCCATGACTTCGCGCTTGAGACGGCGAGACAGGGCGATCCCGCTCCGCTCGAAGAAGAAAGACGGCTTCTGTACGTCGCAATGACAAGGGCCATGCAGCATTTATATGTATCATGTCCCGCGAACAGACGGGGGAAAACAGCGCGCAGTTCAAGATTTCTCGAGCCCCTTCTTCGGACGGACAGACGGAGCGCACTCAGAATATAAAGAGCCCGGCAGATCACTGCCGGGTTCTTCTCACATAAAAAGGCCTTCAATAAGGCCGGCTGACGCCTATTTTTTGTCCATCATTTTAGAAATGGTGCCAAAATCAAGTTTCTCTTTACCGCTTGTAATTGATTGAACGATTTTGTCTTCCAATTCTTTCGGTACACGTTTGTTAGCCAGCTGGGATACCTTCTGAATGACACCTCTCACCGTGTTTTCATCTTTGAAATTTGCATTTTGCAATGATCCCGCGAGGTTCATGACATCCTTCATGCTGACGCCTGTTTTCTTCTCAATATTTTTAAAAAATTGATTATCCATGTTGTGCCTCCTTTTTGTGGAGTAATACGATATTGTATGAACAAAGGGCGGAACATGTGCCCGTAAGACAACGGGAAATTCCGCATACCCCGTTTTCATACATCAGGCAAGCACGGGAACGATCCCGCGCTTATCCTGGGTCTAGCTAAGTTTTAGCCGAAAAAGGATGCACCGACAATGATCAAGAGGATGAACAATACGACAACAAGAACAAATGTTGAGCCGTAACCGCCTCCGACATAGCCGCCACCGTATCCGCCGCAGCCGTAGCCGCCTCCGAATCCGCCATATCCGAATCCCATACTTAAGCACCTCCTTTACTCTCTATACTCTATGTGATGAGACTTGTTTGGCTTGGATAAATGCATAGGGCCGGTGCGGATTTCATTTCATTTTATTGAGAATGCTCATTTTTCTTCAGTTTGGCTTCGGTTTCAGCGGCAAACACATCTATCCATTCCTCGAAGCGCAAACCGGCTTCATCAAACTCTGACAGCTGCTTTTCAATAGATAAGATATGTTTGTTATACTCCCGCTGATTTTGATTGTGTCTGCGGTATTTTCCATTGATCAATGCTTCAAATATATTCATAACATCCCCTCCTCCTATGATCTATGCGGAACAGGGACCGGTGTTCGGCAAAAAACAAAAAAACCGGAATCCCCGGTTTTTTTAGAAAACGGCTATCTCGGTTTTTTCTTTTGGCCGCAGCCGCAGCCTTTCTTTTTAATTTTTTTTTCGTAAGGCTGGTACTCAGTGGATTTGTATGGAGTTTTTTGGGAAGGTTTGCTTGATTGATTCATGTTGATCCTTCCTTTCCTTATGTCATATATACCATTTTATGCAGAAAATAATGGTAAGTTGCTGATGGAACCGCCTTATTCCTGGAGAAGACGCGAAACCGCAGCTTCAATGATCCCGGCCGCGCCGGCTATGGCTAAAAGTAAAATCAGCCATTGCGCAGCCTCGGGAATCACAATCTGCGCCGCAATTAAAAAGGCGGCGCACCATACGCCCGTACACCAGTAACAGCTGAGCAGTTCACCGATAAAAGCCCTGATGCCTTTGCCTTTTATGACAATATAGGTTTCTGTCGTGCCGTCTGGTGCGGTTTCTGTTTTTTCCTCATGAAAAAGGCTCCGGAGCGGCGCCATTATAGTGTCAAATACGAAAAGCCTGGCCAGCCGAAAAACGGCAAACGATAACAGAATAAATGAAAGCCAATTGATAACCACCTGTTCACTCCTTTTTAAAACTTGACCTCATAATATATATGCGAAAACCCTGTTCTTCATGAATCGCACCTTGTCCGGGAAAAAAATAGGTGCGGTTTAGTTGTTTTTCTTATTCCGCTCGGCGTTTCATTTGCATTATATAAAGTATGAATGAGAAAGGAGTGAAGGTTATGTCGTTTGAAGAAAATGTTGAAACACTGCAACCACAAATATTCGAACAATTATCCAACGAATTCGAGCAGAAGATCGAAGTGATTGATTGCGAAAATGTCACAGTAGATACAACACATATAACGGCCGCTCTTTCTATACAAGCCTCAGTTACTGCGGCGATTATCCTCGCGACACAGCTCGTGATAGCAGATGAAGACACAGCCGACCAAATGGTAACCGAACTGCTGATCCTGGATGATTGCCAAATAAAAAAGAGGACCGTCATTCAAGTTCTGAACAGCCGCAATGTCAAAATCACACTGACAGCAGACGATATCATGGCCTTTGTACAAATTTTGTTTCAATTATTAAATATACTTTTTGCTGAACTAGACATCCTTTAACTCTTTCTATTCAAATTTTTTAAAATAGAGGTGAGAACAAATGGCAGACAACGAAAAAATCAAAAAAGAACTCGAAAATCTACCAGAAGTGGACCCGCTTTTAAAAGTGCTTGTCAGCAATGTCTTCAAAAAACACGGCGTGACAAAAGATAAATTACGGGAAATACCTGATGAAGAAAAAGAAATGCTGATCGCTTTAGTCAAAGACATGCAGGCGAAATCAGAAGCTTTTCTTGAAAGCCAGAAACAGAAAAAAGAGCAGGAAAAAGCACAAGAGCAGCAGAAAACTCCGCAAACCCGCAGAGAACAATTAATCGAACAGCTCCGGCAAAGACGCCAAAATCCCGGTCAATAACTAAAAAATAGTGATTTTTATCAGGATATATGCCTGAGTCAAAGTAAGGGGCCGGCTCATTTAATAATAGTAAAAGAAAAGGAGGAATAGATATGGAAAGCAGACCATACTCTTGGGTTGCACTTGATCCTGAATGCGAACATCCGCGAGAAGAAAAAGAAGAAAAAGAAGGCAGAAGATGCAGTGTTTGCTGTAACGGAAACGGATTCGGCGAAGATAACGCCTTCCTTGACCAAGACCTGGCCCAAGCGAACATCAACAAACAAGTTTCTGAAGAAGCGATTATTATCAGAGATTCTTGCGATATTAACGTGACATCGACAGACGTTCAGGCAGTCACTTCCGTTGTAACAGCGCTTAATGCAGCAGTCGTAACGGCTACTCTCACTTCAATCGCTGACGGAGTCATCGCTGAATTGGTCGCACAAGACTTACTGCAGCTGACAGCTAACAAACAAATCAACCGCCAAAAATTACTCATCGAAAACTCCCGCGGCGTAAACGTGACAACAGTAGATGCCGATATCGCAACGCTGATCTCAACAGCGACAAATACACTGGTTGCCATCTTAGTCATCACTCTCGTCCTCTAAAAAGAAAAGCAGAGCTAAAAAACGCTCTGCTTTTTCTTATTTTCTCCGCATATGATGAATATATAGACGTTCACCCACACCAAGTGAGGCTCGCGTACATATGTTGTTAAAGACAAAAGTCAAATACCCTAAAAGAAGGAGCTGAAATCCATGAGCTGCGGAAAACACCATGGCCGAGATGAAAATTGTGTATGCGATGCAGTCGAGAAGATTTTAGCAGAACAAGAGGCTGTTGAAGAACAATGCCCGACTGGATGCTATACCAATCTGTTAAGCCCGACGGTTACCGGTAAAGATACCATCCCGTTTCTCTTGTTTGATAAAAAAGGCGGTTTGTTCTCCACATTCGGGAACGTCGGAGGATTTGCGGATGACAGCCAGTGTTTCGAGTCTATTTTCTTCCGGGCAGAAAGAGTTTGCGATTGCTGCGCGACGCTTTCAATATTGCGCCCCGTAGATGTGCACGGCGACACCCTCAGCGTCTGCCATCCTTGTGATCCGGATTTCTTCGGTTTAGAAAAAACAGATTTTTGCATTGAAGTTGATCTGAGCTGCTTCAGCGCCATTCAATGCCTTTCACCCGAACTTGTCGACCGGCCTGCGCCGCACAAAGAGAAAAAGCATCACGGATAGTCATTGATTCGCATCTTTTCTAAAGAGGAATCCCCTTCCAACTTTCTATTACAGATGCAATCATCAGCCCGCCCGGACGCCCGGGCGGCTGACTCTCCGATATCGTTTAATCCGGTGCCATTTAAAACGTGAAGTCAGGAGGGAAATTATGAGCAAGAATACAACATACTGTGTGCGTGAAGCGGTGGAAAATATTGAGGACCTGCAAAATGCGGTTGAGGAAGATTGCCCGGCCGGATGCTATTCCAACCTTTTATCGCCGGGTTTTTCATTAGGCGATACAGTGCCGTTTGTGCTTTTCACTTCTAAATCATCGCCGTTTATCGCTTTCGGAAATGTCGGCGAGCTGGATAACGGTCCGTGCTTTAATACTCTTTTTTTCAGAGTTGAAAGAGTCTGTGACGGCTGTGCCACATTAAGCCTGCTTATTGCTTTTGACGAACATAAGCACATCCTTGATTTTACAGATAAAGATTCTGTCTGTGATGTATTCCGTTTAGAAAAAACAAACTATTGCGTTGAAGTCGATCTTCACAGCTTCTGCGCCATCAATTGCCTTAGCCCGAGATTGCTGAACCGCACACATTCTTAACCGAAAAGCATAAAAATAAGCTGCCGGAGTAAAGAATTCAGGCAGCTTTTTGTATGGTTAAAAACCGAGCGGATGCAGCGAGGTGATATCGCTGATGGCAAGCTCAGCAGGCGCACCGTTGCTCGTCGTCCTCAAATAGATGGCATCATTTTTTCTGCCGACGATTACGCCTCTATAAGTTTTCCCGTTGGCTTCTATCAAACAAAGCGCCCGGGGCATATTATGCGGCAGTTTCGTTAAGAAATCAATTTTTTCAAGAATGGACATTCTGCTCATCGGCTTTTTCACGCGCTTTGGCGGAACCCTCTCCTCCGAGGCGTCATTGTGAACCGCTTCAGGCTCTTTTTCTGCGGTGTCGGGCTCAGCAGCATCCTGCACTTGCGCCGGAATTTCTTGTGCGGCTTCCTCTGTGCGGCTGTGCTGTTCAGGTGTCTGCTTTTCTGGTTCGGCAGGCGCTGCTTCGACAGGCTGAGTCTTACTTTTTTCCTCCTGTCTTCCTTGCGCAGGCTCTTCTATAGGCGGCTGAGGTGTTTTCCTTTTGATTAATATATCCTGCATTGATGATTGCGTGTCTGAATAATCCGGCTGCACAATATACATGAGCGGTTTTTTGTCCGCGTTTCTGTTTTGTTTTGACATCTTCATCCCTCCGATTCTGTCATGTTTTATCTATATGACGGAATGATTAAAATCAGAAGAAAGAAAAAGCAATCCCTAAAAAGGGACTGCTTGTCAATTAACGTGCGGTAATATGGAAACCGGAATCAACGTGAAGATTTTCGCCCGTGATGCCTCTTGACAGATCACTGAACAAGAATGCGGCCGTGTCACCCACTTCTTCAGGTGTTGTCGTGCGGCGCAGCGGCGCGCGCTCTTCGATTTCTTTCAGGATAGAATTGAAATCACTGATTCCTTTTGCAGAAAGCGTGCGGATCGGTCCTGCTGAAATGCTGTTGACGCGGATGTTTTCTTTTCCTAAGTCAGCCGCTAAGTATCTGACACTTGCATCAAGAGACGCTTTTGCAACACCCATTACGTTATAGTTTGAAACGACGCGCTCGCCGCCGAGGTAAGTGAGTGTGACGATGCTGCCGCCTTCAGTCATGATCGGACGAGCCGCTTTTGCGACCGCTGTCAGAGAGTAAGAACTGATGTTATGTGCAAGCAGGAATCCCTCACGGTTCGTATTTAAATATTCACCGACAAGCTCCTCTTTGTTTGCAAATGCGATGCAGTGCGCAATGCCGTGAATCACGCCGACCTGCTCTTTAATGCTCGCAAAGCAAGTTTCGATCTCAGCGTCATTTGTCACATCACACGGAAGGATGAGAGAATCATTTCTTTCTAATGTAGCCGCAAGGTCATGAACTGATTTTTCCAATCGCTCCCCTGCGTAAGTGAAAATGAGGCGCGCTCCGGCTTCATGAAGCGAGCGGGCGATTCCCCAGGCGATACTGCGTTTATTGGCAACGCCCATCACAACGATGTTGCGGCCTTCTAGTGAGAAATTCATATGTATAAAGCCTCCTGTAATCGTCTTAAAGACATAATTTAGTACCTGATCTTAATTTTTATCATATCATAACCTTGTCCAGATTGAAAGCATGGGAAAAAGACCGCGGAGTGTTGAAGCGGTCTCTTTTTATCTCGTCTGCAGGCTGTTTCTTTTATAGGCAAAATGATTTGTCGGCCCGTGTCCAGCTCCGATGCCGAGCGTATGTTCCACGGCTTCACGCACAAAGTTGGCGGCTGTCTCAAACGCGGCTTGAATATGTTTTCCTTTTGCGGTCTCCGCCGTCAGCGCAGCCGCAAATGTACAGCCCGTTCCGTGGGTGTGTTTCGTGTCAATATAGGCGTGACTGATTCCGGTAAAAGATGAACCGTCAAATAATAAATCAACGATTTTTCCCTTTTCCGGCTGGTGTCCGCCTTTTATGATGACGTTCTTTGCCCCAAGATGGCAAAGGCGTTCCGCCGCTTTTTTCCGGTCTTCAAACGTACGGATTTCCATTCCGGTCAATGCCTCAGCTTCCGGAACATTCGGCGTAATCGCATAACTGCGCGGAATTAACAGCTCTTTTAACGCGGCCTGTGCTTCCTCACGCAGCAGGGATGCGCCTCCTTTGGCAATCATGACGGGATCAGTGATGAGATGCTCCAGTCTGTACTGATCCATTTTTTCCGCAATTTCCGCAATCATCTCCGCGCTCCACAGCATTCCCGTTTTTATCGCGTCAGGCCGCAGATCTTCCGCCACCGCGTCGATCTGGCTGCCGAGCGCTTCCCGGGTGAGCGGGTAGATGCCGTGAACCCCCAATGTATTCTGGGCGGTTACCGCTGTAATGGCTGACATCCCGAAGACGCCGAGCTCCTGAAAAGTTTTCAGGTCCGCCTGTATACCGGCCCCTCCTCCTGAATCTGACCCGGCAATCGTCAATGCTTTGCAAATGCTCATGCTGTTTTTCTCTCCTTTCGCATTATCCGATCCATTTATGATAAAAGGATTTCGCTCTGCTGATGTCGCTTGTACCGTGAATTAATGCTCTGCCGTCACGAAACAGAACCATCTTGAAACTGTCTGTCGTGAAAGAAATTAAATACGGATTGGCCGAAACGTCAAGCCCGGCCCGTCTGAGCTGTCCCGAAAGCCTTTGCAGATCAAATGGCTCTGAGATTCCTGTTCTGATCTGTACCGTGTTTCTCCCGCACAGAACAGCCGCTTTTGACTGATTCTCGTAAGATAAAAACGGAAAATCGTTCGTGCCGCAGCTTGGGCAATCAGCTTTCTTGAGACGGGCAACGTTTATTTCGGACCGTTCATTTTTCCACAAATCAAACGAGCGGAGAACATGCTCAACAGGTCCGCCTGTTAACAGCTTCAGCGCGTCTGCAGTCTGAAAAACAGCCGTCTGTAATACAGCCGGACTGATAATTCCCGCCGTATCACATGTCATACCGCCTAAAGGCAATGTCTCAAGCAGACAGTGAAGGCACGGCGTGACACCGGGAATGACGGTAAAGGAGAGTCCGTAGCTGCCGACACAGGCGCCGTACAGAAAGGGAATTCCTTTCTGTACGGCCGCATCGTTCACAATCAGCCTCGTTTCAAAGTTGTCAGTCGCGTCAATGATAAGAGATGCGTCACAAATCAGTCCGGGTGCGTTTTCCGCAGTGACATCCATGACAAATCCTTTCACATCTACATCGCTGTTGATGGATTTAAGCCGTTTTTCAGCTGCTGCGGCTTTCGGCATTTCCTGTCTGACATCATCTTCGGTATAAAGCTGCTGGCGCTGGAGATTACTCCACTCCACATAATCTCTGTCAGCGATCGTTACCTTCCCGACCCCTGCTCTGACAAGCATCTCCGCATTTGCCGCACCAAGCGCACCCGCGCCGATAATCACGGCATGAGACGACCGGAGCTTCTCCTGTCCGGAGGGACCGATCGGCTGATACAGCTCCTGTCTGGAATATCTGTCCGTCATACCGGAAGACCGTCCCGCGGACTGCTTGCAGTTCCGTAATCTTTCACCGGAATCCGCCCGGCTTCATAAGAAAGGCGGCCCGCTTCTACGGCAAGCTTCATCGCCCGGGCCATTTTGACCGGATCATCAGCGCCTGACACAGCGGTATTTAATAACACACCGTCAGCTCCGAGCTCCATCGCGCAGGCAGCGTCTTTTGAAGAACCAATGCCGGCATCGACAATGACCGGAACTTTCGCCTGTTCAATGATGAAGGACAGATTCAGCGGATTTAAAATTCCCTGGCCTGAACCGATCGGTGAAGCGCCCGGCATAATAGCATGGACTCCGAGCTCCTCAAGACGCCTTGCGAGCACGACATCATCTGACGTATACGGAAGAACGATAAATCCCTCTTCAAGCAGCTGCTCTGATGCTTTCAGCGTTTCAACCGGATCAGGCAAAAGTGACCGGCTGCAACCGATGACTTCCACTTTTATCATGTCACAAAGTCCCGAAGCTTTAGCAAGCCTTGCGATTCTGACCGCCTCTTCAGCCGTTGCGGCGCCGGCTGTATTCGGGAGAAGCGTGTACTTAGACAAATCAAGCTGTTCGAGAAAGTTTGGCTGAGACTGTTCAAAGATGTTCATCCGCCGCACCGCAAAGGTTAAAATATCTGATTCCGAGACGGCCACCGCCTCTTTCTGAATCTCAAAACTCGGATATTTTCCCGTTCCTAACAGCAATCTTGACTGAAACTGTTTCCCGCCTATTGTTAACATCCTCATCCGCCTCCTACAAAATGGACAATTTCTATGACGTCGCGATCACATAAACTTGTGTTTTCATAATTCTTTTTTTCGATGATTTCTTTATTTCTTTCTACAACTACGATTCTTTGATCAAGCTGATACGATTCAAGCAAATCCTGAACCGTCCCCTCTTTTCGATTCCAATCAATTTGTTTTCCGTTCAGCTGAAGGATCATATTTGAACAGCCTCCTTGCGATCAATTCGAAACGCTTCTTCCCATTCATGTTTAACCTGTCTTCCCAGGATCATATCCCGCACCATTTCAGCCGTTGCCGGAGCTAGCAGGATGCCGTTTCGAAAATGGCCGGCGGCGAATATGATGCCGCTGTTATCAGGATGCCGCCCGATAAACGGCTTTCCGTCTTTTGTCCCCGGCCTGAGCCCCGCCCAAAACCGGTCTATTTTCATATGTTCGATGGCGGGAAGCATGGTTTTCGCTTTCGCAATGACAGCCTCAATCCCGCCGATGTCAGGCGTGTCGCTCCAGTCGCCCCGTTTCATCGTGGCGCCGATGACAAGCCGCCCGCTTTTTCTCGGAACGACATAACAATGATCATGGTAAAGGGTTTTGGTCAGCGGGATTTCGTCATTCCACACAGAGAGGCATTCTCCTTTCACAGGGAAAAAAGGCTGTCCCAAGCCGAGCTGGCTGAAAAACCGGCCGCTCCATACACCGCTGGCAACTGCGACTTTGTCAGCATAAACATCCCCGCCGGACGTTGTGATGCAGTATTCCCCGTTCACCCGTTTTACGGAAGTGACTTGTGTATGCTCACATATGTCAGCGCCATAACGCCGCGCCCCTTTTGCATATGCTTTGCAAACATAGTAAGGTTCTACATGGACATCGTCTTTTATAAAATATGCGCCGAGAATGTCCTTTGAAGTGTAAGGTTCTTTTTCAAGAACCTCCTCCGCTGAGAGCCAAGTGACGGAAGGCAAATCATCCATTTTCCGTAAACGGATCATGTCTTCTTCTGTATACGCCAGTTTAAGCATTCCGCCGTTATGGCGCCTGATATTAATGCCGCTGGCTTCCTCAAGCTCTTGCCCCGCCGCTTCATACAGTCTTTGGCTGTGCATAGCAAAATCAAAAAACGCATCCCGGTTTTCACATTCCGCGTGAGCGCCAAGCATTCCCGCCGCAGCGCTTGTCGTTTTTCGGCCGATTGCTCCGTCTTCAAACAAGACAACGTTCTGCTGCGTCTTCGCCAGCTCATAAGAAATGGCGCATCCGATAATTCCGCCCCCGATAACCGCCGTATCATAGTGCTTCTTCATAATCAGCCTCCCTCACCGCGCGTGCACACCGTTTTGCCGCCTCCTCAGGATTTTCAGCTGAGAAAATGCCTGACATGACAGCAATTCCGTCCGGTTTCGCCTGCTTTGTGAGCCGGATCGTCTGCAGTGTCATTCCGCCGATTGCAATGACAGGGATGGAAAGCGTGCGTTTGATCTCTGAAAGCAGGCTGATGCCTCTTGCTTCAAGTCCTTGTTTACATTCGGTTTCAAACACATGGCCGAACACCACATAATCCGCATCTTCCTTTTCAGCTTGGATGGCTTCTTCCAGCGAATGAACCGAACGTCCGATATGAAGATGGGGAAATCTGCTTCGCACCTGCTTTACGGAAAAGCTGCGGGATGGAAGCTGAACACGGTGTATGTTGGCAAAAAGCGCGATATCCGCTCTGTCATTGATGATCAATTTGTCCTTATCCGCACCTCCCTTTTTCAAAAGGGACAAAAGCTGCATGATCTCTCCCGCTGTTTTGTCCCGCTCCCTGATATGGATAAAGCTTACTTCGCGCTGAATCGATAGAATATCCTCGGCCAGCTCGGCAACGGGTTTGCGATTATCAGTTACGGCGTGCAGCTCCAAAGGATTCCACCTCTTTTCCGCCCTTCTCGGACCAGCCTTCTTTTTGATAAGCCATTCCCCAAAATTGATATTCATAATAGCTTGAAATCACAAAATTCTCTTTCATTTTCGCGCGGATTTCCTCTGTGCTGTTTTCAGCAATCTCGTCAAAACGGCTGATCTGTTCTTCGACCTGCTGTCTGAACCAGTCTCCGCCGTATGTACCGATCCATTTTTCGTAAATCGGATGTTCCGGTTTGCATTCCTTTAAGCGTTCGCCGACTTCATAATAAAGCCAATAGCAGGGCAGAAGCGCGGCTAAAATTTCTCCAAAATTCCCGCTCATCACCGATCTGTACATATGAGACGTATAAGAATAGGCTGTCGGCGCCGGCTTAAATGCCGCGCGCTCTTCTTCTGTAATCCCTAAAAGCTCCGTAAATTCGCGGTGCAGCGCCATTTCCGCTTCATATGTGCCCTGAGCGTGGCCCGCCATCCTTCCCGTCGTAAACAAGTCTTCGGCATATGCGGCTGCAAACGCCTGAACTTTTGCAAAATGCGTCAAGTAGTAGGAATCTTGCAGCACGTAATAACTGAAACGGTCTAACGGCAGGCTTCCGTCACCGATCCCTGTTACAAACGGATGAACAAAGCTTCCGTCCCACCATTCGGCTGCCGCCAGTCTGCATTCTTCAGAAAATGTCATAAAGTTTTCCCCCCTGATAAAATAAAAAAACCACTTTCCCGCATCGGAAAAGTGGTTTGGAATTTATCTGGATAAAAGGAACCCAAAAAATACCGCTCCACTTCCCTACGCAGGTCTGAACCTGTTCAAGTTATGAGGGTCTAAAAGTCTCACTTTTATCTCAGCCCTTATGAAGGACACCCCTAGTGGTCATACGATTGATCATTTACTTGTTATGCCTTCTATCTTATCACGAAATGCAATTTGGTCAAGCTTCAAGGATTTTTCTCAGCTCCGACACGTAGTTGCGTGAGCCCGTAACGATGAGACGGTCTCCTGTTTTCAGCCTCGTGTCCCCGTGCGGAACGATGCTGTCCACACCTCTGAAAATCCGGACGAAAATCACATCGCCCATCAGCGGAAATTCGCGCAGAATAATGCCGTTATACGCCGTATTTTCCAGATTGATCTGATAAAGCGAAGACTCTTCATTCGTCAGAAGGTTCATCACGCCCGGCGCCTCAATTAATGCGCGCAAGAGCGTCTTTGTAGACAGAAGGATAGAAAAAATACTGATGCCCTCTTCCTTCAGTTTTGTTTCATGTTCAACCGAGCCGACGCTTGCGATGATGCGCTCAGTCCCTTTCTCTTTCGCCATTAAGGCGATTTCAGCGTTCACATCTTCATTTCCCGTCGCCACGACAAGAATATCCGTTTTAAAAATACCGTGCGACTCAAGCGTGCCGGGCTCGTAATCAGAAATCGTTTCAACAGAAAAAACAGATTCCGCAAGCTTTTCCCCGGCATTTTCCTGATACACATGGACGACCCGCACATCATATTCCTCATCAGGCAGCTCCAGCGTCACCGGAAGCGTCATTTGGTTGGCGCCGATAAATGTAATGCGCTTCTTTTCCTGCGGCGCACTTTGCCGCTTGAATAATTTTTTAAAGCCGACCGGTGTGATGATGCTGGCGATAACCGCAACCAAAGTCAGCGCGCCGGACATATTGGCGCTGATAATGTGTAGCCTTTCTCCGATCGTAGCCGCCGCGATAACAAGCGACAGCGTAGAAGTCAGCAAAAACCCCGAAGCAAACACGGTTCTTTTGTCATACCATTTCTTTAAATAAAACACCGGGAATATTTTGCTGATAAACAGCGCAAGCAGAAGCAGCGGAATCATCGTCAAAGTTTTTGGATCTTGGAAGAGCGTCCATATGTCCAGCTTCACCCCGACCATGACGAAAAAGATCGGAATTAAAAACCCGTAGCCGAATGAATCCAGCTGCTCCACCATTTCTTTATTCGGCGACAGAAGCGATACCAAAACGCCTGCTAAAAATGCACCGAGAATATTTTCCGCCCCGAGAGATTCCGATAAAGCGACAAGCACGATAATCAGTGTAAAGATGGCTCGCGTGCCGATCTGGACAGTGCCTTTAGACATCGACTGCACAAATGAGCGGTGTTTAAAGATCCTGCCGAAGAAATACAGCACCACCCCCGCGGCAAAGAGAATCAAAAGAAGCCACATATTTCCGCTGTCTTCCCCGTAAAGAGAAGAGAAGAAAGCGAGCAGAATCATCGTAGCCAAGTCCGCAATAACGGCGACAAGCAGAATGATCTGGCCGATATTGGAATTCATGATTCGTTCTTCCTTTAAAGTCGGAACGACCACACCGAGTGATATTGTCGAAATAATAAGCGTCATTAAAAACGCGTTTTGAATAAAACCGGCTAATACAAAGGCATAGGACAGCAGCAATGATAAAATAAAGATGCCGAAAAATATGATCAGTGCGGCAGAAAACGTATTGGGTGCTTCCTTGCCGTTCGGAAGGAATTGTTTTTTCTTCCCTTTCTCAAATGACGAAAAGTCAATTTCCAATCCGCTTAAAAACATTAAAAAGATAAAGCCGAGAACAGACAGCGTCTCCAGCCACGTGTCTCCCTGAACGACGAGATTCAGGCCGCTTTTTCCGATAATAAGCCCCATGATGATTTCCGCGACAACGACCGGAATGCTGAGCTTAAACCGATGTAAAAGGAGCGGTGTCAAAAAAGCGACGATCAGAACGACGACTAAAGAAGCGACTGATGTGTGTTCCATTTGTAAATACCTCCTTAAAACAAGGGTTATAAAAGCCCGCTTAAAGCGGGCAATACCTTACTTTTTTTAAAAACATAACGCATATTCTAACAAGGCTGGCGGCGAAAAAAAAGTGATAAGGCATTATTTCTTCAAATTCTTTTTTAATTTGTACCAAAACAGCGTAATTAGGTAAAGGAATTAGTCCCATAATAAATAAAAAACCGGAAAAGGGAGGCTGACAGAATGGCTTATGACATCATCAG
This sequence comes from Bacillus sp. CIS52, assembly GCF_053545315.1. Lineage (NCBI taxonomy): Bacteria > Bacillati > Bacillota > Bacilli > Caryophanales > Bacillaceae > Bacillus > Bacillus sp. CIS52. The sequence goes on from NZ_JBIUFR010000001.1 coordinate 783,613, forward strand.
CGATATACACGGATGTTATGACGAAATGATCGCGTTAATGCAAAAGCTCGGATATGAAGTGAAAGACGGAATGCCCGTCCATTCTGAAGACAGAACGCTAGTCTTTGCGGGAGATTTAACAGACAGAGGCCCCAAATCCGTAGATGTGATGCGTTTCGTGGCAAAAGCATATGAAAAAGGCATCGTCCGTTATGTCCCGGGAAATCATTGCAACAAACTGTATCGTTACTTAAAAGGAAACCCCGTAAAAGTGATGCACGGACTGGAAACGACGGCAGCCGAACTGAAAGAGCTGTCTCCCGCCGACAGAACGGAAGTCTCCAGACAATTTATCCGATTATATGAGTCAGCGCCGCTTTATGACATTTTACATAATGGCGATCTCGTTGTCGCCCACGCCGGCATAAAAGCTGACGATATCGGTAAATACTCGCGTAAGGTAAAAGAATTTGTGTTGTACGGCGATATCACGGGTGAAACGCATCCCGACGGCAGACCCGTCAGGAGAGACTGGGCCGCCGCCTATGAAGGGAAGGCATGGATTGTTTACGGCCATACCCCGGTAAAACGCCCCCGGATCGTCAACCGTACAATCAACATTGATACAGGATGCGTCTTCGGGAATCAGCTGACAGGCTTTCGCTTTCCGGAGCATGAAACCGTCTCTGTTGAAAGCTCAATGCCCTATGATGCTTCACGCTTTCGCGAAGATCAAGGCAGTCAGACATGAAAAAAAGCCCGAAACCGGTAAACGGTTCGGGCTTTACATATGTTCAATCAATGTTTTCATATCGTCAGGAACGGGGGCATGAAAAACGAGCGTTTCTCCTGTTATGGGGTGTACGAATGAAAGCCGCTCACTGTGAAGCGCCTGCCGTGCAATTCCCTCGTTTTTCCCGCCGTACAGCGTATCACCGACTAACGGATGGCCGAGGTAACTCATGTGCACCCGGATTTGATGCGTCCGCCCCGTCTCAAGCCGCAACTGCGCAAGCGTAAACACACGTCCGGTTTTTTCCGTTTGAAAATGCGTTACCGCTTCTTGTCCCTCCGGCGTTACCATCCGCTCAATAATGCTGCCGGGTTTTCTGCCGATTGGCGCGTCCACTGTTCCTTTTTTCTGCTGCATGACGCCGTGTACGACAGCGAGATACCGCCTGCTGACAAGCCCCTTCTTCTGCGCTGCCGACAAAAGAGAATGAGCAAGCCGATGCTTGGCGATCAGCATCGCTCCCGACGTATCCCTGTCAAGACGGGTGACGAGATGAACCGTGGACTGTACGCCGCTTTTTAAGTAATGGCTGATCACTCCGTTAGCGATGCTTTCCGACGGGTGTTCCCGTGATGGAATTGAGGAAACATACGGCTGTTTATTGACCACCAGCACATGGTCATCTTCATAAAGAATGTCAAGCGGAACCGGCTCAGGCAAAAGCGTTTCACTCACATGCTCCTTTGGGAATTCAATCTTAAGCACATCCCCTGCCGCTAATACGGCGCGGACGGTTACATGCTCTCCATTGACAAGAAGATCTCCCCCGCCGAATTTAATGTCAGCGAGAAGCCGTTTCGAAATGCCGAGCTGTGCCGTATATTCTTTTACCGTCATGCCGGCTTCCCAGGCTGAAATATTCTTTTGGATAAAAAAGTTGTTCAATCCGTTTCCTCTTTCTATTCGCCTTTTCCGATAAAGGAATCCTGCACTCTTTTCCAAAACGGAAAAGGGCGGAATCTTGCAAATCTGACTTTTTCATTTGCCACCCGGCATAGAATAGATTTGACATCCTTATGCAGCAAGGTCAAATGATCAATCGTGACTTGGAAGTCGACGTCGTTTCTCGGTTTGATGACACAGTTATGATGATCGGGAAGCAAAAGCGGCGAACCGACAGTCCTGAACACTCTGTTGTTGATGGATGCCATTTCCGCGAGCTGAATCGCTCTGATGGAAGGATGAATGATCGCGCCGCCTAACGCTTTATTATAAGCCGTGCTTCCGGAAGGCGTTGACAGACATAAACCGTCTCCCCTGAACGTTTCAAACAGCTGGCCTTTAATTTCAACGTCAGCGACGAGACTGCCTTCAATGCTTTTGATCGTACATTCATTCAAAGCCAGATACCGTTCCTCACGCTCTTCATCATGATAAGTGACAGCCACTTCAAGAAGGGGATATTCCACGGTATGATACGGCGTTTTGGCGATGGCAAGAACAAGCTTTTCTATCTCCTGCGGAACCCAATCGGCATAAAAACCCAAATGCCCCGTGTGAACCCCGACAAAAGCCGTTTTATCCAGACGGTCGCTGTATCTGTGGAATGCGTAGAGAAGCGTTCCGTCACCGCCGACGGAAATAACGATTTCCGGCTCTTTTTCATCCAGGGTCATATCAAAATCAAGTAAATACGCCTGTATTTTGCTTTTCAGTGTATCTGAAACTTCGTCTCCTTTTGAAGAAACGGCAAATTTCATGCCATTCCCCTCCTTTCTACTGGTGGCCTCCCGCTTTTTTCTTTCGTGAAAACGCGGCTTGGGCTTCCTGAATCTCTCCGCGGATTTCAGACATTTCTTCATCGAGCCGGGATGCGGCTTCCGAGGCCCGCTGCAGCCTCAGCTTTACTTTTTCGGGAATGTTCCCGCTGTATTTGTAATTCAGTGAATGCTCAATGGTGGCCCAAAAATTCATGGCAAGCGTCCGAATCTGTATCTCCACAAGAACATGCTTTTCTCCGGACGCAGTTTGTAAAGGATATAAAACGACAAGGTGGTAAGACCGGTATCCGCTCTCTTTATGCTCTGCTATGTAATCCCGCTTGTCGACAACGGTAAAATCTTTTCTGGCAAACAGCATATTTTTGACGATCTGGATATCATCGACAAATTGGCACATAATACGCAGTCCTGCGATATCCTGCATCGTTTCAATCTGATGAAGCGGTATGCTTTTCCGTCTCGCTTTTTCAAGTATGCTTACCACCGGCTTCACGCGGCCTGTCACAAACTCAATCGGTGAGTGGTCATCTTCATACTCATAAAGGGTTCTGACGCCTTTCAGCTTCACCTTTAATTCCTCAACAGCCTGGCGGTATGGCGCTAGAAATTGCTCCCATTGTTTGTCATCCATCGTACATCCCCCAATTCCGAACCTGATCTAAAGAAATACGCTTTTCACTTTTTCTTCCATGTCTCCGTAGTTTGCATTATCTTTAATATTTTCAATAAGATAATCGAGTTCTTCATGCAGCCCTGAAAGTTCAACCGTTTTGCCGCCGGCCTCCAGCACCGCCGGTTTTCTTTTGTCAAAGGCCTCTTTCAGATCCGGCCATACATGTTCTTTTATAATGACATATTCAAAAGAGTCAGCTGTTTCAAGTATGTATACAAAAGCAAAGTGATCGGAATCAACAAGCATTTGACCTGTGGCTTTGCGTTCCGCTCCGCTTAAGTCCTCTCCGCACTTCAGGCGGAGCACGTCTTCTGTTAATGATGCATTTTGAATTTCAATTCTCTTTTGCATAATGTTCTCCTTTTTTAACAAAGTACAGCATTTATTTTATCATATCAAGGTCGATATTGATAAACGTAACCTCTAAAGAGATAATGGGAATTATACAATTTTTCGTCCTGAAAGGAAGACTGTCATGACCCAAGAAATAGAAATTGAATTCAAAAATCTGCTGACAAAATCAGAATTTCAGAAGCTGAGTGAAGCACTCGGCATGAAAAAACATGATTTTAAGCAGCAAATCAATCATTATTTCGATACAAAAGATTTTTCTCTGAAACAAAAAAAATCAGCCCTCCGCATCCGTGAAAAAGACGGCGCGTTCGTCCTGACTTTAAAAGAGCCTGCCGCGGTCGGTCTGCTGGAAACGCACCAAGAGCTTGCAAAACAGCCTGGCCTTGCCAGCTTCAAAATTCCCGATGGCCCCGTAAAACGGCAGCTGGACGGTCTCGGTATCCATTCAGAAGCCATTTGTTACTTCGGAACGCTGTCGACTGAACGCGCGGAAAAAGAATCAGAAAAAGGCTTAATCATTTTAGATCACAGCCGATATTTAGAGAAAGAAGATTTTGAATTGGAATTCGAGGCTGCTGAGTGGGACGAAGGAAAACGGGCGTTTGAACAATTGCTCAAGCAATTCGGCATCCCTCAGCGGGTCACTAAAAATAAAATCCAGCGTTTTTATGAACAGAAACAAAAAAAGGTGGAATGACACAGTGAATATAACGAATTGGGCGTCCCTTCTCCAGCTTCAATCAATGGCGCTGCAATCAATCTCTAATACAAGCACCGCTTCAAGCGGACAATCTGCAGAAAGCCCGCTTGCAAATTTCAGCGCGCTGCTCAGCCAATATACGGGCACAGCCGTCCGGCAGCAGCCGGAAGCGGGAATTTTAAACGGGGTGCGGACCGATCATACTTCATATTCACCGAGAATTCCGGTTTCAGTCAGTCACGCGGCCGCTTCACAGACCGCTTCTTCCGGCATAAAACCTGCGCATACAGCTTCTGACATCAGCACCGGAAACTTTTCAATAGACAGCGCCATTCAAAAAGCGGCCGAAAAATACGGAGTCGACGAAAAGCTGATCCGTGCGGTTATTAAACAGGAATCAGGCTTTAATCCGAAAGCGGTCAGCGGTGCGGGGGCGATGGGACTGATGCAGCTCATGCCTTCCACGGCTGAATCACTCGGGGTGTCAAACCCGCTTGATCCCGTCCAGAACGCTGACGGCGGGACGAAATACTTAAAGCAGATGCTCACAAAATACGACGGAAATGTGTCTTTGGCGTTAGCCGCCTACAACGCAGGCCCCGGCAACGTAGATCAGTACGGAGGCATTCCGCCGTTTAAAGAAACACAGCAATATGTCAAAAACATCACCCAACAGTATTACGCGTAAACCAGAGAGGCTTCCTTCTCTGGTTTTTTTGCGGAGTAAATCTTACACATGAATGAAGTCGATGTGATATGATATGAAATACAAGCGCCTGACAGAAAGGCACTTTGTTTGTAGAAATAAAATGTTATTGCTAAAATATACAGTAACTGAAGATAGTAAAACTGAAAGATAATTTCGCAATAGGAATTATGATTCCTATTAGCCATATAAAAGGAGTAGTCAACATGGGACAATCGTTTAACGCACCATATGAAGCGATTGGAGAGGAACTTCTATCGCAACTTGTTGATACTTTTTATGAGCGTGTCTCGTCTCATCCCTTGCTGAAGCCGATATTCCCAAGTGATTTGACTGAAACGGCCAGAAAACAAAAGCAATTTTTAACCCAGTATTTAGGCGGGCCTCCCCTCTATACTGAAGAACATGGCCATCCCATGCTCAGAGCAAGGCATCTTCCCTTTCCGATTACGGCAGAAAGGGCTGATGCGTGGCTGAGCTGTATGAGCAGAGCGATGGATCATGTCGGGCTAGAGGGCGATATTCGTGAATTTCTGTACGGGCGTCTGGAATTAACGGCCAGACATATGGTAAACCAGTCGGAAGCGGAGGATCGATCATATTGACGAATTATCAGCATGAGCAATACTTCGCCCATTGCCACGGACATCCAAAAAAACCGCTGGAAATTTACATGTTTGTCGACCCTTTATGTCCTGAATGCTGGTCGCTGGAGCCCGCCATAAAAAAATTAAAAATCCGATACGGACGTTTTTTTACGCTGCGGATCATTGTTTCCGCGAGCATCACATCACTGAATAAGCAAAAGCGTAAAAAACACCTTCTTGCCGAAGCTTGGGAAAAAATCGCGAACCGTTCCGGGATGCCGTGTGACGGAAGCCTTTGGCTTGAGCAGGATCAGCCCCTTTCATCACCTTATCTGGCGGCACTCGCTTTAAAAGCGGCCGAACTGCAGGGAAGAAAGGCCGGCATCCTGTTTCTCCGCAACATGCAGGAAAGCCTGTTTGTCTCAAAGCAGAATATTACAGATGAAGACGTTCTTTTAGAGATTGCCAAAAAGACAAAATTGGATGTCGAAGAATTTAAACGCGATCTCCATTCACAAAGCGCGGTAAAAGCGCTGCAGTGCGATATGAAAATCGCCGCGGAAATGGACGTCACCGTTAATCCGACATTGACGTTCTTTAACAGCCTGCATGATGATGAAGGGCTGAAAGTGCCCGGCAACTATTCTTATGAAGTATACGAAGACATCTTATTCGAAATGCTCGGCGATGAACCGAAGCCTTCTGAAACGCCGCCTTTGGAATGTTTCATTGAATATTTCCGATTTGTCGCATCGAAAGAAATTGCACTTGTTTATGATTTAAGCCTTGAGGAAGTTGAAAAAGAAATGAAAAAACTGGCGTTCGCCAAAAAGGTCGCCAGAGTGGATGCAAAGCACGGTCTGTTTTGGAAATCCTTAACCGGAACCAAAGAGGATGTCACCTGCTGCGATCATTAAAAAAAGCTGATTCCTTACGGAGCCGGCTTTTTTTGTGCAAATAAAGAAACCGCGCCGGGATAAGCGCGGTTTCATATGTCTTAACGACAACAAAGGGGATGGGAGAAATTTTTCACGGTCAAACAAAGGGGTAATGTTTGTTTGTGATCAATTTCACATCCTTATCATATCAAATCTTGTCGAGTTTTGACAACCCATAAGCTTAATGTTCATATTTTTGTCACAAAACATAACTGACTGCTTGTTTTCATAGAATATATCAATGTAAACAAGGAGGGACATACATGCTTCGCACCGTATTGACCATCGGAATGATTGTGTTTTTCTTCTTTTTAAATCTGCTGGCCATGATGCACATGCTGCCGATTTACATCACATCTCCCCTGCTGTTTCTGTCGATATTGTTTGCCCTGTACCGGCTGAATCACCGAAAAACGTTTAAAGGATTTTAAAAAGCCTGCGCATCTTCTGCACAGGCTTTTTCTATTATGAAGGGTTCACTTTCGAAAGGAGCTCTTCCATTTCATTCAGTTTCTCTTCAAACATTTTGCAGGCCGCCTCGATCGGTTCAGGCGATGTCATATCGACTCCCGCTTTTTTCAGTATGTCGATCGGGTATTCTGAGCTTCCTGCTTTTAAGAATTCGGTATAACGCTCAACCGCAGGCTTGCCTTCTTTTAAGATCTGGCTGCTCAGCGCTTGTGCCGCACTGTAGCCTGTCGCATATTGATACACATAATAATTGTAATAGAAATGCGGAATTCTTGACCATTCCAGGCTGATTTCTTTATCAATCACCATGTTGTCTCCGAAATACTTTTTATTGAGATCATAATAAAGCTTGCTCAGCAGTTCAGGCGTCAGCGGCTCGCCTTCCTGCGCTTTCGTATGAATCAGATGCTCAAATTCAGCGAACATCGTCTGTCTGAAGACTGTGCCTCTGAAACCTTCAAGCATGTGGTTGAGCAGGTACAGACGCTGTTTTTCATCTTTTAAGCTGTTCAGCATATATTCACCAAGCAGCGCTTCATTGGTCGTAGAAGCGACTTCAGCGACAAAAATGCTGTAGTTTCCGTATGGATACGGCTGATATTTTCTCGTATAGTAGCTGTGCACGGAATGGCCGAACTCGTGAACGAGCGTAAACAGATTGTTGACATTGTCATGCCAGTTCATCAAGATGTACGGATTCGTGCCGTATGTACCGGACGAATAAGCACCGCTGCGTTTTCCTTTATTTTCGTATACATCGACCCAGCGGTTTTCAAGTCCTTCTTTTAAAATAGACGCGTATTCCTCGCCTAACGGAGCAAGCCCTTTGAGCATATAATCTTTTGCTTCCTCATATGTGACCTTCATTCCCGAATCTTTTACAAGCGGTGTGTACAGGTCATAAATATGGACTTCATCAAGGCCGAGCACTTTTTTCCGCAGATCAATGTAGCGGTGTAATAACGGAAGATGTTTATTGATCGTTTTGATCAGGTTATCATAAACTTCTTCAGGGATGCTGTTATTGGATAAAGCCGCTTCTCGTGCTGATTTGTATTTTTTCACACGGGCGTAGAAATTGTCTTTTTTCACAGTGCCGCTGAGTGTAGTCGCCATCGTGTTTTTATACTGTCCGTATGTTTTATATACGGCTTTAAAGGCGTTTTTACGGACTTCCCGGTCGCTGCTTTCCAGAAAATTAATAAAGTTGCCGTGTGTGAGTTGAGTTTCCTTGCCGTCTTCATCTTTAATCGACGGAAACGTAATATCGGCGTTATTTAACACACTGAATGTATTGGAAGGCGAAGACAGCGCTTCTGACGCTTCCGCAAGCAGGGCCTCTTCTCTTTCACTCAGCACGTGCGGACGCTGTTTTGTAATTTCTTCAATTGCATGGGAGTAAAGCTTCAGCTCTTCTTTTTCCAGAATAAACTGATGCAGCTTGTCCTCCTGAATCGCCAGAATTTCCGGTTCAATATAAGCAGTCGCGCTGGCAGCCTGAGAATACAGACTTGCGGCTTTGTCGTTCAGCCCTTGGTAGAAAGAATTTCCCGTATCCTGGTCTGAACGCATATGCGCGTATGCATAAAGTTTCCCCAAACGGCTCGTCACTTCATCCTGTGCGGTAAGCGCCGCGTATAAATTATCGGCTGAATGAGCAAGCGTGCCTTTAAAGGAAGATAAATTCGGAATTAATTCTTTAACCGCTTGAAATTCTTTATTCCAGGCCTCATCACTAGGAAAAATATCCTCTAGTCTCCATGTATGCTCTGCCTTTACTTCACTTCTGTCAGGCAGCTGTGCTGCTTTATTTTCCTCAGTCATGGTGATCCCCCTCGTTTTCTTTACTTCAAGCCAATTGAAAAAACGATTGTTTCTCCAAAAACTTGTGTTGTGATTATCTTCCGGCTTTTCACTGCCTTTTGTCAAATCATATGCGGCATATAAGACCAAGCATACCAATAATCCAGTGAAAAAACGAAAACAAAATGCCCGTACGCCCTTCACATTCGCCACCACCTTGACGTTAGGGTGAACGAAATCAAGCATTCTCATTCTCCAAAAAAGAGCTGATCCCGCTGACGCAGCTCTTCAGCCGTTTGAGGGCGCTTCTGTTGAGATGAGGGCATATATACTTCATTCTCAGTTTCCCTTAAAAAATCCTGCAAGCATAAGAAATCCGCATATTGTTTTACCGCCATTCCGATGAGATGTTCGTGAGAATCGTACCGCATCCGGATTTCCTGACGGCGGATGTTATGCCGTACATTTTGAATCATGCCGGATAACCGGATTGGTGCTCTTTTTTCAAAAAGCTCCGCAAGCCGCAAGTATAAATGGCCCTGCCACACGAAAACGGGACTTGCAAACACAAATCCCGCTGAAACGGGAATAAACACTTCAGAAGGCAGAAAAGGAAATGCAACCTGGTGTCTCTCGTAAAAAAGCCGCCGGATGAGACCGGCATCCTCAGATAAAAACCGGCCGCTTTTTGTGCGAAAGCCAGCTACGGCGCGTCTCCAATTGGAAAGTTTGACGCTGTGCCGCCCTTCCGGATGACAAATGTCTTTCAGGTTTGCTTTGTGAAGAGGGATCGTGGTTAAGCCGGCATAAGAATAGCCGGTGTAAAACGGGGTGATGGAATGCAGTTTGTAAAAGGAGCGGGCGTCGGGGCAGTAAAACATCAAGGATGAAAATGAATTCGCTTCAAAGAACTGCCAGTGATATGCAGAAAGCCGGAAAAAATGCGCAGCCAGCCGTTTCAGGCGTTTTGCCCCGATGATCCAGACCGGCCGGTATCCGGCGTTTTGCAGGCCTGCCGTCCGGCTCTTTAAAGAGTCTGCCGAAAGGTTCGCACATTGAAATTCAATAGCCAGCCTCTCTTTTCCGTTTTCAGCCGTCAAGTCAGGCCGCTGACCTGCAGAAGTCAGATACGGCTCCAGGCTGACGGTGCACCCTTGTGCCTTAAGCCAGAGAAAAAGCTGTCTTTTTCCTTCCAGATGGTATTCGCTTTCAGGCTCGGATTCTCCCGGACACAGCCTGCTTTTTTTATGGGCGAAGTGCGGCAGTTTCTCCCGTCCAAGTTTAATATCAAGCTCACTTTTACACACGGGGCAGAACCAGCGCTTTTTTCTCAGTTCCGCCGCCTTTTCCTTTGAATAGCTTCCGGCCAGCTGAATGAGCCGGCCGCCGGCATTCACAGCACTGAACATATTGCATCTTCTCCTTTCCTGAATCTTGATGTATTCAGCAGAAAGAAGGCATAATCCTGTTTGCGGGTGAGCGCTGTTATGGGGTTTTCAGCCGTTTATCATGTCATTCAGAACAAAAAAAACCGATTTCTGCTGAGAGAAATCGGTTTGTTATGATGCAAAGTGTTTTTTTATCGTATATAACGCATGATCAGCGATCACCAATTTTCCGTATTCTTCAAGACGGTGAATGCTGACTGGCGATTCGTGCGCGTACTCCAACAGGATGCTTAGCTGATTTTCAACCTCTTCATCAGTTTGCTCATAAAAATCTGCATATAAATAATATCGGTTTTCAAACGAATACAGGGTCGTTTTAATTCCGTTAAGATTCAATTTTGATAGCGAGATGAGATCCTCAAAATCATCGAACCGCAAAGTGAACTGAAGCTTTTGCTCCTTATCTTCCCGGCTCTCGGCCTGCTCTTCTTTCTGGAAATCATCAAGTAAAGCATCGAGATTTTCATCTGCCGGCTCTTGTTTTTTATCTTCCGGGATCGGCAGTTCGAGTTTTTGTCCGTCCTTGGAAAGCTGGGCTTTTGTTACGATTATTTCCAGTCCTTTGTCCAATGCCTGAACCTGAATCCAAAGAGGACCCTCGACAGCGAATTCCTCTTCATCATGAACTTCATCCATGACTTCCCAGAACAGTTCTTCACTGCGCTCGCGATTGTACCAGATTTCTTCTCTGTCAAAACCGCGATCTTCAATATCACCATAAGACATATAAAATTTTACAGTATGCTCGTTAATTCTTTCTATTTCCATTTTGCCAACCTTCCCTTCTTTATAAGATGTTGAAGGGACATCTAAGCTCCCGATGAATAGTACTTTACTACACTTTACCCATTCCGTCCACATCTTAACCTTATAGAAGACAGCACAAATTCTGTATATTTCTATTTTATGATAAAACAGTTATAAAAGAAATAAAAATGCATTTTCACGCCGAAAAACAGGCTTTCTCCCGGTTCCCATCATAAATGGCACACTGCTTCATATATTAGCTGTACAAGCAACCGAACTATAAGCGAGGTGTTACCATGCCGCACGATTACCTGCTGTCCCTTCTGCTCATTATCGGAATTGATCTCATTCTCGGCGGTGACAATGCCGTCGTCATCGCGATGGCCAGCCGGAATCTGGCGCATAAACAAAGACAGCAAGCGATCCTCTTCGGAACGTTTATCGCAGTCGTCTTGAGAATCGTGCTGACGAGCGCCGCGGTCTATTTATTGAATGTTCCATTTTTACAATGCGCAGGCGGAGTGTTTTTATTGTATCTCGGCTATCAGCTTCTGATTGAGAAGAAAGATGCGCAGCATGTGAAAAGCAGTTCTTCCCTTTGGAAAGCCATCCGCACAATTGTTTTGGCTGATATCTTTATGTCTCTTGACAATGTCATCGCAGTAGCCGGCGCTTCTCACGGTGAGCTGACGCTTGTAGTGATAGGGCTTTTCATCTCGGTGCCGATTATCATTTGGGGCAGCAAGCTCGTTCATACCGCTATGGAGAAAATGCCTTTACTGATGTACGCTGGAAGCGGCCTTCTCGCATTTACCGGCGGTGAAATGATTGCCGGGGACAGCAAGCTGTCTTTCTTCATGGCGGAACACGGCACTATACAGATGATGCTGCCGATTTTGACCGTCGCTTTTGTCATCCTCGCCAGTATGATTTATCAGCAGACTGAAAAATAATAAAAAGCCCAAACCGCCGACGGTTTTGGGCTTTTTTCATGCTTATCGTAAGCTTATATCAGTTAGCCAGACGCTGTGCTTCTCTTAATTGGAAAGAACGTACTTTTCTAGGCAGGAATCGTCTGATTTCATCTTCGTTATAGCCGACTTGCAGACGTTTTTCATCAATGATGATCGGACGGCGGAGCAGTCCCGGATGCTCATTGATCAAAGTGTACAAGTCTTGAAGCGGCATTGATTCAACATTTACGTTCAGTTTCTGAAATACTTTAGAACGGGTAGAGATAATTTCATCCGTACCGTCTTCAGTCATACGCAGAATCTGCTTGATCTCATCAATTGATAACGGCTCAGAGAAAATGTTTCTTTCTTCAAACGGAATCTCGTGCTCCTCAAGCCAAGCTCTTGCTTTTCTGCATGACGTACAGCTAGGTGATGTGTATAATGTAACCATTAATCTTCACTCCTCTAATTAGTAGGATGAACATGTTTGTATTCTCAAATTGAAATGACTTTAAAAAAGGAATCTTTATAGGTATTATACTATAAAAAAGTAAGTATGAACAGTCTCCTGAGAAAAAAATGTGTCAATCCGGCAAATTTACGTTTTCGGATTATTTCCCATTCTCAATTAGCTCAGCTGATCGAAAATGTTTTTTCGTTTGTTCTCCTCAATGACTTTGAGAACTTCATCCGTTTTTTCGTATGATTCTCCGTACCATTTTTCATCTTTATAAGTGTGAATGTTTTCATATGTCTGTTTCATCGCTTCAAACATTTCTTCTTCTGACTCCGTCTTAGGCGACCAGTACAGAATCTCCATTTTGTTCACTTCATTCGTAGCCAATGACCGGCGCCGATACCCGATTGACTGCGCGTGCTTGAAATGCTCTCTTTGATAAAAACGCAAGCGCTTCTGTGTGTCCGTGTCATCCTCATCAACAGGCTCCACTTCAAGAAGAATCGGTTTGTTTTTCTTTTTCAGCCTGCCGATCAGCTTGCTTCCGAGACCTTGTCCTCTGGATTTCTTCGACACAAACAGGTAATCAATAAAGATGAAAGAGTCAAATTCCGCATACATCAGCACGTGGTACTGTCCTTCTTCTTTATGATAAACATCGCTTCGCTCCTTTAACAGAGCTTCCATATGCGCTTTTGATTTCATTTCTTCAATCGGAAAATATTCACTCAGCTTTTCGTACCAGTTCATTCATTTGCTCCTTATGGGTTCGTTGTCTTCACACTTTTAGATATACCCCATTTCCGATTGTTTAAACAATCTTACATCTATTAAGACGTGTGACCCTTTGACATGGTTTCAATTTTTTTAAAATGGTGTGTAATCGACATTTTTTGTATAACGGTTTGCCGCATCCCATAATAAAAATTCGTCAATTCCTTCATCATGCAGCGCTTTAATCTGGTCTTCCACCTGGCTTTTCCCGTACTTTTGATAATTTCCGCTGCCAAGATAAGAAGCCGTGAAGTCCTGAAGCCACGGGCGCGACACAGGCGGGTGTTTCAGCTTAGACAGTTTGTTATTTTCCACCTTCGCGTATTCTTTGACGACATTGTAAGGCTCAAGATCCGGTTTATCAATGCCGAAATAGCTTGTCCAATGGCTCGGATAAATCATAGATGAAATGACATCGACCTGTTCTGAAATTTTGCTGAAATTCTGGCCGATCCCAGGCGCCTCCGGCAGTGTCGCAGAATAGCCGAAAATATCAACCGACACATTTGCGCCATACGGCTTGAGTTTTCTCTTCGCATATCCGACAAAATCGGTGACGGCATGAACGCGTTTTTGCACATTGCTGTCTGCTGTTTTTCCGTAATCGCCGTGTCCGTATGTCAGTTCGCCATCACGTTTTTCAAATCCTTCAGGAAAACGGACATAATCAAACTGAATTTCCTGAAAGCCCATCTTCGCAGCTTGTTTTGCAATCTTTACATTATAATCCCATACTTCTTTCATAAACGGATTGACGAACGATTCTCCGCGGCCGTTTTTCCAGACGCTTCCGTTTTTTTCTTTAAAGGACCACTCCGGCTTTTCGTTCGCGAGTTCGCTGTCTTTAAATACGACAATACGCGCGATCGGATAGATCTTTTTTTCCTCCAGCTTTTTCATCATCTTTTTTGGGTCTTTGATGTATGGTTTGGCGATTTTGTCATACTCAGAATGACCGTCTGGTTTAAAGGTAAGATTTCCGTTGTCGTCCTTCACATCAATCACCATTGTGTTGAGCTTCGATTTGTCCACAAAGTCTGTCAGCTCCCCGAATTTGCTCCCTCCCGCTGAATGTCCTGTGACGTAAATGCCCCGGACCTTATCAGGACGTGTAAAATGCAGTCCTGACGGATAAGCAAACCTCTCATTTGCTTTTGGCAGCTCTTTTTCAGTCAGCGCTATTTTTACAAGCGGCTGCTCTTCTTTTACAGCCGCCTGTGCCGGATAAGCGGCTGCACTGAAAAACAGTCCCGCCGCAAAGGCGCATAAAATGGTTTTCATACTGATCTCCCCCTTTTTTTCCATTATAGGAAAACGGGAGCAGGCTGAATAAACTTGGATGTGCGCGAAAAAAAAATCCTCCAAGACTAAGTCTTGAAGGATGCTGCTTTTATAGATAGGTTTTAAATTCAGCTTCTGTGCACATGACAAAATGTCCCGGTTTCACTTCGCGAAATTCCATCTTTTCTCCGTCTTGGAGCTGATGAATTGACGGATCATATTTCTTTCGCACGCGATTTCTTTCATAGTCCGGATCAGGAAGCGGGATAGCGGACAGCAATGATTTCGTGTAAGGATGAAGCGGATTTTCGTAAAGCTCATCCGCCGGCGCAAGCTCCACCAGCTTCCCGAAATACATGACGCCGATGCGGTCGCTGATGTATTTGACCATTGATAGATCATGGGCGATAAACAGATAAGTGAGCCCTTTTTCTTGCTGCAATTCTTTCATTAAATTGACAACCTGCGCCTGAATGGAAACGTCAAGCGCCGAAATCGGTTCGTCCGCAATGATAAACTCCGGATCAACCGCCAATGCTCTGGCGATTCCGATACGCTGGCGCTGCCCGCCCGAAAATTCATGCGGATAGCGGTTGGCATGCTCTTTATTTAAACCGACCGTTTCCAGCAGTTCGTGAACCCGCTGCATGCGCTCTTTTTTCGTTTTGGCCAGGCGGTGAATATCTATTCCCTCGGCAATAATGTCGGCGACTGTCATTCTCGGATTTAACGAAGCGTACGGATCCTGGAAAATCATCTGCATTTTCCGGTTAAACTCCAGCAGTTTCTTGCGGGATTTTTTCCCGTGGACATTTTCCCCGTTAAAGAGGACTTCCCCGCCGGTTGCCTCATACAGCCGGATAATACTGCGGCCCGTCGTTGATTTACCGCAGCCCGATTCTCCGACAAGGCCGAGCGTTTCGCCTTTATAAATATCAAATGATAAATCATCTACGGCTTTTACCGTTCCTTTCGGCGTAAAAAAATGCTGTTGTAAATGTTTGATTTCAAGCAGTTTCTCAGTCATTTTTTTCACCTTCCTTCATTAAAACAGGCTGCTGATACGTATTCGGCAGCTGACGGATTTTAGCCTTCACCGCTTCTGGCGGCTCGACCTTAGGCGCATCAGGATGCAGAAGCCATGATTTCACAAAATGCGTGTCGGACACTTTATACATCGGCGGTTCCTGTTCAAAGTCAATTTTCATCGCATACGAGCTGCGGAGCGCAAATGCGTCCCCTATCGGAGGGTTTGTGAGATCAGGCGGCGTGCCCGGAATGGCCGTCAGTTTTTCCTGATCTGTGCTGTCCAGACTCGGCATTGAGGCAAGCAGCCCCCACGTATACGGATGGCGCGGATCATAAAAGATTTCATCCACCGTGCCCGATTCAACCACCTGACCCGCGTACATGACGGCGACCCGATCGGCGACATTGGCGACAACGCCGAGATCGTGCGTGATGAAAATGATAGACGTATCAATTTTCTTTTGCAGATCTTTCATCAGCTCAAGGATTTGCGCCTGAATCGTTACATCAAGCGCTGTTGTCGGTTCATCGGCAATTAACAGCTTCGGATTTGCTGCGAGCGCCATCGCGATGACGACGCGCTGTCTCATACCGCCTGAAAATTCATGCGGGAATTGGCCGACCCGTTTTTCAGGCATCGGGATGCCGACGAGATCAAGCAGCTCTATGGCGCGTTTTTTCGCAGCTTCTTTTGAGATTTTTTCATGTTTGAAAAGCACTTCCATAATTTGTTTTCCGACTTTCATCGTCGGGTTCAAAGAGGTCATCGGATCTTGGAAAATCATTCCGATGTCCCTTCCCCTGATGGCCTGCATTTCTTTTTCGGACATCGGCACGATATCGCGCCCGTCAAAAAGAATCTGTCCTCTTTTGAAATAGCCCGGAGGCATCGGAATCAGCTTCATTATCGCCTGAGATGTCACACTTTTTCCGGAACCTGACTCCCCTACGATCGCCAGCGTCTCTCCTTTATTCAAATGGAAATTCACGCCGCGGATTGCCTGTACCTCTCCGCCGTATGTTTTAAATGAAATGGCTAAGTCTTTTACTTCTAGCAAGCGTGTCACTCATATCACTCCTTATTTGCGTAACTTAGGATCCAGCGCGTCTCTTAACCCGTCGCCGACAACGTTAAAGCCGAACATTGCCAGGCAGATAAATCCTGCAGGGAAGAACAGACGCCAAGGGTAATAGGTTAATGCAGGCAATCCGTCTGAGGCCATCGTCCCCCAGCTCGCAAGCGGTGCAGGTACGCCAAGCCCCAAATAACTTAAAAATGCTTCTGTAAAAATCGCCGTCGGAACCGTGAGCGTCATCGTTACAAGTATAGATCCCATCGCATTCGGGACGATATGCTTAAACAAAAGCCGGCCGGTTTTGGCACCGAGTGTCTGTGAAGCAAGCACATACTCCTGATTCTTTAATTGCAGCACCTGTCCGCGGACGATTCTCGCCATATTGATCCAGCCCGTGATCGTCATGGCGACGATAATGGTCAGCAACCCTTTCGGCAGAACAACCATCAGCAAAATCACCATTAATAATGAAGGAACAGCCCACAGAATGTCGGCGATGCGCATCATCACTTCATCTGTGCGTCCGCCGCGGAATCCGGAAATACTGCCCCAGATTACGCCGATTAATAAATCAAGCACGGCAGCTGCGACTCCGATAAAGATCGAAATCCGCGCGCCCACCCATGTCCGGACAAATATGTCCCTTCCAAGGTCATCGGTGCCGAACCAATGATCTTTCGACGGCGCTTTATCAGCATTTAATAGATTGGTAGTCGCATAATCATATTTTGAAAAAACAGGTGCAAAAATCGCCATAAGAATAATAAGAACGATCAGTACCAACCCGACCATCGCAAGCTTATTGCTGCGGAAGCGGAGCATGGCGTCTTTCCAGAGGGAAAGGCTTTTTTTACTTATTTTTTCGGCATCGCCGGCATTAGCTGAAGCTGGTTCAAACATATTTTTAGGAATGTTCTGCATGGTCTAGGCTCCTTTCTTTGCTTTAGAAAGCTTGATTCTCGGATCGATCAATCCGTACAGCACATCTACAATCAATACGCATAAAAGCAGGATCACGCTGAAGAACACGGTAACTCCCATAATGACCGTATAATCACGGTTTGTAATGCTGTTTACAAAATGCGCGCCTAAACCGGGGATTCCGAAAATCGATTCAATGATGAAACTTCCCGTTAAAATGGACGCCGCCATCGGCCCCATATATGTCACGACGGGCAAAAGCGCGTTTCGAAGCGCATGGCGCACGGTGACTGACGGCCGGGAAAGGCCTTTTGCTTTTGCAGTCCGTATGTAATCGCTGTTTAACACTTCAATCATGCTTGAACGGGAGAGTCTGGCGATAAATGCCATCGGCATGGAAGCGAGCGCAATGGAGGGCAGAAAGGTGTATGCCCAGGATTCCCAACCCGCGACCGGGAACAGTTCTAATTTAATGGAGAAAATATATTGCAAAATCGTCGCCAATATAAAACTCGGAACTGAGATCCCAAAGATCGTTAAAATCGCAATGGTATAATCCTGCCATTTATTATGGTACAGGGCAGCCAGCACCCCGAAAAGCACACCAAACGCTAATGCGAGGAGAATTGCTTCTGCACCGAGAGTGAATGAGACGGGGAAGCCGGAATTGATTAAATCATTAACACTTTGGCCTTTATATTTAAAAGAAGGCCCAAAGTCCCACATCGCTACAGATTTTAAGTAGCTGACATATTGAACGAAAAGAGGCTTGTCCAGACCATAGTGTTCGTTTAAGTTTGCTTCAATTTCAGGCGTCAGCTTTCTTTCGCCGGAAAATGGTCCGCCCGGGGCTGCCTGCATTAAGAAGAAAGTGGCGGTGACAATCACAAACAGCGTGATGATCATGTAAATGAATCGTTTACCGATGTATTTCAGCAAGGTGAACACCTCCATATTTTTTACCATTTTAAACTTAATAAGCAAGAAAGGTATACGGGGACATCCTCCCCATATACCTTGGGTCTTTTGTTTTCAGAACCGCCTGTTATTCAAAAGAAGCGTTTCTGAAGAAAACGTCACCTGTTCCGGTCAAGATTACATTTTTGAGGTTTTTATCCTGCACCCAAGTATCTGTATAGAAGTAAACTGGCGCGACCGGCATTGCGTCCATAAAGATTTTTTCTGCTTTTTTCAGCTCTTCGATACGTTTATCCGGATCCGTTTCAAGCTGAGATTGGTTCAGCAGCTTTTTAAACTCAGGGTCTTCCCATCCTGTATCATTGTTTCCCCCATCTTTATCGCGATATGCTTCAAGGAAGTTAATTGCATCATTAAAGTCGCCTAACCAGGCCATACGCCCGACCTGATAATCTTGGCTGTGCAGCTTATCGATGTACACATTCCATTCGGAATTATCAAGCTCAGCTTTGACACCTAAGTTCTTTTTCCACATTTCCTGTACGGCCTGCGCTATTTTCGCATGCGCATCATTCGTATTGTAGGACAATTTGATTGCCGGAAGGTCAGAGACGCTCTTGATACCTAATTCTTTCAGTCCTTTATTTAAGTATTCTTTAGCTGTTTTGACGTCATTGTCTTTGAAATAGCCTTTTTTGTTATCCTCGAATCCCTTCATTGACGGCGGCACTGCAGCCATGGCCGGGATTTGTTCCCCCTGCGTCACATTTTTCACGATAGATGAGCGGTCGATCGCATAAGCAAGGGCTTTACGGATGTTCACATTGTTCAGCGGTTTCGCTTCTGTGTTGAATTTGTACCAATACACACCTGCGATCGGTTCAACATGGAGCGATCCATCCTTTTTCAAAGTCGGCAGAGATTCGGTCGGAAGCTGGCCGAGCGGCATTCCTGCCCAGTCAAGCTCACCCGCCTGGAATTTTTTCAGTTCGGTGTTGTCATTGTTAATCATCACCATGTTGATTTTCTTCAATTTCACAGCGTCTTTATCCCAATATTGATCGTTCTTTTCAAGCGTGATGGAACCGCTGTGTTTCCAGGCTGTCATTTTGAACGGGCCGTTTGACACGTAATTTTCACCTGCGTTTGTGTTCCAATTTTTATGTTTTTCAGCAATTTTCTTGTTGATCGGCATATACGTATAGAATGAAGTTAATTGCAGGAAGTAAGGTGTCGGGTTGTTCAGTTCCACCTTTAATGTTTTGTCATTTACGGCTTTTACGCCTACGTCATCAAGCTTGCCTTTTCCTGTATTGGCGGCTTCAGCGCCTTTGATGTAGTAGAGCTGATAAGCGTATTGTGATTCGTTGTTCGGGTCAAGCACCCATTTCCATGCATATTCAAAATCCTGCGCAGTCACGGGATCGCCGTTAGACCATTTCGCACCGTCACGAATCGTAAATGTATAGGTCTTTCCGTCTTTGCTTGTTTCAATTTTAGATGCCATTCCTTCTTCAGGCTCACCTTTGGAGTTTACGCGTGTCAATCCTTCAAAAATCTGGCGGATTACGCCTCCTGAAACGGAATCATTCGCTAATCCCGGATGCATTGAAAACGGCTCAGTTTTAATATTGATATTAAGTGTAGTCTGTCCTTTGGTGTCTTTTTTACCGTCGCCTGATCCGCCGCTGAATCCGCCGCACGCACTTAACACAAGCGAGAAGATAAGCATCAAACCTACAATAGACCAACGCTTTTTCATGCACTAACCCCCTAATCAAATTTTCAGCCTTTACTACTAAATACTCAGAAATATCAGACAAAATAACGTAATATTTTTCTAAACTTTAATTGTGTTCCGTCTTTTCTGATTATTTTATGTAAAGAAGCTGTAACAATAGAGTGAACAAGTTCATTATAATGAAATGAATAATTTATTGCAATACTATTTTCTCAATTTAAAATATTTAAATTTGGTCAGTTTTTCTGCCAAAAAGGTGATACACTTCTATAGTTTAAAGCATGACCTAACTAAATATTTTTATTGTAATTTCCAGTTCATATTGCTTTTTACATATAATATTCGTTATACGAAATGTTGATATCCGTTATCTTTTAGGGATTTTCAGTTCTTTTTGCGGATTTTCAGCCTTTAAGTAAATTGGAAATAAGCTTGTATTCTTCTGATGACATTTGGCTATAATTGATTTATAATAGATCAATCAAAGAACATTTTGTTGTGATTGCTATGATGAAGAGTAGTACACATATCAACCCGTTTGAAGAGAGCCTGCGGTGCTGGGAGCAGGTAACGGGCCCTGTGGAATGGACTTCTGAGCAGCTGACCGAACGTAAAGTAGGCCCAGCCGGAGCAGCCTCCGTTACCAACGTCTCGAGCGATTCCATTGTAATGGAATAATCAGGGTGGCACCACGGTTCATTCGTCCCTTTTTTCTACGGGAAGAATGGGCTTTTTTTATTATGTTTTAAGAAATGAGGTAAGAACTATGAAGAAAACGATTTTTTCAGGCATTCAGCCGAGCGGCTCCGTTACCCTCGGCAACTACATCGGCGCCATGAAACAATTTGTCGATTTGCAGCATGATTACAACGGATATTTCTGCATCGTCGATCAGCATGCAATTACGGTTCCGCAGGATCGGCTTGAGCTGCGGAAGAACATCCGCAATCTGGCGGCTCTTTACCTGGCCGTCGGACTTGACCCCGAGAAAGCGACCCTCTTTATCCAGTCAGAGGTTCCCGCTCATGCCCAGGCGGGGTGGATGCTCCAATGTGTCGCATATATCGGCGAGCTTGAGCGGATGACGCAATTTAAAGATAAGTCAAAAGGCAAAGAAGCCGTCGTCTCAGGGCTGTTAACATATCCGCCGCTGATGGCCGGTGATATTTTACTGTACGGCACGGACCTTGTTCCGGTCGGAGAAGACCAAAAACAGCACCTTGAACTGACCCGCAATCTGGCAGAACGCTTCAATAAGAAATACAATGACATCTTCACGATTCCTGAGGTGAAAATCCCTGAAACGGGCGCGCGCATCATGTCACTGGCTGATCCGCTCAAAAAAATGAGCAAATCAGACCCGAACCAAAAGGCATACATCACGCTGCTTGATGAGCCGAAACAGCTCGAAAAGAAAATCAAGAGCGCCGTGACTGATTCGGAAGGCATTGTAAAGTATGATAAAGAAAATAAACCGGGTGTTTCTAACCTTTTGACGATCTATTCTATTTTAGGAAATACATCAATTGAAGAATTAGAGGCAAAATATGAAGGCAAAGGCTACGGTGAATTCAAAAGCGATTTAGCCGAAGTTGTTATCGGCGCTTTGTCACCGATCCAAGAGCGCTATCGTGAATTAATTGAAAGCGACGAGCTTGACCGCATTCTCGACGAAGGGGCAGCACGCGCAAACAAAACCGCCGGCAAAATGGTGAAAAAAATGGAGAACGCCATGGGTCTCGGACGGAAAAGAAGATAAAGTAAAGAGGCGGGATGATCCCCGCCTCTTTTTTAGTTCACTTTTGATTCCTGTTCCATTTCCCAAAGCTTTTCGAAAAACGGCTGCCCTTTAATCAAATTTTCACAGAACGCAAGATGCTTGTCTGACCAGCCTTCGATTGTTTCATTGTAAAGCATGTCCCAAATCTCTTCGAAGCTCATCCGTT
Source organism: Bacillus sp. CIS52 (assembly GCF_053545315.1). NCBI lineage: Bacteria > Bacillati > Bacillota > Bacilli > Caryophanales > Bacillaceae > Bacillus > Bacillus sp. CIS52. The sequence goes on from NZ_JBIUFR010000001.1 coordinate 805,632, forward strand.
TGATCTGCTCGTACATATGCGGATTCCATTCCGTGTACCAATACACTATTTCCGCGCGGTTTTTCAGCCCTTTCAGCTGGTCAAGCGCCATAAACATCAGCTGCTTGATCTGCCGTTCTTTTCTCGTCAGCCCTCTGACATGCTCCGGCGCCAATGATAAAATGTGATATTCTTTTGAAGACTCCAATTGTGCAGGCTCAAATTGAAACGATTCCGGCTCTACATCCTTTACCATTTCATAAACAAGCTGCTCCTGCCTTGGAATCAGGCGGCTCTTTCTGACCGGAATGGTATACCCGATCGTATCCACGGCAATGATGCCGATTCCGTCAGTCACGACAAAACAGTACTCAAGCTTCGTCCGTTCATGATTTTTTCGCACGTATGACTTTTGATGCACTTGTTCCAGCAGCTCTTTCGGAAGCTCTGATAAGTCGTTTTCTATGTAATGAAATAATACCGACGGCACTCTGAGCAGCGGCGTCTGATCCAAAAGCTCAACCGTGTCTTCCTTCCGCCATTCGTGAAAATGACATACATTGTAGCCATTCTCTTCCCCTTCAAACCAATTGACCCACACATCATGAAGAAATAACATATTCGACCCCTCACTTTACAAAAACTGTTGTCCACAGTATAGGCAAGGGGTAGATAAATTATTCCATTTTAATATAAGATTTCCGCTTGCATCCCAACAAAAAAATCTCCCGTTCCGTCCGGGAGATCATTTCACATTTTTCGGATCAAGCGCGTCACGCAGCCCGTCGCCGACAAAGTTGAAACACAATACAGTAAGAAGAATCAGCAACCCTGGGAATAACGGATACCACCAAGCCTGAATCATAAGCGTAAAGTTCTGTGCATCCTGGAGCATATTGCCCCAGCTTGCGATCGGCGGCTGAATCCCGAAACCGAGATAACTCAATGTAGATTCTGCCAAAATAACCGTTCCGACCTTTAATGTGGCCGAGACAATAATCGGTCCAAGCGCATTAGGCAATATATGAGAAAAAATAATATGATGATTTTTTGTACCGATCGTCTTTGCAGCCAGTACAAATTCTCTGGAACGAAGCGATAAAAACTCCCCCCGCACAAGGCGTGCTGTTGTTGTCCAGCCTGTAAGGGAGAAAATTAAAATTAATTTATCCATTCCGGGCTGAAAAATCGTAACAAGTGTAATAAGCAAAAATATATCAGGTATGGATAATACGATATCAACAGTTCTCATGAGAACGGCATCGACAATCCCCTTAAAATAACCGGCAACGGCTCCGACAACAGTTCCGATTGTAATCGCACCGATCACAGATGCGAATCCGACAAGCAAGGAAACGCGCGCCCCGTACAGAACCCTCGTAAAGATGTCTCTTCCGAATTTATCTGTTCCCATTAGATGTTTTAAACTCGGCGGCTTCAAACGATTGATAAGAGATTGACTCTCTGGAGAGTAAGGAGCGATTACCGAAGCGAATAAAGCTGACAAAATGATGATGGTTAATATAACGGCTCCGATTACAGCAAGTTTGTTTTGAAAGAACTTTTCGAAAAAAATCTTAGTCATTGTTTCCGGTTTGGATTGAATATTTTCTTTTAATTTTATTTCACTGGGGGGTGTGCCGGTATTTGGCTGTAACATTTGACCTCTCACCTCTCTTTGTTAATATTCAATACGGGGGTCAGCCAACGCATATAAGATGTCTGCAATTAAATTCCCCACTACAACCAAAACAGCTGAAATGACCGTCATGGCCATGATAACCGGATAATCTCGTGAAAAGGCTGAATCAATAAACAATTTGCCGAGACCCGGCCAAGTAAAAATCTGTTCTACAACTACCGCTCCCCCGATAAATGACGGTATCATCAGACCAAAAATAGTGATGACAGGAAGAAGTCCGTTTCGCAAACCGTGCTTAAAAATCACTTTATTATCTCTGAATCCTTTCGCACGCGCCGTGCGTATATAATCCTGTTTTAACACATCAAGCATACTGGATCTTGTGTATCTCGTTATTCCAGCCATGTCTGCCGTTGCGAGCACAAAAGCAGGCAGAATCAAATGATGCAAACGGTCAAATATGTTAAAGTCCGCATTCAAAGTGCTTACTCCGCCAGTGGGAAACCACCCAAGATTCACAGATAAAACCATAATTAAAATCAAACCGAACCAAAAATTCGGAATGGCAAGCCCCAAGAATGAAGTAACAGTTATCCCGTAATCCAATTTTGAATAAGGACGTTTCGCTGACAAAACACCAAATGGAATAGAAATCAGAAGAGCGACAAGGGTTGAGAAAAGCATAAGCACAATCGTATTCGGTAAGCGGGATAAGATAAGTTCAGAAACAGGGGTGCCTTTCTTCACAATAGAAGTCCCGAAATCGCCTTTCAGCATATTCCCCAGCCATTTCACATATTGAACCGGTTCCGGATCGTTCAACCCGTATTTTTCAATGAATTTCGCCCTGTCCGCTTGACTGATTGTAGGGTCCATCATGAGCGACATCGGATCTCCGGGCGCTGCTTTCATGATAGCAAACGACAAAATTGTAATGCCTAAGAGAATCGGCAAGGACATTAATGTTCGCCGTAAAATATATGTAACCATGTTCTTGTCCCCTTTTTAAATAGGATAAGAGAGGAAAGGAAACTCCTTCCCTCTCAAGGGCTTCTGCTATTTTTGGTCCAGCCACCATTTTTCAATATTGTACAAGTCATTTTTAGGGTGGAATACATAGCCTTGTAAATTATTCGGCATCGCTCTGTGATAGTTGTAATAGAATAAGAAGCTGTACGGCTGATCTTCCGCAATCAATTTGTATATCTCTTCATATTTCTTTTGGTATTCTTTTCTGTCAGTAATTGACTTCGCCTCTTCAAGCAGCTTATCGACTTTCGGATTTTTGTACCAAATATTATTCAGCCCGTTTTTAGCTTGGCTTGAATGGAAGATGGAGAACTGATCCGGGAACGTAGCAAGACTCCATCCGAGAAGAAGAGCGTCATAATCCCAATTAGGGGCACTGGTCTGTTCAATTAACGCACTGAATTCAACAATCCGCGGCTTAGCCTCAATTCCTACTTCTTTTAATTGCTGCTGAACGACAACCGCTAAATCTTCACGAATTTTATTGCCTTGATTCGTTTTAATTTCAAAAGAGAATTTTTTTCCGTCTTTATCAAGGTAGCCGTCACCGTCATGGTCTTCCCATCCGGCTTCTTTTAACAGCTGCTTTGCTTTTTTCGGATTATAATCAAATGTCGGCACTTTAGACTTCGGATAATTCCATGACAGCGGACTTTCAGGAACATTTGCTACCTTACCGTCTCCATTCAGCACTTGATCCACCATTGCCTGTCTGTCAAGAGCATAAGTCAATGCCTGACGCACTTTTTTGTCCTTAAAAAGCTCTTTTTTCTCATTCCAGCCGATATAGCTGTAGTTTAAGCCAAGATCAGATTTAACCTTTACGTTTCCAAACGTTTTAACCGTATCAAAATCTGTGCCCGGCACAACGAAGAAATCAATGTCTCCCGCTTTTAACTGGGCCACGGCCGCGTTGGAATCAGGAATTGTTTTGACTGTCACTGTATCAAGATAAGGTCTGCCGCCAAAGTATTCATCATTTGCTTCCAGTTTGACATACTCACCCTTTTTCCACTCAACAAACTTAAACGGACCGGAGCCGATTGGGTTTTTACGGTTAAATTCATTCTCTCCCAGATCAGCAACCGGAACCTTACCCAATATATGTTTTGGCAAAATGCCGTAACTGTCGAGAACGACATTGTAGAAATAGGCATCTTTTTTCTTCATTTTAAACTGAATTTCATATTTTCCTTTTTTCGTTACGGATTTAAGTGACTCAAAACCTGAGCCTCGCTCACCGTTGTAATCTTTGTTAAGAGGAATACTGTAGGTGAACACTACATCGTCGGCCGTGAGCTCTTTTCCATCATGGAATTTTACGCCTTTTTTAAGTTTTACGTTGTACGTTAATCCCCCGTCAGCTTCTGTTACTTTTTCAGCCAGCGACGGCTTGACGTTCAATTTCTCATCAGTTTCTAATAATGTGCTGTAAATCATTCCTTCAATATCGGAACTTGCAACATCGGTGGAGTAAAGAGGATTAAAAAGCGTTGGTTCCCCAGTTGACCCAACAACCAAATCTCCGCCTTTTTGCGGTTTTCCGGCCGGTTTGGATTCGGTGTTTGTGGATTTTGAGCCGGAGCAGGCTGACAGGAAGATGGCGAGCGCCATAAAAACACTTAGCATCATCAGTGCGGTTTTACGTAATTTCATATCAATTCCCCCTTCGTGATATATATGCAGCAAACAGGTTATGTAATCCGGCATACCCCCTCTCGATGCTTGTCATTTCAGGTGTATAAATGGCAGGCGACGTAATGGCCGGGAGCGGCTTCTTCAAATGCCGGGATTTGTTCCTTACAGATCGGTTTGGCCATCGGGCACCGCGTGTGGAACACGCAGCCTTTCGGCGGGTTTGCCGGGCTCGGCAGTTCTCCTTTCAGGATGATTCGTTCCCGCTTGACGGCGTCTTTTTTTCTCGTGACGGGCACTGAAGATAACAGCGCTTGCGTATAGGGGTGAAGCGGATTGTCGTACAGCTCATGTTTATCGGTCAGCTCCATCATTTTTCCCAGATACATAACGCCGACTCTGTCACTGATATGGCGGACAACACTTAAATCATGGGATATAAACAAATAGGTCAGGTTGAATTCTTCCTGCAGTTCTTCCATCAGATTGATGACCTGAGCCTGAATGGAGACATCAAGCGCGGATACGGGTTCATCCGCAATAATCAGCTCGGGATTCAATGTTAAAGCCCGCGCAATCCCGATCCGCTGACGCTGCCCTCCGGAAAATTCATGCGGATAGCGGTTCGCAAAGCTCGGATGGAGACCGACTTTCGCCAGCAGCTCCTCTACTCTCTCGTTACGCTCGCGAATGCTGTACATATGGTGAGTCTGGAACGGCTCTTTAATAATGGAACGCAGCGTTTTCCTCGGGTTAAGGGATGCGAAAGGATCTTGGAATACCATCTGGATGTTTTTGCGGACGCTTTTTCTCAGCTTTTCTTCTGATAAGCCGGAAATATCCTGGCCCTTAAAAAGAATCCGGCCGTCTGTCGGTTTGTATAAACGGATCATCGTCCTTCCCGCCGTTGATTTGCCGCATCCTGATTCACCGACGATGCCGAGCGTCTCGCCGCGCTTCAGTGAAAAAGAAACACCGTCGACAGCCTTTATGTCTCCGACTTTTCTTTGAAAAAAACCGGAACGGATCGGGAAATATTTTTTTACGTCTTTCAGCTCTAATATCGTTTCTTGGCTCACAGCTGTCATTTTGATTGGGCACCCTCTTCCTCATATAAAAAACACCTTACAGAACGGCCGCTTTCATGTGTTATCAGCTCAGGCTGCCCCGTTTTGCATTTGTCCATCGCCTTTGCACACCTCGGAGCGAATCGGCAGCCTTCCGGAAGATGATCCGGTGTCGGGACACTGCCTTTGATCGCTTTTAATGTATCAATCTCTCCGTCTATCACTGGTATGGAGTTTAACAGCCCTTCCGTGTACGGATGAAGGGGGTTTAAAAATAAGTCTTCCACGCTCGCGCTCTCAACGACTTGTCCGCAGTACATCACGATCACCCTGTCGGCGGCTTCGGAAACGACGCCTAAATCGTGAGTGATCAGCAGAATGGAAGTATCGAATTTTTTGCAGAGGTCTTTCATCAGCTCCAATACTTGGGCTTGTATCGTCACATCAAGCGCTGTCGTCGGTTCATCGGCTATCAGGAGCTTCGGGTTGCAGCTGAGCGCAATGGCGATCATCACCCTCTGTCTCATCCCCCCGGAAAGGCGGTGCGGATATTCTTTCATTACTTGTTCCGCTCTTGAGAATCCGACGAGCTTGAGAAGCTCAACGGCTTTATTCGCGGCTTCTTTTTTACTCATTTTTTTATGGTATTCAAGCACTTCGGTAATTTGTTCGCCGATGGTCAGCACCGGGTTTAGAGAAGTCATAGGTTCCTGAAAGATCATAGAGACGTCATTTCCGCGGATTTTGCAATATTCGTTTTCGGTGAAGGAGGCCAGGTCCCTGCCTTCCAGCTTAATCGAGCCGTCCACAATTTTCCCGCCCGAGCCTTGGACAAGTCCCATAATAGAAAGCGAGGTGATGCTTTTGCCCGAGCCGGATTCTCCTACAAGGGCGACGGTTTCGCCCTTGTTAATGTGAAAATCCACCCCGTCGACTGCGGGAATCGGCTGTTTCTTTCTGAAAAAATAGGTCTTTAAATTATTCACTTCTAATAGTGTGCTCATGATACGCCCCTTTCTCATTCCGCTGCAGCAGAGGGAAACATACGTTTCGCTATCACAAAATATAGAATAGTCAAAAATTTTATAGTTGTATATTATTACATCATTATTACAAAAGCAAGAATTTTTTAGGATAAATGTAATATCCTTAAATAATTACCATTCTTTTAATCTTTTAAAGCGTTGCTTCCAGAAAGGTTTTTGAAGGGATGGCCAATGCTTCTTTTACTGTTTTTTGATGATCGGTTAAATATTTTTTTACAATATTGAATCCGACGGCATAACCAAGCATTGAGGGGAAGTATCCTTTTCCGTATAAGAGCTGTGAAAACATTCTGCTGTCTCTCGTTAATCGAAGGTTCGGCTTGACTCTTTTTTCAAACAGAAAATCAAGCTGCTCAGGCGTGTAGTAGGACGTCCATTCCGCCGTAAGACTTGAGCCGAATCGCTCATATACAGCATATTCTGCCAGCCCCTCCATCATGATTGTATCAAGTAATGTCTCATCTTTTTCGTCCTTTGTCACATGTTCTAACCGGCAGACGTGATTATATTCATGTGTCATAAGGGCGGAAACAGCTGAATTGGAACTATCCGACGATAAGAAGAGAAACATTTTGTCCCGGAAAGCAAGACCGGATTTTGACCCGAATTCCAGACGGATTTTTCGGTTTCGTTCATCAACGGGCAAAACAACGATCGGCACGTCCGGCCCGTTCCACTTCTCCTTTAAATAAGCTTCCTCCTTTTGGATATGGCTGTAGCTTCCTCTTTCTTTCAGCCGTTTACTGGTCCTAACGCCGTCCTTCAGATGGCGGAACATTCCGTGGTTTTGCAGCATCCCGAGTATCGGCTTCCACTCTTTCTTTTCGGCCCCTGAAAAAAGCGGCAAAAGGTGCGGGGCCAAATCATTCATGGATGCCGCCTTTTCCATCCATTTATATGTCTGCTTGACGCTCATACCGGTTCGCCTCCTCTTGTTGTTATCATATGCACGCACAAAAAAAACCGGCCGCCTTTTTCAGGCAGCCGGTCAAAAAACTGTATTATTGATATTTTTTAAAGATCAAAGTGGCATTATGTCCGCCGAATCCGAGCGAGTTGCTGAGAACGATGTTAACATCCTGCTCGCGCGCTTTGTCCGGTACATAATCTAAATCACACTCTTCATCAGGTGTTTCGATGTTAATCGTCGGCGGGATAACGCTGTCTTTAATCGCCATGACGGAGAAGATGGCTTCAATTCCTCCGGCAGCGCCTAACAAATGGCCCGTCATTGATTTTGTTGAGCTGATGGCAAGCTTGTACGCATGATCGCCGAAAACGGTCTTAATGGCTTTTGTCTCGTATTTGTCATTGTAGTACGTGCTTGTGCCGTGAGCGTTAATATAATCAATTTCTTCAGGCTTGATGCCCGCATCTTTGATTGCTTCTTGCATCGCTCTCGCACCGCCTTCCCCGTCTTGGGCAGGCGCGGTAATGTGGTAAGCATCACCCGTTGAGCCGTAACCGACAATTTCTCCGTAGATTTTCGCACCGCGGGCAAGCGCGTGCTCAAGCTCTTCAAGTACGACGATCCCCGCGCCTTCTCCCATGACAAAGCCGTCACGGTTTTTATCAAACGGGCGGCTTGCCGTTTTCGGATCAGGATTTGTAGAAAGGGCTTTGTTTGCGCTGAAGCCCGCAAATGACATTCTTGTCAGCGGCGCTTCCGTTCCGCCCGTAATCATCGCATCGGCATCGCCGCGCTGAATGACTTTAAACGCGTCACCGATAGAGTTTGTCCCCGTCGCACATGCCGTCACCGTACAGGAGTTAACTCCTTTTGCTCCGAGAGCGATTGAGATTTGGCCTGTCGCCATATCCGGAATCATCATCGGAACAAAGAACGGGCTGACCCGTCTCGGCCCTTTTGTCAGGAAGATTTCGAATTGGGATTCAAGCGTTTCAAGGCCGCCGATTCCGGAACCGACCCAAACGCCGACTCTTGGCGCGATCTCTTCTGTGATGTTCAGACCGGCATCTTCAACAGCCATTTTCGCGGCTACGACAGCATATTGCGTGAAGCGGTCCATTTTTCTCGCTTCTTTTTTATCCATGTAGTTTTCAATATTGAAATCTTTCAGTTCAGCAGCTACTTTCGCCGGATACTCATCCGATTCCACACGTGTGATCGGTCCGACTCCGGATACGCCGCTAATTGCATTTTTCCAGCTTGTTTCGGCGTCGTTGCCAAGCGGAGACAAGGCTCCAAGTCCTGTAACGACTACTCTTTTTTTACTCATCATGTGTGCACCTCACCTTTTTTCTATCGTCCCCAGCGCACCGCTATGGCGCCCCATGTCAATCCTCCGCCGAAACCGACCATGACGATGACATCGCCGTCTTTAATTTTACCTGCTTCCAGTTCCTCTACTAATGAAATCGGAATGGATGCTGCGGATGTGTTTCCATATTTATGGACTGTTTTAGACATCTTTTCAACCGGAAGCTCCAAACGTTCCCGTGCCGCTTCCATAATGCGGATGTTTGCTTGATGGGGAATCAAAAAGTCTACGTCCTCTTTGGAAAGACCGGCTTTTTCAATGACATTTACACTTGATTCTCCCATTTGCCGGACGGCGAATTTGAATACTTCTCTTCCATGCATGATTGTATGCCCTTTTTCATCTAAGTACAAGTGCTGACCGCCTGTACCGTCTGCTCCGAGCTCAAATGACAGTATGCCTCTGTCGTCGCTGACCGGTCCGATGACAGCCGCTCCGGCCCCGTCCCCGAACAGAACAGCCGTATTGCGGTCTTCCCAGTCAGTAATGCTTGAAAGCTTTTCGACTCCGACCACAAGGACATGTTTGTATGTTTGCGATTCAATGAATTGTTTGGCGGTTACGATACCATACATAAAACCCGCACATGCGGCGCTGATATCCATCGCGCACGCTTTTTTGGCCCCGAGCTTTTCTTGTATCATACAGGATACGGTAGGGAAAGACTGGTCGGGAGTGACCGTCGCCACGAGGATCATATCAAGCTCCTCAGCGGAAATGCCCGCCTGATCAAGCGCTTTTTGCGCAGCCTCAGCGGCCATGCCGGATGAATACATATCTTCAGCGGCGATTCTTCTTTCTTCTATACCTGTTCTCGTACGAATCCACTCGTCCGATGTATCTACCATTTGTTCAAGATCATGATTTGTCAGCACTTTTTCCGGGATGTAACGGCCGACACCAAGAATTCCAGCTTTCATAGGAAATACTCCTTTTTATAATGAATTTAAAACTAATTAGTTATGATCAATTATTAGTATCAGGTACTAATTCTACCCTATTTTTTTTCTGTTGGCAATATATTCGTCTAAACTATCGGCTCCTGATCTTCATAGTATAAAAGGAAGATGAAAGGAGGCTTTATTATGGATATTTTCACTAAAATGATGTTCGGCAATTCCGGGGACCGGGATAAAGAACCGGAAGAAAACCCGGAGCAGCCTCAGAAAGAAAACGAAGAGCAGGAGATCGATTACAATCACGTCATGAATCAGCTCGGTTCCATCATGAACTCCCTGGATCAATTAAAGCCAGTATTTAAAGACCTTGGGCTTGGATCGATGGTATCCGCTATAAAGAAAAAAATCATGTGAAAAGCCACTTCATGAAAAAGTGGCTCTCTTTATTTATTCAGCTCTCCGGCATCAGATCTGCCAAGCTCATACGCTTCCGCCATGACCGATGTAAATAGATCCATAAACGGCTGAATCATTTCCATAGACAGATCAATGCCGGATTTCTCAAGCTCCGCCTTTGCTTCCGGCAGGTATTTCATTGCGATCTGCATAAATTCAAGAGACTTTTCATGCTGCATGTGTATCCACCTCTATTCATTTGACGGCAGTTCATTTGTTCGGTTATACGTTTTTACAAGGTCTGAGATTTTGTCTTGAAATGCTTTGTCCACCAGAGGGCTGAACGTCCCCATTTCAACGACTCCTTCCCTGAAATCGAAGTCGTGATCTCCGCTCTTGAGCGTGCCGTTATTATATTGCTCGGCGATTATTGTATAGGCTTTGTCTACATTTTGCACGGTGCTTGTCAGCACCGTGTTTTTGCCCAGGTTCGATTGCTCGGCGACATAGCCGATGGCGTAAAGCCCGTCTTTTTTAATTTGCTGAATGACAGGAACATTATACCCGTCTCCGGCCGGATATACAACATCCGTGCCTTCTGCTTTTAACTTCTTATAAAGATGCAGTGCTTCATTGCCGTTATCCCAATGGTCCGTAAATTCAGTATTGACGGTGATATCGGGCTTTTCATATTTTGCTCCTTTAATAAAGCCGTCTACCTCAGGCTGCCATAAAAACGAGGCGATGACGCCGACCTCATTCGTTTTTGACATATGGGCGGCCGTCATTCCCCCAAAAAAGCCCATCGCTTCTCCCATAAGATGAACGCTTGTGACATTATCGTTTTTCGCCGTTCCGTTTGCGACGACGAATTCCATGTCGGGATAATCCTTACTGATCATATTGAAGATTTCCTCGTATTCATTTCCGTGCCCGTATAAAAGATTGACTCCTTTTTTATGCAAATCATCTATCGCTTTTAAAATATCTTCATCAGATCTGATATTTTCTTTATAATAAACGTCAACGTTAAATTCAGATTGTATCGCTAATAAACCTTTGTAACCTTTTGTGCCCCATACCAGGTCACTGATGGTATCGGGAAAAAGCATTCCGACCTTCTCAATTTTCCCTTTAAACGGAGCTTGTGCGCATCCGCTCAATAAAAGGAGGACAGAAAAGACCATGACAAGCCTGGTGATCAAGCCGTGTTCAACCCCTTTTTTACTCATAACATGTATAATTGATATACATTTATTGTAGCGGTAATGCACATAACATGGAAGGTATTTCTTAAAAATTGTCGAATATTGATGAAAACTGTCTTTTCCACTCTTGAATTTTTTCTTCCGCTTCTGTTTTTTGCGTTTTTTCTATTATTTCCAGGGTAATAACCTGATTTTCGTCCTCTGTGCCGTCCGCCTGAAGCTTATTCATCAGACCGCAGACTGCGTCTTCTAAAAAGACCCTGCTTTCGCCATCTTCTTTCGCTTCCGTCCACGGTCCGTAAAGCGGCGGAAGAATAATCGTTTTAACCGTGTCCCGCTGGCCGTTTTTTTCCCAGTCTCCGTGATCCTCGTTGTAAACAATCCAATATAAAGGCTCCGTTCTGTCTTCAGGCAGACATCCGCTCCCGTATTGAACGCAGATTCGATCGTATTCCTTATCACCGATTTCATCTATGATTTGAAAAAGCCCGTTTCTCCCGAGCCACATTAAACGTTCTTCTAAATACAGCTGCCTCGTTTTGTCCTCCGGCTCATCCAAAATGACATCAACATGCACACCTTCATCCATCATCCGTTCGCATAATGAAAGGCCGAGAAATTCATCTGCTCCAATGATCAGCGCTGTCTTCATCATATATGCCGCCTTTCCGGTTTTTCATTCACGCACAAGCCAAACAGCCCTCTGAAAAGAGATGGCTGTTGTATACTATTCACTACAGGTCTTTTTCATGACTGCGGAAAAAGCGGCAGATGGCTCTGTACATCCGCGCCGGATTCTCAAGCATGTGGTACGTGATATCAGTCTTGCATCCGGTCTTTTCTCGGGCTTCTTTATATGCGTTCGCATGCAGGGTATACGGATACGGCGCTCCGGTCGTTCTTTGCCATATATGTACCGGCACGCTGGTGCGGCAGCCGGTGATGGTCTGATAGGTCAGCGAGCTTGCCTCTTTTTCAGAAACACCGAAGCTTTGAGCCGTTTCTCTCAGAAACTGCTTATAAAAAAACTTATTTTCTTTCTCTGATTCAAAATGGGCTTGAAGGTCAAGACAAGGATCTAACATTGCTGCTGAACGGATATGCTCCGGCGAAGATTGCAGCAGTTGATCGGCGATGAGAGCGCCCATGCCTTCTGCAAGCAAGTGTATCTTCGGGTTGAGGGTTTCTTGTTTCAGCACATAATGAATCAGCTGCCTGGCGTAAGCGGCGGCTTTTTCCGATCCCCAGTGCCTGCCGTATAAATTGCTGTTGAAGATTGTATAACCTCTGTCACGCAGCGTATTTAACAGCTGGTTTCTCCCTTCATGTTCGAGCCAAAAGCTTGAATCCCCGCTGACAAAGTGAGTTCTGTCCCCAAGAATAAAGATACAGAAGCCGTTCGGCCGATACGGCAGATGGATGACGTTCAGCTCAGATCCGAGTTGGAAAAATCTTTCCGTTATCCCCATGCCTTTCCGCCTCCTTTTACTCCTAGTCTCTCTATTGGCTATCATATGTAAGAAGAATGAAAACGGATCAGTTAAACCCCTAGTTGCTTCTATGTTTTGGCTATTATACCGGTGCGGTGACCGTATTTTCTGTCAGACGGCCGGACAGGCGGGAAAAAGTCAGTTTTAGGGCGGGGCTTTTTGATGCGAAATTGACCTTCCGCCCGCGCCTTATGTATGGTATGATACAACGTAGAATAAAATGAAGGACGAGGTGGAAACGTGCGGTTAGTTATCGGTTTTATTTGGACGTTCCTTTTAACACATATGGCCTGTTATTTGATCGCCTCCATGAACAGCGCGGCATACAACTTCAAGCAATCATCCGTTATCGCCGTGGTTATCGCGGTGCTTGTGTTTGTTCTTGCGGAAGTCATGCCTGTCAAACAGGATGCAAGCCAGCATTAATTAAAAAAACCTGCTATTCAGCAGGTTTTTTTGTGTTCACGGTTTTCGTTGATATGTCCATAATCTGTTGTGATTTGAAGTCTCAGGAAACATTTCTCCCGCTGTAAGCTTGATTTTTTGCGGATTTTTGACCATACTTCCCGTTTCGCCGATTTCAACGTACACACCGTTATTCGGCGCTTTTTGTCCCGGTCGGAATTGATGCTGCTGTCCCACGTCATTTCCTCCTTTTTCTTTTTCATGTAGTATGCGCTTGTATGCGGGAAAATATTAAAAAACCGCTGAATGAGGCTCAGCGGTTTTTTTGTTCATCCTGTTTGTAAAGAAGAGCTTTCAAGAGCGCTTTTTGCGCGTGAAGCCGGTTTTCCGCCTGCTGGAATACCGCAGAGTTCGGGCCGTCAATTATCTCGGACGTGACCTCTTCCTCCCGATGCGCGGGCAGACAGTGCAAAAAGGTATAGTCAGGTTTGGCGAGACTGACGAGTGAGGCGTTGACTTGGTACGGGGCAAACACGTTCAGCCGCTGCTGCATCTCTTCTTCCTGTCCCATGCTCGTAAAGACGTCGGAGTAAATCACGTCTGCATCCCGCACCGCTTCCCGCGGATTTTCGGTAAGGATGATCTCCGCTCCGGAAACAGCCGCAGCTTCTTTTGCGGCATTTACCGCCTCTTCCTCTACTTCATAGCCTTTCGGCGAAGCAATCGCAATGTCACAGCCCATTTTTGCGCAGCCGATCATAAGTGAATGCGCCACATTATTTCCGTCACCGATATAGGCGACTTTTACACCTTTCAGCTCTCCTTTTATTTCTTGTATCGTTAACAGATCCGCGAGTGCCTGACACGGGTGGTACCGGTCGGTCAGCCCGTTTATGACGGGAATGTGTGCATGTTCGGCAAGTTCCTCGACTTTTTCATGCTCAAAGGTGCGGATCATAATGGCATCAACGAATCCGGACAGCACCTTCGCCGTATCCGCGACCGTCTCTCCCCGTCCAAGCTGCAGGTCGCTGCTTGAAAGGAATAGTCCTGTTCCTCCGAGCTGAGCCATTCCCGCTTCAAATGATACACGCGTGCGGGTTGAAGATTTTTCAAAAATCATCGCCAATGTTTTTCCTTGAAAAATCGGCTGTATCGGATGCTGTTTTAATAATGAAGCTTCTGTCAGAAGCCCGTTAATGTCAGAAGGGCTGAAATCCTTCAAGGAAAGAAAATCTTTGCCGTACAAATGGGTTAATGTATGTTCCGCTTTTACTATGTGCATGATGCCACATCCTTTTGATAAAGATCTTTAAGTGATACAGGCTGAGGTTTGCCGGAGCCGCTTGCTAAAAATGCCTTTGCGGTTTCCGGTTCAGTAAAGACCGTCACGCCGTGCGTCATGGCTTCAATCCGCTGTTTGCGCGCTTCTTCAGAATGATTGAAATTAATATGGACCGCTTTATCCTTCCGATCCGCCCAGGCCTGAAAAGAGTCTTTGCACACGGTGAATCCCGCAGCTTGAGCCTGCCGTGCCAGTTCCTCATCTCCGCCTTCCAGATAGACGCTTCCTTTTTTCTCCCAGACATGCGCGTAGATTTTTTTCAGGGCGCTTTCTGCGTCAAACGCGACACACATCCCTTCTCCTGTCGACTTCATTTCCGGCCCCGGCTTTACATCAACATCCTGAATGGCATGAGAAGAAAATACCGGGAATTTCACAGCCGTTCCATGCTGATTTTGAACCTCGGGCTTGAGGTCTTTAAGGGAAGCGCCGGCCAGCAGTCTGGCGGCAAGCGGGATCATCGGCACTCCCATCACCTTTGATACGACAGGAACCGTGCGGCTTGCCCGCGGATTCACTTCAAGAACGAGAATATCCCCTTTGTCATCAATGACAAACTGAATGTTCATAATGCCTTTGAAACCCAGTTTTACCGCAATTTTTTCGGCAGCCTTTTTTATATCCCGCTGCATATCAAGTGTGACGGACGGACCCGGCAGAATCGCAAAACTGTCGCCCGAATGGACGCCGGCCCGTTCAATGTGTTCTGTGTAAGTCGGAACGAATACTTCATGTCCGTCGGAAATCAGATCGATCTCCAATTCTTTTCCTGTAATGTACTGGTCGATCAAAATCGGATACGGCATGCCCGCTTCTTTTTCCAGCAGGTCTGACAGTTGCGCTTCTGAATCCACGATGATCATGCCCATCCCCCCGATGACATAAGACGGACGGATCAGCACGGGATACCCGATGCGGCTTGCTTTTTCCGCGGCTTCTTCTTTCGTATAAGCCGTTTCCCCTTTGGCATGTTTCAGATCAAGCTCATCAAGCAGCCGATAAAACAGATCCCGATCCTCCAGCGCATCCAGGGTTCTAAAGGATGTTCCGAGCAGCTGAACGCCCGCTTTTTCCAGTGATTCAGCGGCATTGATAGCGGTCTGTCCCCCAAACTGGACGATGGCAAAATCAATGTTTTCATGTTCCGCCACGTTTAAAATATGCTCTGATGTCAGCGGTTCAAAATAGAGCCTGTCGGCAATTTCGTAATCGGTGCTTACCGTTTCCGGATTGTTATTGATCATAATCGTTTCATAGCCCAGCTTTTGCAGGGTCAGGACGCCGTGGACTGCGCTGTAGTCAAATTCCACTCCCTGACCGATACGGATCGGGCCTGATCCTATAATGAGCGCCCGTTTTTTCTCTTTTCGGCTGATATCTCCATCGCTTTCTCCGAGATAGGTGGAGTAGAAATAATTGGTCTTGGCATCAAATTCAGCGGCGCATGTATCTACGATTTTAAACGACGGGACGATATCTGCTTTCTTTCTGAGAGCGCGGATGTCTTCTTCCGTTTTTCCCGTAAGAGACGCGATCATGACGTCCGTGAAGCCTTTTACCTTCGCCTGCTTTAAAAGCGGGACAGACAGATGATCTCCTTCTTCCATCAGCTTGTTTTCCAATGTGATGATGTTTTGGAATACATGAAGGAAAAACGGGTCAATTTTCGTTTTAGAATGAATGTCTTCTATCGTTACACCGCGGCTTAACAGTTCCATGACGACGAAGAATCTCCGGTCATCCGGTGTTACCGCTAAGTCCCACAGCTGATTGACCGTAAAGCCGCCGAGTTCAGGAAGGCGGGTGCCGATCGTTTTCAGCTCAAGGGAGGCGGCCGCTTTTTGAATGGCTGCTTCCATGTTTCTTTCGATCGCCATGACCTCTCCCGTCGCTTTCATCTTCGTTCCGAGTGTGCGGTCGGCATGTTTAAATTTATCAAACGGCCAGCGCGGGAACTTGACGATGACATAATCCAGCGCCGGTTCAAAGCTTGCATAAGTAGAGCCCGTCAGCGGATTTTTCAGTTCATCAAGCGTATAGCCGACGGCAAGTTTCGCCGCCATTTTGGCAATCGGATAGCCGGTCGCTTTTGATGCGAGAGCTGAAGAGCGGCTGACACGCGGGTTCACTTCAATGACATAGTACTGTTTGCTGAACGGGTCCAGCGCAAATTGAATGTTGCAGCCGCCGACCACATCAAGCGCTGAAATAATCGCCAAACTTGCAGAACGGAGCATCTGATATTCTTCATCCGTTAACGTCTGGGACGGCGCGACTACGATCGAGTCTCCTGTATGCACGCCGACGGGATCAATGTTTTCCATGTTGCAGACGGTGATGCATGTATGATTTCTGTCACGCATGACCTCATATTCGATTTCTTTAAAACCGGCGATGCTTTTTTCGACGAGGCATTGGCTGATCGGGCTTGCCAACAGCGCCTGTTTAATCAGCGTTTGAAATGCTTCTTTCGTTTTCGCGATTCCGCCTCCCTTTCCGCCTAACGTATACGCCGGTCTCAGAATAACCGGAAATCCGATAGACTCTGCGAAGCGGAGGGCATCTTCTTCGTTGTCGACGATTTCGCTTTCCGGAACGGGCTGGTCGAGCTCCTTCATCAGGGCCCGGAACCGCTCCCGGTCTTCGCCTTTTTGAATGGTCTCCACTGATGTTCCTAAAAGCTTGACATTATGCTTCTTCAGCACGCCTGCTTCTTCAAGCTTAACAGCTAAATTCAACGCCGTCTGGCCACCCAAATTGGCAAGGAGGCCGTCCGGTTTTTCTTTTTCAATGATGGCTTCGATGCTTTCGGTCGTGAGCGGTTCAAAATAAATTTCATCAGCAAACGCCTCATCCGTCATAATTGTTGCCGGATTGTTGTTGACGAGAATAACACGGTATCCTTCTTCTTTCAGAGCCATGCATCCCTGCGTTCCTGAATAATCAAATTCAGCCGCCTGGCCGATGATGATCGGGCCTGAGCCGATGACTAATATGCTGGAAATGGTTGTATCTTTAGGCATGAGCGATTTCTCTCCTTGCTGGTATCACTTTCTCTAGAAATTCATCAAATATCCACTCGCTCTCAGCCGGTCCGGGATGAGCTTCAGGGTGGAACTGTACGCTTATTACGGGAAGGCGGTTGTGAATGAGCCCTTCCACTGATGTGTCATTGACATGATGGAATCTGATCGACAGCTCATTTTGGTCAATTGATGCTTCATCGACGACGTAGCTGTGGTTCTGGCTTGTCATAAACACCCGTTTCGTTTTCCGGTCAATAACGGGATGGTTGGCTCCCCTGTGCCCGAACGGCAGTTTATACGTATTCCCTCCGAAAGCGAGGGCAATCAGCTGATGTCCGAGACAAATGCCGAGTGCGGGGAAAGCATTCAGTAAAGCCTTAATCCGGTCCATGTACGGAGCAATCGCTTTCGGGTCCCCAGGTCCGTTTGAAAGCACGATTCCGTCAGGCCGAATATCATAAACGGCGTTCATCTGGTGATACGGAACGACCGTTACTTTACAGCCGCGCTTTACAAGCGACGAAGCGATTGATTTTTTATAGCCGAAATCAATCAGCGCAATATGCCTGTCTCCGTCTCCCATAGAGGTGATCTCTTCGGCCTGCGCCAGCTCAGCCGGGTTTTCTGTTCCGGATGCCTCCGGAACTTCTCCTGTTGTTGACACGGCAGCATTCATCGTGCCGCCGGAGCGGATGGTTTTGACGACGGCCCGTGTGTCCACTTCGGTTAAAAGCGGGATGTTCCATTTATTTAAAAACTCTCTCAAACTTGAGACTGCTTCATGGTGAGAAAAATGTTCACACGCTTCATACACGACAACGGCCTTGACTTGAGGAATCTTACTCTCAAGGTCTTTTTCATTAATTCCGTAGTTTCCGATCAGCGGATACGTAAAAACAATGATCTGGCCCTTATATGACGGGTCCGTAAGCACTTCCTGATAACCCGTCATTCCGGTGAAAAAAACCGCTTCGCCAACGCAGCATGCTTCTTTTTCAAGATCACCGCCAAATGATGTTCCATCTTCCAATACTAAATAGCCTTTCATCTAAAGCCCACCTCTTGATGAATAATTAATTAAAAACATGAATTTTTATACTCTTATAGCGAAAAAAATTATCGTTTCACTGCGGTATGCGCTTCTATCGCTGCTTTCAGCATACTGACGGCCGAGAGCATTTCCTCTTCAGAAACCGTAAGCGGAGGGAGCAGCCTGATGACATTCGGTCCGGCCGGAAGCACGAGAAGTCCGCGTTCCTGCAGGTCTCCGATAATGCTGGAAACGGAACCTGCGCATTCAATGCCGATTAATAGCCCTTTTCCGCGGATATCTTTTACAAAAGGCCCTGTCAGCTCACTTTTCAGCCGGTCTTTTAAAAAAGAGCCTTTGCCGGCCGCAGCCTTGAGAAAGTCCGGCTGAAACACAATGTCCAAGGTTGCATTCACAGCTGCCATGGCAAGCTTATTGCCGCCGAAAGTCGTACCATGCGTACCCGGCGTGAAGGCTTCGCCAAGCTTCTTTTTGCCGATAACGGCTCCGACGGGAAAACCGTTTCCAAGGCCTTTCGCAACGGTGATGATGTCCGGAGAGATGCCGAAATGCTCATAGCCGAATGCTTTCCCCGTCCGGCCGATTCCGGTTTGAATCTCATCTATGATAACCAGCGCCTGTCTGTCTTTGCAAAACGTCTGTAAGGCTGCGATGAATTCCGGGTCGGCGGGATGGACTCCCCCTTCTCCCTGCACCGTCTCAAGCATGACGGCGGCGATATCATCCTCTTTTGAAAGCGTGCTGAATGCTGACGGATCATTAAACGGAAGATAGTGAAATCCTTGGAGCATCGGTCCGAAACCGGCTTTGATTTTGTCTTGTCCGGTGGCGGCCATTCCCGCATATGTCCGTCCGTGAAAGGATTGCCGGAATGTCACGATTTTTGTTTTTCCCGTTGCTTTACGGGCAAGCTTAATGGCGCCTTCATTCGCTTCAGCCCCGCTGTTGCAGAAAAAAACAAGGTCCCCCGCGCTATGTTCGGCAAGCTTTGCCGCGGCTTTTTCCTGAAGGTCATTTTCAAACAGATTGGAAACGTGCCATACGCTGTCAAGCTGTTCTTTGACCGCTTCTGTCACTGCATCATGACAATGGCCGAGATTGGAAACGGCGATGCCCTGAATAAAATCCAGATACGTTTTTCCGTTTACATCCTCTGCGATTGTCCCTTTCGCTTTTTTGATATCAATAGGCCAGCGGCTGTAGGTTTGAAATAAGCTGCTCATGACACGCTCTCCTTTTCCTTGACGATTTTTGTTCCTTGGAAGGCTTGATCGGTGAAAAAAGCTCCTTTTCCGTTTACGATCATGACTTCCGCGACATCTTCACTCAGTGCCGATAATGCCGACTTCACCTTCGGAATCATCCCTCCCGAAATGACGCCGCCATCGATGAGAGTCTGAATCTCCCGCGGCGTCAAAGTATCCAACCGGTTCTCTCCATCCATAATTCCTTCGACATCCGTGACAAATAAAAGTTTATCGGCTTGTAAGGCTGAAGCGACGGCCGAAGCTGCTGCGTCTGCATTGACGTTCAGCGTTTCGAAACCACTTGTCATGGAAAGCGGAGCGATAACGGGAATGATGCCTTCTTTCATTAGTGCTTGAATAATGGACGGATCGGTTTTTTGGATTTCACCGACTTCTCCGTATTTGTCTTGATCAAGATAGGATGCTTGAAGGAGACCGCCGTCCTTTCCTGAGATTCCCGCAGCTTTCAGCCCGTTTTTCGCGAGTTCGGTTACGAAAAATTTATTGACCGTTCCAGACAAGACCATTTCGGCTGTTTCCAGCACCGGTTTGGTCGTTTTCCGCTGCCCATCGACAAATTCCGTTTCAATTTGCAATGTTTTCAGCATTTGTGAAATTTCCGGACCGCCGCCATGCACGACGGCAATGTTCCAGCCCGATTGCATAAGCTCTTTTACATTTTGAAAAAAAGCGGCGGATAACTCGCGGATCACGCTGCCGCCGCACTTAAAAACAATGGTTTTCTTCATGCCGCTCCCCTTTGTTATGTGCGATAGCTCGCATTGATTTTGATATAGTCATAGGTTAAGTCACAGCCCCATGCCCGGCCGCTGCCGGCGCCTTCTTGCAGGCGGACTGCGATCGTAATTTCATCACCTGATAAGTACTCCTTGGCGTCAGTCTCTGAAAACGGCTGAGGTTCGTTGTGTTTAAACAGACACTGACCGCCGAGGAAAACTTCCACTTGTTCGGCCGTTACGCTTGCCGCACTGTGACCGATTGCGCCGACGATGCGCCCCCAGTTGGCATCAGTGCCGTAAACGGCGGTTTTCACAAGGCTTGAACCGACGATTTTTTTGGCGATGATATTCGCTTCAAGATTATTTTTCGCGCCTTCGACTTTGGCTTCAATTAATTTCGTCGCTCCTTCACCGTCTCTGGCAATATCTTTGGCAAGGTCTTCGCATACAAGCTTCAGCCCTTTTTTAAAAGCCGGCCAGTCGGAATGCTGCTCCGTCAGACAATCATTCCCGGCGCAGCCATTCGCCATCACGAGCACCATGTCATTCGTCGATGTTTCTCCGTCAACGGTGATTTGGTTAAATGAAACATCCGTGATCTCTCTGAGCGCGTTTTTAAGCGCCTGTTCTTCCACGGCTGCATCCGTTGTGACAAAGCCGAGCATTGTCGCCATGTTGGGGTGGATCATGCCGGAGCCTTTCGCCGCTCCGCCGATCGTGATGATGTCTCCGCCGATCACCAGTTCATAACACGTCTGTTTCGTCACTGTATCCGTCGTCAAAATGGCTTCTTCAAAAGCTCCGGACACTGCAGGCGCTTGACCGAGCTGCTCAATGCCCGCCTGGATTTTTTCCATGTCTAACAGCTCGCCGATCACCCCGGTTGATGAAACCGCAACAAGCTCCGGCTCAATCCCGAGCTGGCTTGCGAAGCCGTCCCGCATTTCATAAGCATCCTTTAAACCTTGGTCTCCCGTACAGGCGTTGGCAATCGCGCTGTTGACAATAACAGCCTGAAGCACGGCCTCTTTTTTCAAGCTCTCTTGCGTCACTTTCAAGGGTGCTGCCTGAAAATGGCTCTGCGTATATACCGCTGCACTGACTGCAGGCGTCTCGCTGATAATCGCCCCGAGATCTTTTTTTGAATAGCGCAGCCCGCAGTGGACGCCCTTTGCCTCAAACCCTTTCGGCGAAGATACGCCGCCTTTGATTTTCGTGATTTTCTCACTCAGCTGAATCATATTTTTGAATCCCTCTTTCGTTCTATGGATAGACTGGCGTCATCATAAGTCCCGTTTCTTCCTGCCAGCCATTCATGATATTTAAATTTTGAACCGCCTGCCCGGCGGCGCCTTTCATCAGATTATCTATGACAGAAACGATGGTCACGCGGTTTGTTCGTTCATCTACAGTGGCGCTGATGTCACAAAAGTTGCTGCCGTACACTTCTTTCGTCGCCGGGAATTCACCTTCCGGCCTGATTCTGACAAAATATGAATCTTTGTAAAATTCGGAATAAAACTCTCTTAATTGTGCAGAAGACATTCCCGGAGGGGCGTCGGTATACATCGTCGCCATAATGCCCCTTGTCATCGGCGCCAAATGAGCGGAAAACGTGATCGGACCTGTGCCGGGCTGCCATGCCGCCAATTGCTGTTCAATTTCCGGAGTGTGCTGATGCTCATTAACCTTATAAATTTTGAAATTATCATTCAGCTCAGAATAATGAGTGCCCATGGAAGCTTTTCGGCCGGCGCCGGATACGCCTGTCTTCGCATCAACAATCAGAAATGAATCTTGTAAAAGCTTATTTTTCGCCAGCGGAGCGAGCCCGAGAAGCACAGCCGTCGGAAAACACCCCGGATTGGCAATCAGCTTTGCATTCTGAATTTCTTCTTTTTGCAGTTCGGCTAAACCGTAAACCGCGTTTTGAATCGTTTCTTCCGGAGCGGCCTGCCGCTTATACCACTTTTCATACACGGCCGGGTTTTGAATCCGCAGATCGCCGGAAAGATCAATGACCGGAATGCCTGCCTCCGCCAGCTTCGGCGACCACTCCCCGGAAACGCCGGGCGGCGCGGCTATGAACATCACATCAATTTCGTTGCGAATCGTTTCTATATGAAGCGGCTGAAGTGATTGCGGCGCTATATTTCTCAAATGCGGATATGAAGCATCATATGCCTTTCCTTCATCGCTCGATGAATATAATATACAATTATCTGTATAAGGGTGATGGTTAAGAATCCTGACAAGTTCGGCGCCTCCATAGCCAGTTGCGCCTATAATACCAATTTTCAACGGGTTCACCTTCTTGGTTTTTGTGAAATTATTTAACATTATAACATGAATAAAAATTAATTCAATTGTATATTTAATATTTTTTATTCATTTTCCATCTGTTTTTGCCGACAAAAAAACAGGCTGATTCAATCAGCCTGTTTTCTTCAGCATCATAAAACCGCTTATAAAAAACAGCACAGAGCTTGCGTAAAAAATAATGTGAACCGTAAAGAAGTCAGCGAGAAAGCCGCCCAGAATGATGGCGGCAGCAGAAAATACGGCCGTCCAAAAATGGTAGCTGCCGACTTTTTTCCCCCGCTCCCCGCCGTCGGTGTAATCGGCGATCACTATTTTTTCGCCGTGTTTTTGCATGGCGCCGAACAGGCCCAAAAGCACCTGCACAACATAAACTTGGTGCACGTCGGTGATGTGCGGGAGCGTCAGGAGAAGCACTGCCATGCCCCACGAATTTGCCATAAGGAACCAGCGGGGATCAAGTCTTGCCGACAGCCGGCCGAGCAGCGGATGGATCAAAGCGCCGCTCAGGCCGAACAAGCCGTATGAGAGACCGAATTGCGTGTAGCTGGAACCGATGTTTTTAATAAATAAAATATAAAAAGGAAAGATCAGGCTGCCGGCAAAAAAGACACTGCTCTGAGACAGGATCAGCCATTTTAAATGATTGTGTTTCATGATTTGTACCTCTGATAAAAATAATTCATAAATAAGTCATCCGGATCATACTTGCGCTTTTTCTGAAAGAACATGTCGGTCTTCGGATACGCCTCGCGCATCTGCTCTTTCGTTTGGTACAGCATATACGGCAGATAATAGCTGCCGCCGTGGCGCAATGCCGTGTCCGTCATTTTTCTGACGATCCGCGCCGCACTCGCCTGGCTGTCTTTTGAAAACCCTTCATTGATTAATAGAACGAGCGAAAACATATCATCCTTTGCATATGACAGGTCGGCTTTTTCATTTTTTTGCACGTAGCGGATCGTAATATTTACGAGATTGAGATCTTCGTGTGACAGCGCCGTGTGCAAATCATGAATGTACGGCGCAAATTCGCCGACGGGCACGAAGTATTCCTGAAGCACGTCGGTGTTGTCCGTGTTTTCATATTCCAAAAATTTCGATTCTGACCTCATGACATTATTTCTGGAGATTTTCACGCCGTTTTGGCTGAGAAAATAAGACTGCTGGGCCGACCAGAGCCAATTTCTTCCCCAGTCATACCGGCGTGAGAGGCCGAGCGCGAATTTTGTCAGCCCCGGATGCTCATCTTCTTTCAGGTCATTGTGCTGCTTTAATTCAGTCTGATTGTCTGAGAGCGTGTAATCAGTCACATACATATCGTGCAAAAAGCCTTTATCCCCTGTTGCGATCCGCGCAAGATGCATGCGCACGGCAGGATTGTGCTGTACATGCCGGGTAAAATATTGACTGTATGTATCAGCGTTCATGCGTTTCGTTTTCATTTCGTATAGCTCATCATCTGTCAGCTCAATATCTGCGTCAAGAATCACACCGAACAGGCCGTACCCGCCGATGACGGCTGAAAACAGGTCATCTTTCGGGGTGACCGTAACGATTTTGCCGTCCGCCTTTAAAAGATGAAACGATTTAACCGTATCAATCAGCGAACCGTACCGGATATCCCGGCCGTGAGCGTTGGCGCTCAGTGAGCCGCCGATCGTAAAGATGTTTTGCGACTGCATGACCTTTACCGCGAGCCCGTACGGATTGACATACCGCTGAATATCATTCCACGTCGCCCCCGCCTGCACTCTGATGATTTTTTTCTTTCGGTCGAGACCGAGTATTTTGTTGTACCCCGTCATGTCGAGAACGATACCGTCTTCATAATACGTCTGGCCGCCCATTGAGTGCTGGGCGCCTGCGATCGAAATCTTCAGATGCTTTCTCTTTGCTTCCTTAATCGTTTCGACCAATGTTTCTTTCTCTTTTCCTTTGACCGTCTGCTTAATTTTCACCGGCATGAGACGGCTGACATCCGTCATTGTTTCCGCCTGCTGATGCCGCTCTTTGTGGAAGACAGAAACAGCGAACAGCACCGTATAAACTAGGATGCTAAGGATAATGAGAAGTATTTTTTTCTTCATATGTTCCTCCCTCGCGTGCAGCCGGTCTATTATATCACGACTTCCGCCCTCTTTTTTCCTTTTTATCCCGATACCGAAAAAAACCCCGAATGCCGGACACTCGGAGTTTTTTAGTGATTTGCCCTTTTTTCCGCACGCCGGCCTGCAGCGACCGCCGAAAATTTTTTTAGTTGGTATATACTCTTTATATATAATAAACATGTTAAATGAGGTGGGAACGTGAACATAAAAGGAATCAATCATCTTCTTTTTTCTGTTTCAAATTTGGAAAAATCCATAGAATTTTATGAAAAAGTATTTCATGCACAGCTCCTGGTTAAAGGGCAAAAAACAGCATATTTTGATCTGAATGGGCTTTGGCTTGCGCTGAACTTAGAGGCAGATATTCCAAGAAATGAAATACATAAATCCTACACACATACGGCTTTTTCAATTGATCCAAGCGATTTTGATGCAATACATCAAAGGTTAGAAAATCTAAATGTAAATATATTAAACGGACGGCCCAGAGATCAGCAGGATCAAAAATCAATTTATTTTACTGATCCCGATGGACATAAATTTGAATTCCATACAGGCACACTCCAAGACAGACTGTCTTATTACAAAAAAGATAAACCCCATATGACGTTTTATATATAAAGGTTTTTTACTTGTAAATGCAGACAAAAGAAAAGCACCTCCAAACTTTAGGATGTACCTAAAATCCGAGGTGCATTTTCTTATTACTGAATCCCTAATGCGATTTTTGCGTAGCGTGACATTTTGTCTCTTGTCCACGGCGGATTCCAGACGATGTGGACCTCCGTCTCTTTTACATCCGGAATGTCGGCGAGCGCTTTTTTCACCTCGTCGACGATGATCGGAGCGAGCGGGCACCCCATTGATGTCAGTGTCATTGTAACGTGTGTCAGGCCGTCGTCATCCATATCGACGTCGTATACGAGGCCGAGGTTGACGATATCGACGCCTAGCTCAGGGTCAACGACCTGCTCCAAGGCGCCCATGATGTTTTCTTTTAATGCTTCTTCCACGTTCCATCACTCCTTTTTCCTCAGTATAACGTAAAAACGGCTTTTGTTAACACCTTTGTGCTTTATAAATGCTTATCGAACCAGGCGACTGTTTCTAAAACAGCGTATCTCGGGACTTTATGATCAGCCCGTTCGTCTTTCAGAAACTGAAGATGCTCCGGCCGGCTGCTGTAATGCGGTTTAATCGACTCATAAAAGCCTCGGGTCGGTGCATACGGAACGACTTTGTCTTGAACGCCGTGCCAGAACAGCAGCGGGCGGCTGCGGAGTTTTTCCGGTTCCAGACTGAGATCGAACTGTTTGAGCCGCGCAAACAGTTCATCGACCTGTTCTTTTGTGACGTCAATGTCGATATTCTGCTTTTGAATGTGGTCAATCTGCTGCTGAAAAAATGCCGTGTAGTTCGGGCTTCCCATCAGACTGACCCCGGCTTTGACCCAATCATACGCAGCCATCGCGCCGAATGTCGTTATCCCGCCCATTGACGTGCCCGCAAGACCGATCCGCCCGTCTTCAATCAGACCGCGCGTTTCAAAATCCTTTTTCAGCACGTCAAGCTCCTCGATTTCATTTAATACAATGTCCCAAAAATGGACAGCGAGCTCTTCCGCTGACAGCTGTTCAGCGCGTTCACCGTGGTAAAGAGCTTCCGGCAGCACGGCTCTGAAGCCCTTTTCAGCAAGCAGGTAAGCGAAATGAAGATTATGTTCCTTCGCGCTTGTAAAACCGTGAATAAAGAAAACAAGGGGAGCGGGACGGTCCCGATTTTCTTCTTTTACAATATGTAAAAACGGAATGCCTGATACGGTTTGATGATCAATAAGAATCACGTTGACTCCCTCCTTAGGATAACCATAATCATAAGTGTAACATGTAGACAATAAAGATGGTAAAAAGCTACACTGTACATAAGATAAAAACAGCAAATCATATGACAAAAGGAGTTATTTATGGAGACAAAACCTTCTCTCATCGCCTTAGATCTGGATGGAACATTATTAAAAGATGATAAAACCATTTCCCCTGGAACGGCACGGACGATTCAGACGCTGAAAGAAGCGGGCCATCATGTCTGCATCTCAACCGGCCGCCCTTTCCGTTCCAGTTCGATGTATTATGACGAGCTTGGGCTGACAACACCGATTGTCAATTTTAACGGGGCGTTTGTCCACCATCCGAAAGACGAGTCATGGGGACGCTACCATACGTCTTTATCTGTCGATGTGGTCAGACAGCTTGCCGAACTTACAGAGACCTATCAAATACATAATGTGCTCGCTGAGGTCATTGATGATGTGTATTTTCATTATCATGATGAGCATCTAATCGAGGCGTTTCATATGAATACGGCGAATGTCACGTTCGGTGATCTGCGTGAAACGGTCAAAGAGGATGTGACGTCCGTATTGATTCACGCGAAGGAAGAGGACGTGGCGGACATACGCGCGCATTTATCCGATGTGCACGCCGAGGTCATTGACCACAGAAGATGGGCAGCTCCGTGGCATGTGATTGAAATTATTAAACACGGGATGAATAAAGCAGTCGGATTGAAGAAAATCAGCGACTATTACCAAGTGCCGAGAGAACGGATCATCGCGTTCGGCGACGAAGACAACGATCTTGAAATGCTCCGGTTCGCCGGGTGCGGCGTCGCGATGGGAAACGGCACGGATGAAGTCAAACAGGCTGCTGACCGCGTCACGGGTTCAAATGAAGCGGACGGAATCGCCGGGTTTTTAAAATCCTATTTCTCCCTATGAGATTTTCCCGCTCATAACCCGAAGCCTTCCGCCCATACTAAAACAGACGACTCATCTCGTCTAAATATGGAAGGGGGACATTGCAATGGGTAAACGAAACAAATCAAAACGGTTTATTCAGCAAGGCAAGGACTCTGTCAGTCTTCATGACGCAAGATTTCCATATCGGTCTACATTAGAGGAAGCACAGCATGATGCAGCAAAAGACGCAGCCGAAAGACAGGTTGACTTTTAATGAGAAACGAACTGTTCTCTCAAGCCAAGTCATTTGTCCAGCAGGCTGTCATGATTGCTAATGGTTTCGAGGACGGCGACCGGGAAAAAGCTGTCTCACGCGCCAAAAATGCCGTGTCTTCCGCGTACGCCAATTCGACGGATGCAGAACGTCAGCAGCTGCACCAATTTCAGGATCAGCTGGAGAAATTGCAATAAAAAAAGGCGCCCCGTCTGGACGAGGGCGCCGCTTTTTTATTTTACTTCAAATGTTTTTACCGTTTTCAGTCTTTTTCCGATCTGATCGGACTTTCCTAAAAACGTCACGGTGACCGTGTATGTCCCCGGTCCGGACGCGTTTTTCCACACATCTGAAAAGTCATACGTTTCATTCGGCATTAAAGTCATGGTCTGAAACGCCTGGGTAAACATTCTGTCTTTTGAATAGCGGTACAGTTCTTTGTTCTGTTGATCATGTACGGTCAATTCGAATTTCTGGCCTGAGCTGAATGTGAAATCAATCGGACTTTCGCTTTTGTTTTTTAAAGACATTTGAAATTCGATCTGCTGATCCGTCTGCACAGGATTTACGGCTAATTCCGCTTGCTGTTCATTCATCTCTCCGGATACCTCCTCAGCGGGCTCCTTCTGCCCGGATTGACTGCTGCACCCGATCAGTAAAATGACCGGTAATAACAGGCCAAACAGCCACTTCATTCTATCCGCTCCTATCAGTCTTTTCTGAAGAAACCAAAGATCCCCGTCGTTTGCACGATGTTTGTGAAGGCTTTCGGGTCGACCTCTTTCACGATTTTCTCAAGATCATACAATTCGTACCGCGTGATGACGATAATCATCATTTCTTTCTGTTCGTTTGTGTAAGCGCCTTTTGCCGGCACCGTCGTAATGCCGCGGACCATTTTTCCGTAAATCGCTTCTTTGATTTCATCGGCTTTTTTCGTAACGATCATAGCGGTCAGTTTCATGTGGCGGGTATGAATGGCGTCAATCACCCTTGTTGTGACATAAAGAGCGACAAGGGTATATAATGCTTTCTCCCATCCTTGCAATAATCCTGCCGTCAAAATGATAATCCCGTTCAAAATGAAGAAATACGTGCCGACCGGTTTATCCTTCCATTTGGCCAGCACCATCGACACGATATCAAGACCCCCTGTAGACGCGCCGAATTTCAGCGTTAAACCGATGCCGATGGCTGAGATGACTCCTCCGAATACGGTATTCAGGAGAATATCGTGCGACAGTCTCATTTCCGGGAGAATTCCCATAAAGACGGACGTCAGCGCTACACTTAATATGCTGTATACGGTGAATGATCTGCCGACTTTCAGCCATCCTAACACACCGATGGGAATGTTTAAGAGGAACATGAGAACTCCTGTCGAAATATAAAAAGGGGCGTATTGATCAACGACGCTTGACAGCAGCTGGGCGACACCGGTAAAACCGCTGGCATATACATTCGCCGGTATCAGAAATAAATTCAGCCCCGCCGCATATAGAAACGCGCCGATGACGACGATTGCTAATTTTTTTACTTGTTCAAGTACCATGGCTTGCTCCTCCGCTCATTTTCATTATTAGCTTTTCCCTTAAAACAAAGTTTTGAACACTATTTTGCCACATTTATATGATATAGTTGGCATCACTCTCACCAAATGGAAAGAAGGGAATTATGATGACAGTTCACCTTATTGCTGACAGCGCCTCTGATCTGCCGAAATATTAC
Organism: Bacillus sp. CIS52; assembly: GCF_053545315.1. Classification (NCBI taxonomy): domain Bacteria; kingdom Bacillati; phylum Bacillota; class Bacilli; order Caryophanales; family Bacillaceae; genus Bacillus; species Bacillus sp. CIS52. The sequence continues at coordinate 835,288 of NZ_JBIUFR010000001.1, forward strand.
ATTGAAGAAAACCGGATCGGGTTCATTCCGCTGCACGTAACACTCGACGGAAACGAATATGAGGACGCGGTCACCATTCAGGCGGATCATATATTTCAAGCGATGCGGGATGGGAAAGTCCCGAAAACATCCCAGGCATCACCGGATACGATAAAAAAAGTATTTTTACAATACGCGGAACTGGGAGAGCCGGCGATTTACATTGCCTTTTCTTCAGGTCTTTCCGGCACTTATCAGACGGCCGTGATGGTCGCCAATGAAATCAAAGAGGAATTTCCCGATTTTGATTTACGGATTGTAGATTCCAAATGCGCTTCATTGGGATGCGGCCTCGCGGTGATGCATGCGCAAACACTCTGTGTTAACGGGAATACAATACAAGAAATCGAAACGTCTGTAAAGAGCTTTTGCGCACGGATGAAACATATATTTACGGTCGATGATGTCGCTTATCTCGCGCGGGGCGGCAGGATTTCAAAAACGTCCGCTTTTGTCGGCGGGCTTTTGAACATCAAACCGATCCTGCATGTGGCTGACGGCAGACTCGTGCCGCTCGAAAAATTGCGCGGACAGAAGAAACTGTTTAAACGGATTTTAGAAATGATGAAGGAAGAAGGCGGCGATTGGCCGGATCAAACGGTCGGAATCAGCTATGCCGACAATGAAGAGACGGCGCTTCGCATGAAAGAGATGATTGAAGATGCGTTCGGTCCGAAAGAGATCATTCTTCATTCAATCGGTTCCGCCATCGGCGCCCATTCCGGGCCGGGAACGCTCGCGATTTTTTTCCTGAAGCCATAATTTCCAATGCCGGCGGGCATCCTATCGTAAAGAAGGGAGGCTTTGCCGCATGAAAGATGATGACAAAAAACCGCTGGATAATAACGCCTTAAATCAAAAAAAGAACCGGCTTGCCGAAAAAAACCGGCAGGCGGGAAAAAAACAGAATTCAAAAAAACCGGACCATCTGTAAATGCAAAACAGCCCTCTTACCTTGGAAAAAGAGGGCTGTTTTTTCTGTACGGCCATAAGTGCGCCAGTTACATAGTAAACCGGCGGACCTGATAAATAAATACAGGATATAGCGTTTTGAGGAAATAAAAAACATCGGTTTTTGTTCACCGATGTTTTTGCAGAACATTTATTGTTTTTCGTATGTCCAGCCGTTTTCCTGATACACTTTGCCGTTTTTCATCAGGTGCCCGAGCGCCCGCTTAAAGGCGGCTTTGCTTAAATGAAACCGTTCGCGGATATCGTCAGGATGGCTTTTGTCTCCGTAAGGCATTGCGCCGTTTCTTGATCTCAGATAGGTCAGAATCTCTTCTGCGTCAACCGAAAGCGCGTCCTGCTTTCTCGGCAGCAGCGACATGTTGACGGAGCCGTCTTCCTTCACCTCGATGACACGCCCTGTCACGCGGCTGCCGAGTCTCGGCTCTTCCTTTCTTTCTGAAGGGTGAATAAATGCGCGGATGCCTTCATCTGTAATCAGAAAAGAGCCAGATGCGATCAGTCTGTACACCGTGCCTGTCAAGTCTTTATTCATGACGTCTTCCTCTGCATCCGTAAATAATTCACTGATGATATCCTCAGGCGCCGGCTTGGCAAACATGCGTCCGCGGCTTGTCACCTTCAGCATGCAATACAGTCTGTCGCCTTTTTGCGGCCAGACGGATTTGTACGGAGGAAGATGCTCCGTTGCGACGAGCGCGTCTTTCGACAGACCGACGTCGACGAATACGCCCATATCTTCCACTGCGTCCGTCACTTCCACCCATCCGTAATCATAAAAGCTGATGAGCGGCTTTTTCATTGTCGCCGCGAGTCTTTCCTGATGGTCGACGTAAATAAATACGTCCACTTCATCTCTGTCTTCGATATCCTCCGTGATTTCACTGTTATGTAAAAGAACCGTATCCTCGCCGTCCGTTAAAAAATAACCGAAATCGGTCTGGTGATCTATACTAAGCGTGAGCTGCTGCCCTGGTTTCATGTTATCGTCCTTCCTGCTTCGCCCGTCAGAGGCTGATGTTTTTCTCATTTTTTCCAATTCGCACAAATTCATGCTTTGTGCTGTTGGACATTTCTCTTTATTCTACTATAATCAACACATAAGTGAAATGTTATAGGAGGTTTTCTCATGGCAAAAGAAAGTTCTTTTGATATTGTATCCAAAGTTGAATTTCCTGAAGTGCAGAATGCGATTCAGATGACGCTGAAAGAAATCGGCACGCGCTATGACTTTAAAGGATCTAAAAGCGATGTGACTTTAGAAAAGGAAGAACTCGTTCTGATTTCTGATGATGAGTTTAAATTGAATCAGCTCAAGGATGTGCTGAGCGGCAAGCTGATTAAACGGGATGTGCCGACGAAAAACATTGAATACGGCAAAATCGAAAATGCATCGGGAGGCACGGTGCGCCAGCGCGCGAAGCTTGTACAGGGCATTGATAAAGACAACGCAAAAAAAATCAACGCGGTGATTAAAAACTCCGGCTTGAAGGTTAAGTCGCAGATTCAGGACGACCAAGTGCGCGTCACCGGAAAAAATAAAGATGATCTGCAGCAGATTATTGCAGCCGTCCGCGGAGCAGACCTGCCGATTGACGTTCAATTTATTAATTTCAGATAAATTATGTGATTCCTATTGATTATTGTCTCTATTTTCGGTAAATTTGGAGAAAGGGATTTTCACAGTTAAGTTTTGGAAACCCATGACAATTACATGAACGTTCTTATCAAGAGAAGCCGAGGGACTGGCCCGACGACGCTTCAGCAACCGGTGTAGTGGTTTACCCAAACCATGACCAAGGTGCTAAATCCAGCAAGCTAAAAACAGCTTGGAAGATAAGAAGAGAGACAAATGATTACAAAGTCTTCTTCTTAAGAAGACTTTTTTTATTTCTCTTTTTTCCTTGCTGAATGTGATGAAGGAGGCAAACAATGGGACTATTACAAGACTTAGAAGAACGGATTTTAATCGGAGACGGCGCGATGGGCACTCTCCTCTACTCCTACGGCATTGACAGATGTTTTGAGGAACTGAATGTATCTAAGCCCGATGAGATCAAGCGGATACATAAGGCATACGTGGAAGCCGGTGCAGATATCATCCAGACGAACACGTACGGCGCGAATTTTATTAAGCTCTCCAGATACGGCCTTGAGGATGAAACGAAAAAAATCAATCAGGAGGCGGTCAGAATCGCGCGCGCTTCCTCAGACGGCGCTTATGTATTGGGAACGATGGGCGGCATCCGCACCTTTAACAAAAACGCCTACAGCCTTGAAGAGATTAAACGCAGCTTTCGGGAGCAGCTTTATTTATTGCTGCACGAAGAGCCGGACGGCCTGCTTTTGGAAACATACTATGATTTAGAAGAGGCGCGCGAAGTGCTGAAGATCGCCAGAAAAGAAACGGAACTTCCGATCATGCTGAACGTATCCATGCACGAACAGGGCGTGCTTCAGGACGGAACGCCGCTTCGGGAAGCTCTCAGGTCAATTGCCGATCTCGGCGCTGATATAACGGGAATCAATTGCCGGCTCGGCCCGTACCACATGATTGAAGCGCTCACCGAAGTGCCGATTTTCCGTGACGCTTATTTATCGGTCTATCCGAACAGCAGCCTTCCGTCCTTAGAAGAAGGCCGGCTTGTTTATGATACGGACGATGCCTATTTCCGGGAAAGCGCCGTACAATTCCGCACTCAGGGCGCTCGCATAATCGGCGGCTGCTGCGGCACGACGCCCAACCATATCAGAGCCATGGCTGAAGCGGTGCGCGGACTTTCACCGGTCACTGATAAAGAAGTGAAAATCAGACGGGAAGAAGAAGTCATCTCCGTCCGGGATGAACGGACCGAGCCGAGTTTAAACGAAATCGCCGCGCAAAAACGGTCAATTATCGTAGAGCTTGACCCGCCGAAAAAATTGAATTTTGACAAATTTCTGCAAGCGGCGGCTGAATTAAAGGAAACCGGCATAGAAGCGCTGACGCTCGCCGACAATTCATTGGCGACACCGAGAATCAGCAATGCCGCCTGCGGTTCATTGCTGAAAGAGCGCCTTGATATCCGTTCTCTCGTCCATATTACATGCAGAGACCGCAACATCATCGGCCTTCAGTCACATTTAATGGGACTGGATACGCTCGGGCTTACCGACATTTTAGCTATCACCGGCGACCCTTCAAAAATCGGCGACTTTCCGGGGGCTACCTCCGTCTATGATTTAACGTCCTTTGACTTGATCAGGCTGATTAAACAATTCAACGAGGGCATTTCTTTATCGGGGAAACCGCTCGGCAAGAAAACAAACTTTTCCGTAGCGGGGGCATTTAACCCGAATGTCCGTCATTTGGATAAGGCCGTAAAACGGCTGGAGAAAAAAATCGAGTGCGGCGCTGACTACTTCGTGTCTCAGCCTGTCTACTCAGAGCAGCAGCTCATTGACATTCATCATGAAACAAAACATCTCAAAACACCGGTGTATATCGGAATCATGCCGTTAACGAGCAGCCGCAATGCAGAGTTCATTCATCATGAAATCCCGGGCATTAAGCTGTCTGACAGCATCCGCGAAAAAATGGCGCTCGCCGGCGAAGACAAACGGAAGCAGAAAGCCGAGGGCCTCGCCATCGCCAAGTCGCTTCTTGACACGGCGTGTGAACTGTTCAACGGAATTTATTTAATCACCCCGTTTCTCCGTTCTGATTTGACGTCAGAGCTCGCTGCTTATATTAAGCAAAAGGATGAAAAGCGGGCCGATGTATATTTACATTGATAATCAAGAGGCCGCCTGATGTGACAGGCGGCTTTTTATCACAGCAGAAGACACGGCGTACCGCGCGGCATGGCGGCGCTTGTCTGGTGCAACGCCAGATGTCACGTAAAGGGATATTACGAAAAGCTCGGCTGGCAAAGCACCGGCGGCCCCTTTGACATACCCGGCATCGGCCCCCATGTGATCATGTATAAAGAACTCTCCTGAAACAGAAAAAGCCCCCAGAGAAGCACCCTCTGAGGGCTTTTTCATCAGCTTCCGTATTGACGCCTCCCCGCTTTTTTATTACCCTTTGTTCATGAAGCAACATGCAATTCGGCAAGGACACCGGGTATGAAACGATATCTGTCAACTGCTGATCAGCTATTTTTTATGAAAAGGGAGTATGAGATGAATACGATCCAAAAACCGAAAATCCCGAAAGAGCTGCCGGTGCTTTCTTTCGCTGAAGCGCTTCAAGACGATCAGATCAAAGAAGCGGTCATTGAAAACGGCATCATAAGCGGCAAACTGCACGGCCTGCGCGCCGAAAAAGTCATTTTCAGAAATACCGTTTTTACAGATGTCTCTTTCAGACATATGGAATGTACGGATGTCTTGTTTGAAAAATGTGATGTTTCAAACGCAGATTTCAGCGGAAGCATCATCCATAGAACGGTCTTTCAGCATTCAAAACTTCTCGGCTTGAATCTGGCCGATTCCGCCATGCGCAACGTACAGTTTGAAGACTGCCTCGCAAATTACAGCTCCTTCAGCTATTCCAATATGAAGCATGTCCGGTTCGACACGTGCACTCTTACAGAAAGCGAGTGGAATGATGCCGCGCTTGAACACACAGATCTTGAGGCATGTGATCTGAACGGCGCAAACTTCATCGGCACGTCCCTTTTTAACATGGATATCAGCACGTGCACATTTGATCACCTGCATGTCTCACTTGAGAAGCTGAAAGGATGCCGAATCTCTCCGGCGCATGCCGTTACATTCGCAGAAGCGCTCGGGGCCATTGTGACGTGACCTTTTATCAAACGAAACGGCGTATACAGGAGGCCGGCTGCTCGGCATTGGTAATGTGGGGTGCGGCTTTTTATTTTGCGGCGCTTTCTACTCAGATAAAAGGAATTCTCCCAAGCCATGTTGAATGTATCGAAAGGAAAAGGGGGAATTGGAGTGTCAGACATTGTAAAGCTTTATCACTATCACAGATGGGCGAATAAGGAAGTCATCCAGCATCTGAAGACCGTGCCTCAGGCAAGCATACAGCAGAAACTGCAAAGTGTTTTTCCGACTGTGAACGCCGTGCTTGTGCATATATACCGGGCTGATTTCATCTGGCTTCACGTGCTTTACGGAGAAACTTACGAACAAATCGTCTCGCAATTTGACCAATTTGAAAAGCTCGACGGAGATTTTGCGGCGATTGAACATAGAATGACTGAGCTGGACAAAGAATACAAAGAATTTTTAAGAAAATTGGAGAACCCGGAAAGTCCGATCTCCATTTCCCATCCGCGTCTGGGATCGCTCCAGACGACATATGCCGATGTGATCCGCCATGTTGTGAATCATGGCACATACCATCGCGGCAATATAACGGCGATGCTTCATCAAATGGGGTATAAAGGCGTGCCGACTGACTACATTTTTTTTTCATACGAATCATAAAAAAGCAAAGGCCAGCTGAGCCTTTGCTTTTTTACTTCGAATCTATCATAAGGCATAGCTGGAAGCGCCTGGGGTAAGCTTTACAGGCCTTCCGGTTTTAAAAGATTCCGTGGCTACGATCCCGATTTCTAAGTTAATCGTGGCATCTTCATGCTTGCTGATCCCTCTTCTGTTCTCTGGTTTTAGGTCAGTCCGTTTTCCGGCTTACGAATTTGCGGTATTCAAGCGGCGAAATGCCTTCAATCTGTTTAAACAGCTTAGAAAAGTAGGTCGGGTCCTCCATGCCGATGGCGTCCGCGATCGCCCCCATTTTGTCATTGGTTGCGGACAAAAGACGCTTCGCCTCCGTCATTCTGACTTTGTTCGTATACTGGCCGGGCGTGACGCCGAGCACCTGCTGCATACAGCGGGTCACATAGTCTTGATTGTAATGAAGAGCCGAAGAGAGCGCTTTGATGGTTGTTTTCTCCTGATAGTGCTCCTGAAGGTACCGGGCGGCCTCCCATGCGACTCTTTCCTGTGCGGACGGTATTTGGAACGCTTCCTTTTGAAGGTGAAGCAGCAGCTCCTCAAACAAAATTTGCTTTCTCAGCGGCAGGTCGGAGTTCTCAGCGCTGTCATCTGTCAAGACACTGAATTGCCCGGCCATAAACTGCGGGCGCCTCACTTTTCCTTTTTGCGGCAAGGACAGGCGATAGCGGGCCGGCTCTTCAAAACTGCCTTTTTTCCGCCTCAGCTCCGCCCAGTTGTTACCCGCTGTTTCCGCCACCTCATAATCCGCTCCCTCAAAATGAAGCCACGAATAGGAGGTCGTTTCTTCACTGCCTTTTGTTCCGTAATGTTCAAGGCCGGGAGAGAGCAGAATATATTCTCCGGCTTCAACGGAAAAGGCGTTTTCGCTTTCTGTAATGTGAAGGACGCCTTCTTTCACATACAGCAGATCAAACACCGGGAAGACCCGTCTCACATGGGTTTCGCCTTTTTTGAACACCCCTTCTCCCGCAGCGATAAAGACCGGGAACGGAGGGACTGTGAACTCGAGAAAGGTCATATTTTCGGCCCTCCTTTTTAAGTCGGATTTTTGCAAGAAGTTTCGTTTCTATCCCTTTTTATTATAAGAAAATGGAGGTACACTGTTAAACGTTGATTTTGTCAGGAAAGGGGTTAAAAGAAATGAAACAAGCGCTTTTAAAACGGGCTGCATTCAAACAATCTTCTGATCACAAACTCTCATTATACGCGCTGACTTGGCCGATTTTTATTGAGGTTTCATTATATATGTTTATGGGAAACGCCGACACTCTTATGCTTAGCCAATACTCTGACAACAGTGTGGCGGCCGTGGGCGTCAGCAATCAGATCTTAAATTTAATTATCGTGATGTTTAGCTTTATCGCAACGGGTACGACAATTGTGATTTCGCAGTTTTTAGGCTCTAAACAGAAAAAAGAAGCGCAGGAAGTGGCTTATGTATCGATAGGAGCGAACTTCGTCATCAGTCTCGCCATCAGCGCCGCCGTGTTTTTCGCGGCCGTTCCGCTGCTTCATGTCATGGGTCTTTCCGATGAATTGATGCCGGATGCCAAAGTCTTTTTGCAGGTGGTCGGCGGGCTGTCATTTATTCAGGCACTGATTATGACGTTCAGCGCCATTTTAAAAAGCTACGGCCATACGAAAGATACGATGTTCGTTACGATTGGGATGAATATATTAAATATTGCCGGAAACTTTCTTGTCATTTTCGGGCCGCTCGGCCTGCCGGTGCTGGGCGTCGCCGGAGTTGCGATGTCAACGTCCATCGCACGGATCATCGGACTGATCGCTATGGTTGTGATCGTCAAAAAACGTATCGGACTCGGTCTGACATGGAAAAAGATCTTTCATGTTCATAAAGAGCACTTGCGGAAACTCCTGAAAATCGGGATTCCGTCTGCAGGTGAACAGCTGTCTTATAACATTTCACAAATGGTTGTCACTTATTTTATCGCCATTATGGGCGCCCAGGCGCTTACAACAAAGGTATATACACAAAACATCACCATGTTTATCCTGCTGTTTGGAACGGCGATCAGCCAAGGCACTCAGATTTTGATCAGCAGGTACATCGGCGCCAAACAGTTTGACGACGCTTATGACCGCTGTATGAAAAGCCTGTACTGGGCGCTTGGCATTGCCGCAATGACATCGGTTATCATGACCTTGTTTTCAAAGCAGCTGATCGGAATTTTCACAAGCAGCCCTGATATTATTGCGACGGCGAGCATGCTGATTGCCATGACGATCATTCTTGAGCCCGGCCGTTCATTTAATGTCATTATCATCAACTCGCTCCGGGCTGCCGGAGATGCAAAATTCCCCGTCTATATGGCGATGATTTCCATGTGGGGCATCGGTCTGCCTCTCGCTTACCTGTTCGGCATCCATTTCGGATTGGGTCTTATGGGGATTTGGATTTCATTTATCGCGGATGAATGGGTCAGAGGCATTCTCATGTACAGAAGATGGCGGTCACGGATTTGGATTCAAAAAGGGATTGCATAAACGCCCGAAGCTTCATTATGAAGCCGGGGCGTTTTTTTTATGCTTGAGAAAGCCGTTTTCTCATGCTTTCGAGCTCTGACCGGTAATGAGTCAGCAAACCGGTAACGGCGGGCCTTGAGTATAACGGAAACAGCTCCAGCTCTTCAGACGCCTCCTCAAAATACGCCTCGGCTTCGAATGCGATATACTCCCATACATTCACAAAAGCTTTGTTGATCGTGCAGTTCTCCAGCTCTTCTTCCGTATAGCCGAATTGCGCCATCACCTGACGCGGAAGGCGCTTTTTCATCCGCTCATCCGCACAGACCCCGATGAGAACCCGGCTCAGCTGAATGGCAGCTCCTAATGAAACGGCTGCATGGCGGAGTTTCTCTTGATTTCGGCGAGCGCAAACCGGCAGCAGAAGTAGGCCGAGGGCTCCGCCTGTTTGGCCCGCGTACATCAGCAGGTCGTCAAACTCTTGGCAGGTCTCTTTTTCTCTGTCAGACCTTTGACCGGCGATAAACTCACGTAACGGTTCTTCTTCGAGTGCAAATTGCTGCTTCACATCGGCGAGCGCTTTCCACAAAAAGCCGTCGGCGCCTGTCCCGTTCATAAAGTCTTGTGCTGCCTGTTCAAATCCCTCAAACTCCCGGACATCCGCAAGCTGCTCAGCTTCATGAAACAAAGCCAGCACCGCCCACGCGGCCCCTCTGTTTTTTGGGGGCAGAGATGAAAAGATCCGTTTATATAAAGGAAAGTGCGCCTCGGCAAGCTGCGCGCATGTTTCGTATTCGGTCATGGTATCACTCCTCTGTTTTTTAGTGTACCATATGTTTCACAATAAAAAGACCGATATCCTCAGCGGAAACCGGTCGCGGCACTGTTATTCTTCTATATCGATACGATACGCCTCAAACCATGTATGGATCTGGGCAAGATGGGCGATCAGCTGCGGGCCTTTCATCAGCTGGCCGAACCACGGAACCTGAAAAGACGAACCCTCTGTCTCCAGCAGCATTTCCAGCTTCTTTCTGTCCAGCAGGGTGTGAAGCACGGAATCTTTATGCTGCAAAATCGTTTTCAGCCACTCTGTGACCCCTTGTGTGTATTTCGGATGGTGGGTTTTCGGATAAGGGCTTTTTTTGCGGTACAGAACCTCTTCCGGAAGCAGCCCTTCAAGCGCCTTCCGCAAAATGCCTTTTTCCCTGTTGCCGTGCATTTTCATTTCCCAAGGGATGTTCCAGACGTATTCTACAAGTCTGTGATCGGCGAACGGCACCCGCACTTCCAGACTTGCCCCCATGCTCATGCGGTCTTTGCGGTCGAGCAGATTTGTCATAAACCAAAGCATATTTAAGTAGAAAAGCTGCCGTCTCGCTTTGTCTATTCCCGTCTCACCGTCTAACAGCGGCGTTTCCGCAATGGTTTCTTCATATCTCGCATTCACGTATTCTCTTAGGTTCAGCCGTTTTTGCCATTTTTCGTCCAAGAGGGTGATTCTCTCCTCAGTGGATCTCATCCAAGGAAATCCGTCTTCTTCCGCCGCGGTGTGAAACCATGGATATCCGCCGAAAATTTCGTCCGCGCATTCCCCGGAAAGGCTCACGACAAAATCTTTTTTAATTTCACGGCAGAACCACAGCAGCGAGGAATCAACATCCGCCATGCCCGGCAGGTCTCTGACGAGAACGGATTCCTCCAGATGTTCAACCAGCTCATCCTGCGTAATCACACACTTATGGTGCTGTGTGCCGAATGCAGCTGTCATTTTATCGATCCACGGGCCGTCATCATTCGGCTGAAATGAACTCGCTTTAAAGAATTTGCCGTTCTCCTCATAATCAATGGAATAAGTATGGAGGGGGTCTCTGCCTTCTTTCTCAAAATGAGCGGCGGCTATCGCGGTAATCGCGCTCGAATCAAGCCCCCCGGACAAAAACGTGCAAACCGGCACGTCAGATACGAGCTGGCGCGTTACTGCATCCTGAAATAAGTACCGAATGTGAGCTGCGGTGTCATCGAAGCTGTCTGTATGCTTTTCGCTTTTTACATTCCAATAACGCCATATGGACAAACCGTCCTTTGAAAAAGTGAACGCATGAGCGGGACGCACCTCGTGAATTCCTTTAAATACCCCGCAGCCCGGTGTTCTGGACGGCCCGAGCCCGAAAACTTCCGCAAGTCCGCTGCTGTCTGTGCGGGCTTTCACATCCGGATGGGCAAGGATGGCCTTCAATTCCGATCCAAACAGAAAGGAAGAGCCGTGTTCTTTATAAAAAAACGGTTTGACGCCGAGCCGGTCTCTTGCCCCAAACAGCCGCTCCCGTTTTTCATCCCAGATGGCAAAAGCGTAAATACCGTTTAAGCGGTCAACGCACTCCTCCCGCCACTCAATATAGCTGTGCAGCAGCACTTCTGTATCAGAGGTCCGCTCAAAACGGTGGCCCCTCGCCTGCAGCTCCCTCCTCAATTCTTCCGTATTATACAGCTCGCCATTATAAATGATGGTGTATGTTTCCCCTTGATGCGTGCAGCCCATCGGCTGGCGGCCGCCTTCAATATCTACGACCGAAAGTCGTTTATGTCCGAATAAAACATGGGGCTCTCCCCAGACGTTTGAATCATCAGGCCCTCGTTTTGAAAGAGTGTCTATCATATTGTTCATAATATGTTTCTCTTGGACGAGCTGCTTTTGAAAATCGACCCAACCCGCAATTCCACACATGTGATATCAGCTCCAATCCCGTTTCTGTCGGTATCAAATTCGTTTCTATCAGCACTTTACCCAGTTTATGCAAAGAAACGCAGATAGTTGATTTGTCCCACTAAGAGTTGTATGAGACAAGCCTGATTTGGAAAGAACGGAAGAGAAGAAACAAACAAAGGAGACCGGCACGGATATGAAACGAAAACAGCTTTTCTCAGAAAAAAACAAATGGGGGCGCGGCACTCTGATAATAGAAGACGGCATCTGTCTCGTCGAAAACGATGAGGGCGATATCCTGCTGGCAGACAGTCTAGGAAACGCAGCCGTCTTGATGAAACGTGACGGCAGATGGCAGCCGGCCCAGATTCACGGCGCTTCAGCCGAAATCGGCGCAGACACGGTTGCCCTGTTCGGCGGAGAAGAGATCCGGTATGAGAAGGCAGTCAAACGGCCGCTGTTAACCTTGCTCGATTCGCTGGACGATGAAACGTTTCTGCTGTTTCTCAGCCATCTGCACGGGTTCGGCCTGTCTGTATATGATTGCGTATTTTCCTACAATCAGCCGCTGTTTTCCGGTGACGGGGTCTCGTTTTATCACTTTTCGGCAGATGACGCCCAATGCGCCCTGCAGCATCACCGCGGCAGCCCGGGTAAGCATGACAGATTTGAATGGACGGCATCTGACGGGCGGCGCTCCATTATGTATTCAGCGGCCAAACACGGCGGAACAGCGTAAAAAACAGGCGGTGCCTTTTAAAGAGGTGCCGCCTGTTTTTTACGCTGATTGACGCCCGCTTTTACCCTTCACAGCCGTAGCTTTTGCGGTCACAAGAGTGATTGACGCTTTTGGCATCCTGCACATCTCCTTCGCCTCATCAGCATCCCCCTGTCACTGCATTTCTCATTCAGCGGCCCAGTTGCGCAGAATGTATGCATAAATAAAAAACCCGGATTGCATCCGGGTTTTCAAGCGATTGATTAAAATATGCGGAAGCCGATCGGCAAGTGAAGGCCGAGAAGCACCGTCAGGATGAGCACGATAATAAAACCGATCCACAGTCCTCCGGTCGATTTGCCTTTTTTCTTGCGGATGACGAGCATTTCCATCAGTCCGATGGTAATGATGCCGAGCAGCATTTTTCCGGCATACTCTCCGTTCCAATTCGCAAAACGGACAAACAGTTCAGCGCCGGTCAAAATAATAATAATGTAGAATAAGCGCAGAATCATATGCGTTATTTTTGCGCCCTTCGCTTTTCCGGAGCCGTACAGCCCGTAGCTGACAAACACCAGGATAAGCGCAACGACCCATGAAGTAATATGCCAATGTGTCATTATGTTCAATTCCCCCTATCAGATCAATCTGCCTCACTTATGGTACCACAACAAGCCGCTGTGAGCATAATCATTCTCAAGAAAAACACTCAATTATCCGATTTGGTTCGACAGCGTGCCGATCGGTTCAATTGTAATATCAATGCGGTCTCCCGGCTGTAAAAATGTCGGCGGCTTAAATCCTTTCCCGACACCGGACGGCGTCCCCGTCGCGATAATGTCCCCGGCTTCAAGCGTCATTCCTTTTGACAGCGTCTCGATTAATTCAGCAATCGGAAAAATCATGTCGCCCGTTGATCCTGATTGGCGCAGTTCCCCGTTGACCCGCGTTTCAACTTGCAGGCTTTGCGGATCACTGACAGCTGACTTATGTACAATAACCGGTCCCATCGGGCATGTCGTATCAAGGCTTTTGCCGATGAAAAACTGTTGATGCTTTTTCTGCAGATCGCGCGCTGTTATATCATTTACTATGGTATAGCCGAATATATGATCGAGCGCATGTTCTTTGGAGATGTGCGATCCGCTTTTTGATATGATAACCGCAAGCTCCCCTTCATAATCAAGCTGCTCCGTTACGTCCAAGTGGCTTTTCACCGTTTCTCCGTGACCCGTAACGGCGGTCGGGGCTTTTGTAAAGACCATGGGATGCTCCGGAATATCCGCCTCGCTTCCCATTTCAACGGCATGATCACGGTAATTTTTCCCGATGCAGATCACGTTCTTTGAAGGTCTCGGAATAGGCGCGCAGAGCTTCACGTCAGACAGCGCATACATAAATGAACCCGACTCATCATTCGGTTTTTTCGCCCATTCCGCAAGCTGTCCGGCATGATTGACAAACTTTTCCCCCTTTTGAATGCACTCGATCAGCGAACCCGGAATCGTCTCAAGTTCAAACAGTTTCTTTTCAGCCTTTTGCAGATCTAAGATTTTGTCATCATCAATGATCAGACCGACAAATTTCCGGCTGTTCAGTTCCCCTGTCGCAAATTTCATGTTAATCCCCCATCATTTTTAAATCTGGCATCTTTTATGTATTCTTTCTGCAGGCGGGAAATTCCTCTTTTGAACAGGCTGAATATCATCGTAAAAGAGTATCAAAAATTGTCACTTTTTTAGTCATATTGACGAAATAAAACCTTCCCAGCCAAAATAGGTTATACTATTATCATCCTATGTTTTCCAAAATAATCGAGAATTGGAGATCGCACGATGAACAGAAAAATTGAAGAAAAAAGATTGACTTTATTCGAGACAGCGCAAAAATTCGGAATCAATGCGACGGAGACCATCAGGTGCAGCCAGGAGCTGGACAGCCTCTTAAACGGGTGCCGGGGCGGGCTCATCCAACAAACGAAAGACGGCGGGATGAACCCGGCCGCACAGATTCAGCCGGATTACACAGCAGGAAAAAAACAGGCTTTCTCATAAACATGATATGTATATAGATCTGAACCATTTGTTTTTTTATGTCTAAAGTTTTTTCCGCTCACAAAAATGTGCGTTTGTCATAAGCTATTTTAGGCAGGCATCCCAAATAAGCTCCTGGAGTGTATTTCATTAAAATCTTCACGAAAAGGATGTGCTCGTATGCCCGCAATTGTCGGAGCGTTTAAAATTAATGCCGTCGGTACGAGCGGAGTCGTTCATATAGGCGACTGCATCACCATTTCTCCAAAAGCAGAGGTTAAGACATTTGCCGGAGCGGGCAGCTTTAATACCGGAGACAATCTCACACTGACGAATTACAGGAATTCAACGAATGTGTACGATAATGATGTAATCGATCAGCCGATGGCAGGTAACGCATAAAGGAGGCGCCGTATGAATTTTTACGTCAATCAGTCGATCCATATCAATTACATGCGTGTAGAATCTGTCAGCAATTCCTCCATACTGCAAATCGGGAGCGCCGGTTCAATTAAATCTCTTTCCAATCTGTATAACACAGGGAGTTATGTAGAGCCGGCGCCGCCTGTCACCGCGGGGCAGCAGACTGTAACAACAGGGGGAGGCCCCGGCGCCTCATCATTTGTACCGCTTCAGCCACCGCTAAGTCGGTAGTTTAATGAAAGAAACGAGACGCGAGGTGAATGTCATGTATGATCAATCGGTTTCATCCTACCTGCAGAATTTAAATTCCTTCGTCCAGCAGCAGGCGCTTCAGATTCAGGAGCTCGAACGGCAGCTGAAAGAATTTCAGAGTGAAATATCAACGCTGAAACAGCAGCCTTCCACAAGGATTGATCGGCTCGAGTATAAATTTGATCAGCTGAAAATTGAACGGCTGGAAGGAACGCTGAATATCGGATTGAATCCGACTGATCCGAATGCCGTGCAAAATTTTGAAGTCGGCCAGACATCTCCGCAGGTCGGAATGATGCAGCAGGAACAGGCGGGCCAGCAAATGCAGCAAATCCGTCAAAACGTCGATATGTACCTGAATGAAGAAATCCCCGTGCTGTTAGAACAGCTCGAAACACAGTATGAGAGCAGGCTGGACGAAACGAACAAATATCATATTATAGAAGATATCAGAAAGCAGATGGACAGCCGGATTAAGTATTATCTGTCCCAAGTCCCGAAAGAAGAAAACACGCCGCCAGCGCAATACGCCGAGCAGATTGCCGAACACGTGAAGCGTGATATTGTCAGGGCCGTCGAGCATTTTATTAAACACATACCAGGTGAAATGAAAGGTGATGATCCGTCATGATTTTTACAGTGATTAACCGGAATATTGAAGTCGGCGACATCCGGTCTACCGGTGTTTCCAGTTCAGCCTTATTATTAATCGGCGATACCGATTCCGTCTATCTGTCCTCCATCTTTGACACGCCTCCGGAATCTCTCATTATCGGGCCTCTTGTGCCGCTGGCGCCGGAATAATGTTAAAGCGGATTTCACGCCTCAGGAGCGCCAAAGTCAATGCAATCGGGATGGGGAGTGTTTTTCAAGCAGGCGATTCGAATGAAATCAATATGAAGGTCAAAGTATTGGCCGATCAGCGCAGTGTTGCTGTATACAGAGACGATGAGGGCTCGTTTAACACAAAAGAATACCAGATCTTTCGGCAGCCGGCCGTCATGCCGTTACCGGAAACGGGGGTTCAAAGTGCATTCAGCCATGAAAACCCTTCGATTCGGGTAAGAAATGTGAAAGTCCAAGGGGTAACGTCAGCGTCCGTGGTTCAAATCGGATCGACGTCGGTCGTGCTGGGCGATTCGAGGCTGAAACATATTAGGCAGATCGAGTCACCGAGCTCACAATCGCCGCAGACTTGACATATAATGACGGTGAGACTTCTATAAAGGGTGTCGTTTATGCCAGCAATTACCGGACCTATAGCTATCAATTCCATATCGGGCGGAGTCGTAAACTTTGGTGATTCCTTTTACCTTTCTCCAAAAAGCTCTTCTAAATCTGCGCTCGGTTCGGGAGCAGGCAATACCGGAGATTTCCTGTTATTAAACAACGTTGTCAATGCGACAAACTATATAGACCCCGATGTCAGCGATCAGAATGTGGCCGGAAACGCATAAAAAGCAGCCGCTCTTTAAAGAGAGGGCTGCTTTTTTGTTCAGCGTTTTTTTCGTTCTTTTGCTTTTTTTGTTTTCACAAGCTTTTCCGGCGGCTGTTTTCTGATCCATTTCACAAACCGCGCAAGTTTCGGATCATGCCGCAGCTCTTCTATTCCCGCAAGCCTTGCCGCAAGCTCCCGGTTCGTATAAAGGGCGTGAATTTGTTTATGGCAAGGGATGCAGAGCATTGCGGTCGGAAGGAATGTCCCGCCTTCTTCCTTAGGCGTCAAGTGGTGCTCTGTCAGCCGCACATGGCGGCGGCCGCATAATTCACATGTGCCCTCGGCAGAATCGGCCATAATCCCTTCTCCTTTCTTACATGATCTCCAACGTGACCCGGGTGCCTTTTCCGCCCGGTTCAGACGGATGAACGATTAATTTTTTCGGCAGGCGCGCTCTCAGCTCCTGCACATGGCTGATCACCCCGACGGACAAATTATCCGATTGCAGCTTTTCCAGCGCTGTGACAACGGTGTCTAAAAGCCCTTGGTCAAGCGTCCCGAATCCTTCATCTAAGAAGAAAAATTGCAGCGGGTATTGACCCCGCAGCTGAATTTGGGCGGACAAAGCAAGCGCAAGCGACAGCGATGTCAGAAACGTCTCCCCCCCAGAAAGGCTTGATACGGGCCGTTTGACGCCGCCGTTCGCGTCATCGCGCATAACGAAGCCGCCTTCTGAATCGACTAAAATGGCATACCGCTGCCTTGTCAGTGCTCCGAGCCGGGCAGAGGCGTCCCGGGCCACGCTTTCCAGCTGTTCTTCCGCTAAAAATTCGACGAATGTATTGCCTTTGCATACAGACTGCAGCTTATCAAGTCTGTCAATCTGTGTCTGCCAGCTTTTCAGTTCGACTTCAATTTCTTTAAAGCGCTTATGCTGTTTTTGCATAACCGCAAAGGCTTTTGCCTGGGCGCCCTTTTCCTCCATGGCTGCGGCTGACTCAGCCTCCGCCTGCTTCAGCAGAGAAACCGATGCTGTCCATTCTTCTTCCGTTACCCGGCGGTCAGCTAATTTTTCAGTGACACGGCGGATATTTGCCGAAAGCTGCTTTGAGGTGTCCAGAAACTCATCAATTTCTGTTTTCATTTCCTCCGCGCGGGTTTGCGGAAGCAGGCTTTTTTTGACTTGGTCCGGCTCGGCAAACCCGGTATCTTTTGATCTCACGCGCCAGTCATTTTGCGCTTTCTCAAGGGCGGATTCAGCGTCCCGCAGTGACATGAGACTTCCGGATTCCCGGCCTTTTGCGTCATTCAGTGATTGCTGAGCCTGCTTCAGTGCATCGAATAAGGACTGTTCTTTCGTTTTTAACAGCTGTAATTCCTGCCGCACCGCTTCAAGCTTTGCGGAAATTGATGTTTCTTCTGCTGCCGTGCCGAGCTCTTGTTCATACTCGTCAATCACCTGCTGCAGGCGCTCTGATGCATAGTGAAGCTCGAGCCGTTCCCGTTCAAGCTGATGCTTCTTCTCCTGCAGCCGCTCTTTTTCTTCTTCATGTTCCTTGAGAAATGCGATGCTTGTTTCAATGCGCTTCTCAAACTCTTCCGCCTGCCGGTCTTTATCGTCTATCGAAGCCTGCCAGGCGTCAACCTCATTTACCGGAATATCCCCGCAGACTTCGTTGTACTGATTTAAGCGGCTTTCTGAAAGCGATTCAAGCTCTTGTAATGAATGTCTGAGGCGCTCGGCTTCTTTTTCCTCATAGCGGATTCGTTCAGCCAGCTGCTCCGCTTGTTTCACCGTCTGCTGATACGCGCTGATCAGTCTCGTGACCTTCTCTTTTACCGACAGCATATCCTGCTTCATTTGTTTCCATTCCAAGCGGACGGCGCTGAACGCTTCATCAAGCGGACGGCCGCTGATGGAAGAAGCGGCTTCCAGCTCCGGGGTCCGGGCGCTTTGCAGGAACGGACATTCTTCGGTAAAACGCCCCGACTGCTCTTCTAATGCAACCTTGGCTGTCAGCACTTCCTGAGAAAGAGCCGCCGCCTCGGACAGCAGCGCTTCAACCTGCTGCAAACGTTCCTGCACATCCGTATCTGGCGAATGTGTTTCATGAGCGGAGCGCAGACGGTCATGCTGCGTCGAGCCGCATACAGGACAAGGCTTTCCTTCAATCAGTTTTTCCGATAATTCTTTTGTTAATGCAGCCGTTCTCGCTTCCTCTGAGCGCTTGCGCAGGTCGGCTTGCGTTTTGCCGGCCCGTTCGGCTGCGGCTTTTAGTGAACGTTCCGTTTCACAGACCATATGGTAAACGGTTTGAAGCGTTTGATAAGCGCGCGTAATGTCTTCTTCTTCCGTTTTCGCTTTTGCGCTGAGCGCCTCGCTTTCTCCGTTCAGCTTCTCCATGTTCTTCATCTGCGTTGTCAGATTGGCCCGTTCTTTCGTGATCTGTTCCTGTGTCTGCTGAAAGCCGGCTGACAGCTGTGCGGCGGTCTGGCATTTTTTCCGTTCATCAGCGGTCACCTGAACTGCCTTCAGCTCTTCTTTCAGCTCATTCTGCCTGTTTTGGCCGCGGATCAGGCGGTCTTTCACTGCGTTCAGCTGTTTCGAGGCGGCTTCGTATTCTTCCTCTTTTTTGCGGTGCTCCGCCTTTGTTTTTTCCGCTTCTTTTTTTGCTTCAAGCAGCTTTTGTTCAACGGCTGACAATCTTTGATACAATTCTTCTTCCTTGACAAGCTTCGGCTCTTGTTCAGCCTTATGAACCCGCCACGCTTCATAGGCTTCATTTTGCCGGGTAAATGAAGCGGTTTCCGCCTCTGATTTCCGTTTGGCCAGTTCGTGCTCCTGTTCGGCGCGCTGCTGCCGGCGTACGGCTTCCGAATAGCGTTCTGCATACGGCTCAAGGACGAGAGCGGTTTCCGCCTCTTTAAGACGCTCAGTCAAATCCGTGATATACGGGCGCCTTTCCTCAAGCTTTTCCCGGCGGCGCTCATATTCATCTCTTTCTGTCTGCAGGTTCCAAATCTCCTGGTGACTTTCAAAACGCTCTTTTGCCCGGACCCGTTTCTTCTCAGCTGCTTCAAGCCGTTCGTTCGCTTCGTGAAACTGCTGTTCCGCCTGCTTCAGCGCATCTTCTCCCGCGTCTCCGAGGCCGGATTGTTCGGCAAGCATTTCATTTTTTTTCGCCGCCGCTTCCTGCGCGCGCTTCCGCAGTTTTTTGACAAGCCTGTCCCCGTACTGTTCCAGATTAAAAAGACGCTGCAGCATATGTCTTCTTTCCGCGCCTTTAAGCGACAGAAACTCGGCAAACTTTCCTTGCGGCAGCACGACGGCTCTTGTAAAGTCGTCAATGGTCAGGCCAAGAAGCTCTTCCACCTTTTTGTTCACTTCATTCGCTTTATCAGCAAGCACGGTTTGTTCGTCTTTGATTTCAATTAAGCGGCAGAGGGCGGTTTTCACTTTCGTTTCATCCGTTCTCTTAAAAACGCGCTCGACCTTATAGGACACCCGGTGGCCTGATTGAAGCGCGAATGTAAAAGAGACGGCGAGCTGATCTTCGGCATGGTTCAGGATGCCGTGCGTATTATTTGCGGCACGCTCCACCTTTCCGTATAAAGCGAGTGTCATAGCATCAAGGATCGACGACTTCCCGCTTCCCGTCGGGCCGAAAATTCCGAACACGCCTGCTCCGGACAGTCCGGCAAAATCAATCGTCTGTTCCTCTCTGAAGCTGTGAAGCCCTTTTATCGTTAACAGAATCGGCTTCATGTCGCATCCTCCTCATCATCTGCTGACGCAAGCTCTAAAAACAGCTTGATCATCTCCTCATCCGGCACGGCGCCGCCTGTTTGTTTTTCATAAAACTTCTTAAATCGGTCCTCAATTGATATGTGCTTCACTTCAATCCGGTCATTGCCTGTCTCTTTTTCTTCAAAAACCGGCCTGATATGGATAAAGCCGGGATGCGCCTTTCGCAGCCGGTGAATTTCCTCAAGAGAAAGCTGATCCGTCAAATGGATATCAAGATCGATCCAGGCATTCCGGTCACGCCCTTCATCAAGCCAGCCGTGAACCTCGCTCAGCCCCTGCGCTTTCCATTTGACGAGCGGTTTACCCGAGGACAGAAAAATCTCTTCCCACTTCGCTTCTCCGCCAGGCTTCGCTTCTACCACCGTCACCGATTTGGCATAACCGGCTTCTGAAAAGCTGTATGCCAGCGGAGAGCCGGAATAGCGGGCAGCCGTTTTGGCGCGCTTAATCGTTTGCGGACGGTGGAGATGGCCGAGGGCCACATAAGCCGCATCAGCCGGCAGGCTTTCAGCGGCGACCGTGTAGGCGCCCCCGACTTCAATCGGACGCTCTGAATCGGTCTGATTTCCTCCCGCGACATAAATATGGCTCGCCGCGACTTTCACGGCATCATCCCGGCACAGACCGCACATGCGGGCAAACGCCTCTCTGATTTTCACATCGTAATGATCGCGAAGAAGCTTTTCCTCAAACGTATCAGACAGCACTTCGTTTAATCTCGCTTCTGACGGATAGGCCAGCGCAGCTACGGCTAACAGCTCGTCCGCCGACGGCACCTCAATATGCACCGGTTCTGTCCGCGGATAGCCGATTAAATGAATGCCCCGCTCATCTGTTAGCGGAGAAGCCGCCGCCAGCCTGTCAGGATTGTCATGGTTTCCGGCAATGACGACAACCGGGCGTTTTCCGCCGTCAGAAAGCGCGGAAAGACTTTCATAATACAATTGTTCAGCGAGCGCAGGCGGATTGACCGTATCAAATACATCTCCTGCCATAATGACCGCATCAATGTTTTCTTCTTTGACAATGGTATTCAGCTCTTCCAATACCTCGGCCTGCTCACTCAGCCGGCTTCTGCCTTCAAGCGTTTTGCCGAGATGCCAGTCAGCTGTATGTAAAATGCGCATACCGCATTCACCTCACTTTTCTGATAGAAAAAAAGATCCGCTCCAAAAAGGAGCTTCGGATCTTATTACAGTGTAAGAACGTGACCTCCATCGAAGAAATAGAGCGCACGCCCTTTCACTTTCGTTTTTGTAATTTGTTCAATCGCTTTTGTATACAATTCGATTTGTGTTTCATACCTTTTTTGCAGGATCGGGGCCGCGCCTTCAAATCCGTTCCGGAATTTCCCCTCTATCCGATCCGTTTTATAGTCCAGCAAATAGAGTCCGTCCGCCGTTTCGTAGAGGCAGTCAATAATCCCCTGCACGAGCAGCGGTTCACCGGCCGTTTTTGCTTCCTTGTACACTTCGCCGGCCGGAAGCGCCATACTGAACGGCACCTCCCGATCAATCCGCCGCGCCCCGAGAAGGTCTTTCCCGATTTCAGTTTCGAAAAACTGTATAATGTCGTCGATATCAATAGCGTCCCGCTGCTCTTCTGTCAGCAGCTCTTTTTCGTGAAGCGTCCGAACCGTCCGCTCCGCTTCTTCGGCAGTCGGAACGTGCGTCAGCGGTATGTGCTGCATCACCGTATGCATCGCCGTCCCTTTTTCCGCGGCCGTCAGCCCCTTTTTCATCATAAAACTGGGACGCTTGTATAAAAGAGTGTCCCCTGACGGTTTGATGAGGGAGCGGCCGCTGTATTCATCCTCGTATTCTTGCTTTCTCTTCAGCTCAGAAACTGACTGCTTCGTTCTGATAGCCGTCAGCTCTCGGTACGGGTATTCCCATTGAAGGAGACGGCGCGCCTGATCATCAAATGAAAACGAATCAGGAATCGGCTCGCCCTGCTGAATCGCCTTGAGACGTTTGTTCTTTTCTTCAGCACGTTCTTTTGGGTTATCTTCCAGCAGTTCACTTTGCTGCAGCATCCGGATGTGAAAACGGGACGGGTCGTGCGCGATATCCTCCGGAGCCGAAAGACCCGGCGGCCTGTGCGCCTCCATGTCACGGTGGCGGATAAGCGCCGGCCCGATAAAGTCCAAATAAGATGCCGCCTGATAGCGGTCGAATTCAGAGAGAAGCCAATCGGCCCTGTCCGCTTGCGCCTGCCATTTGGCCAGCTGTTTTTCCCGGTTTTTGCAGGAACCGATGAGAAACAGCTTTTCCTTCGCTCTTGTCAGCGCCACATATAACACGCGCAATTCTTCTGATAAGAGCTCTCTGCGCATTTTTTTCTTCATCGCCACAAGCGGGAGAGTCGGATAGCTGATTCTGAGTTCCGGATGAATATACTTTGTTCCGAAACCGAGCTCTTTATCAAGCAGGTATGATTTGTTGAGATCCATCATATTAAAACTTCTGCCGAGTCCGGCGGTGAAAACGACGGGGAATTCAAGTCCTTTGCTGCTGTGGATCGTCATCAGCCGAACGACATCCTCCTGCTCGCTGAGCGCCCGCGCCGTCCCCAGATCATCGCCGCGCTCCTGCATCCGTTCAATGAACCGCAAAAAGCGGAATAACCCGCGGAACGCCGTCGCTTCGTACGAGCGCGCCCGGTCATAGAAGACGCGCAGATTGGCCTGGCGCTGCTTTCCGCCAGGCATGCCGCCTGCATAATCAAAATATCCGGTATCGCGGTATACTTCCCAAATCAGCTCAGCTACCGAATGATTCGTCGAGAATGACCGCCACTTTTGCAGATTGTCATAAAATGTTCTCAGCTTTTGATACAGCTCGTCATGTCTGTCACCGTTCGCTATATATGCTTTCAGCGCTTCATAAAACGGCGCTTTTTTCTTTTCCAGGCGTATCAGCGCAAGTTCATTTTCGTCACAGCCGACAATGGGCGAGCGCAGTACGGAAGCAAGCGGAATATCCTGATACGGGTTGTCAATCACCTTTAAGACCGAAAGCGCCGCAGCCACCTCCACGGCTTCAAAATAACCTGACGTCAAATTGGCGTACACCGGAATGCCCTGGTTTTTCAGTTCTTCCATCAATTGCGGCGCCCATGGCATGGAACGCAGCAAAATCACGATATCCCGGTACTGGATATTCCGGTGTGTTTTGGTTTTGCCGTCATAGACCTTAAACGGAGATGAGACAAGCTTCCGGATCTCCCCGGCTATCGCTTTTGCTTCCCAATGCACGGTTTCAAAATCTTCGGCATCCTCGGAGCTGTCTGCATCATCAGCACTGTCAATCAGCAGCAGTTCCGTTTCCGCCGCGTCATTCGGCGGATACGACGCACCGAGCTTCAATGCCGCCTGTTCATCGTAGTCCACTTCGCCGATTTTGCCGCCCATCAGCTGCTTAAACAAGAAATTCGTACTGTCCAAAATATCGGAGCGGCTGCGGAAGTTTCGGTTCAGGTCAATTTTCTGTCCCGCGCCTTCCCCGCTTTCTGTAAACCTTTTATATTTCCCGAGAAACAGCAGCGGCTCGGCAAGTCTGAAACGGTAGATCGATTGTTTGACGTCGCCTACCATAAACAGATTTCCCGCCTCTTCATTCCCGCTTTTCACAAGTTGCAGAATAGATTCCTGCACAAGATTGGTATCTTGATATTCATCAACCAGAACCTCATGGAACTGCTCTTGATAATAAACTGCCGCTTCACTCGGCACCCGCCGGCCGTCTTCATCAGCCGCAGTTAAAATCGCCAGACAGTAATGTTCCAAATCTGAGAAATCAATGATTGATTTTTCTTGTTTCGCCGCTTCAAATCGTTTTCCGTACGAAATCACGAGCTGAACGAGCGTTTCAATGACAGGCTTCATGTCTGTTAAACTCTTTAAATGATCTTGCGGGCTTCTTGTAAAGTAATCGGTCTTTAATTTTTCGATCAGTTTTTTCGCGCCGTTTCGCAAATCGGTCGCTTCATCCAAAAGCGCCTTGTCAAATTCATCACCTTTTACCGCCTTAGCCCGCTTAAATGTGACCGCGGGAACCCGTTCATACAGCGCCTCAAAGTCATGCCGGCAGCTGATCAGCTCTTCTATCTGCTGAAGATCATCCAGAAAATTATCAGCGCGCGGCGCCGGCCCGCCGGGCGCTTTTGTCAGTTCAAGCGCCTTTTCAAGCTTTTGCTTTGCCCCGAAGAGCGCCATTTCAGCATCTTCTCTCACATACTCGTAAAACGGCAGCTCTTCCATTTTGCTTTCTTCCGTCACATCATATAGGCGGACAAAGCTTTTCAGCCACGCTTCAGGATCAGGATGAGACCGTGAATACTCGTACACCCGCTTGACGAGATCTTGAAGATCCAAATCATGCCTGTCCGTCGTATATCTGTCCACAAGCTCAAAAAACGCCTGACTCCCTTTTGCGTATTCATCCTCAAACAGCTCATCAAGGACTTCGTCTCCGAGCAATTCGCCTTCCGTCTGATCAGCCATCCGAAAGCCCGGGTCAAGATCAATCATATAATAATATTTTTTAAGCACCTGCAGACAGAAAGAGTGCAGCGTCGAAATGCTCGCCCGATTTAATAGAGAGAGCTGCCGTCTGATATGGAGAGATCCCGGATTTTTGGCGAGCTCTTTTTCTAATGCTTCAGCGATCCGATGCTTCATTTCCGCTGCTGAGGCGTTTGTAAAGGTCACCACAAGGAGCCTGTCAACATCAACCGGATCTTCCTCCGCGGTTATCTTTCTGATCATCCGTTCCACGAGCACGGCGGTTTTACCTGATCCGGCTGCGGCAGCGACCAGAATATCGCGGCCGGAAGAAACGATGGCGCTCCATTGGTCATCCGTCCATATGCTGTCTTTCGGTTTAGGAATTTGCATCATCATCCGCCTCCTTTTTCAGCCAATCCAGTATGGTGCCGTCTTTTTCCGCTTTCAGGCTGCGGTATTCATTTTCCTTAAGAGACTCATCAAACTGGCACACCGATTTAAACGCACAGTACGTACAAGGCGTCTTATCTTTCAGCTTATACGGGGTAATGGACACAAGCCCGTCCGTTATCGCTTCGCCCGCCTGTTCAAATGTCCGCCGCACATGGTCTGTCAGGAGATGAAAATCCTGTTCGCTGACTGCGGCTGAATCGGATCTTAAAGAACCGTCCTTTTTCAAACCGGCATTAATGATATTTGAACGTCCTTCCTCCAAAGTCGTGTCCATCAGGCTGATTGCCTCCCGGTCACCGAGGAGAAGGCCTTTCATTTTAAATTTCTTGAAAATTTCCTGCTCGATTTCATCAAGCCCCATCGGCAGACTGGCCTGAATCATCGGATCATGGATATGGAAATACAAAACGCCTGCGGGTGTCGCTTTCATGCCGAGCCAATCCGCTGAATGTGTAATCGATAAGTCAAGGTACGTGAGCATTTGCAGAGCGAGCCCGTAATATACCTCAGCCAGATCAAGCCCCTTGTCGCTTGATTTGTAATCCACGATTCTAAGCAGCAGGCCTTTTGAACTTTCCGCTTTATCCACGCGGTCGATCCGGCCGACGAGTTCCATCGTACAGCCGTTTTTCAGCGTGAAAGTGAGCGGAGGCAGCGGACCGTTTCCCCCGAAGCCGAGTTCAAGGCCGATCGGGACGAAACCGCTCGCCTTCGCATGCTCGCTTAATATGCCTGAGACACGCGTGACGATCTTCTGCAGTTTTTCCTTCACATAAAAGTGTCTGTTTGAACTGAGCAGAATTTCTTTTTGCAGCCTTGGCGCAAGCCGTTCCACCGCTTCATAGGAGAAATTCCGGCACTGATCTTTCGTCAGATCGCGCCATTCCAGCTTCTGCTCACGAAGCCGGTCTGAAATCAGCTTGAGGCTGGAGTGAAACAGCTGTCCGATATCCGGCGCTTCCAGCTTGAAAAACTGCCGCTCTTTTAATTGAAGCCCGTGAGAGGCAAAATGAGAAAACTGGCAGGCATTAAACGCCTCCATCCGGGAGACGCTTCCTTTAATGTGCTCGCCGTAAAGCTGGCGCGAAACAGGACGTTCAAGACGCTTCGCCTCATTGCGGAAAAACAGGCTTGAAAACAGCTTTTTCGCGCGCCGGTGATCAGGCTCTTTCATCAGCACATTGTATGCGCTCCACCATACATCACTGATTTCATACTCTCTTGTCCACAGCCTGAGCTGGCTTGCCGTATACGTCTGCGCCACCTGTTTATTGACGAGATACTGAAGCTGCTCTTCTTCGCTTACCTGCTCGGGATCAGCAGCCGACAGTTTTTCCTGATGGTCGGGAAACAGCTCGCCAAGCCTGTTTACAACAATTGACGGCAGGAGCGTTTTTCCTTCCGCATCGGCAATCGGGTATGACACATACAGACGGTCAGACGGACTTGACAGCGCCATATAGATGAGAAAATGCTCATCAAGCAGGCGCTCACGCCCCGCGGAAGACAGCTCCACTCCGACCGCTCTCAGCCACTCCCGGTCATCATCGGACAGCACGCCGTTTTCATCCGGGCGCGCCGGAAGAACGCCGTCATTGGCCCCGATGACAAACGTGCAGGACGTGCCGTACGTTCTTGACAGGTCCATATTCCCTACAAACACTTGGTCAAGCGCAGGGGGAATTAAAGAAAAATGAAGTGATTCCGTTCCCGTTTCAAGCATTTGCTGGAACAGCGCCAAAGACATTTCATCTTCACCCATCATGCCGGCAAACTCCTCGAGAAGCTGGATAACGGCATCCCATGCCTGGCTGTGCTGCTGCGCTTCAATCATGTTTCCGGCCTCTTCGGCCTGCTGCCTTTTCCGGTCCAGCTTCAGGGGAACATCGGTGTCTTCCAAAAAGAGATAAAGAGCTTCCGCCATGCTTTGAACCGTTTTCGCTTTTTTCATCCGGTTTTGAAGCCGGACGAGGGGCGCGGCCATCCATTCTCTCGTCTCATTCAGCATTTGCTCCATCTCTATTTCCTGATCCGTCTGCGCGAAATCCTCATCGAGCGATACGAAGCGCCTGTATACAAACCGCTCGCCGTTCGTCCAGCGCTCCCCTTTAATTCCGTAGGCGATACAATAGTTTTCAAGCTGATCGACCTGCTCTCTTATTTTCTGCACCGGCTGATCAAGCGGGAATAACAGTTCGGTTTTCGCACAGCGGAACACCGCTTCATATCTCCAGTTCCCCTTCACGACATCCAAACTTGAACGGATGAATTCTATAAGCGGGTGATGCTGCATAGAAGCTTTTCCGTCAATAAAATAAGGAAGCCCGTAATCTGCAAACACTTCCTTCAGCAAATCTTTATAATCTTCCGGCTGGCGGATGAGAATCGCCATATCTCTGTACCGGTATCCTCCGTCCCGGACAAGTGATTGAATTTCCCGGGCAATACCCTCAAGCTCGGCTCTTCTGTTTTGTGCCTGTATGACGGTAAACGCTTCCTGCCTGCCGGTATACGCCGCGGCGGGACGCACATCGTACTGCGATTCTAAACAGGCAAGCTCCGGCACATGCTGATGCCGTTTCGTGCCATGCAGTTCCTTGCAGGAAATATCGGCATTCAATTCTTTTGCTGTCTGATAAAGCTTATAGTATGTGCTTCCCGTCATTCTGAACAGATCGAGCTCATCCGGTGCCTGTTCTCCCGAAGGGCTGTCCGCCGTCAGCGAGAATGTGACATGTTCAGCATGCATGATCAGCTGCTCCAGCACCCTTAATTCCTGCGGTGTAAATTGATAGAAGCCGTCGACGTAAACTCTGGCGCCTTTTACAACATCCGCTAATGGAAGCTGCTGGGCGAGCAGCGTCAAATAATCCTCTGAATGCAGATAGTGGCCGGCGAGGCTTCTTTCCATCTGCTGATATAAAATGCCTAAGTCATGAAGTTTTTCAGACAGCATCCGCTCCCCGCGATATTCTGACGCCGTTCCGCTTTCCGCCATGCGGCGGACGTCTTCAGGCTCAATACAGTAACGCTTAAACTCTGTCAGCATCCGTTCCACCTGCTCAGTGAACCCGGTTTTGTCACTCGCTTTTTGATACACTTTAAAATCGTGCTTATGCTCTTCAATCAGCTTCCTCAACAGCATCTGCACACCCGTCGTCGTCACAAACGGACGGTTCATGCCTCCGGTATGCTGAAGCACGCGCCACGCCAAACGCGAAAAACTGAACACTTGAGCGCGTATCATGCCGCCGATATCCGGCGTTTTAGCAAGCTCATATTCCATTAAAAACGTCATTTGATCCGGGACTAGAAAAATGATCGGTTTCCCGAACGGCTCCCGGCGCAGTTCATCTTGAATGCTGTCGATAATCAGCCTCGTTTTCCCACTCCCCGATCTGCCTACTAAAAACTCAACACCCAAATTAGAAGACCCCTCTCTTTTTATCTTTCTACATTTTATCGAAAGTTGACGAAAATGACCAATCTCATCTGCTGGTAAAAACGGGATGACTGTTTTAAAACATATCGTTTTTGACCAAATTAAAGACAAAAAGGATTAAATATGATGTCAGAATATCTCGAAGTGATTGTGCGAACGATTCTGTCGTTCAGCATTTTGTTTATCGGCGCCCGGATACTCGGAAAACAAACCATATCACAGATGACGCTTTTTGATTTCATTGCGGCCATCTCGCTCGGCGCCATCACAGCCAATCTGTCGTTTAATACAAAACTGCCGATTCATTTTACTGTCAGTGCTTACACGATTTTCGTGGTCATCATTTATCTTGTCGCATATCTTTCTATGAAAAACAGAACTGCCAGGGGTTTCTTTGCGGGCAAACCGACCATCATCATTCAAAACGGAAAAATACTTGAGCATAATATGAAAACGATGCGTTATACCCTCGACTATCTGAACCAGCAGCTTCGTGTAAATGATGTATTTGACATTTCTCAGGTTCAGACGGCCATCATTGAAACCAACGGCAGCATGTCAGTGGAGGTCAAACCGGAATTCGCGCCCGTTACAAGACAGGATCTCGGCATTTTTGCAGGACACGAAAAGAACTTTGCCGTTGAGCTCATTATGGACGGCCAGCTGGTGACGAAGAATTTCGAAGAAAACCACGTATCGGAAAAATGGCTCAGAGAAGAATTGGACAAGAGAAACCTTACACCCGAAGAGGTCGTATACGCGGTGCGCGGAAGCAACGGCCGGCTGTTTGTCGATACATATAATGACCATATCACATCGCCGCTTGATCAAGAATAAGCATGACATCCGCACATGTCACGGGCTATCGCCGTATAATACCCTATAAATATCCGGGGGTGAGTCCAATGCACGAGAATTTTTTTCATTATACAGCCGTCTGCGGCGACGACTCTGTTCTTATAAAAGATCTGATAAAATCCATTAACGGCGAATACAGCGCTGTGATCTGCTACTCGATATTAGCCGAAAAAGCGCCGACCGCAGAAATCAGAAGACGAATCGAACATATCAGAGAGGAAGAAATGCGCCACCTGCACGCCTTCTCTTCACTGTATACTTCAATTACCGGAAACCAGTTGACGCCGAAACAGACGGAACATTGTCCGCACACATACAGAGAAGGACTGAGGGCGGCGTTTTATGATGAGCAGAAAACGAATGATTTTTATTTGCAGGCATCCGATAGAGCAGTACACCCGGAAGCGAAGCGGTTATTTGCCCGAACAGCATTTGACGAGCAGCGTCATGCCGTCTGGTTTTTATACGATATGACCCACTCTCCTTCCCACCATACAGGGGGAACGGTATCAAACGCACCGAACACGAGCTACACCCAGGCAAATACCGGGAAATAACGCTCCCCCGCCGGGAGCATTCAGGCCGCAGACAAACCCCATTCTTTCAATAGAAGAGAATGGGGTTTATTTTTCGAGCTGCGTGATCCTCTCTAAAAACGGACAACTTCTTCATTGTATAATCAGCAAAAACACTTTATAATAAAATAAACCAACCGGTCGGTTTTTAAGGAACCGAACCTCACTTGGCGGAAAGGATTTGTGTGATGTGACAAGTACAAAAGGCGGCGCCGGAAAGAGCGAAAAGACGAAGAAAAAGCTCGTATCCGCTTCGCGTGACTTATTTGCAAAAAAAGGTTATTCAGAAACCTCTATTCGGGATATCTTAGAGGCGGCCGAGATCAGCAAAGGCAATCTTTATCATCATTTTAAAGGAAAAGAGTTTCTGTTTCTTCATATCATGGAAGAGGATCACCGCATGATGATTGAGACGTGGAGGGAAATGGAAGCTGACTTGAAAGACGCTGCCGAAAAGCTGACGGGCTTTGCAGAGCTGCTCAGCCGGATGAGCATCAATTACCCGCTGATGAGAGCAAGCGAAGAGTTTTATGCGAGCGCGTTTACGTCAGAGGAGGTCGTAAAACGTCTCAATAAAATTGATATTGAATATGACGATGTGATGAGAGATATCTTAACAGAGGGAAATCAAGACGGCAGCTGGTCCATTCATCATGTCGAATCAAAAGTGAAAATCCTGCTGTCTGTCTTTTACGGTTTGGATGTGTTATATAAAAACGATTCCATTCAGCAAAGAAGAGAATTACAAAAAGAAGCCATCTCTGTGTTTATTCACGGAGTCATCAATGCCGATCAACAGAATCAGGACAGCTGACAAAGGAGAAACAACATGCAAAAACCGATTAGAGAACAAAAAGCTGTACTCATCATCTTATTAAGCAACATATTTATTGCGTTTTTAGGGATTGGGTTAATTATTCCAGTTATGCCGCTGTTTATGAATGTGATGCACTTGACAGGCAGCACAATGGGATACCTTGTCGCTGCCTTTGCCGTCGCGCAATTAATCGCATCCCCCATTGCGGGAAGATGGGTTGACCGCTTCGGCAGAAAAATCATGATTCTCGCCGGGCTGTTTCTGTTCGCATTATCCGAGCTGACCTTCGGGTTGGGTACACATGTCTGCGTTTTGTACTTTGCAAGGGTGCTGGGGGGCGTCAGCGCCGCTTTTATCATGCCCGCTGTTACAGCGTATGTCGCAGATATTACGACAGTGCAGGAAAGATCTAAGGCGATGGGCTATGTATCTGCCGCCATCAGCACAGGGTTTATCATCGGGCCCGGCATAGGAGGATTTATTGCCGATCACGGTGTCCGTATGCCGTTTTTCTTTGCGGCGGGAATTGCATTTATCGCAGTGATTTCCTCTGTCTTTATGCTGAAAGAACCATTAACTAAAGAGGAACGCGCCCAGCAGATGGAAAGCGTCAAAGAGTCAACCTTCTTAAAAGATTTGAAAAAGTCGATTCACCCAAGCTATCTGATCGCCTTTATTATCGTCTTTGTGCTGGCATTCGGGCTGTCCGCCTACGAAACGGTGTTCAGTTTATTTACAAACCATAAATTCGGCTTTACGCCGAAGGATATCGCCGTTATTATTACGTTCAGCTCCATTGTTGCGGTCATCATCCAAGTGCTCGCATTCGGCAAGCTTGTCAACTTCCTCGGGGAGAAAAAAGTCATTCAGCTTTGTCTGGTCATCGGGGCTGTGCTGGCTTTCGTTTCTACGGTGATGTCAGGATTTTTGCCCGTGCTTGCTGTCACCTGTATCATATTCCTTGCGTTTGATTTACTGCGCCCGGCACTGACTACTTTCCTATCGAAAATCGCAGGAAATCAGCAGGGATTTGTCGCCGGAATGAATTCAACATACACGAGTTTAGGAACCATTTTCGGCCCGGCTCTGGGCGGTATTTTATTTGATATGAATATTCACTTCCCGTTTCTGTTCGCAGGCGTGGTCTTATGTCTCGGTCTGGGACTGACCCTTGTGTGGAAAGGAAAGGCCGGCGAGGTTTCGGAGTAGGGTGCACTCCCCCTTCTCCGGAGCTTTTTTTGTTTATGATAAGAAAAATGAATGGATTATGAGAAATAATTCATCATTTATTTATCTCAAAATCTATACTATAGTAATAGTAAGGTTAACGAGCTTAACAATTTAATATGAATGTTTCAGGAAGAAGGGTTTTCATTGAAGAAAGACAAACATCTCCTTACGGATATCTGGTTTATTCTCATCAGTGCGGCAGGGGGGTTTCTTCTTTCGCTTACAGGAATGTCGATCGCCTGGATGCTCGGAACGCTTGCCGCCGGCTGCATCCTCTCCATGACGAGGCCCCGCTGGCTGTTCATGGCGGCTGACAGAAGAGGGATTAACCGCAGATGGCTTGCGGCGGGACAAATGATTCTCGGCATCGAGCTCGGCCAAAAACTGAACCTGTCCGTTCTTTCAGTTTTACGGGATCATTGGCTTCCGGTAGGCTTCATGCTGATTTTCTCTATCGCGATGGCGCTTGTTTCCGGATATGTGCTCTTTCGGTTCAGCCGGACGGACATGATGACAAGCTTTGTAGGCACAGCGCCGGGCGGTTTATCCGCCATGCCCGGTATCGCTCAGGAAGTCGGCGCAAACACCGCGATTGTAAGTCTCATTCAGCTGACACGCGTCCTTCTGGTTGTCATGACAATACCGTTTCTCGTCATTTTCTTATTTACCAAACAAAACGGTACGGCTCAGACATCAGCCGGAGCCGTTTCAGCAGGAGCTTCACATCCGGGCCTTATTCCCGTCTTGTTAACGGCCGGATTTATTTTGGCTGCCTGGCTTGCAAGTAAGGCCGCAAAACGGCTGAAATTTCCTGCCCCTTGGCTGCTCGGCAGCATGATCGGCGTTGCTGCCGCGGAAATCGGCGTGTCCGCCTTAGCGGGAAAAGACATGCTGGCCTGGTGGCCGCCGGAAGCGAACCAGCTGTCACAAATTTTTCTCGGCGCCACAATCGGTTCAAAAATGTACAAAAGCATGTTCACCGGCGTGTCCAGAGTGCTTACGATCGGATTTATTTCCTCCGTCGGATTAATCGCCGCAATGATCCTGAGTGCGGTTGCCGTTTCTAAATTAACGGGCATCTCCATGATTACATCCGTTCTCGCCTTCTCTCCCGGCGGAATCGCTGAGATGGCGGCGACTTCGATCACCCTGCATGAGGACTCGACTTTCGTCGTCGCGGTTCAGGTCATCAGGATCGTTCTCGTCATCGCCATGCTTCCGCCCTTCTATCGCCTGCTGCACCACCTTTCTCAGCTGAAAAAGGCGCACGGCGATAGAGGCCGGGCAGAAAGAGGAACATGAGCCGGATAAAAAAACACGCATAAGGATGCGTGTTTTTTTATTTCAACAGCTGTCCGATGCCATTTACAGAGCGCCAGTTTGCTGAAAGATCACGGAACAGCCGTTCAGCAAATAACAGTTCTTCATCTGTATAGCGGTCCAAAAATGCCAAGAACCGCTTTTTTATCATTTCGTGGTATTCGTGATGAAGGGAATGCAGCTCTTTTCCGGCAGGAGTCAGCCGGAAATAGACTTCTTTTTTATTGTCGCTCAGCCGGGTTCTGCGCAGAAATCCGGCTTCCAAAAACTTCGCGCAGCTTCTCGACACGGTCGGTTTTGTCGTCTTCATTTTTTCTGCTATTGATGTGACATTGATCGGTTCATGATCTCCGATACAAGATAAAATGTGTATTTCCGTCAAGGTCAGCTGAAGTTTTTTGCCGTTTTCTTCTCGGAGTTCGTCCATCCGTCCGGCTAATGACGCCCTGATGTCCTCCTGACACCTCTCCTGCTCGTGGAAAATGTCTGTCAGCCCCTCAAGAATCATGTGTTTTGCATGGTCTGGCTGTCTTCTGTCCAACTGCTGAGTCACCCTTCCATATGGATTGTTTCCTTTACTATAACGTTTTGTTACGGAAGAAACAATCATACAGGCGCAAAAAAGCGTATCAGATAAGTCCCCATCTCTCCAAACCGGCCAGTACGGTTTCTTCCGCTTCACGTCCCGAGCCGCCGGCCGCCCAAGCCGCGTGGCCGTCTGGCCGGATCAAAACAGAATGGACGTCATCCCAGCCGATACGTGTTTCAAAAAGCGCCGCCCTGACAGTCGCCACGCTGTCCGTATCAATACCGGCGGGAATGCTTCCTCTTAATGCCAGCAGCACAAAGCCGCCCTTGTGAAGAAAATCATACAGCCGGGCCGGCCGGCCGTCATGAAGAATCAGCTCTATATCGGGCAGCCGTTTTCCGTTCAGGAAATGCGGCGCAAGCTCCGGGTCCGGTTCATAATGCAGATCAAGCGCGGATACTTTTCCCGCCAATAAACGGTTGGCCTCCTGAAAATCGAGCAAAGCGGTCATCGTTTCTCTTAATGCCATCCCCGACTCGGTAAAATCCATGAGCTTGATCTGGGTTTTTATATTGTGCAACACTTCTTTTCCCGCGCTGTGCCTTTCCTGATGATAGCTGTCCAGAAGATGAGGCGCCGCTTTCCCCTTCATTTGCGCCCCCAGCTTCCAGCCGAGGTTGAAGGCATCCTGAAGCCCCGTGTTCAGCCCTTGGCCGCCTGCGGGAAAATGAATGTGCGCCGCATCACCGGCCACAAAAACCCGGCCTGAGCGGTATTGTTCAGCCTGACGCTCGGCATTGCCGAACCTTGACGTCCACACCGGATCACTCAATCCGAAATCAGTGCCGCATATCTGCCGCAGGTCTTCTTTCAGCTCTTTTTCTGTGACCGGCTCTTCTTTCCGCTTTTGCGGAGCGTGCGGAGAAACGATCAGGACGCGGAAAAGCCCGTCCGTAAGAGGGACAATGACAACCGATCCCGCCAGACCGCACGTTGAAAAAAAGGCAGATTCAGGCGGAGTTTTCAAAACGGCATCACAGAGGGTTCCTATTAAGTCGGCATCAGTGCCCGAAAAAGCGATGCCCGCCTGTTTACGGACAATGCTCCCCGCTCCGTCCGTACCCGCGGCATATAAGCTGCGCAGGGTGCGGATACCGCTTTCATCCCGGAACACCGTCTCCACTCCGTCATCCGTCTGCGTAACAGACACCGCTTCCGCTCCGCGGATAATATCCGCGCCTAAACTTGATGCATATTCTTCCAAGAGCCGCTCCGTATCAGCCTGAGGCAGCATTAACGAATAATTCTGCTTAGAATCCAGCCGGGAAAAATCCAGCCGTGTATCCAGCATCGAAAAATGGCCGGATGACACCTTCGTCCCTTTATCCAAAAAGCGTTCCAATATGCCTCTCATTGCAAAAAGCTCCAGTGTGCGCGGATGCATAATAAGCGCCTTGGAATAGGGCACCGTCTTCTTCAATCGTTCAATGACAGTCGTTTTCACTCCGGCAAGCGCAAGCTCTGATGCGAGCATGAGCCCGACCGGACCTCCCCCGATAATGGCAGCCTGTGTTTCCATCTCATCAGCCTTCTTTCATATTTATTGTTACGCACGCAACAAAATCATCAAAAATAAAACGCTTGATTTTTGTTTCACGCGTAACAATCTCCATTATAATCTTCCCTCTGCCTTTTGACAATCATTTCCGAAAAAAAGACGCCGTTCACTTGGCGTCTGATTCACTGATGACCCCGACGATGTCTTTATCCTTAATCGGTCCGAAATGGCGGCTGTCGAGGCTGTATATGCGATTGTCGCCAATAACGAAATATTGTCCCTTCGGTATGCTTTTGCGCCCGGTCGTTTCCTTCAATGTATAATCACCGGTCACATGGCTGCCTGCGGACAATGATGACTTTAACGGTTTTAAAAACGGTTCTGAAACCCGTTTTCCATTCACATACAGCTGGTCTTCCCTGTAAGCGATCGACTCGCCCGGGAGCCCGATGACACGTTTGATCAGCACTTTGCGGTGCGGGCCTTTAAACAGAACAATATCGAAACGGCGGATCGTTTTGTAACGATGGGAAAACTTGTTGACTATCAGCTCATTTCCTTGTTTAAAGGTCGGATTCATGCTGATTCCTTCGACTTTATAATCAATAAAAATGGCATTTTTTAATTGTATGGCCAAAACAACGATAAGCACGCCGGCTATAAACCAAAATCGTTTTTTCAAGATTCCTGTCTCCCTCCGTCTTTCTCATGCTGACTGATCCTCGTCTGTAAACGCCGTTCGATATGCTTTCCTGCATACCACAGCACCGCGATCACCGTTAAGGCGCCCGCCATCCTGAAAGGCTGTGTAAAAAGCGCGTGAAGGTCATACCCGATAAAGCTGATCATAAAGATCATGACCATTTTCCCCATAGCGGCGGCTGATACAAACTGCAGCGCCCCCACCCGTGACAGGCCGGCAACGATATGAACCGCAGCGGACGGCGTAAAGGGGAAGCAAAGTAAAATAAACAGCGGACCGAAACCGTGCCGCTCAACCCAAAGCATCATCCGCCTTATGGTCTGATGCCTGCGGATGAAACCGAAAGCTCTTTTCTGTCCGAAACGGCGGACGGCATAAAACATAAGCAGTGATCCTGCCGCAGATCCGAGCCACGACAGAAAAAAACCTTCCCATAGTCCAAATGCATTCGTATTCGCCACCACAAATACAACAAGCGGCAAAAACGGAAGAAACGCTTCAATAAAAGGCAGTAAAACTGCAGCCGCCGGGCCGAAAGCTCTATAGCTTTGGAACCATTCCGTCAGCTGTTCCTCAGTGAAATATGATAAAAATTGCTCCAACGTTTATACTCCTTAACGAGTTTGTCTATCCTTATTCTACACATTATCTCCAAAAAACGAAAATGTTTACGAGATTTTCCGACTTGAAATATCGTGTAAGCGAGTATAAAATAAGAACAAATGTTCTCTTTTAAGAAAGAAGGAGTATTTATGCCTGACATCCGGAGCGGCACCCGCGACCTCATCGAAAAAGGGCTGTTTCTGCCCATGGCAGCCGCCATTCTGAATCGGGATCTCGAAGCGCTTGATTCGTGCCCGTTCAAATTAAAACAACCCTATAAACAGCTTATCAGCTGCTCTTTAAAATTAGCACAAAAGGATTTGAGTGATGTTCGAAAAGAGTTAAGAAAGCGTAAAATCAAAATATACGAAGCCCAAAGAGACGAAGCATTTACACTTTATATATGCACCATTAACGGCTATGAAGAAAAACACCGTTATTTCAACCCGAGAATACGGGAACAGGTAACCGCCTTATTGGAATATTACCTGTCTCTTGCAGCCATTTAAAAAGCAGCCGGGACTGCTTTTCCTTTCAATCAATAAAATTCAGACTATTCACACTATACATTCGACATGATTTTCTTTATAATTCGGGACACGCTGTTTTCAATGAAAAGGAGGAATGTTATGAAACTGATTCATGTTCTCGCTGCCCTGCCCTTTTTCGGAATTCTCGCCGGCATTCCATTCGCCAACCGGGTGACGCCTTATGTTTTCGGAATGCCTTTCATTCTCGCATATGTCGTCATCTGGGCGGTGCTGACTTCTGTTCTGATGGCTGCGGTTTACAAATTGGACAAAGAAAACAAGGCGGGTGAGACGGAATGAACGCCGCATTTCCCGTAATGGCCGCCGTGCTCCTGTTTTGTGTATATCTCGGAATCCGCGCCCGAAAAGGAAAAAAGATGGACCTTGAACAATGGACGGTGGGCGGACGCGGCTTCGGCACGATGTTTGTCTTCTTATTAATGGCGGGAGAAATTTACACGACCTTCACATTCCTCGGCGGAAGCGGATGGGCTTACGGAAAAGGGGGTCCCGCCTTTTACATTATCGCTTACGGCTGTCTTGCCTACATTTTGTCATATTGGCTTCTGCCTGCCGTGTGGACATACGCCAAACAGCACAAACTGATGTCGCAATCTGATTTTTTTACTTCAAAATACAACAGCCCGCTCCTCGGCATTCTCGTATCGCTCGTCGGCATCGCATCTCTCATCCCCTATCTCGTCCTGCAGCTGAAAGGGCTCGGATTAATTGTTTCAGCAACGTCGTACGGCCAGATTCCGCCATCAGCCGCAGTCTGGATCGGCGCTGTCTCCATCACGATTTATGTGATGATTTCAGGAATCCACGGTTCAGCGTGGATATCAGTCGTCAAAGATATCATGATTTTAGGCATCGTCCTGTATTTAGGCATTTATCTTCCCATTCATTACTACGGCGGTTTTGCGGAGATGTTCAAACAAATCGACGCCGCAAAACCCGGATTTCTTACACTTTCTGAAACCGGACAGAGCCCTTCATGGTTCAGCTCAACCGTCCTGCTGACCGCTCTCGGCTTTTATATGTGGCCCCATACCTTTGCCGCTTCCTATTCGGCGGAGCATCCGCGGGTGTTTCGGAAAAACGCGATCATCATGCCTCTTTATCAGCTTGTCCTGCTGTTTGTCATCTTTACCGGATTTGCGGCGATTCTGCAGGTGCCCGGTTTAAAAGGGGCGGACACGGATCTCGCCTTATTAAAGCTGTCAGTGAAAACCTTTGATCCTTGGTTTGTCGGACTGATCGGATCGGCTGGCATTCTGACGGCGCTTGTCCCCGGTTCAATGATACTCATGGCCTCAAGCACGCTGTTCGCCAAAAATGTGTACAAAGCAATCCGGCCCGGCACGACTGACAAAAAAGTTTCGCGGCTCGCTAAATATGCCGTACCCGTTATCGCGCTGATTTCCGTATATTTTACGCTGAAAGGCGGAAATACCATCGTCACCTTGCTTTTAATGGGCTACAGCCTTGTCACCCAGCTTTTCCCCGCGCTTTTATTCAGCCTGCCGAAGCGGCGTTTTATCACAAGCCACGGCGCTTTTGCCGGCATAGCGGCCGGGGTCGGGACGGTCGCCTTCATCACGCTGACCGAATCAACCATCGGAACCCTCTTTCCGTTTCTTCCGCAAATCGTGAAAGACATGAATACAGGCATCATCGCGCTGATTTTAAACACCGCCGTCATGTTTGCAGTCAGTGCCGCAGTCAGAAAAAAACAAATCAGCGCAGCCGAAAAGGCGGCTTAATGGTAAAATAGCGGTAAGACACATGAAGGGGGAAAGCCCATGATCATGACAACAACTGAAACCGTCGCCGGAAAACAGATTACGGAAGTAAAAGGCCTGGTGACAAGCAGTATCGTCCAGTCCCGTCACATCGGAAAAGACTTGCTTGCAGGCTTAAAATCTGTCGTCGGCGGCGAATTAAAAAGCTATACCGAAATGCTGGAAGACTCCAAAAAAGCGGTGAAAGAACGGCTGATCAGAGAAGCGGAGCAGCTCGGAGCGAACGCCATCGTCGGCCTGCGGTTCGAACTGACCGCCGGACAGAACACGTCCGAATTAATCGGATACGGAACCGCCGTCACCATCGAATCAATGTAAAAAAACAAGCCTCTTTAAAGAGGCTTGTTTTTTTATTTCTCACATGCGATATAGTCTTTATCACGATCAAGTCTTTTATTTGCATCGTAAAGCGCTTTTGAGACATACGGCTTGTACTTTGTTCTGCCGCCTTTGTTTTTCACTTTTGACGTCCGGGCCACGCCGCCCTTATACACCTTATTCAGCGCCTTGCAGTTTTGATACGTTTTCACCTTTGTTTTCGCTTCTGCCGTCTGCCCCGCCCCGTATGAACATCCGAACACCAGACCGAAAGACAAAAGCACAGCTGCCGTCTTTTTCATACTCTATCTATCCCCTCTCCTGAGTGATGCGGTATTGCTGAACATAGCATAGTTCAAATAATCTCCATTTACAAGATAAACAGGAAAAAAGTTTCAATTTACATTTGTTTGGATCTCTTTTATGGAATTTCTTCCAAAATCTTTTATAATATGAATTGATAGCGCTATCTGACTATGATGATAGGAGGAGAAATGATGGTGAAAAAAGGGCTTCTTGCGGGTGTGCTCACTTCAGCCGTTCTATTCGGCGTATGTACTGCGGATATTCCCGGGGTCATCAGCCCCAATACGGCGGAAGCGGCGTCCCAGCTCAGCAAAGGAATCGGCGGAAGGGCCTACCTGAACAGTACGGGCTCTGTTCTCGTCACGAAAATTCAGCTTCCGAGCTCGATTCAGGTGTCAAATGGGACAGCCTATATTTACTCAGGATTTACCGGAGGCACGGAGGCCGATATCGGGCTTCAGTACAGTGAAACGTATCATGTATGGAAACCGATCATGAAAGTCGGCTCAAAAGGGCAAAGCCAGGTCCGGTATCTGGAAGGAGAAAGCCAATTCACCTATACGAAAGGCTTCCGGCCCGGCAGCACCGTACAGCTGACCATTTACAAAAATCTGAACGGCAATACCCGCGCCACATATTGGGGCACGAATAATGACGGGTACACCGGCCGCATCATTTCAGAACTCGCCCAAACAAATGTAGGTTCAGTCTCAAAATGGAAAGCGCTCGCCACTGTTGCGGTCACATCAGAGGATCAGCGCCCTTACATCAAATCAAACTTCTCAACAGCTTTTACAAACATCACGATCGACAATAAAGCAGTCACACCTGTGGTGGATACACAGGACTTTGCCAAAGTGACGGTGTCAGGCAGCAGCGTCAGCATGTCTGTCGTCAAATAAAGAATTCCGAACGCACGATTCCTGCCATCGTGCGTTTCGTTATGTCAATCCCGCACTTACCGCGAAGATTTCGCCTGAAGGAAAAGCCGTTTTCGCCGAACCCGGGTATTCAGGCGATGAACGCATGATGATCCTCCGCCGGAAACGCAAACCCCTTAGGATTACTTTTCATAAAAAAGCTCCTGATCAGGTTTGTGCTTTAATATTTTTTCGTTCATTTCCGCCAAAACGCTGAACAGTCTGCCTTCTCCTGAATATTAAATTGAATCATGCTTTCAAGCAGATCATAATGCACCGGTTCAGTCCATTGAATTCTGAACAAACGGGAAGTGGCGCTGTAGCCGGCGCGGGCGATGTCATCGGCAAAGTGCGCAATCCCCGCTTCTTCGGGGGAAACACTTAGATGATGCTTCGCTGCTGCAAAGCCGATAATAAAGGTGCCGTGATCAGTAAACATCGGCGTATTCCACTTGATCTGCGGTTGTAAATTCGGGAATCGGTCAGCCGTCCAAGACAGGATTTCCTCTAGTTTGAGCCGGTGATCCGGATTGTCGATTCCTGATACATATTTTGCAAATACATCCATGCCCATCTCTCCTAAAATATAATGTCATAACTCTTTCCACCATCATAGCCAACAGACGGAGACGATACAACTCTGCCCGGGCATGTAAATCAAAAAAGCCCTCTCCAAAAAGGAAAGGGCCCGTCCCTTCACATCACAGCTTTCTCTAATATCTCTCCCCCAGCTCCCGCAAAATAAAGTCGTAAATCATTTTAGTCCGCTCTTCTTTCGGGTACAGCATGAATTCCTGCCGCTTCGGGATATGGCTGCCCATCCTGTCCTGAAAAGTGGTTCTGAGATAGGCGGTTCTGTAAACTTGATTCTCAAAAGAATGATAAGATACTTCCAGTTCCATCGTTTTGCCGTTTGAGAATGTGACCGCTGTATCACCGAATGCGGTCGGTTGAAAATCTTTAACATGCACATGAGATATCCAGCCGCATTGAGGCCTTGAAGAAGAAAGTGTAGGGAATAAAAAGATGTGATTTGAAGGGTCCACCATAATCGGCGGCTTGTGAGAAATTTTAATCGCTTCATACGTTCCCGCTTTTCTCCCGGCATAGCTGGAGCCAAAGTAGCGGCAGCTTCTGTCAATGATGTGAATCGGCTTCATGCTGACATATAGAATGCAATCTTTTTCAATGATCTTCGACCCCATTTTACCGTCTATTTCCTCAGGCAAAACAGCGATGGTTGAACGATTTACTTCGTAGCTTTCTAAGGGTGCGTGTGTTTTCTGGCACATAATGTGCAGCCTCCAATCCTTTTCTTGAAAATTTATACTAATAATCTATCATCTGTCATTGGAAAACGACAGGTTTTTTTTGAATATAGCTAAAAATCACCTTTTAAAGATATAATTTAGTCTTAATTTACTACTTAAATATTATTTTTTAATTTCGTTTTCACAACATTTATACAATGTTATTTTTCAATTTTTCGTCAGTTTGCAGGATATGTCGATATATTTCCAAGTATTAGTTGTCTAAAGATTATAAAAATTAATTGATTTTTCCGGCTGTTATCCATATACTATAAAAAAGGCATTGGGGGGATTCTTTATGAAAGAGAAAAAATCGTACACTGAGCTCATGAAGTCCCGCAACACGCAAAAAGCAAATGAATTCGATGTGACAATGGCCGATATTTACATTCAAATGGTGCTCGACGAATCCTTATATAAACGCCGGCTCCACACGCTGACAAAACAGATTGATAAAGCGCTTGATGATAAAAATAAAGAAGCGTTCCTTACGCTTTCTAAAGAATATGCTGCACTCAAACTGAGTGAATAAGCCAATCCAAATGGATTGGCTTTTTTATATTATCCGTTTACGATGGTGCCGCCGTTCACATGAATTGTCTGTCCCGTGACATAGGAAGAATCATCGCTTGCTAAGTACAAATAGCTCGGTGCCACCTCAACAGGCTCTCCCGGGCGCTGCATTGGCACGTCTGAGCCGAAGACTTCCACTTCCTTCGCCGAGAAGCTCGCCGGAATGAGCGGCGTCCAGATCGGCCCCGGCGCCACTGCGTTCACCCTGATGCCCTGAGTGACAAGAGACTGGGAAAGAGATCTTGTAAACGTGACGATCGCCCCTTTTGTCGCTGAATAGTCAATCAATGTTTTGTGGCCTTTGTAGGCGGTAATGGAGGCCGTATTAATGATTGAACTTCCTTTTTTCAAATGAGGAAGCGCGGCTTTCGTTAAGTAAAACATTGAAAAAATATTCGTCTGAAACGTTCTGATGAGCTGATGGCTCGTGATTTTCTCAATCCCCGGCTGCACGTGCTGCTCACCCGCATTGTTGACTAAGATGTCAATGGAAGGAAAGGCTTGGCCCGCCTGACGGATGACATCGTTGCAAAAGGCTTCGTCGCCGACATCACCTGCGATCAGCAGACACTTTGCCCCCTCTTTTTCTACATATTGCTTCGTCTCTTCGGCATCCTGATGCTCATCAAAGTAAACGATGACCACATTTGCGCCTTCCTTCGCGAACAAAACGGATACGGCGCGTCCGATTCCGCTGTCTCCGCCCGTGATAATCGCAGTTTTTCCTTCAAGTTTTTTCGCCGCTTTCGGTTTGTCAAACACAGGGCGAGGGTCCATTACATATTCAAAGCCCGGCTGCCGGTTTTGATGCTGCGGCGGCAAGGTTTTCTTCTTCTGATTCGCCATTTTGATCACTCCTTTACATTAATTACTATATTATGAGTAATTTAAGCATCTTATACGACTTTCATGTATGAATATAGACTTATTGGAAAAATTAAGAATATACAATAGAGGAGGTAATTTGAAATGACTGCTTTTTCAAACGAGGAATCTGCTTCCTATTGGAAAGCAACAGCTGACATTCCTTCCTTTCCCGCCCTGACTGAAGATACGGAATGCGACGTTGCGGTTATCGGCGGAGGAATTACGGGCCTGACAACGGCATACGAACTGACGAAAAGAGGCTTCCGTGTCGCTGTCATTGAAGCAGACCGGATTTTAAACGGGACGACCGCGGGCACGACCGCAAAAATCACCGCCCAGCATGATTTCATCTATGCCGATCTTATTCAGCAGATCGGACTGACCAGCGCAAGGCTGTATTTCGAAGCCCATCTTCGCGCTATGGAAGATATGAAGCAGATCATCAAGGACCTTTCGATTGACTGCAGGCTGATTGAACAAGACGCGTATATTTACACGAATACGGAATCCGGCGTCAAAAAAATCCGCAGCGAGCAGGAAGCCTACACCAAGCTCGGCATTGAACATGAGCTTGTGAAAGAACTTCCCGTCCCCGTTAATTGCAGGCTCGGCCTTGCCATGAAGAATCAGGCGCAATTTCATCCGCTTTTATATGGCGCGGCGCTTGTGAAAGAGATGGTCAAAAATGGGGCGCGGATTTTTGAACAGACGGCGGCAATTGACATTAAAAAAGAACCGCAGCCTGAGGTGGTCACGAAAAACAGACACGGCATCAAGTGCCGCTACATTGTCTGCTCCTCCCACTTTCCTTTTTATGACGGCGGAGGGCTTTATGCCGCCAGAATGTATGCCAGCAGATCCTACGTACTCGCGGTAAA
Organism: Bacillus sp. CIS52; assembly: GCF_053545315.1. Classification (NCBI taxonomy): domain Bacteria; kingdom Bacillati; phylum Bacillota; class Bacilli; order Caryophanales; family Bacillaceae; genus Bacillus; species Bacillus sp. CIS52. The sequence continues at coordinate 879,736 of NZ_JBIUFR010000001.1, forward strand.
ACCGAAGCAAGCGTATCCTGACGGTATGTTTCTCAGCATAGACAAGCCGTCCAGATCACTGCGCTATACAGAGCTGAACGGTGAAAAACTGGTGCTCGTCGGCGGCGAAAGCCACAAAACAGGCCAAGGAAAAGAAATGTCCGAGCATTACGAAGCGCTGAAACAATTTGCAGAAGACACAATCGGAGTCGAAAGCATCCCATATCATTGGTCTGCACAAGACCTTGTCACCATTGACAAAATCCCGTTCATCGGTCCGATCTCAGGCGATGAAGAATATATTTTGGCGGCGACCGGTTTTAAAAAATGGGGCATGACAAGCTCAGCCCTTGCGGCGAAGCTTTTGGCCGATCATATCCAAAACAAAAAGAACCCGTTCTCCGGCCTGTTTATCCCGTCACGTTTCCACGCAGATCCGGGGCTGAAAAAATTGATTTCCTATAATGCCAACGTAGCCAAACACCTTATCTCGGGCAAACTTGAAAGGCCGGACGCTTCACCTGAGTCCCTTCAGCCCGGAGAGGGAAAAATCGTAACGGTAAACGGCAAACGGGCCGGCGCCTATAAAGATGAAAAAGGCTGCCTGCATCTTGTCGACACGACATGCACCCATTTAGGCTGTGAGGTTGAATGGAATGACGGCGAACGGACGTGGGACTGCCCTTGTCATGGCTCCCGGTTCACACCTGACGGCGGGGTTGCCGAAGGTCCCGCCATCAAGCCGCTGAAGCGCATCACGCAAGATTAACTGAACCATTCTGTATGAATGGTTTTATTTTTTTGCATTAAAATATTTTTACCAGATTCCTTCATTCAAGTTCCTTCCAAACCGATAAAAAGAAAAAGAGAATATCTGGGGGAACTAATATTGTTATTTAAAAAAGACAGCAAAAAAGAAACAGCTTATTTTTCAGAAGCCGATGGCAAAAAACGCATCGAGCTTTCAAATCAATATGCAGATGTCAAAAAGCAGCTGAAAATGGTCAGGCTTGGAAACGAAGAGCTTCATGTGCTTGAAGAGCTGCAGCCGTTAATCAAAGAACATATTTCCACCATCGTCGATTCCTTTTATCGAAACCTGGATCACGAAAAATCATTAATGACGATCATTAACGACCACAGCACGGTCGAGCGCCTGAAAAAAACATTACGCCGTCACATCCACGAAATGTTCGCCGGCACGATAGATGATGAGTTCATTGAGAAAAGACAGCGCATCGCTTCCATTCATTTGCGGATCGGCCTTGAACCGAAATGGTATATGGGGGCGTTTCAGGATCTGCTTCTGTCGATGATGAACATATATGAAGCTTCCATCCCGGATTTGCATGAGCTTTTAAAAGCGATCAAAGCGACGACGAAAATACTGAATCTCGAACAGCAGCTCGTCCTTGAAGCGTTCCAGACCGAATATAACTGCCAGCGGGACGAGCAAGAGGAAAAGAAAGCCCGTCTTCATCAAAAAATTCAGGAAACATCCGGATCACTCGCTGATCTGTTTTCAGAAACGAGCAGAGCCGTGCAGGAGCTGGTCGATAAATCAGAGGACATTTCCGAGGCGTCAAAAGCCGGCACCGTCACTTCCGTACATGTAGAAGAAAAGTCAATCGGCGGAAAAAAAGAACTTGAAAGCCAGCAGAAGCAATTGAATAAAATCGACGCCAGCCTTCTGCATATTGAAGAAGAAATGGATAAGCTGAATGACATTGCCCAGCAAATCGAAAAAATCTTCGGCATCGTGACGGGGATCGCCGAGCAAACGAATCTCCTGTCATTAAACGCTTCAATAGAATCTGCGAGAGCCGGGGAGCACGGCAAAGGCTTCGCCGTTGTCGCAACGGAAGTAAGAAAGCTTTCAGAGGATACGAAAAAAACCGTTTCCACCGTATCAGAGCTTGTGAACAATACCAATACACAAATCAACATCGTGTCCAAACATATTAAAGATGTAAACGGACTTGTAGGTGAAACGAAAGAAAAAATGACGCAGATCAACCGTCTGTTTGATGACATCGTCCAAAGCATGAAAACGAGCAAAGATCAGACAGGCAAAATCGACGTTGATTTACAGGCTTTTCTCGGCGGCCTTCAAGAAGTCAGCCGCGCCGTTTCCCACGTTGCATCATCCGTTGATTCACTTGTTATCCTCACAGAAGAATAAAGACAAACCGGCCGGCCTTTTTTATAAAGGGCCGGTCTTTTTAATGTAAACTAAAAATATAATGATGTTGACATATATAAAGACTCGATTTATTGTATAAACATATTTTGATAAGCTGGAGGAATACATAATGAAATTGACAGAAATGATGCATATTGCCGTGTTTACCGCCATTATGGGACTTTTAGGGCTGCTCCCCCCGCTTTTCTTATCCTTTACGCCGGTTCCGATTACACTCCAGACGATCGGTGTGCTTTTATCAGGAAGCATCTTAAAACCGAAAGCCGCGTTTTTAAGCCAATTGCTGTTTTTGCTGATTGTGGCATGCGGAGCGCCTCTCCTTTCGGGCGGAAGAGGCGGGTTCGGGGTTTTTTTCGGGCCGAGCGCCGGGTATCTCATCGCATATCCGCTTGCGGCATTCCTGCTTAGCCTCAGCATCCGAAACCTTCGCACAGCCAGCGCACCCCATTTGTTTATCAGACAGTTTTTGTTCGGCGTGCTGTTTTTGTATGTCATCGGCATTCCCGTTCAGGCTTTTATGATGCACATTGATATCATGACTGCCGTAAAGCTCAGCCTCATTTATGTGCCGGGAGATCTGCTTAAAGCGGCCGCAGCCTCTTTCGCAGCCGTAAGAATCAGAAAAACTCTTCAAGCAAGCCGGCTTTTGCCGACGAAAGGAAGCTGATTTTACTCATCATGATTACATCATCATATTCAGAAACAGCCGGACAAGCGCCGGAACAAATCGCCATTCAGACAGAAACAGATCAAATCAACTATCAAACTTGGAACAGGCTAGTAAACCAGACCGCAAACTGGCTTGGCAGCCTTTCAGGTAAGCCGAAAAACATTGCAATATTACTGCCGAATGAAATCCCTTTTTTACAACTATTCGCAGGCGCGGCGCATGCCGGCTGCACGGCGGTTCCGTTAGATCCCCGCTCGACAGCAGCGGAATTCGCGGATCAGCTGCACATCAGCAAAACCGATCTCGTTATCTGTGACCGCCGGCTGAGCGGCAGATTGAACGGTGTCAAAATACCCGTCATTCTGTGGGATGAATGCAGATCTTGTATCGAGGCGGAGAAAACAGAAGGCGCCTTTATCAAAAACGCCGGCCTGCCCTTTTATACCGGGTTCACCTCGGGTTCGACCGGAAAGCCGAAAGCCTTCACCCGCTCCCACCGTTCGTGGCTGGAGAGCTTTTCTTGTACGAAACGTGAATTCGGCATTTCCCCTGATGACAAAGTGCTGGTACCGGGCACGCTGCGCTCCTCACACTTTTTGTACGGCGCCGTCAGCACTTTGTTTATCGGCGGAACCGTCATCCTTCAAAGAAAATTCAATCCGGCCGGAATGAAAGACTGGCTGAGACAAGCTGATGTTCTGTATACCGTACCGACAATGACCGACGCCCTGCTCTCGGCAGAAGCGTTTCCGGATAAACCGCTCAAGGTGATTTCTTCCGGCGCAGACTGGCCGGCTTCGTCTAAACAAGCGCTGTCAGACCGCTATCCTCATTTGCGGTTATATGATTTTTACGGAACGTCCGAGCTGAGTTTCGTGGCTTTCTTATCGCCTGAAGACGGCGCAGAAAAGCCAAATGCGGCGGGCCGGCCGTTTGATCATGTTAAAATCGAAATCCGCCGTCCCGGAGGAGAACGCTGCATGCCGGGCGAAACGGGGAAGATTTTTGTGAACAGCCCGATGAAATTTTCGGGATACATCGGCGGCGCAAAGCCTGATGATTCCGGATGGATGACGGTTGACGACATGGGGTATGTCGACCGTGACGGCTATCTATATATCGAAGGACGTGAAAACGGGATGATCGTATCCGGCGGCCTGAACGTGTTTCCTGAAGAGATTGAACGTGTGCTCAACGGCTGTCCGGGCGTCAGAAAAGCGGCCGTAACCGGTGTGCCTGATGCCTATTGGGGCAGCATCGCCGTTGCGGTGATCGACGGACATGCGGATGTAAAGGAACTGAAGAAACGGTGCCGCGAACAGCTGGCAGCATATAAAATCCCGAAAAAATGGCTGTTTTCAGAAATACCGGAAACAGCCGGCGGAAAGATCGCCCGTGCCGCCATACGAAAACAGGCAAAGGACATGATGGAATGGAAGCGGTAATTACGGATGCGAAACGGACGATTTTCGCCCGGGAAAACGGCCTGTTAAAGGACTGTCTTCCTGAGGATTTAGCCGCTCCGCTGATCCGCCATTTGAGCCGGAACACACCCGAAGACATTGATGAAGTCCTGATCGGAAATGCGACGGGCCGCGGCGGAAACCTCGCCCGGCTGTCAGCCTTGGCGGCCGGACTTCCTTTGAGCGTGTCCGGGACGACCATCGACAGACAGTGCGGCTCCGGGCTTGATGCCGTGAGAATCGCGTGTCATTTTGTAAAAGCCGGCGCAGGGAGTACGTATATCGCGGGAGGAGCGGAGAGCAGCAGCCGCTCCCCTTTCTCATCGCGCGCGCGTTTTTCTCCAGAACATATCGGCGATCCTGATATGGGCATAGCAGCCGAGTATACGGCACAGGCTTACGGGGTAACGAGAAAGATGCAGGACGAATATGCCCTTCTCAGCTATGAACGGAGCGTCAAAGCGCACGAAGACGGCCTGTACCGCCGGGAGATCCTCCCCATTCGCGGATTCGCCGCTGACGAAAACATGCAAAAAAAGCGGAACATGGAGCCTCTCATCGCCCGCGCCAAACCCGTCTTTCAGCCCGGAGGCTCTGTCACCGCCGCCAACAGCTGCGGAATTTCTGACGGGGCGGCGGCAGTCTGTGTGATGGAAGAACAAAAAGCGCGGTCTCTCGGTTTAAAGCCGAGATTGCGTTTTATCGGAAGCGCGGTAAGCGGCGTCCATCCGCATTATCCGTCAGCTGCTCCGGTGTATGCCGTCAAAAAACTGCTGAAGGAGCGGGACCTGTCACCTGATGACATTGATATATACGAAATAAACGAGGCGTTTGCCGTCAAAATATGCGTCTTTTCACAGCAGCTTCAAGTGCCGTATTCTAAAATAAATGTCCGGGGCGGCGCTCTGGCCGTCGGACATCCGTACGGGGCTTCCGGAGCGGCGCTTGTCACCCGGCTTTTTTATGAAGCAAAAAGGCGGCCGGATGCCCGCTTTGCAGCAGCAGCGATCGGCAGCGGAGGCGGAGTCGGACTGGCGCTTCTCTTTGAAGTGTTAACGTAACGGCAGTATAATAGATGATATCGATAAAAAATGATCGGAGTGGAGACTTTATGACTGCCGTTTGTTTAGTAAGACATGGAGAGACTGATTGGAACGCCCAAAAGAAGCTTCAAGGCAAATCAGATATTCCGTTAAATGCGACGGGAGAGCGTCAGGCGAAAGAAACAGGAGAATACTTAAAAGGTTTCAAATGGGATGTCATCGTGTCAAGCCCGATGAAACGGGCCAGAAAAACAGCCGACATCATTAATGGATTTCTGAATCTTCCTATCGTCGTCATGGAAGATTTCAGAGAACGGAGCTATGGGGATGCGGAAGGAATGTCTTTACCGGAACGGTCGAAGCGCTATCCGGATAAAAACTATCCGAACATGGAGACTGCAGAGGAGCTGACAGACAGAATGCTGGCCGGTTTAGTGAAAGTTCAGGAGCGCTTCCCTGATCAAAAAGTACTGATCGTCGCTCACGGCGCAGCCATTCACGCCCTCTTGTCCGCCATTTCTGACGGTGACACCGACATACAAAACGCAAAGCTTGTCAATGCTTGTCTGAGCAATATCGAACGAATTGAAAATAAGTGGCGCGTCAAGGATTACAATGTAAGCAGCCACCTTTCAGAATCATAGCAAAAAGGCCCGCATTCAGTGCCGGGCCTTTTTAGCGGGCATTTTTTTCTGCAGATCATGTAATATGGCGTCCGCACCGTCAATACTCCGGCGTTCCGTCCAAACCGCCCTGTCCGCGCAGTAAACGTGTCCGTTTTTCACGGCTTTAAGCTGTTTCCAGATCGGATTCTTTTCGAACTCTTTCTCTCCGCCCAACAGCATGATGTAATCAGGATCGATATGCAAAAGCTTCCCGGGCGTCATTTTGATAGGATCAGATTTTCCGCCGGAAGCTGTCTGGACCGCATAGGTAAACCCTGCGAGCGTTAAAAGCCGGGACGTAAAAAACTGATCGTCCTTAACAGAAAAGCTGCCGTTTACAGCGTTCATTATTAAAATCGAGGTGCCTTCTGCATCCAGTTTTCTTTTGATGTCATTCAGCTTTTCTTCCTGAGCTGACAACTGTTTCTCTATGATGCCCTCTTTACCGACCGCCTTTTCAATGGTAAGGGCGGCGTCAACCGCATCCTGATAATCCGCATCTTCATTTTTTAAAGCGATTGTCGGAGCGATCTCCGTTAGCTTATGGTATATCCCTCTGTGCAGGCTTGAGTCTGCAATGATGAGATCGGGTTTCAGCGAAGCGATCTTTTTCAGGTCGGGATGTGACCGGGTGCCGGCGTTTCGCGCTGATCGGTTATCGGCCGCAGCCACAGGCTTTATACCGAGATCATGGAGGGTATCATTAAAGCCCGGGTTCAGCACGGCGACGCGCTGCGGATGCGCTGGCACATGTGAGGTCCCCAGATCATGTCTGATGGCAGTCTCATGTTCCGGTCCTGAACATGCCGATATGACGAGGACGGCCAAGATCGGCATCAGCATACTGAATCGTTTCATCTGCTCCCCTCTTTCGTTTTTCCGCAATTATATCATGAACAAAATAAGCATTAATGATATTCATAATCATTATTTTTATAAAATGGTTTCATGGCTATTCTCCACCAAGGAAGTCAAAGACTGATTTATGCCGGAGCTTTTTCTCATTCTGTTTTCACGTCCATCAGTCTTCTGCATTCAACAAAAAGTGACATTTATCCTGTTTTTGGTTCAACATCCAAAAATGGAAGCAAAACATTCGACCCAGTAAACAAGCGAGTCATTGCGCTTGTGTACATTTACTCATGTCCTTCCATCGGTTTTTTCCATTAAAATTTAAATATTTCGGGTTCCTACTAAATGAAAGAGAGTTGATATACCTAAATAGAAATAAAACGGGATGAAAAAAATTGGGTCTACTAAAATATTATTCCATACTATACAATTAATCCACAGAATAGTCTGTCTATTGGTTATTCTGCAAATGAAAAAAAGGAGAGGATAAAGAGTGAGAGGCAAAAAGGTATGGATCAGTTTGCTGTTTGCTTTAGCGTTAATCTTTACGATGGCGTTCGGCAGCACGTCTTCTGCCCAGGCGGCAGGAAAATCAAACGGGGAAAAGAAATATATTGTCGGGTTCAAACAGACAATGAGCACGATGAGCGCCGCTAAGAAGAAAGATGTCATTTCTGAAAAAGGCGGAAAAGTACAGAAGCAATTCAAATATGTAGACGCGGCTTCAGCTACATTAAATGAAAAAGCTGTAAAAGAGCTGAAAAAAGACCCTAGCGTCGCTTACGTTGAAGAAGATCACGTTGCAAAAGCGTACGCGCAATCCGTGCCTTACGGCGTATCTCAAATCAAAGCCCCTGCTCTGCACTCTCAAGGCTTCACTGGATCAAATGTTAAAGTAGCGGTTATCGACAGCGGTATTGATTCTTCTCATCCTGATTTAAAGGTGGCAGGCGGAGCCAGCATGGTTCCTTCTGAAACAAATCCTTTCCAAGACAGAAACTCTCACGGTACTCACGTTGCCGGCACAGTTGCGGCTCTTAATAACTCAATCGGTGTATTAGGCGTTGCGCCAAGCGCATCCCTTTACGCGGTAAAAGTTCTCGGCGCTGACGGTTCCGGCCAGTACAGCTGGATCATTAACGGAATTGAGTGGGCGATCGCAAACAAAATGGACGTTATTAATATGAGCCTCGGCGGACCTTCTGGTTCTTCAGCGTTAAAAGCGGCAGTTGACAAAGCCGTTGCTTCCGGCGTCGTAGTGGTTGCGGCAGCCGGTAACGAAGGCACTTCCGGCGGCTCAAGCACAGTGGGCTATCCTGGTAAATACCCTTCTGTCATTGCAGTTGGCGCTGTTGACAGCAGCAACCAAAGAGCATCTTTCTCAAGCGTAGGGCCTGAGCTTGATGTCATGGCACCTGGCGTATCGATCCAAAGCACGCTTCCCGGAAACAAATACGGAGCATACAACGGTACGTCAATGGCATCTCCGCACGTTGCCGGAGCGGCTGCTTTAATTCTTTCTAAGCACCCGAACTGGACAACCACTCAAGTCCGCAGCAGTTTAGAAAACACCACTACAAAACTTGGTGATGCTTTCTACTACGGAAAAGGGCTGATCAACGTACAGGCGGCAGCTCAGTAAAACATAAAAAACCGGCGTCGGCCTTGGCCCCGCCGGTTTTTTATTATTTTTCTTCCTCCGCATGTTCAATCCGCTCCATAATCGACGGATGGCTCCCCTTGAAAACCTTGACGAGAAACGGCGGATTGACCCGGCTCAGTCCCGTAACAGCCAAATCCTGAAACGTCTCAATCGCCGCTTCCCGGTTTCCGGTCAGCTCGATGCCGTAACGGTCGGCGGCGTTTTCCTGATACCGGGAGACGGCATTCGTAATCGGATCAGAAGCAAAACTGAGCACGGAGATGAGCAGCAATAACAGCGGGAGAGCGGCCAGATCTTTAGGCCCCTCTATATGAAGCATCCGGCTGAAGGATTTCGCCAGCCGCCTGTAAAGCTTGTCAATGATATAGAACCCGGCCAATGACAGCAGCAGATACCCGGCAAGTCCAATGTACACGTGCTTCATCACATAGTGCCCCATCTCATGCCCCATAATGAACAAAATTTCCGGATCCTTCAGTTTGTTAAGAGTCGTATCCCACAAAACGATGCGCTTATTCGAACCGATGCCCGTCACATACGCATTCAGCGCGTTCGTTTTCTCCGACATATTCACTTCATAAACATGGCTGGCGGGAATATCGGCCTTGTCGGCAAGCGACAAAATTTTGCTTTCCAGCTCCTTGTCTTTCAACGGATAAAAATCATTGTATAAAGGATCAATGACGACCGGCTGCAGGAAAAACAAAAACAGGGTAAACGGCACGGTCAGACACCAAGCGTAAAACCACCATTTTTTTGTATGCTTTGTGATCAGCCAGTAAAACACAAGCACACACGCGGCAAACAGCGGAAAACTGATCCAGAAATCAATGACATGGTCTCTGATCCAGCTTGTTGCGGTCTGGGTCGAAATATGATACGCAAGCGAAACCCGATATCCGATCCACTCAAGCGGAAGCGAAGCCGCCGTAACAATGAGTGAAATGACAAATACGAAGCTTACGATTTGCAGCACCCGAAAGCGCACCGCTGCTTCCAGCCATTGCTTTATTTTTTTGGCAAGCCCAGTAATGAGCAGCAGAAAAAATAAAAACCAATCTAACGGCGCCCCGATAAAAAACAGAAAATCCTTTACATTTGAATAGTTTTCAGCGGCTGCCAGGCGGCCCGGGTCCATAAACGAGGCCGGATCGGCTTTCGTTCCCTTTACGGCCTCCGGGACCGCGGAGTCTCCTGTCATAAAGAAATACCAATAGAAAAAAAGGCCGTACAGCACATAGGCAAGTCCCGCTGCCGCAATCCATTTGCGCATGGAAGTCACCCTCCTTACCCTTATGACTTACTCCTATTGTAAGCATAAATGCAAATAAATAGAACCAAGCCTCCGAAACGGATGTTAATCTTTTCACAACAGAAAAGAATGGAACAACAGGAAGCGGGAAAGACTAAAAGACGGAGTGATGAATATGAAAAAAATAATCGCATTTATTGTAGTAATCGCCCTTTTGGTTATTGCTTTCTTCTATGTATACAGCCGGACCGGCGATGTGTTTCCATCAAGCAACGCAGATCTGATTATTCTGTCTGAGCACGGAAAAAAAGAAATCAAAATTAAAGACAGGCAGAATGTAAAAGATATGCTCGATATCTTGAACCAAGGAAAACAAGTCAAACTGACCAAAAGCGTGTCTCCCGATTACAACGGAACGGTCAAATACCATGAAGACCGTATTGATTCATTCAGCATGTGGCTCGAAAGCGGCAATTATATGACGTACAAGTATAAAAACACGTATTACAAACTGACCCGGCATGATACGTTGCTTGTGCAAAGCATCATTAAGGAAGAATCGCAGAGCTGACCGGATCAGTTCATGTAAAAGCGAAGCCCTCAGGCTTCGCTTTTCGTCTGTCATTTCGGAAGCATGTCCCGGACCGCCCGTCTCAGCAGCTTCCCGGTCGCGTTCTTCGGAATCTCATCAAGAAAAACCACTTCCGCCGGGCGCTTATATTTTGCTAAATGCTGTTCACAGTAATCAACAACGGCCTGCTCTGTCAGCTCACCATCCGCAGGCACTATATAAGCATGCACCGCTTCCCCCGTTTTGGCGTCAGGAACGCCGATAACCACGGCTTCTTTAATGCCCTCATGGCTGTAGAGCACTTCTTCTACTTCGCGCGGATAGACGTTGTATCCGCCGACGAGAATCATATCTTTTTTTCTGTCGACGATATAAAAATAACCGTCTTCATCGCGCTTCGCCAAATCACCCGTGTACAGCCAGCCGTCCTTCAGCGCGTGTTCCGTCTCCTCCGGCATCTTGTAATAGCCTTTCATCACATTCGGCCCTTTCACGATCAATTCCCCCACTTGATGGGCGGGCAGTTCTCGACCGAGCGTATCAACGACTTTATTTTCGACATGCAAAATATTCGTCCCGATTGAGCCGGGCTTTCTCCCCCGGTCAAACGGATTGAAACAAGTAACCGGCGACGCTTCAGAAAGTCCGTATCCTTCCAAAATGGTGACATTAAAAGTTTGTTCAAACGTCTGCAGCAGAGCGACCGGCATTGAAGCGCCGCCTGAAATGCAGACCCTGATAGACGCAAAATCCTCCGCTTTGCCGTGCTCATATTGATACAGGTAGTTATACATCGTCGGAACGCCTGCAAAAATAGTTGCCTGCCGGCGTTTAATCAGTTTAAACACAGAGGCCGGGCTGAATTGCGGCTCGATTAATACACACGCTCCGCTCATCAGAGGCGCATTCATACAAACGGTTAAACAAAAAACGTGAAACATCGGCAATGCGGCTACAATTTTATCTTTCTCATTCATTCCTAAGTATCCGGCGACATCATTTGCGTTGGAAAAAAGATTCTGATGGGTGAGCATGGCGCCTTTCGGTTTTCCCGTCGTCCCTGAGGTATATAAAATGACGGCAGTATCATCTTGGGACAATGTCGGATAGGTTCTGGTGCGCTCCGCTGGACGGAGCATTTTTGTAAACGTTGTCATTTTCAAGCGCAATTGAGGGTCTTCTGTCGATGGAGCGTTCTCTGCGGTCTGACTGATGATGATATGCTCCACTAGCGGCAGTGAGCCGTGCAGGCTTTCAAATACGGGAATTAAAAGGTCGATGCCGGCAATCGCTTTGACATCGCCGTTTTTCAGCATATATGCGATCTCTGAAGGTGTGTATGCCGGATTAACAGGTATGACGACAACTCCCGCTTTTAACGCGCCGAAAAACGCAATGACAAAATCAGGCGTATTTCCGAGCAGCAAAGCGAGATGATCCCCTTTTTTCAGTCCCCTGTCTTCCAATCCGTTTGCAAATGCTTCGATTTTACCTGCCAGCTCCTCATACGTCATGTACTGATCTTGAAACAGACAAGCTGGTTTTTCCGGTTTCTGTGATGCCGTTTCTTCCAATTTGGAAACCAGATTCATTTTCCCACCCCTTTAAAAATGTAATGAATGAATAGTCATTCACTTCTCCGGTATAAACGTTCACTTTCATTATAGAAAAATATAGAAAAACACTCAAGGGCTAAAAGCCCCGAGTGCCGTAAAACCGGAAACTATAATTGTTTCAGCGCTTCTCTGATGGGCGTGCTGCCCGCCGTCAGATCGAACGCCTTTTCAAACGTATTCGGTTCATTAAGGGATTCGATAACGGTCTTGGCGACATCGTCCCTTGAAATGGAGCCTCTTTCTAAATCGGCGGCGGCATTGATATTTCCCGTGCCGGGATCATTTAATAGTCCGCCGGGACGGATAATCGTATACGTCAAACCGCTTGCTTCAAGAATTTTGTCCGCATAATGTTTAGCGGCATAATACGGCTTCAGCGATTCATTCCAGTTGGCCCGGTTATGAGCCTGAAGGGCGCTCACCATAATAAACTGCTTAATGCCGGCTTTTTTTGCCGCTTCTATCGCTTTTGCCGCTCCGTCAAGATCAATCAAAAGCGTCTTATCATATCCGGTGCTTCCGCCTGATCCGGCGGTAAAAACCATCGCATCACAGCCCTCGGCGGCTTTCGCGATGTCTTCCGCACTTCCTTCGAGATCCGCAAGAACGGCTTCTGTTCCCGCAGCTTGAAGCGCTTCTTTCTGCTCTTCTTTCCGGACCATCGCCCGAAGCGTATGGGTGCCGTCTTGTTGAAACAGCCCGGTCAGCCGCTGTCCGATCTGTCCGTTTGCTCCGATGAGAAATACTTTCATCATGATCCCTCCCTATCTATTATGGTTCTATCATTTCATAAAAACGGGCGCTGATTCAAATCATGCGGTTCGGCAAGTGTTCTAATAAATCAGTTCGAGGAAGTCTTCCAGCTCTATTTTGCCGAAATACTGTTTCAGCTCAATTCCGGCCAGCGCCTCCCTGATCGCGGTTCTGTCATACTGTTTTCCGATCAGCGCCTGTTCGACTTCACTCACATCTTTCGCACCGAAAAAATCCCCGAAAATTTTGCAGTCTTGAATGATTCCTTTTTTCACTTCAAGGCGCAGATCAATTGATCCGACCGGATAACGTTTGGAATGCTGAAGATTGAATGCCGGCGACCTGCCGAAATTCCAGTCCCAGTTTTGATAACGCTCTTCAGAAATCTTCCGGATCGCTTTCCAGTCTTCATCCGTCAGCTTATATTCCGGCACTTTGGAAAGATCATTTGTATTAAAAATATGGTGAAGCAGGTGCTTTTTGAATTCATCGGCCGTCATTTTGTCATCAAGAAACTCGCTGATGTTGGCGACACGGCTTCTGATTGATTTAATGCCCTTTGATTCGATTTTGTCTTTTTTCACTTTCAGCGCTGACACAACATGGTCAATGGCCGAATCCAGCATTAATGTTCCGTGGCTGAAAATCCGTCCTTTCGTCGAGAATTGAGCGTTGCCGGAAATTTTTCTGCCATCTGCGACAATGTCGTTGCGGCCGCTTAATTCAGCTTCCACACCGAGCTGGCGCAGCGCCTGAATGACGGGTTCGGTGAATTTTTTAAAATTGTGAAAGCTGTCTCCGTCATCCTTTGTGATAAAACTGAAATTCAAATTTCCGAGATCGTGATAAACCGCGCCGCCTCCTGACAGTCTGCGGACGACGATGATTCCGTTATCTTCTACGTATTTCGTATTGATTTCTTCTATTGTATTTTGATTCTTCCCGATGATAATCGACGGCTGATTGACATAAAAAAGCAGGTACGTCTGTTCAGGGTCGAGATGCTTCACGCAATATTCTTCGATCGCGAGGTTGATCCTCGGATCGGTTATGTTTTGGTTATCAATAAATAACATGGTGCTCCTCCTCTATTTCTCCCACTTCAATCCGGAGGCCGCGATTTTCACTTCGCCCCCGAAGACGGTTTCCGCTTCCTCTTTCAGCTTGCGGTGCTCGCCGAAGTGAGGCAGGTGCGTGAGAATCAGCTCCCCCGCTCCCGCCTCCTTCGCGATACGTCCGGCTTCCAAGCTGTTCATATGGCCGGCTGACGTGCCGTCCTGGTCTGCGTAAAAATTGCACTCGCAGATCAGCAGATCGGCATTTTCCGCAAACGGAATAAACGAGTCCTGATAGCTTGAATCAGCCGTATACACAACGGAAGCGGAACCGTCAGTAATCCGCATCGCATAACAAGTGACCGGATGCACCGTTTTCAGGAAGGTAATCGTGAACGGCCCGGCAGAAAGCGGACGGTCCGGCTGATAGGCCACTCCCTTTGTATGCGTTTTGTATGTAAGACGCTCAAACTGTTCTATATCAGCATCATGCCCGTAAATCGGCAGCGCATCCGTCCCTTTTCCAAGAAATGAGCCGACCTGCTTGGCAAATTGAAGCGGTCCGATATCAGCCATGTGGTCATGATGATAATGGGACAAAATCACGGCATCAAGCTCTTCTGCCGGTACATAGGCAAACAGCTTTGATAATACGGCGCTTCCGCAATCGACGAGCAAAGAATAACCGCCGGACTGAAACAGATAGCCTGAAGTTGCTTCATTTGCGGCCGGAAACCCGCCGCAGCATCCAATAACTGTAACTTTCATAGCATCCTCCGAATGTTTAAGATAAAAAGATCCTTTCCTTCAATATACCTATTTTTCGTATAAATTGCATGTTTTAAACATTGTGCCAAAACAGCCGTTGATTTTCGTCAACTGTTATAATACAATGTAAAGACAACACAACGAAAGAGGGATGGGTATGTTGGATAAAATAACAGAATTTTTTAGAAATCTGCCCGGTAAAAAGTGTGCGGAATGCGGCAAAGAAATAGCTGAACAGCATGAATGCTATGGAAATGTTTGTGACGATTGCTTGAAAATAAAGGATATGTGACAATAGGGTGCCGCACAGTCAAAAGTGTGCGGCACCTTTATTTTTCGGCTGGCGCCGTACTTTCTGAATAGGGCGTTATCCACCATTATTAGCAATTATCTGTATGTTTTGTACAATTCAGTATTTTCAATCTATATTTTTTTATAGACGAATTGTTTTCTTTTCTATTATAATTTGTTCTAATAGCTATCTTTTTAGATACTTATTGCACTTTTTTCTTCGGGAGGTAATCTATGAAAAAATTACGTTTTGGATTAGCGACGCAAATTTTCGTCGGACTCATACTAGGGGTTGTAGTCGGTGTCATCTGGTATGGCAATCCTGCTGTTCCAACTTATTTACAGCCTATCGGCGATTTGTTTTTACGCTTAATCAAAATGATCGTGATTCCAATCGTCGTCTCCAGCTTAATCATCGGCGTTGCCGGCGCGGGAAGCGGAAAACAGGTCGGAAAATTAGGCTTCAAAACGATTTTGTATTTTGAGATCATTACCACTTTCGCCATCATTCTCGGACTGGCTTTGGCAAATCTTTTTCATCCGGGAACAGGCGTTAATATACATGAGGCTCAAAAAACAGATATCAGTCAATATGTTGAAACAGAAAAAGAACAAAATAATAAATCTATCGCGGACACATTCCTGCATATTGTACCGACAAACTTCTTCCAATCATTGGCCGAAGGAGATCTGCTTGCCATCATCTGCTTTACCGTGCTGTTTGCACTCGGCATCTCGGCAATCGGTGAAAAAGGAAAGCCCGTATTGGCCTTCTTTGAAGGTGTTTCTCATGCGATGTTCCACGTTGTGAACCTGGTCATGAAAGTTGCTCCGTTTGGTGTTTTTGCATTGATTGGTGTTACCGTTTCCAAATTTGGGCTCAGTTCCCTGCTTTCACTCGGTAAACTGGTCGGTTTAGTATATGTAGCTTTGGCTTTCTTTCTCATTGTTGTATTCGGAATCGTCGGAAAGCTTGCCGGGGTTAACATTTTCAAATTCCTCGCCTATATGAAGGATGAAATTTTATTGGCGTTCAGTACGTCAAGCTCCGAAACTGTACTCCCTCGTGTTATGGAAAAAATGGAGAAAATCGGATGTCCGAAAGGTATTGTTTCATTTGTTGTGCCGATCGGATATACCTTTAACTTAGACGGATCTGTGCTGTACCAATCTATCGCCGCAATATTCCTCGCTCAGGTATACCACGTTGACTTGTCCATTTGGCAGCAGATTACCCTTGTGCTTGTCTTGATGGTCACTTCCAAAGGAATGGCTGCCGTGCCCGGGACTTCTTTCGTCGTCCTGCTTGCGACACTAGGCGCATTCAACATTCCTGCAGAAGGCCTTGCATTCATCGCCGGTGTTGACCGGATTATGGACATGGCCCGTACGGTCGTCAATCTGACCGGAAACGCGCTGGCATCCGTTGTGATGTCAAAATGGGAAGGCCAGTATGATCCCGCTAAAGGCGCGAAGGTCATGAGCCTCGCCAAAACAGAACAAAACACAACCATCTCAGGTTAAACGAAAACCCTGCACGGAACTTTTCCGCGCAGGGTTTTTTTATGCCATCGGCGATAGAACGTACCGGTACAAAAGCTTCGCCGTATTAAGAAGCGATAATTCGTGCGTGCGTTCAAAGGCGTGTGATGCGTCAATTCCCGGGCCGATCAGCCCGTGGACGATGTCATGGCCCGAACGGATGGCTGCTGAAGCATCAGAACCGTAATACGGATAGATATCAAGCTGATAATCAATGCCATAGCGCTCCGCAAGCCCGGCCAGATGTTTTCTGAGCTGATAATGGTACGGGCCGCTTGAATCCTTCACGCAAATAGAGACGGTATATTCATCCGTAGACTGGCCGTCGCCGATCGCTCCCATATCAACAGCCAAGTATTCGACGGTTTCAGGCGGAATGTTGGAATTGCCGCCGTAGCCGATTTCTTCATTATTAGAAATCAGAAAGTGCGTCGTATACGGAAGTTCGATTTTCTCTTCTGTGATGCGGCGGATTAAGTTCAGGAGCAGGGCCACACTCGCTTTATCATCAAGATGCCGGGATTTTATAAAACCGCTCGGTGTAATCTGCACGCGCGGATCAAATGAGATGAAATCGCCGACTCTAATGCCGAGATTGGAGGTCTCTTCTTTCGTCCGGACAGGCTCATCAAGGCGGACTTCCATATTCTCCTGATTCCGCTCTGCCTTGCCGGCGTCCTTGTAGACGTGCACTGAAGTCTGATGCATTAAAATGGTGCCTGTATAGGTTTTGCCGGAAGCAGTTTGGATCTCGCAATATTCCCCTTCAATCGAGTTGTATCGGAAGCCGCCGATCAAGTCAATCTTCAGCCGGCCGTCTGCCTTTATTTCCTTTACCATCGCGCCGAGCGTATCGACATGCGCCGTCAGCAATCTGTGTTTCTTGTCATCACGGCCGGGAATCGTGACAAAAAGACCGCCTTTGCGGTTTCTGTAAGAGGAGACGCCCCAGTCTTTTAAAAGACTTTCTGTATAGGCGATAACCTCGTATGTATTGCCCGTCGGACTCGGAATCGACACCAGTTTTTTAATCAGTTCCATCGTATGTTTCATATCTGCCACAGGTCATTCCTCCTATCAATTTGATTCTTCTTAAAATATACTCTTTTGATCCACAACCCGTCCAATCTTTTCCTTCTCTTTTTTCATAAGATGAAGGGAGCATGGGGATAGGAGGGAAATGTATGATCAGCCGTAAATCGCATAAGCGGAAAAGGTTTCATAAGGATTGGTTTGAGGATTGGTTTGAGGATGATTGGTTTGATGCAGACTCCTTCTGGTGCTGTAAAAAAGACAAAGATCCCTGCAAGAAGAAAAAAGAAGAAGAACCTTGTAAGAAGAAAAAGGAAAGAAAGCATCATCATTCATGCCGCCATCACCGCCGCCACTGCTGCCGTCATTGGTAATATCACACAAGCCCGTTTTATAAATAGATGTCTCATGCTCCCCAACCAGCGGATGCTGCTTGGGTTTTTTTATTAAAATTAGTACCAAGTATTAATATCTGGTGTTATAATCTGATTATAAAGGAGTGATTCATCATGTCAAAATCTAAAATTACAGCAATCGGTACATATGCTCCGGCACGCCGATTAACAAATGCGGATTTGGAGCGCATCGTCGATACATCTGATGAATGGATCGTCCAGCGTACCGGCATGAAGGAAAGACGTATTGCCGGCGAACATGAATTCACATCGGATTTATGTATCGAAGCGGTGAAAAACCTTGCAGAACGATACAGCGGGACCCTTGATGATGTCGATATGATCCTTGTCGCTACAACGACGGCGGACTATGCGTTTCCAAGCACTGCGGCACGCGTGCAGGCTCATTTCGGCTGGCCTCACACCGGCGCCCTTGATATTAACGCCACATGCGCCGGACTCACATACGGCCTTCAGCTCGCAGACGCATTAATCACCGCCGGTTCTCATCAAAAAGTGATCGTGATTGCCGGTGAAACATTATCAAAAGTAACGGATTATACTGACCGGACGACCTGTGTCCTTTTCGGAGACGCTGCAGGCGCCTTATTGGTGGAGCGCGACGAATCAGCGCCGGGCTTTTTGGCAGCCGTGCAAGGAACAGCCGGGAGCGGCGCGGACGTGCTGTATCGCACGGGGCTGAGCGCAGAATTAAACGGCGAACCGCTTAAAGGCGGAGGAAATATGGTGCAAAACGGGCGCGAAGTATATAAATGGGCGGCCAGAACCGTGCCTGAGGAGTGCAATGCCCTTTTAGAAAAAGCCGGCTTTTCAAAAGACGATCTGGATTGGTTCGTTCCTCACAGCGCCAACATGCGGATGATCGAATCCATCTGTGAAAAACTTCCTTTCCCGCTTGAACGGACATTGACAAGCGTAGAATATTACGGAAACACTTCATCGGTTTCTATTATTCTCGCTTTGGATGAAGCCGTGAAAGCGAAAAAACTGTCGGAAGGCCAGACACTGGTATTATTCGGGTTCGGCGGCGGATTGACGTATACCGGATTGCTGGTGAGATGGGGATTTTAATCGAACGATGATCGAAAGCTGAAAAAAGAGGCCCCGAGCATCTGCCCAGGGCCTCTTTTTCTTATGCTGTGATTTCTTCTTCCGCTTTGTGTTCTTTTTTGCTTTGCACCGTAAAGTACACGATGGTCAGCGCGATCATGACAACGGCAATGCCCAATAGAATCGATGCCTGCTGCCACATGTAGGCGTAATCGCCATTTGAAATGACGGCACGGAATCCGTTAATGCTGTACGTCATCGGCAGTGCCCCGTGAATCACTTGATAGAATCCAGGCAGAAGTTCAAGCGGGAAGGTTCCTCCGCTTGCCCCGAGCTGGAGCACCAGAATGATGACAGCGATAAAGCGTCCCGGATTTCCCATCGTGGTCGCTAATAATTGAATCATGGACAAGAACGCGATGCTGGTAATCATCGTAAAGAGATAGAATCTCCAAGTGCTTTCCACATCAAGCCCGATTCCTTTTAACAGAACCGTGGCGACTATAACAGATTGAATCAGTCCGACGAGCAGAATGACGCTGAATTTACTGAGGAACCATTCAAACCCGTTTCTCGGACGGCCCGAAGCTTCAGTCAGAGGGAATACGACCGTCAGCATCAATCCGCCGACATATAAGCCCATAGACAGGATATAAGGCGTCAGTCCCGTACCGTAGTTAGGCACGGAATGAATCGCGTTATCGTCTGTTTTTACCGGATCGGCAATCATGCTGTACGTTTTGTTATCTGTCTTAATGTCTCCGGTTTGATCGGCCGCATCTTTCAGCTGGCTGGACAATTGTCCGGTGCCGTCTAAAAGCTTGCTTAAACCGGTGCCGAGTGACGCTTGGCCCTGCTCAATTTTGGACGAACCGTCATGGACTTTGTTTTGTGCGTCCAGCAGTTTCGTTAAGCCGCCAGACACCTGGCCGCTCCCTGACACTAACGCTTCTGATCCTGATTTGAGCTGTCCGAACTTGCTGTTGTATTCGCCGATACCGGCCGTCAGTTTGTTTTGGCTTTCAAAGACGGTCTGCGCTCCGCTGTATAATTTGTCAGTTCCCGCTGTCAGCTGGTTAATCGCGTCTTGTACCGCCGCCGCGCCGTTATACAGTTTCGATGTGGACTGCGGCAGTGCTTTCAGCTGATCAGCCTTCGCTTTTACATCTTCCAGCGCGCTTTTTATAACTGACATATCCGGAAGCTGAACATCTCCGCCGGACGGAAGCTGGCTGACGATATTGTCTAAATCCGGAAGGTCCGCCTTCGGAAGCTTCTCATTCAGAAGCTGAACCAGTTTCGTTTTTTGCTCACCCGTTAAGAAATCACTGTCCTGAATCACCTTTTTGACCGCATCATCCCGGGCATCCAGGCTGTTTTTCAGATCGGAAAGCTTTTTCTTAAACTGCTGCAATTCCTTTTCAGTCTGCTCAAGCTCCCCAACCGCTTTTTCAATATCTGAGAGGTTGACTGAATTGATCGCATCTTCAAATGCCGCCGCTTTTTGCGATACTTCCTGCGCCTTACTGTTTAATGCGCTTAATCCATTCGTTAAATCCGGAAGCTTTTGCTGGAGCTGCTTATGCGCGTCAAGGCTCGTTTTAAGCCCGCTGGCCACCTCGCCTCCTCCTGAAGCAATCTGTCCCGATTTGTCTTGAATGTCGGCGCTTGCGCTCTGCAGTTTTGCGATAGAGCTGTTAAGCGTTTGAATCCCGCTTGTCACTTTAGCCGCTCCGTCGGTAAGCTGCTGTGTTTTGTCGCTGATGGTTGCGGTACTTTCAGTAAGCTTCGCTAAATTTTCCTTCAGCTTGGCGCTGCCGTCTTTCGCGTTTTTCGTGCCATCGTCTATTTTCTTGGCGCCGCTGCTGGCTTTGCCGAGTCCTTTGGCAATATCTTTAAAGTTGTCGAAAATGACTTTTGCGTATTGCTCTGTCACTTCTTTCGACACGGAGGCTTTCAGTTTATCGATCGCCTTTTCGCCGATTGTCGCCCCGACATAGTTGGATCCGGCGTTCGTATGATATTTCAGATCCAGCTTTTTCGGATTTTTATCCATTACCGTGCTGGCGTTTTTCGAAAAACCTTCAGGAATCTCGACCACTAAATAATATTTAGCATTTAATAAGTCCTTTAACGATTGATCAAGATCGCTTGAAAAATGCCAATCAAAATTATCATTTTTCTTTAATTCTTTCACAAGATCGTCACCGATCTGAAGATGTTTCCCTTCGTAGTCCGCCCCTTTATCCTGGTTGACAACGACTACCGGCAGCTGATCCACCGTGCCGTACGGGTCCCAGTACGCCTTCAAAAACACTCCGCTGTAAATCAGCGGAACGAATAATATGGCAATGATGGGGATTAACAGTTTCTTGCTCGTTACAATGTCTTTCCACTGGCTTTTTATTGTATTCAACCCTGTTGCCTCCTTCCGCAAACTGACTCATTTGACAAAACGGTCACGGCACCTAAAAAGTGAAGGATCATCTATTTAGATAATCCTTGACCAACATACATTTCCAGCAATTCGGCGATCGTCTCTTTTTCAAGAGGCGGATGGTTTTTTTCCCAGTCAAATATCAGCGCGATGTAAAGCTTAAGCATGACAAAAGCGGTCAGCTCCGGATCGCACGGTTTAATGCTCCCGTTTTCAATGGCATATTCTATCTTTTCTTTAATATATGACAGAATGGCCCGCTCCATTTTCGCAATGACATCCTGAACGGCTATTGTACCAATCTCGGCGTTCTCCTGAAAAATTTTAATCGTCAGCTGGTGTGTTTTTCTGAATTCCAAAATCGCGACAAGCGCCCGGTGGACATTTTCGTGAAATGAAAGCTCCGGTTTCATCGCTTCATCGGCGTGTTCCTTCATTTCTCTTAAAATAGTGGTGAAAATGTCATCAAACAGTTCTTCTTTGTTTTTGAAAAACGTATAGATGGTTCCCTTTCCCACATTTGCAAGCTTCGCCACCAGATCCATTGTCGTTGCTTTGTAGCCGAATTGTGTAAAAGACTTCGTTGCCGCTTCCAGAATGAGCTTTTTCCGATCGACGGACATATTTCCCACCTCGTTAAATTGACCGTTTGAACGTTTTAGTCATTTTGTACATAAGATAACTTATCACAGTCGCAAAGAAGATTCAAATGTTTTTTCTTTTTATTGGTGTTCCCTTTACAGAACGGGAACATGCAAAAAAACCTCCGTTTTAAGATAACGGAGGCTGGTACGTTTCAAATAAATAAGCCAGTGAATCATATACGGCGGCTTTTCCCTGGTCGATACAGTCTGGGATGCCCACCCCTTCAAAAGACGCGCCTGTCGCGTATACACCCGGATAGGAAGCTCTCAGCGCGTCTCTGAACTCTTTGATGCGCTCTTTATGACCGACATGGTACTGCGGCATGCTTTCGTTCCAGCGGGTCACACAGGTCATTTCCGGCTCGCCCTTGATATTCATTACTTTTTTCAAATCTTCCATTACGATTTTAATGATCTCGTTATCTGAAAGATCTACGATGGATTCATCTCCGGCTTTTCCGACGTACGCCCTGAGGAGTGTTTTGCCCTCCGGCGCCGCATGCGGCCATTTTTTGTTCGTCCATGTGCAGGCCGTGATGGAGAAGTCGCTGTTTCTTGAGATAACGAATCCCGTACCTTCATGCTCCATCTTGACGGCTCCCTCAGGAAAACCTAAGGCGACGTTGGCGACGGACGTAGAATGCATGTCTTTAAGACATGAAACCGCCGGCAGATCAGAAAGCATTTTCGCCGCGGCTTTATGCGGCGCTGTTACAATGCATCCTTCCGCATGAAGCACTTTGCCGTTATCAAGCGTCACTGAATATCCTTTCTCCTCGCGGCCGATATGGGTGACTTTCGTGCCTTTCATCACTTTTGTCAGCGTAAGCTGCTTTTCCAGCTCCTCCACTAACGTTTGAAGCCCTGTCGTCAGCGTTAAAAACTGCCCCTGCTTTTTGGCCGTCAGCTGCTGTCCTGAAGGCTGCGGACGCGATTTTTTCATGCCGAGAATCAGACTTCTGTGCTTTTGCTCAGTCTGATAGAATTGCGGAAATGTGGACATGAGGCTCAGCTTATCAATATCTCCGGCATAGATCCCTGACAAAAGCGGTTCTATTAAATTCTCAACAACTTCGTCACCGACGCGTCTGCGGAAAAATTCACCCAGAGACTGATCTTCCTTCGGCTTGCTCGCAGGCAGAACAAAATCCAGTGCCGCCCGCGCCTTTCCGGGAACAGAGAATAAGCCGGTGGAGATGAACGGAGCGATTTTTGTCGGGATGCCCATCACCGCGCCCTTCGGCATCGGATGAAGCGTCTCGTTGACGAGCACGTAAGACTGGCCGGTCGCATTGTTGACGAGCAGATGCTCAAGCCCTAAATCTTTGACGAGCTGGGGAGCGCTTTTTTTCCTTTCGAGAAAAGAATCCGGCCCCCGCTCAATGATGTAGCCGTCTTTATGCGCCGTCTGAATTTTGCCGCCCGCTCTCGGGCCCGCTTCAATCAGGGTGACCTCAAGCGGCAGCTGTTTTTCTTTGATTTCTTTTTCCATGTAGAAGGCGGCGGCTAATCCCGTTATGCCGCCGCCGATGATGACCAGATGTTTTTTATCGCCACTCATTTTTATCGCCTTCTTTACCGTTTAGTTCTACTTGTCCAGCTCTTTCAGCACGACCGCTGCAAGCGCATCGATAAATTCGGGCTGTGCGTTCGGCATGGCCGGACGATAGTAGCTTGCGCCGACTTCATCGGTCACAGCTTTGCATTCGTAATCATTATCGTAAAGCACCTCTAAATGATCGGCAACGAAGCCTGCGGGCACGTATACAAATGCTTTATAAGGATGCTTTTGATACAGCTCGCGCGTGAGATCCTGCACATCCGGCCCGAGCCATGGATCAGGGGTGTTCCCTTCGCTCTGCCAGCCGACTGCGTAATCGGTAATTCCGGCGCCTTCGGCAATCAGTTTTGCGGATTCCTCCAGCTGGTCAGGATACGGATCGCCGTATTCTTTAATTTTTTCAGGAAGGCTGTGCGCTGAGACGATCAGCATCGCGTCATCCCGTTCTTCTTTCGGCATTGATTCATACGTTTTCTTCACCTGGCTGACCCAATAATCAACGAATTTCGGTTCATCATACCAGCTTTCAACCGACTTGATGGTCAAGCCGCCGAGCTTCTCCGCTTCTTCTTTGGCGCGTTTGTTGTATGACTGGACGCTGAATGTTGAAAAATGAGGGGCGAGCACCAGGCTGACAGCTTCTGTAATGCCGTCTTTATGCATGTCCGCCACCGCGTCTTCGATAAACGGTTCAATATGTTTTAATCCGATGTACACTTTGAATGTGACGTCGTCCTGGATTTCATTTAAACGCTGTCCGAGCTTCTCCGCCTGCTCCTTCGTAATTTTTGCAAGCGGCGAAATGCCTCCGATCGCTTCATATCTGTCTTTTAAGTCTTGAAGCATGTGCGGCTCCGGCTTTCTTCCGCGTCTGATATGTGTATAATAACGTTCTATGTCTTCTTCTTTGTAAGGCGTTCCGTAAGCCATAACGAGAAGTCCCATTTTCTTTTTGCTGCTCATTTTGTTAAACACCTCTTTTGATGGTCTGTCTATCTTGATTTTGACAGGAAAATCTTCTTATAACCAACGATCTGCTCAGGAAGATTGTTCCCCTATTTTAGCCGCGGAGTATTCATGCACAAACGTCGTCAGCCTTTTCAGCGTTTCCGGGTTTACATCAGGGAATACGCCGTGTCCTAAATTGAAAATAAACCGATCCGTTTTCATACCCTGGTCAAGAATCGCTTTCGCTTTTTTCTCGATGACCTCCCAAGGCGCAAGAAGAAGCGACGGATCAAGATTGCCCTGAACCGTTTTTGTGATGCCTTGTTTTCTGGCTTCATCTATGCTGAGTCTCCAATCAAGACCGACAACGTCAAGAGGAAGGTCATGCCAGTCTCCGGCCAGGTGGCTTGCGCCTACGCCGAACATGATCAGCGGAACTTGTTCTGCTGAAAGCTCCCGGAAAATTCTGTCCATCACCGGTTTTATAAATTGCCGGTAATCTTCGCGGTTCAGCGCGCCGACCCAGGAATCAAAAATCTGAATGGCTTTTGCGCCGGCGTTAATCTGCGCTTTTGCATAAACGATAATCATATCCGCGAGCTTGTCCATCAGCATCTGCCACGCTTGCGGCATACTGTGCATGAACGCTTTTGTTTTGTTGTAATTTTTAGAAGGCCCGCCTTCAATCATATAACTGGCCAGCGTAAAAGGCGCTCCCGAAAAACCGATGAGCGGGACATTCAGCTGTTCGTTTACGAGTAATTTGATCGTTTCCAGCACGTAAGGAACATCCTGTTCGGGATTCAGTTCGCCGAGCTTTTCAATATCCGCAGCAGAGCGCACCGGCTGATCGATCACCGGGCCGATTCCGTTTTTAATTTCAACATCCACTCCGATATAAGGAAGAGGCGTCATAATATCTTTATATAAAATGGCAGCGTCCACTCCGTACTGCTCGACCGGAAGTCTCGTCACATACGCGCACAGCTCGGGCTGATGCGTAATTTCGACTAAGCCGTACTTTTCCTTCAGCTTGCGGTATTCCGGCTGTGACCTCCCCGCCTGTCTCATGTACCAGACAGGGACGTGATTTGTTTTTTCTCCCCGTGCCGCTTTTAAAAACGTATCATTAAACGCTTCTCGTTTACTCATCTGAATTTCCACCTTTCCTCCTGCAACCATACGTTCGTGTTCTTCGCCCATTACACTATACCTTGTTTTTTCAAAATGGTATAGAATTGAGGCCTAATGTTCAAAAAATCGCCGAATTCATCATTAAGAAGAGAAAAGCTTCGGCTGAACGTATTCCGTTCCCTCTCCTTCTTGATTCGTCTGTGAATTATATGGAACGACCTTGTATGAAGCCCCTGAAAACAGGTTGGCGTATGGTATGTCAAAGCTGCCTTTTCCTTTCACCGAATCCAGAAGCTTGTCTTTTCCGTCTTTCTTTTCATATATTCGGTAAACAACCCGATCATCCTTTTGAGCATCCCATTTTAATTGAACCGTAATCAGTCCCATCGCCTTAAATGTATAACCGGCCGACAGGGACTTCACCGCTTTCAGCTCAATCGGGCTTCCCAGTTCTTTCACATTTTCAGGCTTTTTGAATGCTTTGCCGTTTTCCCCCGCTTTTGTGACGATATCTTTAAAGAGTCTGACAGGATACTGGCTTCCGCCTTTCAGGTAATGGGTTTTATCTGTTTTGTCATACCCCATCCAGATGGCTCCCGTCAGTCCGGGAGTGTATCCCGCAAACCAGGCGTCCTTCGTGGCGCCGGGGACGCCGGTAAATGACGTCGTGCCGGTTTTCCCCGCCAGGCCGCCCTGATAGCTGCCTTGTGAAGCGGTTCCTTCTTTTACGACCTGCTGAAGCATCCTCGTCATATTCCATGCCGTCTGTCCGCTGAAGACGCGCGTTTTGCCGTTTTTAGGCCCGGATATCGTTTCTCCGTCTTCGTCCGTGATGTTCTCTATAAAAAATGGCTTCGTATACATTCCGTTTGCCGCAAATGTATGATAAGCTCCGGCCAGCTGAAGCGGGGTGACGCCTTCTGACAGACCGCCCAGCGCAATCGCGAGTCCGTTGTCAGATATGTTTATGCCGTTTTTATTAAGATACGATTTTCCCGTATCCACGCCGATCTGCTTCAATGTCCAGACAGCGGGCGCATTTATGCTGTATGTGATCGCGTCCTGCATCGTCACTTGCCCCTTGTACTGTCCGTCATAATTTTTCGGTTCATACCCGTTGTAAGACTGCAGTTTGTCTTGAAGAAGCGAGTATGGTTTGAACTTGTCCTCCTGCATGGCGGGCCCGTACACGGCAAGCGGCTTAAACGTTGAGCCCGGCTGCCGCGGCGCCGTTACCCTGTTGTATCCTTTTGTCACATAGTCGCGACCGCCGACCGCCGCGCGGACGCCTCCGGTTTTATTATCAATAAAGACGGCGCTTCCCTCCGCCGCCTGATCCGTTCCCGGAAAATAGCCGCTTTCCCTCATGAGCGTATATGCCGTTTTCTGCAGTTTGGAATCAAGCGATGTCCGAATCGTATAGCCGCCTTGAAGAAGCTGTTCGCCTGACATCGAATAACGGGATTCCGCCTCCTTGATGACAAGATCGATATAACTGTCAAACCAAGGCGTTTCAGATGTTTTCTTGATATGAAGCCCCAATGTCCGGCCCTGGGCTCTGACGGCTTCTTTTGCGCTGATATAGCCTTGATCGTTCATCATGGAAAGAATCGTATCGCGCCGCTCTTTATTTTTGCCGGGATGCTGAATCGGCGAATAAAGGGAAGGCGCCTTCGGTATAGCCGCCAGAACGGCGCCTTCTGCAACGGTTAAATCTTTTACTTCTTTATTAAAATAGTAGTGAGACGCGGCTTGAATGCCGTAAACGCCATGGCCGAAATAGAGCTGGTTCAGGTACATTTCAAGCAGCTTATCCTTGCTGTAATCACGCTCAAGATTGATGGCGATAATGACTTCCTTCGTTTTGCGCAAAAATGTTTTATCATGAGTCAGAAAAATGTTTTTCGCCAGCTGCTGGGTGATCGTGCTTCCGCCCTCCACCTTGCCGCCCGCTAAAATATCCCGGAACATCGCCCGTCCGACAGATTTCACATCAATGCCGTGATGTTCGTAAAATCGTTTATCTTCAACGGCGATAAAAGCATCTCTCACATCTTCAGGAACCTCCTGAATGGATACCGGTTCGCGGTTTTCCGTATAAAGACTCGCGATTTCATCACCGTTTTGATCGACGATTTTTGAAGATGCGTGCAGGATTAATTTCTTTTCATCGATGACATAATGGCCGAGAAATATAATGATAATGTATCCGATTAACGCGAGAAAAGCGGTTACCGCCGCAATTACAGCCGGAATAAAGAATCTTTTTTTCTTTTTCAGCATAAGTCACCTCGCCTTTCTTAACTTGTAGTATGGGAAATATTGTTTCGAATTATGTCAGAATGAGTCGCCAATAGAAACTTATACCACTCTTTTGTTATACTAGCAAGCAGGAGGTGGCTGATATGAAGGTTTATATTACATATGGGACAGCCGATTTTTTAAAAACGATTGCAAAGAAACACCCAAATGAGAATATGGTGCTGATGCAAGGAGAGGAAAATGCGATTTTAATCCATGAGACAAATGGAGAAACCGTTTTTCAGGCGCCCCATTCCTATGAAAGCATCGACAGTGTCGGGGAAATCAAACATCCGGGCTACGCCGTCCTCAATAACATCGCCGTTACCCAGGAAGGCCGTCCGCTGTTTGAAAACCGGTTTAAAAACCGCGCCGGCAAAGTGGAAAATGAAGCCGGCTTTGAAGCCATCCGCGTATTAAGGCCGCTTGAAGGCGATACGTATGTCATCCTGACCCTGTGGGAAGAGGAAAAAGCCTTTCAGGGCTGGCAGCAGTCAAACTCTTATCAGGAAGCCCATAAAAAACGCGGAACATCAGCCGGCATCGACACGACGTCCATTTTCTCCCGTCCGTCTTATGTAACCGCTTATTACGCTATAGATTAAAACCGCCGGAGATTCTCCGGCTTTTTTTAGTCCCGATTTTCCGCCTCCCCTTTGCACCTTCCGCCCGCCTATGAATAACCTGTAGCAATCCTATTTATAAACGGAGTGGTTCAATTGGGGATCGGCATCTACTCGGTACATCTGCTTTATGTTGCTTTTATCGCGGCCATTATCGTTTTTATGCTTCTCAGAAAAGATACAACCTTTATTTCACTTGCCGGTATTTTTGTGATTGCGCTATGGACGACGCATTCATTCTCCGCTTCGGTCAGCAGCCTGTTTCACAGCTTCACGTATGCCGCCGGGGAATTGCTGCCGACGATTTTTATTATTTGTTTTATCATGGCGATGAGCGGCATTTTGACCAAAACAGGTATTAATGAAGCGATGATTTCTCCGTTTGCGAAGCTGATGAAGGGGCCGGCTGCCGCGTATTGGATCATCGGCTGCCTGATGTTTGCCATCTCTCTTTTTTTCTGGCCGTCACCCGGTGTGGCGCTGATCGGCGCTGTGCTGCTTCCCGCGGCGATCCGGGCGGGCCTTTCTCCGATCGCCGCGGCAATGGCGATGAACCTGTTCGGCCACGGATTCGCTTTATCAGGTGATTACGTCATTCAGGCGGCGCCGAAATTGACAGCCGATGCCGCGGGCGTTCCTGTGGGCGATGTCATGCAGGCTAGTATTCCGCTCGTTTTAATCATGGGGTTAACGACGACAATCACCGCTTTTTTTCTCATCATGCGGGAGCGAAAAAAAACGCAGGTCCCCCTCTCCTTTGACAGCTCCGGTTCTTTGGACATAAGCATGTATCTCCCGAAAAAACTCAGGGTGACTCTGGCTGTTCTCATTCCGCTTGTTTTCCTCGCCGATATTATCTGCATGATCGTCTACCGCCTGCAGGGAAATGATGCGACGGCACTCGTCGGGGGAACGGCGATCGGCATTCTCCTGATCATTCATTTCATCGTGCATAAGCAGCGGCATTTAGAAAAGATCACTGAATATTTTATCGGCGGTTTTCAATTCGGCTTTAAAGTATTCGGCCCCGTCATTCCGATCGCGGCGTTCTTTTATCTTGGTGACGCGGGGTTTAAAAGTATGTTGAACACCCCCCTGCCGAAAGGGTCTGCGGGTATCGTCAATGACCTTGGCCTGGCGCTGTCCCATTCCTTTCCGATGTCCGGGGAATTCGCCGGCATCGCCCTGACCGCAGTCGGTGCGATTACCGGGCTTGACGGTTCAGGCTTTTCCGGTATTTCTCTTGCAGGATCGATGGCAAAGCTGTTTTCCGCCGCGCTTCATACGAATCCGGCCGTTTTAACGGCGCTGGGCCAGATTTCAGCGATCTGGGTCGGGGGCGGAACATTGGTCCCTTGGGCACTTATTCCCGCTGCGGCTATTTGTAAAGTTGACCCGTTTGAGCTTGCCAGAAAAAACTTTATCCCGGTGACGGCCGGGCTTATCGTCACGACGATTGCCGCCATCATCATTCTTCCGTAGCAAAAAGATTGAAATCTTCTGACATTTTCTATACAATCATGGGAAAAGCAGACGAGGGGGCACCGCTTTTGACATTAACGACACTTCAAAAAAGCTTGTACGCTCAGCTTGACGGGCTGTATGAGGAAATGGTTGAAATCAGACGTCACCTTCACAGGAATCCCGAGCTTTCCTTTAAAGAAAAAAAAACACCGGCATTCATCGCTTCGTTTTATGAAAAGCTCGGCGTTCCCATCCGGACGAACGTGGGGGGAAACGGCGTCACAGCCTATATTGAAGGCGGAGAACCGGGACCTTGTGTCGCGCTCAGGGCTGATTTTGACGCTTTGCCGATACAGGATGAAAAAGATGTGCCCTATGCTTCACAAATTCCCGGCGTCATGCACGCCTGCGGCCACGACGGCCATACGGCGGCTCTGCTTGCTGCCGGAAAAGTGCTTTATCACAACCGGAAAAAACTGAAAGGATCATTTGTGATGATCCACCAGCACGCCGAGGAATTATCTCCCGGCGGAGCAACATCAATAATTGAGGACGGCTGCCTTGAACATGTCGATGCCATTTTCGGCACACACCTATGGGCGACTGAACCCGTCGGAACGGTCTTATGCCGCCCGGGCCCAGTGATGGCCGCCGCTGACGGCTTTACGATTAAAGTCATCGGCAAAGGCGGCCACGGCGCGATCCCTCACGATACGAAAGACGCCATTTTAATCGGCTCACAAATCGTCACGGCCCTTCAGCATATCGTGAGCCGGCGTGTAAACCCGATGCAGCCGGCTGTCATCTCAGCGGGCTCATTCATCGCTGAAAATCCGTTTAACGCCATTGCTGATCAGGCAGTCATCACAGGCACCGTACGCTCGTTTGATGAAGAGGTGCGCAGCCTGCTCGAAGCAGAAATAGAAGCCGTCGTAAAAGGGATCTGTTCCATGCACTCCGCTTCCTATGAGTATCGTTTCAAACGCGGCTATCCCGCCGTCGTCAATCATCCGGAGGAAGCGGCGCACGCTGCGGCAGCCGCCGCGGAAACAGACGGCGTCACGAAAGTTGTTGAAGGAGAGCCGCAGATGGCGGGAGAGGATTTTTCCTATTATCTGCAGCATACAAAAGGCGCTTTTTTCTTTACGGGCGCCGCTTTAGACGATGCGGAATCTATTTACCCTCACCATCATCCGAAATTTGATTTTAATGAAAAAGCGATGCTGACCGCCGCCAAGGTGCTGATCGGCGCCGCGGTGAGCTACCCCCGATAGGGCATAAAAAACAGTCGGTACATTACGTACCGGCTGCTGTGATTCTTAAATGAAAAACGTGCCTTGCCGTCTCGCCGAGCTGTGACAGCAGTTTATAATTGGCCGCTCCGCCCACGGCGGCTCCGACGACCGGCAAAAGCTGAAACAATTTCACCACGTCCAGATAGTCGCGGTATTCCTGCTGAAAAACTCTCCAATCAACTTCATGCTTTTTTGAATCCCAATGTTCAATGATTGAATATATGCGTTTCCGCTGTTCACCGCTTGAGAAAGCAAGCTGAAAAATAAACAGCAAAAACAATCGTTCATCTCTATCTTTCACATCATAGCCGTAAACGGAGGCAAGATCGAACAGACATTTCATTTTAATGGACAACAGCAATGGAAAGTCAGCCATCCCCAAAAAAATTCCGCCGGCCCCCGTACCGATGCCCTCGGCTGCCGCGACCTTTTGATAGGATGCGATAGTTTGTCTGGCGAGGGAATCTTTTTCTGTAAGCGACATGCCGCTTGTATCCCGCTTGCTTTTTACGAGGTTTGACCCCGCCATTGTTGCTTCGGTCATTTTTTTAATGCTTTCTGTGATGACGGCATGAATTTTTCCGGGAATCCGCTCATTTATTTTCGCCTGCATGCCTTTAGAAAAACGTTCAAACATGGAATCCTTACGCAAAAAACGCGCTTTCCATTGCAGGGCTTCCTGTATCAGCTGCTGATCGCCGGTCATCCGCGTCTCCTTCTTTCGTATAGGTTTCAAAAACCCGTTTGATTACAGCCTGCCGTACTTTTTCAATCTGCCGCCCATATACGAAGGCATAATCACAAAGATCAGGACGGCTGAAGCGATAGCGGCATAAAGCGCCCCGCTGACTCCCGCGGCATAGGCCGACGCTGCCGAAAACAGCAGGGCCTGCACGGTTAACGCCGATTTCATAAGTGAAAAGAAACTTTTCAGCTTCACTTTCTGATTGACCGGGTAAAGCTCCTGTAACGACAGATGTTGAAAATGCCCGAACAGCGGCAAAAGCTGTATCCCCGTAATAAAGACGGTAAATACGGTTAACGCCGCCGTTATCAACGGATTGGCGGAAACGAGCATAATAATCAGGATAAAAATAATCGTGAGTCTGACCTGAATGCCCAGATAATCATTTGAACGAAGAAAGGCCCGCGCATACATATAGGAGAACGTTTTCCGTTGCTCGAACGGAATCATTCTGAGCAAAAAGTCGAGATACGCCCGGCGTTTTGCCTGTTTCTTCAAGTGAGGCACATCGGTAAACAGATTGGCAATTCTGTAAAACCGCTGCTTCCTTCTTAATTCATATTCAATATGAGCTTCCCATTTTAACGATTTATGTTTCGCAGCTGATGTGAAATAGACATAAAGGCCGGCCATTACAATGTAGACGGCGGCAGCGTACAGATAAAACGATTGTAAGACGAAGTATAAAAGCAGCATGTTGCAGATAAAGCGTATGACCGCATCCATCATTTTCATACTTCTGTCATTCATAAATGTCATCCGCCACTCCATGGCCTGATTCCACGCTTTCACCGCCAGCATCTGAATAAAAACGGCGGCATACGACGCAAGCGACGCCCCCGGACTTACAGCGAAAAACAGAGGCATGCATACAAGCGACAGAGCGAAAAGCGGAAACAGCTGTGACAGATAGCTGTACTTGAATGCATGCTTAAAGTAAGTCCCCATTTTCGGTTCAAGCGGCAGCAGGAACACGAGATCTGCTTCCTTTAACAGCGTCCGGACGTATGAACCCGTCAGCACGATAGAAAAGAGCACCGCCATCACCCAAAAGGACGGGAAATGAACGGGAATGTCTTTGACCCATTTGCTGTACCAGCTCGCAGCGCCGGCAATAAAAAAGATCAGGACAATGACGAGATGATCATTGAGCATATATTTCATATACATTCTGGTTTCCTTTATATGCTCCTCAAGCCGGGACTGCCAAATAGTAGACATATTATTCATGGCCGGCGTCTTCCTTCGTCAGTTCAATATATAAATCATCAAGAGCGGCGTCTCTCATGCCGAACTGCTCTCTCAATTCTTCCAGCGTTCCGCTTGCGCGTACTTCGCCGTTATGTAAAATGATGAAAGCGTCACAGTAGCGCTCTGCCGTCGCCAGTATATGCGTTGACATCAGCACGCTTGATCCGGCTTTTTTCGCGGCGTCCATCCGCTCCAGCAATGCATTGATCGCAAGCGGGTCAAGCCCGAGAAACGGCTCGTCAATAATATAAAGCGAAGGCTCCGCGAGAAACGCGCACATGATCATGACCTTCTGCTTCATCCCTTTGGAAAAGTGAGCGGGAAACCATTTCAGCCTTTTTTCCATTCTGAATTCTTTCAGAAGCGGCGGAAGCCTTTTTTCAAGCGTTTCTTTCGAAAGGCCGTACGCCATGGCCGTCAGCTCCAAATGCTCTTTGAGCGTCAGTTCTTCATACAGCACCGGCGTTTCGGGGATATACGTAAATTGCGAACGATAGCCCTCTTTATCCTCTGAAAACGTCTTGCCGTTCAGCTCGATCGAGCCTTTATGCGGGTCCATTAAACCGATAATATGCCGGATCGTCGTGCTCTTGCCCGCGCCGTTTAATCCGATGAGTCCGACAATCTGGTTCGGCTCAAGGGTGAATGAAACATTTTTTAAAACCGGGTTTCTCGTATAACCGCCGGTTAAGTCTTTTACCGATAGCAGAGACATAATTTCTCCCCTTCTGATTCGTTTTTCTTCATAGTACCAAAAATAAAGGCTGATTTGAAACGATTCCCTTTTTTTCTCACGTAAAAAAGCCTGCATAGTTATCGTGACAGCGGACATCATAATGTGTGTAGAAGGAAACAGCTTTAATCAACTGAAAATGAGGTGTTTATAAAAGACGTCTTAGAACAGTTGGATGAAAATCAACATGTCTTATGCTTACAATTTCTTCACACACTGCTTTGATGATGTTCTTCAGTCATGATGAAATAATCAAATGAGGTGTTTGTCCCAGGAATGATCAAGCAGACCCATAAGTCTTCATTTTAAAAACAAATGAGGTGCTTACAAAAGGCATATTCAATTTTCTGTGATAAAGCTCGTACTTCTGCATCAGGATGAACGCCAGCCGTTCATCCTGTTTTTTATTTCGGCGGGTTTTGTGGTACGATGAGAATATACATATATTTCTTTTCAGGGAGGAAACCCATCTATGCACAAAGCGGACGATTGTATTTTCTGCAAAATCATTGCCGGCGACATTCCGTCTTCAAAAGTATATGAAAACGAACACGTCGTTGCGTTTCTCGATATCAGCCAGGTCACAAAAGGCCACACGCTCGTCATTCCGAAAACACATATCGAAAACGTGTACGAGTTTACGCCTGAGCTTTCTAAAGAATATTTTGAAGCGGTGCCGAAAATCGCGCGCGCCATCCGGGATGAATTCGAGCCGATCGGGCTGAATATCCTCAATAACAACGGTGAAAAAGCGGGCCAATCCGTGTTCCATTTTCACATGCATATCATTCCGCGTTACGGAAAAGGCGACGGATTCGGAGCCGTCTGGAAGACACATGCCGAAGACTATACGCCTGACGATCTTCAGGAGATCGCGTCAACCGTCAGAAAACGCCTTGCCTCATCTTAAGGATGAGGTTTTTTTGCGCCCGAAACATAAAATACATAAAATAATATTTTTTCATATCAAAAAAATCTAAAAATTGTGATAGGATAATTGTATTATTTCTTACACTAAAGCGGAAAACAGGGAGAGATCGTAAAAATGGAACGTACAACGAATTTCAATGCAGGACCCGCAGCCCTTCCACTGGATGTGCTGCAAAAAGCACAGAAAGAATTTATCAACTTCAATGATACCGGCATGTCTGTCATGGAGCTGTCCCACCGGAGCACAGAATATGACGCGGTGCATCAAAAAGCGAAAACCCTTCTGAAAGAACTGATGGATATCCCCGACGATTATGATATTTTATTTCTCCAAGGCGGAGCAAGCCTTCAATTCTCAATGCTGCCGATGAACTTTTTAACGCCGGAGAAGACGGCGCACTTCATCGTGACGGGCGCATGGTCTGAAAAGGCCCTCGCTGAGGCGAAACTGTTCGGAAACACATCCGTCACGGCAACAAGCGCAGATTCAAACCACAACCATATACCGAAAGCGGACCTCTCACAGATAAAAGATGGCGCCTACTTGCATATTACGTCCAACAACACGATTTTCGGAACGCAGTGGAAAGAGTTCCCGAATTCACCGATTCCGCTCGCAGCCGACATGTCAAGCGACATCCTGAGCAGAAAATTTGATGTCAAAAAGTTTGATGTCATCTACGGCGGAGCCCAGAAAAACCTCGGGCCGTCCGGCGTTACGGTCGTCATCATGAAAAAATCATGGCTTGAAAACGAAAACGCCAACGTTCCTAAAATTTTGAAATATTCCACCCACACAAAAGCCGATTCACTGTATAATACGCCGCCTACATTTGCGATTTATATGCTGAGCCTCGTCCTTGAATGGCTGGCTGAAAACGGCGGTGTCGAAGCGGCTGAACGGCGCAACCGGGAAAAGGCGGATGTCCTGTACGGCACAATCGATGCAAGCGGCGGATTTTACGCGGGGCATGCCGAAAAAGACAGCCGTTCTCACATGAATATTACCTTCACCCTCCGCGACAGCAGTCTGACGAAAAAATTCGTTGAAGAAGCGAAAGCGGCAAAAATGACCGGACTCGCCGGCCACCGCTCAGTCGGAGGCTGCAGGGCATCTGTTTACAACGCCGTCAGCCTGGCTGATTGTGAAAAACTGGCTCAGTTTATGAGAAAGTTCCAGCAGGAAAACGAATAAATTTCTTCTAACCCGACAGTTCCTTTGATATACTGTTGGCATATCAATTTTTCCGGCCATCGCAATAAATGACGAGCATATTATTGGATGGCGAAAAAGCTTAGCAGAGGAGAGCTTAGTATGAAAACAAAAGAATTAGTCATTATGGCCCTGTTTGCGGCAATCGGAGCGGTGCTTCATTCCATTATGCCGCCGGTATTATTCGGAATGAAACCCGACATGATGCTTGTGATGATGTTCATGGGAATTCTGTTATTCCCCCGTGTGCAGAACGTGCTGATGATCGGGATTGTAACGGGAATCATTTCCGCACTCACGACATCTTTTCCGGGGGGACAGCTTCCGAATATCATTGAAAAACCGGTAACGGCGTTTCTGTTTCTCGCACTGGCGCTTTTGGTGAAAAAAAGCGTGAAAACAGCGGCGGCTGCCGTCATTACGATAGCCGGCACTTTCATCTCCGGTGTGATCTTTCTGGCGCTGGCCCTTCTGATTGTCGGCCTGCCGGGCGGATTCACGGCATTGGTGCTCGCGGTCGTCCTTCCGGCGGCTGCGCTGAACGCGATCGCCATTATCATCATGTATCCGATTGTGCAGACGATCTTAAAACGGTCCAATATGATTGAAACGGCAAAATAGCCGCATACTGAAACCTCTTCCGGCCGGAAGAGGTTTTTTAATGTGTTTCAGCATGTTTCATACGAGAAGTTTTGTGAAAAAGATAAGGAACAATGCGAGGGCGGTTCCTGCTGAGCAGACAATGGCCTTTTGGCGGACGACCCGCTTCGGCGGATAAGAAGCGGCCTGGCCGAGCAGTTTCAGGTAATAAACGGCGCCCGCCGCAAAGACAAGAGCCATACAAGATAAAACAATCATGAAGACAGACAACCTTCTCCCTCCTTTTCCCTTAAAAAATATGCTAAAATAAAGCAAGCTATGTATAGAAGTTTATTCTTCTGAACAAAAATGGTAAAAGCTTATGAGAAAAAAAACGGGGTGATTTCAAATGGCTGACGGACGTTCCCTTTTAACAGGCCTTTTCGTAGGCGGATTGATCGGAGGCGCAGCGGTTTTGCTTTCGGCTCCTTCATCCGGAAAAGAGCTGCGGGGCAAAATTAAAGCGAATTGCAATTCAATTGAGGACACAATCAAACGGTTAAAAAAAGACGGAATGGCGCTGAAAGACCAGCTTGTCCAAACGGCGAAAGAAAGCGCCGAAGTCATTAAAGACGTAGGCGGAGAGCTTCAGACAAGCATTAAAAGGTGGCAGGAGGAAATCAAGCCGCACCAGCAGGATCTCCAAAAGGAAATCGCTGATATTGAAGAGAAAATCAGACAGCTGGAGAAAACCTTACAAAACTAATATCCTATACAACCAAAAAAAGTGCGGACATATTGCGTTCCGCACTTTTTTTTGCGGTTTAAAGCCTTTCACAGCAACGGATTTAGAATTTATTATAAAATTCTTAAATTTTCATCTTTATTAATCTTTATTTTATTGGCATAATAGAGGAAAAGAAAATGTGAAGCAGGTGATCTGTATTGAATCGTGTTGAACCGCCTTACGATTTAAAAGAAGCTTTAATCTATACCCAAAAAATGGCGCAGCTGTCCAAAGCGCTGTGGAAATCTATCGAGAAAGACTGGCAGAATTGGCTGAAGCCGTACGATCTTAATATTAATGAACATCATATATTATGGATTGCTTACCAGCTTAAAGGAGCTTCTATTTCGGAAATCGCCAAATTCGGCGTTATGCACGTATCAACTGCATTTAATTTTTCAAAAAAACTTGAAGAACGCGGGTATCTGAATTTTTCCAAGCGGCTGAATGACAAGCGGAACACGTACATTCAGTTAACA
Source organism: Bacillus sp. CIS52 (assembly GCF_053545315.1). Classification (NCBI taxonomy): domain Bacteria; kingdom Bacillati; phylum Bacillota; class Bacilli; order Caryophanales; family Bacillaceae; genus Bacillus; species Bacillus sp. CIS52. The sequence goes on from NZ_JBIUFR010000001.1 coordinate 917,744, forward strand.
GAAGAAGGGGAAAAAGTATTTGAAAGTCTGCTAGAGGAGTTTGACCCGTCGAGAAACGCGGTGTTTAAAGGCTCACAGCCGCTCTACCACTTATTCGGGAAGTTCCCGGAGATGGAAGAATTGACCTGTGTCATCCGCCACATTTACGGAGAAGATTTTATGGAGATATTCGAGAAATCATTGACAAACATAAACAATGATTTTGAAAGTGAAGACGGAAGCCTGAAGAAAAAAGCGGGCGAATCGGCTGCCCATGAAACGGCTGAAGAGCTGGAACCGGTCAGCAATTAATCAAAGTGCTTCATAATCTCGATGAATTCTTCCATCAGCGCTGTATAAAGCCCCTGCTCGTACAAAGCAAAAATCGTTTCATGAACATCTAATTTTTCGTTCAGCTGTCCCGCAAAAAGCGCAAGGAGCTTGTCGAACGTCACAAAGCCTTGCGCTTTTTGCGACTCCAGCTCGTCCTCCAATTCGCGGCAGATCCGCCCGACCTCTTCACCTTCCTCTTCGGTCAGCCCTTTTTCAATCATCATCGCATAAAAAGGGTACTTATCCATATCCACCGTTTTCACCAGCAATTGTATGTAATATTCTAACCGCCCGATACGCTGATCCATTGAATCCATCCGTTTCACTTCTTTCTATCTTTAATCTTATTTTAGCTGATAATGAATGGAGAAGAAAGGTTAAACCGTACATTTCCATGTTTCACCGCTCTCTTCTGTTCTTCTCTTTCCGGGTTTATTTTTTTCTTTAAAAAAGGATTGATTTTTTCTCCTGAAGAGAGTAAATTATTTTGAGATTGTATTCCATCTTTGTACGGAAGGATGACTCTGATGAATTGCTGGAAAACCATTAATCTGATTAAAGATTATGGTGCGGTTCGTTTATTATTGACTGCTGTAGGTTTTATGATCCTGTTTTTTATATGCAACTTCTTGGCATTCGGGCTGCTTCGTCCGAATATCAGTTTAAGTGACGGGCATGTATTAGATTTTTGCGTTCTGCTCGTCGTTACTTTATTTGTACATAAAGTCATACATGTCCTGCCAATGATCTGCAAAAAAAGAAAAAAGGAAATGAAAATGTACTTTTTACGGATGCCGACATGGAAAGGCATACCGAAAACAACGATGCTGATTTCAACGATCAGCCCGTTTTTATTCATTACGCCGGTGTTATTTTATGCAGGCTTGGCATTCCCGAGACACGCCCATTACTTTTATATGATTTCGAGCATCCATGCGGGCTATTGCCTGCCTGATCTTCTGTTTGCGCTGCATCTGGTCAAAGCGCCGAAATCATGTCTGATTGACCAGGAATCCGACGGCTATGATATTTTAGTAAAAAAAGTGCCGGAGTCCTGATGTCCCGCTGATTTTTCAGCTTACATTCTATCTTTTTTAATAAATATTTGGTAATGTAATATGGGAGCAGTTCAGAGAGAGGGGGAATCTCCCATCATTTTATTCTATTTTATCGTGGCTGCCCTGTTTATTCTTTATTTTATAAACAGGCTCACAAATACATTATGCCTTGTCAGAGAGATTCCTGAAGACCGGCAGGATAAGGTATTCCGCTTTATTAATGTATCTATTTTAATTTTACTGATCTCTTCGTTCGTCGAGATCTCCTTTACTGTGTAAACAGGCAAAAAAAGATGGCTGCCGGCGGATTAACGCGGACAGCCATCTTTTTTTAGTAAATCCAAGAAGCGCCGATGATGATCAATAAGATGAACAGAACAACCAACAATGCAAAACCGCCTGCAAATACTTCACCCATCTCCAGAAGCACCTCCTACAAAACGTTTTATTTTTCCAATTACATCATATGCAATTCACTTCAGAAACGATTAGGCGCCTGGGTAAGAAAATGGACCGCTTTTGGAAAAAGCGATCCGTTTCGCTTAGCAAATGTAAGCTGCACCTACAATGACAAGCAAAATGAACAATACGACGAGCAGTGCAAAACCGTTTGAATATCCTCCGCCCATGGTTCATTACCTCCTTTTCATGATCAATATATTTGTATGTATCAGGAAAAAGTTTGACTAGACGAATGCCCTTTATTTAAAATCTTTTTACAGAAAGCCACAATATGTTATGATACGCATATGCAATTTAATTTGGATGATTAGGAGTGTTTAAAGGAATGAAGAAAATCGCGATAGCAGCTATTACGGCAACGAGCGTCCTGGCTCTCAGCGCTTGCAGCAGCGGCGACAACGACGTGATTGCCAAGACGGATGCCGGCAATGTAACAAAAGGCGAGCTCTACACGAACATGAAAAAAACCGCGGGCGCAAGTGTGCTGACACAGCTCGTACAAGAAAAAGTATTAGCCAAAAAATACAAAGTATCGGATAAAGAAATCGATACCAAGCTGAAAGAGTACAAAACGCAGCTCGGCGATCAGTACAGCGCCCTTAAACAGCAGTACGGCGAAGATTACCTGAAAGATCAGGTGAAATACGAACTGCTTGCACAAAAAGCGGCAAAAGACAACATCAAAGTGACTGACTCCGATACGAAAGAATATTACGACGGCTTAAAAGGTAAAATCCGCGCGAGCCACATCCTTGTCGCTGACAAAAAGACAGCTGACGAAGTGGAGAAAAAGCTGAAAAAAGGCGAGAAATTTGAAACGCTTGCGAAAGAATACTCAACCGACAACTCAAAAGACAACGGCGGCGACCTTGGCTGGTTCGACAAAAAATCAATGGATGAAACATTCAGCAAAGCAGCATTCGGCCTGAAAGTCGGACAAGTCAGCGATCCGGTCAAAACAAAGTTCGGTTATCATATCATCAAAAAGACAGAAGAACGCGGCAAATATGATGACATGAAAAAAGAACTGAAAGAAGAAGTTCTTAAGCAGAAATTAAACGACAACTCAGCTGTACAGGCGGCGATTCAAAAAGTCATGAAAAAAGCTGACGTAAAAGTTGAAGACAAGGACTTAAAAGACACGTTTAACACTTCATCATCAGCATCTTCTCAATCTAAATAAAAAAACTGTGCGGGCTCTAGGCGAGCCGCACAGTTTTTTTATGCGATCGAATGATTGGAATTTTCTTCTGCATCTCCGTTTTCATTTTCGGGCGCCGCCATACGGCGCTCGCGTTCCTGCTCCATCCGTTCAATATACACTCTTCCTTCTTTTTCAATAAACGACTGGTCAAGCTTTTCCTCTTCTTTAGCTGTCGTAAAAAGCTTATAAGCGCTGAAAATAATCCCGATAATGCAAAGGTATACCCACCAAGGAAAAAATAGCACGTTGTTTCCTCCCTTTTTACCCAAAGTCTTTATTTTAAGCTATGCCTGATAAAGACAAGTTATGAGAGCTGAACGTAAAAAAGACCGATCGTAAAGGATCGGCCTTTTTTTCTTATTGATGGAAAGTCGGTTTGTAGAAAGAACGGTTTTCAAGCGCAAATACACGCTCAGTGTATTCGCCCGGCTTCACCCGTTCAAGCGCTCTGTCCATCATGATCATTTTTGCATCCAGATTGTCAATGTAGTGCAGAATTTCCGCTTCTTTCACCATCGGCGGTTTCGGGCTTCCCCATTCCGCTTTTCCGTGATGGCTCAAAATCAAATGCTTCAGAATCAGCACTTCTTCAGCGTCAATCTGAAGCTCTTCGGCTGCTTTTGAAAGCTCTGTCACCATAATTGAAATGTGTCCCAGCAGATTCCCTTCCACGGTGTATGTTGTGGAAACAGGGCCTGAAAGCTCTTTTACTTTGCCGAGATCATGCAGGATGACTCCCGCATACAGTAAATCCCGGTCAAGAGACGGATACAGATCGGCAATCGCTTTTGCCAGGTTCAGCATCGACACAACATGATACGCAAGCCCTGAGACGAACTCATGGTGGTTTTTAGCAGCCGCCGGGTAATCCATAAAATCAGCGGCATATTTTTTGACCAGATGTCTCGTGATCCGCTGGATGTTTGGATTTTTCATTTCAAAAATGTATTGAGTGACGGTCTCCATCATTTCATCTTTCGGAATCGGCGCCGTTTCCAGAAAATCATCAATGCTGACATTTTCATTTTCGCCGGCCGGCCGGATGTTTCTGAGCTTAAGCTGGTTTCGTCCGCGATAGTGATGTACATCTCCGATTACCTTCACGATCGTCTGCGCCGCGTATGTTGTTTCATCAGTCGGCTTGGCATCCCACAGCTTCGCTTCGATATCCCCCGATTGGTCCTGCAGCATTAACGTCAGAAATGGTTTTCCGTTGCTTGCGATTCCTTTAGTCGAAGATTTAATCAGAAAGTATTGATCGACCTGCTCGCCGACCTCGTGCAGCATAATACCTTTTGCCATTCTATTAAAAGCTCCCTCCATATCTTACATAATACCAGTATAGCACATACCTCTTTTTTGAAAATAAACTCTTTTATGACAGGAGCCGCATGACTTGTCCGTTGTGAAATGACCGGCTCACATGCTCATGGCAGGTGAAATAAAGTATCTGCCTTCCGCCTTCTGTAAGCTGATTCAGCACATCAAACAGCCGCTCCAGCCGCTGCCTGTCAAAATGAACAAAACTGTCATCGAGTAAAAACGGCAGTGATACCGCAGATTCCCGTTCTGACGCAAGGGCAAAACGGATCGCCGCGTAAAGCTGCTCGCATGCCGCCTGTGACAGCTCGCTTGCAGAAAAAACCGTACCGTCTTTTTGCATGACCATAATGGAATCATCGGCCTCTGAGAAATACAATTTGTGATAGCGTCCGTCCGTAAGCGGTCCGTACAATGCGCCGGCGGTTTCTAACAGACGGGGAAGCGTCACCTTTTTATGCCGCTCCATTTTTTCTCTGATCACATGTCTGACCGTCTGCAATGCGGCCCACTCTTTAGCTGTTTTTTTAACGCGTTCCTTCTGCATTTCTGTCTGCTGTTTTAAATCGGACACAAGCCCCGAGGACTCCAGCTGCTCTTGCTTCACCGTTAATAAAGCAATCTGCTCACGGAGATGCGCGCTTTTTTCCTCGAGTGTTTCTTTCTCTTTTTCCTGCTGAGCGAGTGTATGTTCAAGTTCGGGCACTGTACGGCTCATGTACGGCGCCAGCTGTTTTTGGCCTATGCCGGACAAGTGCGTATCGATTTCGCGCAGCTGCCTCTCTGTTTCCCGGCGGCTTTCATTCAGCCTGGCGAGCTCACAGAAGTGTCCGCGTTTTTTTGCGTCTGCCGCCATAAAAAGCTGTTTCACCTGCTGTTCGTAGTAATGAACTTCTTCGTTTAATTCGCGCATTTGCTCTTGGGTATGCAGCAGATCCGTTTCGAGAGCCTGCTTTCGTTTTGCGTCCTCACGGGCCCGTTCCGCCTGCGCCAGCAAAGCACGCAATCTTTCTTTTACGGACAGCCCCAAGCCGTCTGAAGGACTCAGCTTTTTGACCCGTTCCTCAAATGATCTTTGCAGCTTTTGGAGCCGGCCCGCTTCAATGGTCAGTTCATGCTTGTTCAGAATTTCTTTTTTGACATCTTTCATCACATGATATGCGTCAAGAAGATGGGACGGGCTGCCCGAAAACCCCAGTTCCTTCATAAAATGTTCCGCCTGTTTTTCAGACGGCGCCATTTCGGCCTCCCATTCTTCATATTGGCGGATGACTCTTTCATATGCCGCTTCTTTCTGTTCAAGCACGGCTTGGTCCGCAATCAGCTGCTGGCGGTGCCGGCCGTCACGCCAAAGCTCTTCCTGCAGAATGTCAGCCTCTTCTTTTGAGATCGGCGGCGGCTTTTTGTGAATGGCCCCTCTTCTTTCTGACGGCAGCGGCTTCTGTATGCCAGACAGCATATAAAGCATCAAAGCGCCGGTAAAAAGGGCGGCGGGCAGCCATTCCTTTAACACAGCGAAAATCGCAATGAACACAATGCCCGCACCGAGAAAGAGCTTTTTTTGTTTGGCGCGCTGTTTTTCCAGCTGCTGAACATGCGCCTGCCATTCGTTTCCTTCAGTATCAGCCATTTGCTTATATGATTGTAAAGCGGCTTCTTTTTCTTGCCTGACGGCGGGAGCCAAGATGTTTTCCGCCGTTACGGCATGCTTTCGTTCGGCGTCTTCCAGCTCCAAACGCGCTTGTTCGAAAATCGCATCAAGCTGTTTTTTTCTTTCTCTTGCCTGTCCTGCGCTCTGCACGGCTTCTTGCAGCCGCCATTCATATTCATAATCAGTGTTCAGCGAAAGTATGCCGTCTTCCTCATGTCTGCCGCCGAGCTGCTGTAACCCTGAAGAAACACGGGCCGATATCTGCCTGATTTGTGATTGGATGGCGGCAAGCTGTTCGCCGCGTGATTCGTACATATGCTGCTCGCCGGAAAGCTCCTGCAGCTGCCGTTCTTTTTGCAGCAGGTCCTCATTTGGCGCGAGCAGCTCAGCCTGCCGCCTGATTTCAGCCATTTTTGCCCGAAGCCCTTCAAGCCGGGCCGCTTTTGGATGGAGATGCGATTCGTATTTTTCGAGCTGATGCATTCCGTCCTTCGGGAATTGCTCCAATGCTTCCGGATAAGAAGAAAGTTCGCTTTCCAACGCTGTTTTTTTGTCTGCGAGCGGCTTTGCTTCTATCGCCGCTTTTACTGTTTTGATTTCTTCAGTTACATCTTTCAATTGTGCTTCGGCATCCTGCAGACGGCCGCCGGCGCTTTTTTTCTCTTCCAGAAGGCTGTGATAGCCCGCTTCCGCAGCTTCCGCCTGTTTCAGCTGGGCGCTGAGCCGCTTTAACGTATCCAATTCCTGATTTAAACGGGGGTTCCGTCCGTTCGGCTTATACATTCTGTCGAGCTCTTTCGCCAGTCTGCCGTCAAGCTTTGCCGCCGCTTCAGATCCGAATAAGCTGGAAAACAGGAGAAACTCGCCGATTTTGTCCCGGTTAAAGGCTTGAATCTCCTGCAGTCCGAATACATCAAACGAATAAATTGCTTCGTACAGCGCCCGATCCGTACCGGAAAGCAGCTGTTTGAGCCATTCTCCGTCCTTGATTTCACCTGAAGGCAAATACACTCTGACTTTTTCGGCAGCGCCTTTTGTGCGTTCAATTTTAACAGCGCCGTAATCGCCATGCTTCAGTTCCACAACGCCGCCGTACACCCCGCCGTTTTTCGGTTCGTATTTTTTTGATTTCGGAAAACCGAACAGTACGCTTTTGATAAAGGACATCAATGTCGTTTTGCCCGCTTCGTTTAAGCCGTAAATCACTTGGACGGGCGAATCTGACAGCTGGAAGCTTCGGTTGGAAAATTTCCCGTACTGGTAAATCAGCATCGTCGTTATTTTCATCGCTGAAGCTCCTTCAGCTGGCGCTTTAAAACGGCTTGAGCCTGCCGTTTAATGTCCAGTATCTCTTCATCCGTAAATAAAGTCATCTGCCGCCGGTATACGGGATGACGCTCGAGCGCTTCAAATACACCGCTCATGTCCGCGCATTGTTCTATGTCCTGAAGAAGCCCTTTAAAAAACGGATCCGGCGGCACGGTGCCTGTTTGATCCGTCCGATCCTCAATCGCAAGCGGCCAGATGAAACATTCCTCTTCAGCCTCTTCCTCCTGTAAAGCGGAAAGAAGCTCCTCCGCAATGCCTGCGGGCGCCTCCGTCCAAAAGCGGGGCGCCTCGCCGCGGAGCACCAGTCTGACACATGCCGGGCGGCCCGCGGCACGCAAGCGGGTGAACATATCCGATGCCATTTTCATCAGGGAGGTCATATGCTCGGCTTCGGAAATATCAAGATCAATTTCCTCCCATAAGACATCGTGCGCTTCTTTGAATTCCCAAGACATCTCACCGTCTGCCGCCCGGACGAGATAATATCCCTTAGGCCCGGTTTCTTTTAAATGGCGGGCCTGAATATTTCCGGGATAAATGGCGGCGGGATGCTTGGCGGACAGAACCTGCCGCTTATGAATGTGTCCAAGCGCCCAATAATCCATGCCGCTTTTTTCAAGGTCTTCTTTCGTAAACGGACAGTACGGGTCATGCCCATCCGCTCCTGATAACATGCCGTGGAGCATGCCGATATGATAAGGCGCGCCGGTCATTTTCCGGTAACGGGATGCCTGATTGGCCGTTACGCTTCTTTCCTGATAGCTGCATCCGTATATGCTTGCCGCGAGCTCTCCGTTTTTAAAGAAGGATTTTTCCTCCGGTGTATCCGAAGTGAATATATGTACATTTTCCGGCCATTCAATCGGTGTCCACTCACCGCCTAAATGATCATGGTTGCCGAATATGACGAACACTTGGATATCCGCTTCCTGTAATCTGGTAAACTGCTTTCTCAAAAACAGCTGGGCTTTTAAACTTCTGTTCGCTTCATCAAACAGATCTCCCGAAAGCAGCATGAAATCTGCCTGCTCCCGGAGCGCCCCGTCGGTAAGACGGCGGACGCTGTGAAATGTGCTTTCTTTAATACGCGCATATACCGGTTCAGGCAGATGCGAAATGCCGTAAAACGGGCTGTCCAGATGCAGGTCAGCGGCATGAATAAACGTCAGATCAGCCATCTCGCCCTCCCCTTTCTGTAGGTTGAATTACCCTTATTCTAGCATCGTTTTCATACGAATGCACGTTCTGCACGATAAAAAAACAGCCCGGCTGTCCCGGGCTGTTTCACTTATTTTTTGGAGATGCGCAGCGCTTGTTTGATCGCTTTGAATCCGCCGGCGTTTCCGTAAATCAAAACGCCGCCTTTGTAAATTTTCGCGCCGACCGCTGCAAAGATCACGATAGCGACCAGTGTCAGGGCGATTCCGGCCGCCGCCTGCCAAAACGGGATATCGAGCATTCCTACGCGTAAAAACATAATCATCGGCGTGAAAAACGGAATGTAAGATGTAACGGTAATAAAACCCGCATCAGGATTGCCAAGTCCGAACATGGCGATCATAAAACCTGCCACGATTAAAAAAACCATCGGCTGAATCGTCTGCTGCACGTCCTCTATCCGGCTGACAACACTGCCGAGAAACGCGGCAAGCGTCGCGTAAAGAAAATAGCCGAGCAGATAGAAAATGACGGCATAGACAATCGTCGAGACGGGAACATCCGAAAAATTGAGAAATGCACTGATCGGCGACGACTCATCATTTTGAGGGTTCAGCTTCAGTGAGAGAAAACCCGCCGCAAGCAGCACCGCAAACTGTGTGATCCCGACAAGCGCGATACCGAACAGTTTGGCAAACATCTGCTGAATCGGCGGCATGCTTGAAATTAAAATTTCCATGACCCGTGACGATTTTTCCGTCGCCACTTCCATCGCAATCATACTTGCGTACATGATAACCGAGAAGTAGATGACAAACAGCATGATGTATACAAGCCCCATCACCTGACCGAGCTCTTCCTCAGATTTCGCCCCTTTTTCCAACGCGTCTTTGCTGACTTCAGGCGGAGTGTAGAGACTGCTGACTTTTTCTGCCGAAATGCCGAGCTTGGCGGTTTCAACAGCGGTTTTTGTCTGGGTTAAAGCCTGCTTGAGAAGTTTATACGCTGATTCATCAGAAATGGTCAGCGCCTTGTAGGCTCCTGTTATCGTTCCTTTTTGATCTTGTCTGATGATAAAAAGCCCGTCCCATTCACCGTCTTTGACACGCTTTACGGCTTCTTTTTCGGACTCCTTCGTCTCCATCGCCTGCAGATCATTGTCTGTATCAGCCGCTTTAAGCTGTTTTGCAAACGCCGGGTAAAGCCCGCCCGTTTCATCAATCACCGCAATCTGCTGCTTGCCGTCATCCGATTGAAACACGGAAATGATTGATTGCAGATTGGTCACCGCTAATACTAATAAAACGGTAATGGCGGTCGAAATAATGAATGACTTTGTCGAGATTTTGTTTTTATATGTATGAAACAGCATAATCCAGAATTTATTCATAAACGGCCCCCACCTTTTCTATAAAAATATCATGCAGTGACGGCTCTTCCAATTCAAACTTCCGTATAAAACCTTTCCCTTGCAGCGCCCGGAAAATATCCTGGGAAACCGGTTCATTCGCGACCTGCAATCTGATCCCGTCATTTGTTTCCTTCCATTTCACGACACCTTCATGCGTTTTTAAAAAGCTGAGATCATCATCTGAATGAACGGTGACATTTTTTTTGCCGAAAGACCGCTTAATGTCTTTCAGATTGCCTTGAACGACTGGTTTTCCCTTCTGGAGAATGCACAAATTCTCGCAAAGCTCTTCTACATGCTCCATTCGGTGGCTTGAAAAAACGATGGAAACGCCGCTGTTTTTCAAAGAAATAACCGCTTCTTTCAGCAGCTCGACATTCACCGGATCAAGACCGCTGAAAGGCTCATCGAGAATCAGCAGTTCAGGCTTATGCAGGACGGCGGAAATGAACTGGATTTTTTGCTGGTTTCCTTTTGACAGCTCTTCGACTTTCTTATTCTTGTAATCTGTAATGCCGAACCGCTCGAGCCATGTCATGAGCTCTTTTTCCGCCTCTTTTTTGCTCATTCCTTTTAATCTCGCAAGATAGACAAGCTGGTCACTCACCTTCACTTTCGGATACAGCCCCCGCTCTTCCGGGAGATAGCCGATTTTTTCGCTGATAGAATAATTGACCGGCTTCCCTTTCCAGCTGATCTGCCCATCAGTCAGGCTTAAAAGCCCCAAAATCATCCGAAAGGTCGTCGTTTTTCCCGCGCCGTTTGCGCCGAGGAGCCCGAACATTTCCCTTTCAGGTATTTGCAGGTTCAAATTGTCAACGGCGGTAAAGCTGCCGAATGTTTTCGTTACGTTTTCAATTGTAAGCACGAATCCAACTCCTTTCCCGATCCATTATATACTAATAATGGGTAAAAATTAATGGAGGATTTTAAATTCTTTATGAGAATATCATTCTATAAAGGAGGTGACGTGATGGGACAATATGTATTGACCGCATTCCATGCGTCGGGAGAAAAACTGCTGGATGAACGGATCGAAGCAGGTAACGTGGCGGAAGCAAAGGCTGCCGGAGAGGCTTTGTTAAAGGAAAAAAAGCTCGCGAACACTACTCATCGCTTAGTAAATGAAGCCGGAAAGCTGATTTTATTCCACAGATAACAGAAGCTTTCCGGCTTCTGTATTTTACCGGTTAAATTGCGGCGTCCGTTTTTCTAAAAAGGCGCGGATGCCCTCTTTATGATCATCCGTTTTTCTCATATTTTCCTGGGCCTTTCGTTCAAGAGACAAAACGTCTTTTAACCGGCTGATATGGAGGCTTTGATAAATAGCCTTCGTTTCAATCATTGCTGCCAGCGGCGCATGTAACAACCGGTCGATATACGGTTTTGCCCCTGCCGCAGGGTTGCCGCTGAACAGCCCGTCGGCAAGCTTGAGCTCCACCGCTTTTTCAGCCGGCAATTTTTCGCCGCTCCAAATCAGTTTTTTCGCTTCAATCTCACCGACGCGTTTCATTAATAAATAATGGCCTCCTCCGTCGGGAACCAGTCCGATGCCGATGAAATTCATCGCGAGGCGGGCATTTTCTTCAGCGAGAACCACGTCGGCACACAGCGCGAAACTCAGTCCGAGCCCCGCCGCGGCTCCGTGGATGGCGGCTATCACAATTTTTTTCATATCATAGAGCGTCAGTGTAATGGATTCGATCATTTTCATGAGCCGTTCATATTCTCCTGAATCATGATCCGATGTCATCATCTGAATATCACCGCCCGCGGAAAATCCCCTGCCTTCCCCCCGCAAAAGGACGATAAGCGCCTCACTGTCAGCTGCCATGACGCATGCATTCTCCAATTCCCGGAGCATTTGTTCATTGAGCGCGTTGTAACTGTCAGGCCGGTTCAGCACAATCTCTGCAATCTTTCCCTTTTCTTCATATCGAATATACTGCATGTTTACACCCTCCTCGTATCCGCTTACATTTTTTGTTCAAATGATATATTCTTTCCGCCGAAGCGAAACCCCTTTATTTTTCAAGGTCAACAGATACCGAAAAATGCATATCATTTGAAACTGAACATACATTTTTATATAGTGAAATTGACATACAAAACAAAAAGGGGGGAGGAACGCCGATCATGAAATATGTGATACTGAGTTTTTTATTGAGCTTTTTTATGGTGCTGTTCCCCCCTTCGGATGTCGCCCTTCCTTCCCAATTGGTGACAGAAACAGACAGCCACGTTCAAATTTCGGTTTACCCGCAGGAAACGGACTCGGCAAAGACGCCGGCCCCTGCCAAAACCGCTCCGCACGGCCTGTCAAAAGGGTACGATGCGTTATCCCGAATGGTCACCCTGTTATCTGTCAAACCTCTTGATCAATTCATTGATTCCACACTGGAAAGGACATGCGCCATTCCGATACAATACCAGTCAAATTACCTCCGGCATCAGAGCCTTTCTCATTGCCAATCTGTATTTACGGTGTAAAAACAGTCTATTCCGGAGGGATTTTTTATGAATATTAAGGAAAACGATCTGCCCGGCATCGGGAAAAAATTCGAAATCGAAACGAGAAACCATGAAAAAATGACGATCATCATTCATGACGACGGCAGGCGGGAAATTTACAGATTTGATGACCGCGACCCTGATGAGCTTCTGGCAAGCATTTCTCTTGATGATGCGGAAGCAAGACAGATCGCCGCGATTATCGGCGGGATGGTGTACAAACCGCAGGCGCTTGAATCGATTGAAATGGCGTTCAGCGATCTGATTATCGAATGGTTTAAAGTTGAAAAAGGGGCAAAAGCGGCAGGCCGGACGCTCGGCGAACTGGATGTGCGCCAAAACTACGACGTGACGGTCATCGCCATCATTAAGCATAACCAGAAAAAGTTTTTAAACCCGGGCGCTGATTCGCTCCTTGAAGCAAACGATACACTCGTCCTTTCAGGCGAAAGAAAGCATTTGAAGAAACTGATCCAAGACTTTCTCTCCAGAGACGGAGTGTGATCTGTTTATGGATCATCTCGTATTTGAAGTCGGTACGGCGCTAGTTCTCGTGGCCATTGCAAGTGTCATCGCCAATAAAATTAAATTCTCGATTATTCCCTTCCTGATTATTTTAGGAATGCTTGTCGGGCCGCACGCGCCCCAAGCGGGCATCATTGACCTGACATTTATCGAAAGCCGGGAAGTGATTGAATTTTTCGGACGGATGGGCGTCCTGTTCCTCCTCTTTTACCTCGGGCTTGAATTCTCGGTCGGAAAATTAGTGAAATCCGGACGTTCCATTGCCGCCGGCGGAACGATTTATATTCTGATTAATTTCAGCTTAGGACTGATATACGGCTTTATCACGGGCTTTTCCTTTTTGGAAGTGCTTGTATTGGCCGGTGTCATCACGATATCATCAAGCGCCATTGTCGCAAAAGTGCTTGTCGACTTAAAGCGCACGGCCAATCCGGAAACGGAGCTGATTCTCGGCATCATTATGTTTGAGGATATCTTTCTGGCGGTTTACTTGTCCGTCGTTTCCGGGCTTGTATTGGGAGACGCGACGTCTGTCGGAGGCGCGCTGATGTCGATCGTGATCGCTTTCGGATACATGCTGCTGTTTTTCATTGCCGCTCGAAAATTGCCGCCTCTTCTGAACAAGCTGCTTGATATCCGTTCAAATGAGGTGTTTGTCATTGTCATTTTTGCAGCGCTCTTTTTCATTGCCGGCTTTTCCGAAACGATTCATGTCGCCGAAGCGATCGGTGCGCTTTTACTCGGACTCGTCTTTTCGGAGACGGCCCATTCTGACAGGATTGAGCATCTTGTCGTGCCGTTCCGTGACTTTTTCGGGGCCATGTTTTTCTTCAGCTTCGGGCTGAGCATTGATCCGTTTTCACTCGGAGATGCGGTCTGGCTTGCCCTCGGCGCCGTTTTGCTGACGATTGCCGGAAACTTTATCGCCGGCATGATTGCCGGGCGCCGGGCGGGGCTTTCTCATAAAGCATCGTCTAACATCGGGCTGACCATCGTCTCCCGCGGTGAATTCTCCATCATCGTTGCAAATCTCGGCATCGCCGGCGGTCTGTCCGCCTCACTAAAACCCTTCGCCGCCTTGTATGTTTTGATACTGGCCATCTTCGGCCCTTTGCTCACGAAAGAATCGAAGCGGATATATCTCCTGTTGAACAGCGTTTTCAAATGGAAAAAGCCTGAAAAGACGCCGCAGAAATCATAAAAAAACTGACCCCTTACTAAAGGGGTCAGTTTTTTCGCGCGGGAAGAAATTGCTGAAAAGCCGTTTTTTTGTTAATGGAGAAATGCTCTTTTCCCAGAATGGTATTAATGATTTTTTGGTTTCTGTAAACAGACAGCTTCAAATTCGTAGCGCCTGTTCCGTGGGCGTGGTCAAGATTCGTTAATGTGAAGAAATGATGGCGCCTATCGTCCTTAAAGACGAGGCGGGAATCGGCCGTCACTTTAAACCGTTTCTCATCCTCCCATTCGATATCGGGAGAAATGGCCGCAAACCAATCCGGAATATGCGGTTTGAAGCCGGTCGCCAATATCACTTTTTCTGAATCGGCCGTAAAGGTTTCATCCATCTGCCATTGATGAAACCTCAGTGCGCAGCGGCCGTTTTTCTTTTCAATTTTTTTAAGTTCCGCCATCGGCTGAATATAGAAATCAGGCGAGCCTCCGCTGATCGACCTGTGGTACAGGGCATCGTAAATGTCAGCAAGTGTGTCAGAATCAATGCCGTGGCGCAGTCCTTCCAGCTCAGGCAGTGTATTCAGCCGTTCCTGAAAAGGCAGGCGGTTAAAATATTCCACATAATCGGGTGTAAACATTTCCTGTCCGAGCTTGGCGGTTTCCAATTCTCGAAATCCGGCGGAGCGTGTCACCCATTGCAGCCGGCAGCGGCGGTATTGTTCATCATGCAATAAATCAGAAAAGATCTCCGCTGCGCTCTGTCCGGAGCCGACTACTGTAATTGATTCGGCGCCGGCGAGTTCATCTTTCCGGAACAAATATTCCGTGCTGACCATCGTGTCCTGACGCGCCCCGTCATCAATCTCAGCTGGAATAAGCGGCTCAGAACCCGTTCCCATGACGAAATGCTTCGTTTGATACACGCTGATGCTTCCGTCCTCAATGTTCTTGACGCTGACTTCATAATGGCCGCCGGCATTTTTCACGCCGATTACCTCTGAGCCGAAACGGCATGATTTGATTTCTGAAGCCGCCCAGCTCAAATAGTCGTTAAACTCCCGCCTTGGAATATCAAATTCATTAAACGTATAAAACCGGTACAGCCGGTCATGTTCATGGAGAAAGTTCAAAAATGTGTAGCGGCTTTTCGGATTGGCAAGCGTGACGAGATCAGCCAGAAACGCCACCTGTAAATCCGTTCCTTTAATTAACAGGCCCGGATGCCACGCAAATTCTGTCTTTTTATCGAAAAAAAGAGCGTCTGTTTCGGGTATATCCTCTAACAAAGCGGCAAGCCCTAAATTAAACGGCCCGATTCCCGCTCCTATGACATCATACATAATTACACCTCTTACGAATTACAGTCTGATGATCTTTTTCCCGTTTTCACATACAGATAAACATAAAAAAACGGCACGCTGATTCCGTGCCGTTTTTCATATTACAAAGCGGATTTGACGAACATCTCATCTAAGTATTTGATTTTCTCTTCTGTATAATGCTCGAATCGGTCATTATATGATTTCGGGTCTTTTGGATTGGCGAAGTGCGTGATTTTTCCGGTTTCCGGATGAATGAATTTGCTTGCCGCGCCGCAGCCGATACCGATAATCGTCTGCACTTCTTCCATAATCATAATGTTGTAGATGCTCTCCTGACCCGGGAAGGAGTAGCCGACATTTTCAAGGTTTCCGAGAATGTTTTTCTGCCGGTACAGGTAGTACGGTTTATAGCCGTGCTCTTTTGTCCAGCGGACGGCGTCATCCATCATGCGGGATACTTCCTGCCTGTCGGCAACTTTATACTTATGCTTGTTTCTCGTCATTTCTGACGCCCGTTTGAAAGAAAGCGTGTGAACGGTCAAAGATTCAGGCATCAGCTTTTCCGTTTCATCAAGACTGTGCCTGAACTCACCCGTCCCTTCTCCCGGCAGGCCGATGATCAGGTCCATGTTGATGTTATTCATGCCGTGTTTGCGGGAAAGGCGGTACTTTTCAATGGTTTCTTCGACTGTATGATGTCTGCCGATGGCCTTAAGCGTTTCGTTTTCATAAGACTGCGGGTTGATGCTGATTCTGTCAATCTTATACTTATTTAAAACGGCAAGCTTTTCCTCCGTAATCGTGTCGGGACGGCCCGCTTCAACGGTAATCTCTCTGATATTTGCGACATCCGGGAAAGAACGGACCATTTCTTCATATAAAAGGTCCATTTCTTCAGCGGTAATGCTTGTCGGCGTACCGCCTCCGAAATAAATGGTCGTCACTTTGATATCATGCTGTTTCAGCCATTCACCGATTTTTTGCATTTCATAGTGAAGCCCCCATAAAAAGGAGCCGACTCTGCCTGCCTGTCCTTGGATGGCATAAGCCGGAAACGTGCAGTAGGCGCACTTCGTCGGGCAGAACGGAATGCCGATATAAATGCTGACTTCATCTTTGACCCGGTACAGATCGGGAACCGCGGCGAGCTGGCGGTCGACAATCTCCTGCATCAGATTGATTTTTTCATCATGGATCAGATAATCTTTTTTCAGATCGGCATGCGCCTCTTCTTTTGTCAGGCCGCTTTGCAGCTTTTTATGAAGAAGTTTAGTAGGCCTGATTCCGGTCAGGATTCCCCATTTTTGCGTCATGCCCGTATGCGATTGAAGAAGATTTAAGTAGACGTATGACAGCGTGTTTTTCACCTGTTTAAATACTTCTTTGTCGCTCCATCCGGCAAGAATCGGTTTCGTGTGATGCTCCTTTTCGCCGGTTTCTTTGATTTCTCCCGATACTGACACGCTGTCTGCATCTTGAGAAATGGCAAGTGAGATGACGAGATCAGAGGGTTCCTCCGTTTCGGCGTATGCAAGAACACACTCCTCAAAAAATAAATTCGCGATGTTTTGCAGCGGACGATGCAGCCTGTCATCCGTTATGCCGTCTATTTTGATTTGCAATGTGATCACCTTATTTTTCAGATTCAAAACTTTCTTTAGTGTACAGAAAGAACAGGCTAAAATCAATCCGCGAAAAAGCCGCAGACTGGTGTTTCGCGTCTGCGGCTCTTTATTACGGCCGTTTCATGTGGAACTTATCGAGAAAGCCTTTGCGGTGCTGCATGCGGAAGTATTCCTTAATCATATAGGCGACGCCCTGTTCATCATTTGACCTTGTCACCCAATCCGCTTTTCTTTTTAATTCATTAGAGGAATTCCCCATCGCGACACCGAGGCCTGCCAGCTCGATCATCGGCAGATCATCTTCCTGATGGCCGATAGCCACGACCTCTTCCATTGAAAGCCCGAGTTCAGCTGCGACCATCGAAAGTCCGCTTTCTTTTGAAACCCCTTTAGGCACGATGTTCAGCTTTTCTTCGTTAACGCGGATCACGTCCACGGCCGGGAATGCTTTCACGATCGTATCTGTTATGTCAGCCTGCAATCCGTTTTCAGCATACACCTCAATGACGGGCGCGGAAACCGGTTCATCAAGGAGCAAATCACTTAATGATTCGACAAACTGAACCGGGTAAAAAATCGGGTCAGACGGATGAATCATCGTTTTCCCGACCAGATTGGAGTTCACTTTCTTCTTGTTTCCGATCGAATATTTTTCGTGCAGAAGCCGGATATTGCATTGATAGCTTTCCAGCACCTGGACAATATTAAATGTGTGATCTTCCGATATTTTCTTTTCGAAAAACGGCTCATCTATTTTTTCGGAAATGTATGCGCCGCTGTGGGTAACCAATTTTGCATTCAGTTTTAATATTTTCGCTACTTTTTGAGCGGAGCGAAAATGTCGGTTTGTGACCAGTGTGACGTAAATCCCTTTTTTCTTGACGTATTCGATGGCATCCTTTGTCGTCTGATGCAGTTTGCCGTTGGAGCGAAGAAGCGCTCCGTCTATATTTAACGCCAGCATTTGTTTTGACACAGAGAAGTCCCCCTCCTTGATGACTGTACTTGTCATTAGGATATGACCCTGTCTCTTTGTTTAGAACAACCTTTTCTCAGCAGCAAAAAAGCCTGCCTCAAGCAGACTTTGAACTGTCATTTGTGGGATACGATCGATTTGCTGCCTTCTCCCCAATGTGTATTTCTATATCAGGAACCCCTTATTTGACCGTTGATGCGCTCGTTTCACTTACTCTCTGTTGCTACCCCTTAACATAACAGGCAGTATAGGCGACCGTATCCTTGGACCTTCTGTAAGTGTAGGCGCTTTCAGGGTTATTATCACACGTTTACTGTTAAAAGACAAGGGTTTTTTTAACTAAAAAAATCAGAGGGCCATCTATGCTGAATGTATGATAAAGTTGAAAGAGAACATATATTCGCATATAATAAAAGAAAAAAAGCGGTGACTGTTATGTCTCTATTAAAAGATATTTATAACGAAGAATTTGCAGAAGCACTTCTGAACAGAATCAAATCGGCGCATCCGGCTTTTGAGCGGGACATGTGCCGGGCGCTGATGTTTCAGGAAGATTGGCCCGAACTGGCATTAAAACAGCGGATGCGCCGGATCACAGACTCTTTATATGAAACACTGCCGAAGGATTACATACGGGCGCTTGACGTCTTATATGAGACAGCTCCCCATTTCACAGGGCTCGCCGGGATTATTTTTCCCGATTATGTCCAACAGTACGGAACGGATCACTGGGAAGAATCAATGAAGGCGCTTCAGTTTTTCACTCGTTTTTCCACTTCCGAATTTGCGGTCCGCCCGTATATCAAGCTTGACCGGGAGCGGATGTTCAAAGAGTTCCTTTCCTGGACGGAGCATCCGGACGAACATGTCAGAAGGCTTGCCAGCGAAGGCTCAAGACCGCGCCTGCCGTGGGGAATCTCCATTCCGGCTCTTCTTGACGACCCTTCTCCGATTCTCCCTGTTCTGGACCGCTTGATGCAGGATGACTCGTTATATGTCAGAAAAAGCGTGGCAAATAACCTGAATGACATCTCCAAAACACATCCGGATCTTTTGGCACAGATCGCAGCCGATCGGTTCGGAAGCTGTCCGCACACGGATTGGATTTTGAAGCACGCCTGCAGGACACTGTTAAAAAGAGGAGACAAACAGGCGCTTGCGATTTTCGGGTTTGAAGACGCCTCCCGGATTTCATTGGAACGTTTTACACTGAATTCGGAAACGGCCGCCATCGGAACAAGCATACATTTTTCTTTTCAGATCCGCTCATCCGCCCGGCAAAAAGTCAGGGTTGAATACGCGATTGATTTTGTAAAGAAAAGGGGGCACCGCAGCCGCAAGGTGTTTAAGATGTCGGAGTCCGCCATGGATAACGGAGACGTAAAAGCCTTCAGCAAACATCATTCCCTTAAAGATTTAACCACCCGCAAGCATTATCGGGGAATTCACACTCTGTCTGTCATCATTAACGGAACGGTAAAAGGTTCGCTTGATTTTTCTGTTGAATAAAAAACCCCCTCCATTTCATAGATGGAGGGGGTGGAGCTTATTGCGGGTTTCCGTAAAGCTCTTCAAGAGGTTTCATGATAATTTTGTTTAACTCGCCGATCAGCATGCTCATGCGCTGTTCCGCCTCCATCAGCTGAGAAATCAATTCATGCTGCTGGACAAGAGCAACCGTTTTTTGCGCCTGCTCTACCTCTTCCTGAGTGATTTCTTCACCTGACATCTGTTTCTGCTGCAGCTGCAGCTGTACATTGCGGAAATTATCAAACATGCGTTTTGCGGATTCATCTGCGTTTACTTGATCATAAAGCCCTCTTAAACGGCTGTATTCATCACTGTTACGCAAAGCTTTTTCAAGATCATATGCTGCATCATAAAAATGAACTGCCATTGTAACCGCTCCTTTCTTCCTTTCAGACATACCACTCCACTATAACAGACTGCGGAGTGACTTTCATCCTTGGCCGATGTTTTCCTTAGAAAAGAATGACAAACAAAGCTTGGATTGCTCCGATGATCCCGCCGAGCAGACCGCCTAAATACGTAATCATCTTAAATTCTCTCTTGGAAATCGACAGCACCATTTCCTCGAGCCGCTCAACCGGAAACTGATCAACCTGCTCTTTGACCACTTCCTCAAGACGAAGGCGTTTAAGCACATCTTCCAAATGAGCGGCAATACTGCCGAGCGCTGCATCAAGCAGCTTCGGCGCATACGTTCCCGTAATCTCCCCTTCATAGCGGGAGATGATGTCACCGAGCCGGCCCTCAAAAAAGGGTGCGGTTTGAAGCGCGGCCAAAGCCCGTTTTTTCAGGCTGAACAGCAGATCTTTCGCATTCCACTTTTCGTCGGCCTCATAAAGTGTATAAGATTTGAGCTTGCCCCATTCTTGAGAAAGCAGATCAGTCAGAAGCTTTTTTGTTTCATCGTTGTGCAAAAACTTTAACAGCTCAGGCAGCACACGGTCTGCCAGACTTGAATTGCCGAGGAACATCTGCACCATGCTGCCGAGCATCCCCCGTGCATTCAAAAAGTCGTCGATCATATTGCCGAGTCTGTCTTTGCCTTCTTCACTTTCAAAATAATCAATGCTCCGCTTCAGGATATAATCGGCGGCCATCGGAACTTTTTCATCCAGCTGTTTCTGCAGCTCATCAGGAAGCCAGTCCTTTATGGCGCGGTGTTCATATTTCCGGTACAGTTCCGAAAGCTTTTCATCTGTAAAACGGTCAATCCAGGCATCCGTCTTTTCCTGCGGATTCCGGATGCCTGCGGCGGCCAGAGCTTCCTGCACCGTCATATCGGAAGCGGCCATTTTTTGCGTGAATTGTTCGGCGAACACAAGCGCCTGGTTTTTAACGGTATCTGACAAAAGCCGCTTTTTTATGCCTTCCGGAGTTAACAGATGGTTCGTCACCATGAGCCCCATCTGTTTTGCCAATTCGTCCCGTCTTTTCGGGATCAGCCCCGGGGTAAACGGAATCCGTTTTCCGAACAGGTAATACGGACGGTACGGACGAAATAACATCTGAATGGCAAGGTGATTCGTCACCGCGCCGATCGCGGCTCCGATCACAATCATAAATATAAACGTTCCTGCTATGCCCATTCCTTTTCTTCTGCCTCCATCTTATGTTCTATTTTTCTAGATGAACTATCTATTCGTATTATAGAGGCTGGCGTGAATGCGGGCAAATGAAGAACCTGAATTGTTGTTTCTCAGGAATAAGGCAAGATGCTGTTTCGTACTCTTTACAGTAGATCATCTTTTATGCTGCGCTTGACATGTCTATTGGATGGAAGGGCCGTTTCATCAGCGGCTTTTGAATAAAGGGGGAGTAACAACATGACAACACTCGGTTTTATGTCCGTATCCCGCCGGCACGAAGAAGATTTCGCCGGTGAACTGGCTGAAAGAGCGCCAGAGTACAATGTGCGCTTTGCCCGATTTACACCGTTTGATATTTATCCGGATTCTTTACGCGTGAAAGCGCTCGTGTATCATCCGAAAAGCGGAAAATGGAACGAAACGGAAATTGATATTCCCGAATTTATTTACGACCGCTGTTTTTACGGAAAATCTGCTGAAGCTCAAAAAGCCAAACCGATCGTCGAATGGCTGAAAAAATATCCGAAAACGGAATTTATCGGCCGCGGGCTTCCTGATAAATGGACGGTCACGAATGCGCTCCAAGAGCATCACCTGATCAGTCCCTATATTCCTGAAACGGTCGAAGTCAGCCGTTATGAAGAGGTGCAATCATACTTAGCGAAAGAAAAAGCATGTATACTTAAGCCCGCTTTCGGCGCGGGAGGAAGAGGCATCATCCTCCTTAAAGCAGGGAAAAAATCAATTTCAGCCACTTACTATATCGGCAAAAACAAGCAGACAAAAACGTTTTCCAACCACGTGTCTTTTAAGTCTTGGTGCAAAAAAGTGCTGCAGCACCGTTATTTGCTTCAAGCCTACTTAAATATTCAGGATAAGGAACAGCACCCGTGCGACATCCGTATTTTCATGCGCAAAAATGAGTCAGGGGCTTGGGAAACGGTCGGAAAAGCGATCCGAAGAGGTTATCAGAACGGTCTTTTATCTCATTTGCGAGGAGGATCCGAGCCGCTGAAATTTGACACCTGGTTTGAGGAAATTCCGAAAAAGCAGCAGGCCGTTTTATTGGATGATGTCTTTTCCATCACCCAGTCCGTCCCTTATTTTCTTGATGAACAATTCGGACCGCTGTTTGAGCTGGGGCTCGATATTTGTTATGCCAAAGACGGGCGCATCTGGCTTTTGGATGTCAATTCAAAACCGGGACGGAACGCCATTTTAAGCGTGGCTCCCGAGGCGAAAGAGGATTTGTACACCAGTCCGCTGAAACGCTTCCGCGATCTTCAGTCACAGGAAAACCGGAAAGGAGCACTTCCGCGTGAATCATAAAGGGATGATGGTCGGCATCGATAAAAAAAGCAAAAATACGCTGTATCTCCCCTCCGCCATGAAACGGGAAGGGATTTTATCCGCTGCCTTCGGGACCAAGGTTGTCAAATGCCGTGTGGCCTTTTCTCAATCTCTTGAAAAAAGCGCGCTCCTTTCTGAAGATTTATTTGAGGAGCTGATGATACCGCATAAAAGCCGGGCTGATTTTCTCATCCACGGCCAGACGGTGCATATCGGACCGCTGATCGGCGTTTTTACAGCAGGGTTCACATCATCGGCGCAGCGCCCGTTCAGAGACCGCACCTCCTTCTTTTCCAAGCTGCTCTCCCTTCACGAGCAGGCGAACGGATATTGTTTCGTTTTCGGGGCACATCAGATCAACTGGGAAGAAGGCACAGTCCAGGCGCTGATTTATAAAGAAAACAGCTGGAAACGGGCAGACGTCCCGCTTCCGAATGTTGTATATGACAGGCTCCCGAGCCGAAAAACGGAAAAAGTTCCTCTTTTACAGCAGACAAAATATAGGCTGATGAATGACTATCAGATTCCCTGGTTTAATCCGCAATTCTTTAATAAATGGGACATTCACAAGCTTCTGGAAAAAAACAGTCTCACCGCTTCTCTCCTGCCAAAATCAATCCTGCAGCCGAATGCAGAAGCGATAGAGACGTTATGCAGCACGTTTGACACCGTATTTATCAAGCCTGCAGACGGCACACTCGGAACGGGAATTTACAAGCTGGAAAAAACAGACGCCGGCTTCTCAGTCAAATACACGAATGAGGAAAAAACGGTGGTGACGGCAGATTATGCAGATGCGGCATCCTTCATGAAATCATTTGAAGAAAACAATGACCCGTCCGCTTTTTTATTGCAGCAAGGCATTGACCTGATCCGGCTTGACGGGCGTCCCGTCGATTTCAGGGTGCATACGAACAAAAATGCCGAGGGAAAATGGACAGTGACGGCGATCGCAGCAAAAATTTCCGGCAGAAACAGCATTACAACGCATCTGGCAAACGGCGGGGAAGTCAGAACGTTAGCTGAATTATACGGCGATCCGAAAGAGAGAGTCGGCATGATCCGGAAGCTTTCGAAAGCCGCCTTAGCGGTCAGCCGTGTGTTAAATGAACATATTGAAGGCTTTATCGGCGAAATCGGTTTTGACCTCGGCGTTGATGAGGCGGGGAAAGTTTGGATGTTTGAGGCCAACTCCCGCCCCGGGCGGAGCATTTTCTCGCATCCGAAGCTGAGATCAGTCGATTACCTCACAAAACGGAGAAATTTTGAATACGCGTCATATTTATCAGAACGGTCCATTACCGCCCCGGAAAAACTTTGGCGGTGAGGCCGCCTTTTTTTCGTTGACCCGGGACAGGCACAGAACTTATGAGCTACAATGAACAGGATCAACATTTCCCGATAAGGAGCGTGAACGTCATGATTTCGCACTTCAGTTGGAAACCGTTATTCAAAAAAGAGAAACTGCCCGGATGGCGGATTTCGTTTTACTGGCAGGGTACGCATTACGAAGGAATTTACCACAAGTCCGGAGACATTGAATGGGGACACACACATCCAGGGAAAGAAGAGCCGGCTCTCGTAAAAGAGCTGCATGAATTAATGCTTTATCACATATATGACTGAAAGCTAAAAGCTCAGCCGCAAAAGGCTGGGCTTTTCTTTTCCCTTCCGCTATTTACCACCCGGTTTTCCGAATGAGATGCCTTATGATTCACCATAATACGTAGTACAAAGCGGCAAACAGCCATTGGGTGAAGCCGAGCTGGCAATGGTTTTCATTCCGGAAACCATCAGCTGGTGCAATTCCAGCAAACCCAACCATACTACTTTATAAAGGAGATCATACAAATGGCAAACAACAACTCTTCAAACCAACTTTTAGTACCTGGCGCTGCTCAAGCAATCGACCAAATGAAATACGAAATTGCTTCTGAGTTCGGCGTAAACCTTGGCGGAGAAACAACTTCCCGTGCAAACGGTTCTGTCGGAGGAGAAATCACTAAACGTTTAGTATCTTTCGCGCAGCAGCACATGGGCGGACAAGGCGTACAATAACTCAATAAATGGCTTACAGAAGGCGCGGGATACCGCGTCTTCTTTTTATTGCCGTCACCCTTTTTCCTATTCCACATACCCTAGGAAAAAAGGAGGGAAAACATGTCATTCATTGCCTCAGTCAATTGGGAGCTGTTTCAGTTCGTAACGGTTTCTTTGGTCAATGAATATGTTGCCCACCATCTCCCCTTTATTCACAGGTATTCTTTTCCCCGCTGCTTTGAATGATATAATGAGCGGCGAGGAGGTTTTTTACATGAAAATCGCTTTACTCGGAGCAACGGGAAGAGTCGGACAGGCTTTTATAAAAGAAGCGCAGAAACACGGACACATTGAGATATTCGCTCTTGTCAGATCTGCCGGAACGGCCCTTCCCATTCCTGAAAAACATATCATCACAGGGAATGCCAGACGGCGGGAGGATATCGGCAGATTGATTTCTAAAGCGGACACAGTCGTGAGCTGTCTCGGCACGGATGGCGACGATACCCTTTCAGCCGCTATGATCCATATAATTAACAGCATGAAACAGCATCATGTTCAGCGTCTGATTACGATCGGAACCGCGGGTATACTTCAATCACGGCTTATGCCTGACAAATACCGTTTTGAATCGTCAGAATCAAAACGAAAATCAACAAGAGCCGCAAAGGAACACGCCCGCGTATACGAGATGCTTCTGGCAGAGGATATTGACTGGACGATCATCTGCCCCACCTACCTTCCTGGCGGAGAAGCTGCCGGAGTTTACCGGTTCGAACAAGATCAGCTTCCTGAAGGCGGGACTGAAATCACCGTCGGAGACACGGCGCATTTTCTTTACCGTGAACTGATGAACCCGCAGTTTGTCAGAAAACGGGTGGGACTGGCTTACTAAATTGAAAAAGGGCGAATCTTTTGATTCACCCTCCTCCTGATTACACCGCGGACTGCGCCGTTCCTTTCTGCAATTCATACATTTGATAGTACTGCCCCTTTTGCGCCATTAATTCGTCATGGCTTCCTTTTTCAATGATGCGCCCCTTTTCCAAAACGAGAATCTGGTCTGCGTGTCTGATCGTTGAAAGCCGGTGGGCGATAATAAATGTCGTGCGCCCTTCTTGCACCACGTGCAGCGCTTTTTGAATGATTGCTTCTGTTTCGGTGTCAATGTGCGCCGTCGCCTCATCCAAAATTAAAATGGCAGGATCGAACGCGAGCGCCCTTGCAAAAGAAATCAGCTGGCGCTGGCCTGAAGACAGTGTTCCGCCTTTTTCCGTGACGGGCTCCATGATGCCCTTCGGCAAGGATTGCAGAAGGCCTGCGGCGCCGACTTGCCGAAGCGCTTCTTCAGCCTGCTGCAGGGAAATACGCTGATCATCGAGGGTTACATTGGAGCCGATCGTTCCAGAGAAAAGATACGGATCTTGAAGCACGATCCCCATATGCGATCTCAGCTCCTGTCTTGACATGCCGTATATGCTTTTGCCGTCCAGCAGGATATCGCCTTTTTCGGCATCATAAAAACGGAACAGAAGATTCAGGATGGAGCTTTTGCCGGAACCCGTATGGCCGACGAGGGCGACCGTCTCGCCTTTTTCAGCTGTAAAGCTGATGTGTTTCAGCACCTCTTCTCCCTTTCGATACCCAAAAGAAACATCGCGGAATTCCACAGTCCCTTCCGCCTTTCTGTCTGCGGGAGCGCCTGTTTCTTCCGTTTCCTCCTCCTGTAAAAGCTCAAATACCCTGCCCGCGGACACACGAGCCAATTCAAGCTTTGAAAATTGGTTGACAATCCCCGTAACCGGCTGGAACAAACGGTTTAAATAATCAACAAACGCATATAAAACGCCGATCGAAACAATTCCGGCCGCACCCAGACTCGCGCCTCCGAAATACCAGATCAGCCCGACAAACGCCACATTGCGCAACACATTGACAAGACTGTGGGACATGAGGGAATTTAAAGACAGCATTTTGTTCTTATAGCGGAAATGAGCTTCATTCAATTCTTCAAATTCCTTCATCGTTTCCTTCTCGCGGCGGAACGCCTGAATAATCGGCATCCCTTGAATGGACTCATTCATTTTTGCATTGATGTCACTGTTAATGGAACGGATTTTTTGATTGAAGACGGATGCGTATTTACGGTACACAACCGACCAGATCATTAAGATCGGAATAATCAAAAGGCAGACGGCGGCCAGTCTGACATCAAGCATAAACAGCGCCGTAAAAAT
This sequence comes from Bacillus sp. CIS52, assembly GCF_053545315.1. Classification (NCBI taxonomy): domain Bacteria; kingdom Bacillati; phylum Bacillota; class Bacilli; order Caryophanales; family Bacillaceae; genus Bacillus; species Bacillus sp. CIS52. The sequence goes on from NZ_JBIUFR010000001.1 coordinate 944,527, forward strand.
ACCGAGCATGTAGACGCCGCTTGTGATAAACGTAGACAGCACCGTTACATATAAATCTCTGACCGCTTCTGTGTCATTCGTAATGCGGGCCACGACTTTTCCGGCAGGCAGATTATCAAAGTAGCGGATCGGCATTTTCTGAATGTGTGAAAATACATCCTGCCTCATACGCTGTATGATTCGGTTCGCTCCCATCTGCAGCAGGTAATGCTGGCCGTAATGAAAGCACACGGAAAACATGAGCAGTCCCGCGTAAATGGCGGTCAACGTCAGCAGCCCTTTTATTTCCGGACGGTAAAATTGAAAAATTTCCTGTTTGGATAACGCAATAGCGGGATATGACCTGCTTTCTTTACCGTTTGATATTGTCAGCCGGCCGTCAGTCACTGAACGGTTTCCGTCAAAACTGACGGGACCTTCAACAAAATAGTAGGCCGCACCGACTTGATAAATGTGCGCCTCTCCGGTTTTCTCCGCCCCCGGTTTGAGCCGGTCCTCCCTGACATAATCATGCCCTCTGAACCTGACGGCGTCCGGATCGTCCCCAGAGGCTTTAACCCATGTTTTTTCAACGCCGAGAATATGGTCGTCAATCATTTTTTTTCCGATAAACGGTCCGGTCAGCTCAGTGCCGACCGCAATAATGAGCAGAACGACCGCCCATATCAGCAGCTTTTTGTATTGAAGCGCGTAATTCCATAATCTTCTTCCGGTCTTCATGCGCCCGTCCCCCCTTCTTCAAGAGAGGACAGCTGCTGCCTCTCATATTGTTCGCGATACCAGCCATTCTTCGCCAATAGCTCCTGATGCGTGCCTCTTTCAGACACCCGGCCTTCGTCCATGACGAGAATGAGATCTGCGTGTTCAACTGCCGAGAGCCGGTGAGTGGTAATAATCGTTGTTTTATGCCGCCGTTTTTTACGGATGCTGTCAATGATGGCCGCTTCAGTTTTCGCGTCTACGGCAGAAAGCGAATCATCTAATATGAGAATGTCCGGATCTGTCAAAAGCGCTCTCGCAATTGAGATGCGCTGTTTTTGTCCGCCGGAGAGCGCTACCCCCTTCTCGCCGACAAGCGTCTCAAGCCCTTCTGAAAGCATGCCGATATCTTGTTTAAAATGCGCATCTTTCAGCGCGCTGCCGATTTCCTCTTCGGTTGCGTCCTGCCGACCGTAAAGCAGATTTTCCTTCACCGTCTTTGAAAATAAAATATGATCCTGCGGCACATAGCCGATCCATCCCCGGAGCTTCTCAAGCGGAATCTCCTGAATCGGAACGCCTGTAAATGTGATTGCTCCCGCACCGGGCGGATATTCACGCAGCAGCTGCTTAATGATCGTCGTCTTTCCGCTTCCTGTTTTTCCGACAATGCCGAGTGTCTGCCCTTTTTCAACGGAAAATGATACATCGGAAACAGCCGGTCCCGCTCCGCTCGGGTACGTAAAAGTCACTTGTTCAAAAACAAGACGCCCGGGCTCCTTGATATCGGCGGGCTGCTTGGGCCCTGTCACATCAGGCTCATAGGAAAGGGTCTCATTGACACGGTCTAAGGAGGCATTGCCGCGCTGCATGATATTGATTAATTCTCCGATCGCAAACATCGGCCAGATCATCATTCCGAGATACACGTTAAACGATACCAGCTCTCCCAGCGTCAGCCGGTTTTGAAAAACGAGATAGGCGCCGTAGCCGAGACCGATGAGATAGCTGAGTCCGACAAGAAGTTTCACAGTCGGTTCAAAGAGTGAGTCAATAAACGCCACCTTCATGTTTTTCTCGTATACATCCGCCGTCATATCACCGAAACGGCTGACATCATTTTTTTCCTGCACGAAAGCCCGAATGACACGCACGCCGGATACCGACTCCAGCACCTTGTCATTTAATGATCCGAAAGCATCCTGCGCTTCCGTAAACCGCTCATGGATCTTTTTTCCGTACAGACTGACCGCAGCCGCCATAATCGGCAGCGGGATAATCGCGGCAAATGTCAGCTTCCAGCTGATGAGAAGCCCCATTGTCAAAAATATCGTCAGCATATACATCGTCGAATCAACGAGCGTTAGGACCCCGAAGCCCGTCGTCATACTGACGGCCTGCAAATCATTCGTCCCCCGCGCCATTAAATCGCCCGTTCTGTATTTCTCAAAAAACGGCGGTGACATTTGAAGAAGCCTTCCCATCAGTTTTGATCGGAGAATTTTCTCCATGACATTCGCCCCGCCGAAAAGCTGGTACATCCAAAAATAGGAGAGCAAATAAACGGCTGCCGTTAAAGCGAGAAACACACATATGTAAAACAGCATCCCGCTTTTCGTAAACACGCCCGCCTTCATATCGTCTATTGCATTACCGAGAAGTTTCGGCGGGAACATTTCAATGACATTCACAATCAATAACAGAACAATCGCTGTCGTATAGCGCAGCCAATAGGCTTTAAAAAACCAAGCGAGCTTTTTTAATACAGTAAACAAATACCGTCATCCCCTTTCATGAATCAGCCGCCCTCAAGTTTTTCCGGATTGTTTTTCATTGTTTTCGCTAATACCGCCACATGCATCACACCTGTCTTTCATTCATTTTTTGTATAAAAAAAGACATGAAGCGTCAGCTCCATGCCTCTTATTATTATAAATAAGGTACAGACCCGCCTGTTATGCGCGACTGCACTGTTTTTAAGCAAATGTTCAGAAAACGGAAGATGTATGGCAGTCACGCCGATATTCAGCTGAAGATGATTTGACAAGCTTTAATGCTGACATGATCCATACCTCCTTTTTTCCTATATTATTCCTTTATCATATAAACGAATCCTTTTTTTGTCAATACAGGTTTTAGATTTCTTCCGTACGGGTATCGTTTTGTAAACCTTTTTTACTGAAAGGATGAGGCCGATGTTTCACGCGGACCGGTTGATTGCAGCTTTTGACGGAAGTGATGATAGCAAGAAAGCGCTTCAAAAAGCGATAGACCTTGCAAAAACATTTCACGCGAATTTAACAGTCGTGCATTCTCACAATGCAAAAGATACCCAGACGATTGTCGATCCCCCGAGGCCGGGAGCCGGTGCCACGTATATCGGCGGCGGGATTGCAAGCGTTCCCGACCCGCTTCAAGCGGAAAGAATCCCCCCTGACCCGATGATTTATGAAGACCGTACGGAAGAAATCATTGCCGAAGCGAGAATGCTGATGAACGACAGCCAGATTGACGGGGATATCGACATTTTAGAAGGTGATCCCGCTGATGCCATTATCGAGCACGCCGACCGCATATCGGCGGATCTGATCGTCATGGGGAGCAGGGACCAGAACAGGCTGAAAAAACTTTTATTCGGAAGCGTCAGTGAAAAGCTGTCATCAAAATCCGACATTCCGGTGCTGATCGTAAAATAATCCTTTCTGTACAGCAGCTTAATCAAAAGCTGCTTTTTTTAAAGCTCCCGGCTGTTTCCTCTTTTTTTCGGCATTACAAAAAAACTCGCCATGATCAAAAAATCAATGCACAGCACGACAGACCAGCCCTTCAACAGCCTGCTGAGCGCTTCGGTGCGGGAAGCGTCCTGAATGACAAATACCGTTCCGGCTAAAAGAACGCCGCCGATGACAAACGCTAATACATGCCTTCCCCATCCTTTTGCATAATGTTTGGCATAATCCAGTCCGTACCGCTTGACCGGTTTTGCCCCTTCCTTTACGACATAATAGCGGAAACGCTCATCCGCCCATTGAATCATGCTTTTTCCGAAGGCGACAGACACTCCGATATAAACGGCCGCCACTGCATGCGCCATAGTCGCTGTCGCCCCTCTGTATAAATCAGCTGCAGCAGCCGCAAACAATACGGCATCAAGTAAAGGAATGAGAGCGAAAAAAAACATTCCGAGCTTTTGCCGCCTGAATAAATACCGCGCCGCCAATCCGAAGATAACAGCCGCCCAAAAAGCAGCCTCACAAATGACAATCAACCAAGCAATCGCGTTCAATCCGGTTCCCCCTTATCGTTTTCTAAAAAGCATTGTAACACCTCTTTTTATTTAATACAATTGTATTATAAAATTGCAAGAAATATTTTTTCCTGTTACACTGGAGACATGCCTAAAATCATCGATCATGAAAAAAGAAGAAAACAAATAGCCGAAGCCACTTGGCGGACGATTTTGGAGCGGGGCATGGAAGGAGCAACAGTGAGAAACATCGCCCGGGAAGCGGGTCTTTCTTTAGGCGCGCTGAGGCACTATTTCACCACTCAGGACGAACTTTTAGGGTATGCGATGACCCTCGTAAAAGAAAAAGCGGCCGCCAGAATTAACGAAGTTGCCATGAAAGATCTGCCGCCGAAAGAAAAAGCGGTGCGTCTGATGCTTGAAATCATCCCGACAGATGAAGAAACGATGGCTGAAATGGAGGTATGGTTCGCTTTCACAGCTTATGCCAGACATAAGGGAGAAGAGTTTCATCCCCAGCATGACGGGATCTTGGCATATATACGAGGTCTGATTGACTGGCTGGATGATAATAAGCATCTGAAACCAAATCTTGATAAAGAGACAGAAGCGGAGAAATTGTATGCCATTGCTGACGGATTGGCGCTGCATGCACTGCTTGAACCTGAGCGTCTTTCAAAAGAGAAAATCTCCCGCGTGCTCGTTCAGCATGTCGAGTCTCTTTTTATCTGACAGAAGCAAAAAGGCCGGATGTGTTTCCGGCCTTTTTCCGTTTATGACTGAACGCCGATCTCCTGCTGAATGCTCAATTGAAAAGCCTCTTGAATCGTTTTGGCTACAGGACCCGGCACACCGCTGCCGACCGGTTTTCCGTCGAGAGTTACGATCGGGATTAGTTCAGAGGTTGTCGACGAGATGAAAATTTCATCCGCGTTTCTGAGTTCGTCTTCAGTAAGAGGCTTCTCCCGCACCTCAATCCCGTTTTCTTTCATCAGCCCTAAAAGTTTCATCCGCGTAATGCCGTTTAAAATCAGCTCATTTGCAGGATGCGTCCGGACGGTGCCATTTATGACGGCGTATACATTGGAAGAGGTTCCTTCCGTGACCGCTCCGTCCCTTATCAGCACCGCTTCATAAGCGCCTGCTTCATAGGCTTTTTGTTTTACCATCACATTATACAGTAAATTCAGACTCTTAATGTCACACCTCAGCCAGCGCTTGTCTTCGGCCGTTATGGCCTGCGCCCCTGCTTTTTGTTCATTTTCCGGTTTTTTCACTGAAAAGGTGTATGCTGTCGTCTGCGGCTCCAATCCTTCATCATACTGGTGCTTCCGGGGCGCCTTCCCTCTCGTCGTCTGAATATAGACCCCGCCGTCAATGAGTTTGTTTTCCTGTACGAGCTTTTGGAGATCCCATTCTATGTCTTCTGCGGAGAACGGCAGGGTGATGCCGATTTCTGCGGCGCTTCTGAAAAGACGGCCGATATGCTCACGCAGACCGAATAAAACGCCGTTGTATACTCTGATGACTTCATACACACCGTCACCGAATTGATATCCGCGATCCTCAATATCAACTGCGGCTTCTTCACGATCAATCAACTGGCCGTTTACCAATGTCTTCATGTAAACCCTCCTCATCGTTATCTGCCGTGATGCGGATTCTCAGCTGTTATTGTCAACTATTCTATCATATTGAACAAGCAGGCAGCGGAGTTTATTTTTTTCTTAAAATCTTATTATTCGACATATTTTCTATGTCTTTTCCAGTTTTGTTCCTGTATACTTGATTCGACATACATATGCTGTTAACTTTTGGCACTATGCAAGCCTCTGCTGTTATCGGCATTATGAAGAAATTTATGCTACTGGAGAGATTGTTATGCGCAAGACAAAAGAAGGTGCTTCCCCTTCTCTGTTTTCATTAGCTTTTAAACTTACGAGTTTAGCAGTTTTGTGCGGACTGCTTCTGGTAATCGTCATAATGGGTTATTCCGCTTCCGCCGCAAAAAATAAACAGGTCACAGTGACTGCAAACGGGCAGCTTCGAGATGAAACAGAAAGCCTGCGGCTGAAAAACGATTCTCCCGACATCCTGCTTAAACATTTGCAGAAAGAGCGGGACACGGGAAAAAAAACGGTATATTTAACCTTTGACGACGGGCCGTCTCCTTATACTGAACAGCTGTTGAATGTATTGAAGGCAAATGGCGCAAAGGCCACTTTTTTTATGCTTGAACCGCGGATGAAAGCCTATAGACATTCCGTGCAAAGAGCGAATCAGGAAGGAATCGCGCTCGGCCTGCATGGCGTGACGCACGATAATCACCTGTTTTATCAAACACCGACATCGCCGCTGAAAGAAATGCAGCAGGGACGTGATACGCTCCAGGCCATCACGGGAGTGAAAACGGATCTTGTCCGCACGCCTTACGGCAGCAAACCGTCATTGACAGACACCCAGATCAAACATCTCGAAAGAGGCGGCTTCGTGTACTGGGACTGGACGATTGACAGTGAGGATTGGAAATACAAAAATGCCCGGTACGTGCCGGAAGTATTGAATCAGCTCGCATATTTGGAAAGCGTCCATACGAGCAGGCCGCATGTCATTTTAATGCACGATCTGCCTGCGACCGTGCATGCTTTGCCGAGCCTGATCCAAAAACTGAAAGCCCAGGGCTACTCCTTTGATATTCTGACGGACCAGATGATTCCCGTCCATGAATAAGAAAAAGCCGGATCTGTATATGATCCGGCTTTTTTTATATCGCGGCGCTGATCCGCTTTGCAAATTCACCGATCTTCTCATGGATGACAAGATCAAATAAATGGTCGCAATATGTCGGCTCAAGATTAATGATCACCTGCTTCAAACCGGGAATCCGGCTCGCATCCTCTGGGACAAACCTTGCCGGCGCCACCTCAAGCGAAGTGCCGATCACAAGAAGGAGATCAGCTTGATCAAGCTTTTCATAAAGGGTTTCAAAATGCTGGACGAGATCGCCGAAAAGTACGACATCCGTCTTTAATACAGTGCCGCAAACCGCATGATCTCCGGTTTCCGCCGTACATTCCGGAACTTCTTCCTTCAGCAGATGAGAAAGCCCGTAGCGCGCTCCGCAGCGGGGGCATGCGGCGGTCTGAATTGAACCGTGAAGCTCATAGACACTGCTGCTTCCCGCTTTCTTATGCAGCCCGTCAATATTCTGCGTGAAAATGTCTACCTGCTTTCCCCGCTTTTCAAGGTCTGCCAAATACTTATGGCCGGCATTCGGTTCATAGCTTCCGCTCATTTTCATCTGAAACAGCTGTTTGAATTTGGGCCAGAAGTCACGCGGACGGCGTTCAAAGTATTCCCTGCTCATCGCTTCCATTCTGGAGGTGTCTTCGGTCCATATACCGCCCGCCGAACGAAAATCCGGAATGCCTGATTCCGTGCTCATTCCCGCTCCCGTCAGCACCACGATACGTTCAGCCTGATTGATCAATGTCATAAACGCTTCCACTCTTCCACCGCCTTTTCTTTTTATCATATCATGAAAAAAGAACGGCGCCTGTTATGCCCGTTCTTTTTCTCCGGAATGATCCTTCACATGAACCGGATCATCGTGGCTTTTCTGTTTTACGAATACATTCTGGCCCGGATAGGCGAATTCCACGCCTTCCTCCGCAAAAATATCAATAATCCGGCGGTTGATATCCTGCCGCACGTCCAGGCTTTCCGCCCAAACGATGGTCTTAGTGTAAAAGTTGAAAAAAAGATTGTAATAGCTGTCCGCAAACACGTCAAAGTTAACCATAATCGTATCATCATGCACGCCTTCATGTTCACGAAGCATTTCTCTGAGCCTCGTGATGCACCGCTCTAAACGATCAATCGGCGTCGCATAAGAGACACGAACGGAAAACGTGATCTGCCGCTTCGTCATTCTCGTCCAGTTTGTGATGGCTTCCATCGACAGCGTTGAATTGGGCACAGTGACGAGCGCCCCCTGCGCCGTCCGGAACCTTGTGCTTCGGAATGTGATATCTTCTACGCCTCCCGTCACAGATGACGTCTCGACCCAGTCGCCGATCGTAAACGGCTTCTCCGTAATGATGATTATGCCGCCGAAAAAATTGCTGATCGTATCTTTAGCCGCAAGCGCGAACGCCAATCCGCCAAGTCCGAGTCCGGCCACAAACCCATTTACATCATAATTGAATTCCTGTGCGATCACGCTGACGCTGAGTGCGAGAATGACAAAGCGAAGCACCTTGGATAAAAACGGCGCCAAAATGTCATCCATATCAAGCTCAAAGCGCTGATTGACTTTATGAAATAAAAAGGAAGACGCCGATGTCAGATTGCAAAGCCCCCAGGCGATCAGCGCTATGATCAGAGAGCGGTACATTTTTTTGACAATGTCCATCTGCCCGTCTAAAAACGGCGAATACTCAATCGCTAAAAACAGCCCCAGCGCAACGAAAAACCACCTGGCCGGCTTATCAAACGCTACGGCAATCTGTTTGAATATATCGGTTCTCGGTTTGTTCGCCAATTTGTAAACAAGCTGGAAAAAGTATTTGACAAACAGCTTTCTCAAAATGAGAAAAGCCGCTAAAATCCCAATGCTGATACAGATCTGCAAAATATGGTCAAGAGTAAAAAAGCTCTTAAAATGTGTCACCATGGCATATACTCCTTTGTCTTGTCGAAAATCCATTATACTAAAACATTCGGACATCAGCTTCTTTTAATGTCTTTATGAAAGCCTGAAAAACCCCGGCAGCAGAACACAGCCGGGGTTTTTCACAAATTCGTTCATCTTTCAGCCAGATACAACAGGGGCAGGCACTATTTCTTCTTCGATTGTGTCTGATTCAGGAGAGTCGCTTTTTGGATCTCAGCATCGGTTTCGGCTTTAATTCTTTCCTCCACTTTCAATCTCCCTTTTCCCATGATCTCGCCTCCTTTTTGCCATTATAAATCATCACTGCGGAATGTAAACCGAAAAAAGCACTATCTTTTTTCCAAAAAAATACTGTTTCGCACATTCACCAGTTTGAATCGCTGTGCATATATGAATTTGATATAATAACAGAAATGCCCATGAGGGGAGCTGACAAGCTTGTATACCATCGCTCATCGCGGCGCATCCGGTTATGCGCCCGAAAATACATTTGCGGCATTTGATATCGCTGCCGAAATGAACGCTGATTTCATTGAGCTTGACGTCCAGCTCACAAAAGACGGACACATTGTCGTCATACATGATGACAGAGTCGACCGGACGACGGACGGCTCTGGTTTTGTAAAAGATTTTACGCTGAAGCAGCTGCAATCCCTGGATGCCGGCAGCTGGTACGGGGCTGAGTTTAAAGGGGAACGGATTCCCCTGCTCGAAGAGGTCTTGAAGCGTTACCATTCTAAAATCGGATTTTTAATTGAACTGAAAGGGCACGCTTCTCAAGTCGGTCTTGAAAAAGCAGTCGGCCGGCTGTTAAGCAGGTTTTCCATGCATCATATCGTTCAATCTTTCAGCCTGAAGTCGATTCAGGCCTTTCATGATATGTATCCGTCCGTTCCGACTGCAATCATTGCCAGACCCAGCTTCGGGAGGTTTTCCAGAAGCCAGCTGAACGCCTACAAATCAGCCGCACATTATGTCAATATTAAATATACCCGTCTGAATCGGTTCTTGATTTCCACCGCTCACAAACACGGCCTGAAAGTATTTGCCTGGACGGTCAGAAATCAAAAGACGGCCGAAAAGCTGCAAATGATGGAAGTTGACGGCATTGTAACTGATTTTCCGGATTTTATTTCTAAGGATGGCTGATATGAAACAATACATCGCAATTTTTATCGGAGGGGCGCTCGGCGCTTTGCTCCGCTTTGAAATGAGCACACACATTCACAGCCGGTCTTTCCCGGCGGCTGCTTTCCTCGAAAACGCGGCAGGAAGCCTTTTACTCGGTCTTATCACGGGTTATTTTCTCATTCGGGCTAAACGCCCTCTCCTGACCGCCTTTTTCGGAACCGGTTTTTGCGGAGGTTTCACGACGATGTCCACCTTCGCAAAAGAAACCGTCTTTTTGCTGCAATCGTCTCCCGCAACAGCTTTTTGTTATGCTGCCGCGACTTTATTCGCCGGTCTTGCCCTTGCATACGCCGGCATTTTCTGGGGACGGCGGATTGCGCTTCGCATCGCGGGAAGGGGGCATGATACGCCATGACGATTGTCTTGATGCTTATTGCAGCGGGAATCGGAGCGGTATTACGGTTTCTGCTGGGGCAAACCGTTTCAGGAAGGACAAAGGGTTTGCCGATTCCACTTGGAATGGCTGCAGTCAACCTGCTCGGCTCCTTCGGCCTCGGTATGTTCACCGGATTGGGTCTGGATAACCCTTCAGCCGGCATCATCATTGCGACAGGCTTTTTCGGTGCGTTTACGACCTTTTCCACCTTCAGTATTGAAGCCGTGCAGCTGATGATGAATAACCGCATAAAGGAAAGCCTGCTTTACATCGCAGTTTCAGCAGCCGGAAGCCTTTTGGTGTTCTGGTGCGGCTTCATTATCATTTCCATTTAAAAAAACCTTGAGCTTATTTTTCGCTCAAGGTTGCGTTATGAAGCATGACCGTTTCAGGCACGGGCAGCGGGCGGTTTATTGTCCCCTGACCGCCCGGGCGGCCCTGTTCTTCTTTTAATTCAAGCTGTTTAATAAACCGGCCGTCCATTTCTAAGATAAGGGCAGTGTATCCCCCAATCTGTATCGACTCACCCGCACAGATATCAATATTCCGCTTCAGCACAAGGCCACCGATCGTGTCGACTTCCTCTTCAATCTCTGCGCCGAGCAGATGATTCACCTGATCGATCCGAACCTTTCCGTCCAGGACATAATGACGTTCGGACAGCTTTTGAATCAGCGGCTGTTCATCTTCATCAAATTCGTCTCTGATATCCCCGACGATTTCTTCAAGGATGTCTTCGGTCGTCACAAGACCGGACGTCCCGCCGTATTCATCAGACAATATCGCCAGATGAATCCGCTCTCTCTGCATTTTTATCAGCAGGTCGTGTATCGGAATCGTCTCAATGACTTCAATGACCGGGCGGACGTAAGACGTGATGGATACTTCCGCTTTTTCATCTTCTGTCATAAACAGCAGATCTGAAAAAAGATGCTTCGTATTGATCATGCCGATGACGCTGTCTTTGTCCCCGTCTGTTACGGGCCATCGCGTATACTTGTCTTTCAGCATCATATCAAGCATTTCCGGCACGGTCATATCAGTGGAAACAGCGGCGATTTCTTTTCTCGGAATCATGATTTCCCTGGCGATCCGATTATCAAATTCAAAAATTTTATTCACAAATGTATATTCGGACGGATTGATTTCTCCGTTTTTTAAACTTTCTGACAGCAGGATCCGCAGCTCTTCTTCAGAATGGGAGCCTTCATGCTCAGACGCCAGCTTTAATCCGGCCAGACCGGTTAAAATCCTCGCGGAGCCGTTTAAGACCCAAATAAACGGGAACATGAACACGTAAAATAACCGAAGCGGCCCGGCAATCCATAGCGTCAGCTTTTCCGCTTTTTGAATCGCAACCGTTTTAGGCGCAAGCTCACCGACGACGACATGTAAAAACGTAATCAGCCCGTACGCCGCAGCAAACGCAATCACATGCTCAGCAGAATCCGGCAGCCCCATACTCTGTAACACAGGATGAAGCATCCGCTCAAATGCAGGCTCTCCCAGTACGCCGAGCCCGATAGAAGTCAGTGTAATGCCGAGCTGCGAAGCGGATAAATACTCATCAAGATCCGTAATGATACGCTTTGCGAGCACTGCCCGTCTGTTCCCTTCTGAGATGAGCTGATCGATTCTGGATCTCCTCACTCTGACGATCGCAAATTCACTCGCCACGAAAAACGCCGTTAACGCAATGAGCACACCGATTAAAATCAAACTGTCAATATCGTCCATTTCACCTTATCCCGAATTGAAGGATAAGGACGTCACCTCCTGATTTCATCGTTTTTTCTTAAGCGAGAGGAACGAAATGGGCGATTGACTACACAGAGGGCCCCATCCTGCCACCTCCTAAGTCAAAGCATGATTGTCATTTGTATATTTTATTGTATCATAACTCCATTCTTTCATCATTTTCAGATTTTTTATCATATAAAAAACAGCCTTCAAAAAAGAAGACTGCCGTTATCTGCTTCGGAAATGATTTTCTAAACAAAGCGCTGTATTAATCCCCCCGAATCCCATGCTTAAACTCAACGCATGGTGTACGGTATGGGCGCTCGGCCCGTCGGTCACCCACTGAAATGAATCGTCAATCGGCTCCGTTAAATTGCGGGTCGGATGAAGCTTGGATTCCCGCATCTGCAATAGTGCGGCAATGATTTCCACCGTTCCGGCCGCACTCAGGCCGTGTCCGGTAATCGATTTTGTCGCATTAATCCGCGCGTGGGCCAGACCGCTTTCAGAAAGCGCCCGGCACTCAGTTTTATCTCCGATCGGCGAACCGGTGCCGTGGGGATTGATGTAATCAATTTCTTTTGCTGAAAGACCGGCCCGCTCCAGTGCCTGGCGGATCACCGTCATTTCGCCCTCTGCTGAAGGATTCGGGTTGCGGTTCGCATCAGAAGCCATCCCCCAGCCCTTTAAGCCGGCCCACGAACGCGCGCCCCTCTGTTCGGCAGATTCAGCGCGTTCCAGCACAATCGCCCCGCATGCTTCTCCGAATATAAAACCGTCCGTATGCCGGTCAAACGGGCGGCAGGCGGCTTCAGGATGTTCAGCGAATTGATCAGTGCCCATTGCTCCCAATGACCGGAGAGCGTGACACTCCATATACGACAGATCGGCCAGCGCCCCGATCACGATACAGCGGTCAAACAGGCCGCCATTGATACCTTGGACAGCCTGGATAACCGCCGCCTGGCCGCTTGCCGACGCGCCGCCGACCGTAAAGGCCGGCCCTTTTATCCCGAATTGCTCGGTGCAAAGCCCTGATAGATCACTATCCATAAAAGAAAGCCCGTACACCGGATTTACAAATTGCGGCGTTTCGCCGTTTTTCTCAAAGGTCTGCAGCAGTTCGCGCTGCGTCGTATTCGAGCCGCCGACGATCAGACCGGTGCGGCTGTGATCAGCACCGTCTAATTGAGCGTCATGCCACGCTTCATATAAAGCGATAAGCGCCGCCTTCCCTGATAATGCGGCCCTTCGGTACAAGCGTTTGGACAGCGCATCCGGCGGCGTTAATTCGGTAAGCTCCGCGCCGATAAACGAACTGCCCTTCTGCCGGCCGGGGCGTTTCATCACATCAAAAGCGTGCCGCCCTTCCATAAGCGCATCAAGAAACGCCTCTTTGCCCTGTCCGACCGCGGTTAAGACCCCGACTCCTGTAATGCTGATGTCTGACGTGCCAACACTTCTCCTCGACATTTGCCCGTTCTCCCATCTTTATGTATTGGAAGCTATGAAGAAAAATCTTGATACAGCGCTTTGAAAATGTCCCGCGACTGTCTGATCTGTTCTATAGGCACGCTGAAAGATAGGCGGAAATAGCCGCTTCTTCCAAATCCGCTGCCAGGTACGATCAATAGTTTGTATTTCTGTGCGGCATGCATGCAGAATGCCACCTCGTCTTCAATCGGTGATTTAGGAAAGACGAAAAAGCCTCCCTTCGGCATTTCAAATTCGAAGCCGGCTTCTGTGAGGATGTCCACCATAAGGTCTCTGCGCTTACGGTAAGGTTCAGCGTCAATCGAAAGAACATCCATTTTCGCCACGGCGCGCTGCATCATGACCGGAGCGTTCACAAAGCCGAGCGTCCGGTTGCAGAAAACGAACGCATCCGTCAGAAGATCCCCCTCAGGCATTTGGGCGTCAACTGCGATATACCCAAGCCTTTCCCCCGCAATGCCGAGATCTTTACTGAACGAACTGACTAAAATCACGCGGTGATACGCCTGAAACGGATTCGCCTGCTCTTCGCCGTAGATCAGCTGGCTGTATGGTTCGTCAAATAAAATAAAGATGCTTTGTCCGTTCCGTTCCTCGGCTTCTTTTAGTAAGGCGCCCAATTCATTAAGGTTTTTCTGGCTCAGCACCGTTCCCGTCGGATTATGCGGCGTATTGACGATCAGCCCTTTCGTACGGGGAGTGATCGCTTCTCTCACCGCTTCAATATCAATCTCAAATGAGTCAGTCAGCGGACAGATGACGGGTCTGCCGCGGTAATTTTCAACATACGCTTTGTATTCCGCAAAATAAGGCGCCAGAAGGATGACTTCTTCCTCCGGGTTCAATATGCTCTTGAGCGCAACATTCAGCGCTCCGCCGGCTCCGACCGTCATCACTGTATGTCTGGCAGAAATTTCAGTCTGGAACCGCTCTGACAAAAAGCCCGCAACCTTCTCTCTCGCCTCCGGAAGCCCTTGGTTTTGTATATATCCGTGCCGTCCTGTTTCAGCCGCTTCGCAAAGCGCCTTTTTAAATGTTTCCGGAGGCTCACAAACCGGATTTCCTATAGAAAAGTCAAACACCTTATCGGCGCCGAATTCTTTTTTCAGCCGTGCGCCTTCATCAAATAGTTTGCGTATCCATGATCCTTTCTCCAGATTTTCTGTCACTTCCCGTGATAAACCGCCCATTGTCATCTGTCCCTTCTGTCTTTTTCTGCCGTTTCTATTTACAATGATTATGAAAGATTTACATAGCGCAGTCAACGCTTTTTCAGGATCATACCGCCCGGTTTCAAGAGAAAGACGGAAAACAATAAACTTGTGCAAACTCCCCTTCATATATTAAACTATTCTCATAACTATAACGTGATGGTTGGGGAGGGATTTAGATGGGGCTGAGACTTATCGCATCAGTGAATTAGCAGAGCTTGCCGGTGTAACGAAACGCACGGTGGATTACTACACAAACCTCGGGCTTTTAAAGCCTGGCAGGTCTTGTTCAAACTATCGTTACTACGATACACTTGCACTCAACCGGTTAAAGTTTATAGTCGCTTGTAAAAAGCAGCGATTGGCCCTGTCTGATATAAAAGACCGACTGGAGAACCAGTTTCCCTCTTCAGCCTTGCCTGACGATATTGGAAATCTGGCATCGGAAATTGATCACATGAATCAAAACATCTCCGGGATCTTGCATCGGTTTGAAAAGCTTGAACCAGAGGAGCGCGCACAGCTGAAAAAAAAGCTGGCTCCTGAAAAGCTTGCAGTGCTTCAATCATTTATGCTGCTGTTAAGTTAAACCATTATCTTACTAACAGGAGGTGTTACCTTCATCTTCCCAAAAGGAGTGAAGGTTCTAATTGGACATTGTGAATTTGATTTTAGTCGCGGTTTTAATCGCGCTGACGGCATTTTTCGTAGCATCTGAGTTTGCGATAATCAGAATCAGAGGCTCACGGGTTGACCAGCTTATAGCAGAAGGAAATAAAGCCGCAATCGGTGTCAAAAAAGTGACCACGCATTTAGATGAGTATTTATCAGCGTGCCAGCTCGGCATAACATTGACTTCAATTGGTCTTGGTGTCTTAGGCGAATCAACGATTGAACGCCTGCTTCATCCGCTTTTCACAAAGATAAACGTACCAAGCTCACTATCGCACATTATTTCATTTATTCTCGCCTACGCGGTCATTACGTTTTTACACGTGGTCGTCGGAGAATTAGCGCCGAAAACAGTCGCCATCCAAAAAGCGGAAGCCGTTTCGATGCTGTTTTCAAAACCGCTCATTTGGTTTTACCGCATCATGTTCCCGTTTATCTGGCTTCTGAACAACTCCGCCCGTCTTTTAACGAAGATGTTCGGCCTGGAGCCGGTGTCAGAAAACGAGCTTGCCCACTCTGAAGAAGAGCTGCGCATCATTTTATCGGAAAGCTATAAAAGCGGTGAAATCAACCAGTCTGAATTTAAATACGTGAACAAAATCTTTGAATTTGACGACAGACTTGCAAAAGAAATCATGATTCCGCGTACGGAAATCGTCAGTCTGCCGCATGATATCAAAATTTCTGAAATGATGGACATCATTCAGATTGAAAAATATACCCGTTACCCTGTCGAAGAGGGTGACAAAGATAATATTATCGGCGTGATTAACATTAAAGAAGTGCTGACCGCCTGCATCAGCGGCGAGGTATCAGTCGACTCGCCGATTACTGAATTTGTCAATCCGATCATCCATGTAATTGAGTCGGCACCGATTCACGACCTGCTTGTGAAAATGCAGAAGGAGCGGGTTCATATGGCGATTCTGTCGGACGAATACGGCGGAACCGCGGGACTTGTCACCGTTGAAGACATCATCGAAGAAATCGTCGGGGAAATCCGTGATGAATTTGATATAGATGAAATCAACGAAATCCGCAAACTCGGCGACGGCCATTACATGCTTGACGGTAAGGTTCTGATTGATCAAGTGAACGAACTGCTCGGCATCCATTTGGAAAATGACGAAGTCGACACTATCGGCGGCTGGTTCCTTACACAGAAATACGACGTCGAACAATACGACTCGATTATCGAAGAAGGCTGTGAATTTATTATTAATGAAATTGACGGCCATCACGTCGCATATATCGAAGTGAAAAAACTGGCGTTTGATGAACTGCTGGAAACCGCTGAACAAAAAGAAGCATAACCAAAAAAAGCTTGCGCGTCTCATACAGACGGCAAGCTTTTTTGTTTACATTTGTTCCAGTTTTTTCTCAAGGTCTTTAATTCTGGCATTCAGCTCTTCTGTCATGGCCGCAAGCCTCTCCTTCGGCGCAAGGTCGGCAAAGTCCTCCAAAAAAATCGGCTTGCCGATGATAAGCCGCATTTTTCCCTTTTTAAACAGTTCTTTTCCCGCAGACGGTCCGCTGTATGCGGCCGGAACGAGCGGAGCTTTCCCCATTTGGGCGATAGTCACGGCTCCTCTTTTCAGCGGGACGTCTTCAGAAGTTCTCGTGCCGCTTGGAAAAATCCCGACAATCTTCCCTTCCTTCAGAAGCTTAATCGGCGTTTTAATGCTGCTCGGACCCGGATTTTCACGATCAACCGGAAACGCGTGAATCTTCTTCAAAAAACTTCCGATCCACTTTTTCTGAAACAGCTCTTTTTTCGCCATATAATGAATCTGATGAGGCAATATTCCGACTCCGAGCGTAAGGACGTCCACCCAGCCCGCATGCGTGCACGCGATAACGAATCCTTTATCAGACGGAAGATTCTCTTTATTGTATACTTTGACTCCTCCGCGCAGAGAAAGAATGAATTTGATGGCATTTGCACAAAACTTATACATAACGCACTTCCTTTGTTGTAATGATCAAAAGTGTTCTCTCTCTATTATAACAATATTTTTTATTACCTGGTACTAATAAATATATTTTTCCTCCGCCGATCTCTATCTTTTATGACGGATTTTGGGTACTATAGAGAAATGGTGTTTGATGAGGTGAAAATGAAATTAAGCCGTTTGCATGGAACGTGCAACTTTAAACCTTTCTTATGCGTGTATAACATAGAGGGGAGAAAAGGCAGTGACGATCGATGAAATTTACCAAATGTATATGAATGATGTTTACCGGTTCCTGCTCTCCATGACTAAAGACAAGCATCTCGCTGAAGATTTGCTGCAGGAAACCTTTATGAGGGCATACATACACATTCACTCCTACGACCACAGCAAAGTAAAGCCATGGCTTTTTCAAGTGGCGAGAAATGCGTTTATAGATTATGTCAGAAAACATAAGAAGGAAGTGACCATTTCCGATGACTTAATTGGGAGCCTTTTTCAGACGGCTGTGCAAAGCCCGGCTCATCAGATTGAAATCAAGGAAGTGCTGACAGGGTATATGTCCGAACTTCCCGACAATTATCGGGAGGCCTTAACACTGTATTATTTAAAAGAACTGAATTACAAAGAAGCATCCCATATTATGAATATTTCAGAGGCTAATTTTAAAAGTGTTTTATTTCGTGCCAGACAGCGGCTGAAAGCACTTTATAATAGAGGTGTTAATGATGAATGAAGAATTTAAAAAGCGTTTTTACCAATACAAAAATGGAGAAATGAGCGACCGGGAAATGGCCGCCTTTGAAGAAGAACTGGAAAAGCTGGAAGTCTATCAGGAGCTGATTGAAAGCGAAATGCAGGACGACCGGGAATGGGACGTCGGCATCAGCCCGGAAAAACAGAAGGCCATTTTATCATACGGAAAACGCAAATCGTATTTGCGGATTTCGGTTCTCGCCGTCATCTCCACTTTAATGATTTTGCCGCTTTGCACTTTAGGAAGCTACCTCTATTACGGTTTGGGAGGAAAAGAAAGCACCGGTAATCAATTAATGGAGACCGCTGCCGTGACGGTGGCGACCACAATGCCGAACGTCCTCGTCGATACCTCCGGGCTGAAAAGCCAGGTGAAGCTGTTTGGAATGAATACGGAATTTCCGCTGCAAAAGCAGATCGGCACAAAAACGAAATCCGTCGGCGGAGAACGGATTGAAATGTTTTTAGATACGGTCAAATCGCCTGCCGTTAACTACTATGATTTAGACGCGGCACAGGCAAAGCATTATTTCGCCCATCCTTCCGGCTTAAAGAAGCGTACGGTCGACAAAGCCGGACAGACGTTAAAAAAATTGCCTGAAGGCAGCGTGGCTGAGGTCTATCTTTCTTATGACCGCGCCTACCCTTCTTCCCAAGTATATTCAGCCTTTAAAAAATACGATGTGAAGTTTTTATGGAACGCGGTCGAAACGGAGAAAAATCTGAAAGACAGTCCTTATGCCGAGCCGTTAGGATTTCCCGGGAAAGATTCTAAGATGGCTTCCTCTTTTGAAGCGCAGGGACAGACAGACCGAGAACAATTCACCAGCGCTCTTGAATTTATGTCCCGCCATAAAAAATGGGCGCATGCGATATCGAAACGCAAAGACATGAACCTGAGCAGCAGAATAGACTATGTCGAACATCACGGAATGAATGTATACGGCTCTGTCGTGACGGGGCCGACAAAAGAAATCGAACGTCTGCTGAAAAACAAAACAGTAAAAGCAGCAAACATCGGTGAGGTGGAATTATGGAATTGGTAAGAATTTTTAAAGAGCATAATGTTTTCGGCTGGATATCAGTCGGTACCGCGATTTTGTCGCTGCTGCTGTTGAACGTGGCAATCATCAGCAATGTAACTTTCTATTCTTATCAGATGCTGCCGTTTGCAATGGCCGCCGTGCCGTTCGGCATCATTGAGCTGTTTATTAAAAAAGGCCGGACGGGCCCGGGGCTGCTCGGCGTCATCCTCAACCTTTTCGTCATTGTCTGTGTATATACGATCGTTGCCGTTGATACGAATCTGCAATTCGGTTTTTAAATATAAAAACAGGCCCTTTTACGGGGCCTGTTTTTTTAAAATGAAAGAACGCCGATTAAATGCAGCAATACGACGATGATAGCCAGCGGCACGAGATATTTCAGAAGGAAATACCACAGCTGAAAGAAACGATAGCCGATGTCGGAACCGCTTTTCATCTCGGCGAACAGCTCCCGCTTCGGTATTTTCAGCGGGATGAAGATTGATATTAATAAAGCGCCGAGCGGAATCAGCACATTGCTCACTGTGAAATCCGCCAGATCAAAAAACGTTTTTCCGAACAAATGAACATCACTGAGAACACCGTATGATAAACACGACGGAATTCCGACTAAGAAAATGAGCAGACCGCTTGTCCACGACAGCTTCTTCCTTTTCGTTTCATCACCTTTCCCTACAGTCGCCACGATAATTTCCACCATCGAAAAGGCCGAAGTCAGTGCGGCAAAGAAAAAGACCGCCAGAAAGCTGATAAAAAACAGCGAGCCGAACGGCAGCCGGTCAAACACAGCCGGCAGTACGGTAAACAGCAGTGTAGGCCCTTCATCCGGTTTAAAGCCGAACGAAAAAACCGCCGGAAAAATGGCCAGTCCCGCAAACAGCGTGACGAGCACATTCATGATAACAATGGAACCCGCCGATCCCGGAAGGTTTTGGGTTTTCGGCAGATACGAACTGTACGTCACCATGACCGATACGCCCAGCGTTAATGTAAAAAACGCCTGTCCTAAAGCATAAAGGATGGATTCCGGCGTCAAATCTTCAAAGTGCGGAACCAATAAAAATTTAATTCCCTCAACGGCATGGTCAAGCGTGACAGAACGCAGCACAAGCAGCAGAAACAGCACGAATAAAATCGGCATCAGCACCGCACTGACACGTTCAATCCCTTTCTGCACGCCTTTTGCGACGACCGCCACCGTCATGATCATAAATACCAGCTGCGCGGCGAGAGTCTGGAGCGGATTTTCAATGACCGTCCCGAATACCGTGCCGTACTGCTCCTGAGTGAGCCCGGATAAAGAACCGGTAACGGCTTTCAGTACATAGAGCAAAATCCACCCGCCGACAACACTGTAAAAAGACAAAACTAAAAAACAGGCCGCCACACCCACATAACCCGTAAGGTGCCATACCGACTTCGGCGCGGCTTGTTTGTAGGCATCAATCGCGTTTGTCTGGCTCCGCCTTCCGAAAATAAATTCACCGAGCAAAAGCGGATAGCCTAAAAGCACGGTAAAGAGGACGAATACAAGAAAAAAAGCGCCTCCCCCGTTCGTACCCGCTACGTAAGGGAACTTCCAAATGGCTCCCAGGCCGATCGCCGAACCGGCGGCGGCCATAATAAATCCTATTTTTGAGGCCCATTGAACCCTTTTTTGGTCAGACACCACTTTCCACTTCCCTTCCGCCCTATATTATCCCTTATTCGCCGCGATAACTTAAGCCCATTTCAATATGTTTCACTATTCTGAAAAACACAAAAGGAGCGGCAGATACCGCTCCTTTTGCCAATTATCCGTTTAATTTCGAATGCTTTCTCGAATATAAGAAATAAATCACCAGACCTATGATCAGCCAGATAAAGAAACGGATGATAGTGGCGGCGCCAAGGTTAATAATCAAAAACACGCAGAACAGAATGGACAATATCGGAATAAAGGGAACTCCCGGACATTTAAAAGCCCTCGGCAGATCAGGCTGTTTCTTTCTCAGCACGATAACCGCCACGGAAATCATGACAAATGCGGCAAGCGTGCCGACGTTTACGAGCTTCGCCAGTTCATCAAGCGGGACGAGCGCTCCCAGCAATGCCGACAGAATACCGAACACCCACGTCACCACGTGCGGCGTTTTATGCTTCGGATGGACTTTTGAAAGCGCCCCCGGCACTAAACCGTCACGGGACATGGCAAACATCACCCTCGTCTGGCCGTACAGCATGACGAGCATCACCGTCGTCATTCCCAACACTGCGCCGATATCAATAATCCCGGCCACCCAATTCTGACCGGCCATCTGCAGGACGAGAGAAACGGGATGGTCAACGCCTTCAAAACCGGCAAACGGTACGACGCCCGTCATAATCGCCGATACGGTCACATACAGCACGGTGCAGACGATTAATGAAAAAATAATTCCTTTCGGCAGATCCTTCGCCGGATTTTTCGTTTCCTCTGCGGCGGAAGAGACGGCGTCAAAACCGATAAAGGAGAAGAAAACGAGCGCCGCGGCACTGAAAACACCGCCGAACCCCATCGGCATAAACGGCTGCCAGTTATGCGGTTTGACATATACGGCCGCAACGGCGATAAATAATAAAACAACCAGAATTTTCAGAATTACCATAATATTATTGACCCGCTTCGATTCCTTAATGCCTAAGTAGAGAAGGAATGTAATCGCAAGTACAATAACAAATGCCGGAAGATTAAAGAATGTGACCGTCCCTTTAACAGAACCCGGAGCGGCCGTCAATGCGGTCGGAAGATGGATGCCGAATCCCGCCAAAAATGATTGAAAATAACCGGACCAGCCGACCGAAACCGCGCTGACGGCGAGCATATATTCCAAGATTAAATCCCATCCGATGATAAACGCGAGAAGTTCACCCAATGTCGCATAAGTAAATGTGTAGACGGAACCTGAAACCGGGACGCTTGAAGCAAATTCAGCATATGACAAAGCCGCAAATAAACATGCTAAAGCGGCTATGACAAATGAAACGGTCAGCCCGGGTCCCGCCGTAACTGCGCCTGTTCCGGTTAAAACAAAAATACCCGTTCCGATGATGGCTCCTATCCCGAGAAGGGTCAGATCAAAGGCCCCCAACTCCCTTTTCAGCGACTTTTCGCCGCCCGTTGCGGCAAGCAGGTCCTGAATGCTTTTCTTTCTGAATATGCTCCCCTTCATCTGCTTCACTCCTTGTATATCAATCTCCCGTGTTAGAATATTCAGATAACTATAACGATAATGACTAAATTCTTATTTTTCGCATGAAATGTTTCAGTACATCATTCCTTTCTCCTACATCATATTATAACGAAAAATAAAAAAATGAAAATAACTTTTTGAAAATTCCCTATATTAAATTTATTGTATTTACAAAACAGAACATGAATGGGAAAACGTCCCGTTATTACAGCGGGTTAACGCCTATTATCATCTTTGAATTCACGATTGACCTGACGACAGGTTTTTTTAACATTATATAGAAATAAAAATCCCGCACTTTTAAAAGTGCGGGATAAGACTTAAGGATTATGTTGAAATAAATCTGCCTCCATTTACGTGAATGGTCTGCCCTGTCATATAGGAAGATTCGTCTGAAGCCAAAAGCACGTAAGCTCCGGCGTGTTCAGCAGGCTGTCCCGGTCTTCCCATCGGGGTATCCAGACCGTGCTTTTCCACCTTTTCTTCAGTAAACGTCGCAGGGATCAAAGCGGTCCAGATCGGGCCCGGGGCCACTGCATTTACCCTGATCCCCTGATCGGCCAATGACATCGCCATCGAACGTGTAAAGGAAACGATGCCGCCTTTCGTGCACGAATAGTCAATCAATGATGTATCGCCCTGATAAGCGGTAATAGATGTTGTGTTAATAATGGCGCTCCCTCTTTTCAGATGAGGCAGCACAGCCTTTGTCATATGAAACATGGAAAACATGTTTGTACGGAAGGTCTTCTCCAGCTGTTCAGCCGTAATATCAAGAATCCCATTTTGCGGATGCTGCTCAGCGGCATTATTCACAAGAATATCAATTTTTCCGTAGTGATCTAAGACTTGCCGGACCGCCTTCTGACAATGGGCCTCATCCCCGACGTCTCCCGGAATTAACAGGCAATCAGTCTGGCATTCTTCCGCACGCTTTTTCGTTCTCTCGGCATCGGCATGTTCGTCAAGGTACAGGATGGCAAGATCCGCTCCCTCCTTCGCGTAAGCAATCGCAGCCGCTGCGCCGATGCCGCTGTCTCCGCCCGTGATGACGGCGACTTTTCCTTTTAGTCTGCCCGATCCTTTTACATCCGGGTCCTCCAAGAGCGGTTTCGGCTCCATTTCTGACTCAGTGCCGGGCTGGCGGTTTTGCACCTGCGGTTTTTGACCTTCTGTCTGTCTGTCCATCGGATTCATGTTCTCACACTCCTGCATTTGGTATTACTGAGACGATACCACGGAGTGCGGATCACTAAACGGACAAATATGCCGGTGCTTAAAGCTGCTGAGCCGTTTCGGGAAAGGCTCCGGTGTATTGCGCAGACGGCCTGAAAATCATGTTGTCAGCTGACTGTTCAAGCACGTGTGCGCACCAGCCCGCCATTCGGCTTGCCGAAAAAGTCGGCGTAAACAAAGCATTATCCACATCAATAGCCTGCATGACAGCCGCCGCGTAAAATTCTACATTTGTATACAGCTTCCGTCCCGGCTTATATTGCTCTAATAAACGGATGGCTTCCTTTTCCACATAAAGCGCCAAATCAAGCGACGGATCATTTCCAGCCACCTCTTCAGCCTTTATGCGCAATGCTTCCGCCCGCGGATCTTTTGTTTTGTATACTCTGTGCCCGAAGCCCATCAGGCGCTCTCCCCTCATAAGCTTCGCTGTCAAATATGCTTCTGCGTTTTCTTTTTGTCCAATGTCTTCAAGCATTTTCGTTACACCGGAAGGCGCGCCTCCGTGCAGCGGCCCTTTCATCGTGCCCAGTGCGGAAGTGACGGCAGACACTAAGTCGGATTCAGTGGAAACGGTGACTCTCGCTGAAAAAGTCGATGCATTCATCCCGTGCTCCATCGCCAGAATCATATACGTTTCAAGCGCTTTCTTTTGAGCTTCGGACGGCTGCCTGCCGGTCAGCATGTACAAATAGTTTTCAACGTGCCCGTATCGCGCCTCAGGCGGCAGTGCTTCCTGCCCTTGTTTACGGCGGTATCTGTACGCAATAATCGTCGGTGTGACGGCAATCAGTTTAATCGCTTCTTCCGGCTTAGGCGGATATGTAAATGAATCTGTCCCCAAACCTGAAACAGCTGTTCTCAGCACCGCCATATCGTCCATATCGTCCGGAAGCGTTTCCGTCAGGTCGATGAGATGTTTCGGCAGCCCGCGCTCGGCTGCAAGTTTTTCCTGAAACGCAAGCAATTGCTGCTCATCAGGAAGCGTTCCGTTTAAGATGAGATACGCCGCTTCTTCAAAACTGGATTGGAGCGCGATATCCTTCGCGTCATATCCGCGATATATCAAATGCCCCTTTTCTCCGTCAATGTGGCTGATCGCCGTTTCTGCACAAGTAATTCCTTTTAATCCATGATAAATCAATTTCATTCCCCCTTATCCTCTTTCTGTTATTATAGTAAATATAATATTTAAAAAATAATGAATATTTTTAAGGGAATTAATTAAAACTTTTAATCAGAGGAGTGCATCTATGGATTTTAAATGGCTTCACACCTTCGTCACCGCAGCAAAATATGAGAATTTCAGAAAAACGGCGGAAACGCTTTTTTTATCCCAGCCGACCGTCACCGTTCATATAAAATTGTTAGAGAAAGAAATCAGCTGTAAGCTGTTTCAGCGAAGCGGCCGGAAAATACAATTGACGGAGGAAGGAAAAGCATACGTTCCGTTTGCCATGAGGCTTTTGGAAGACTATGAAAACAGCATGGCGGAGCTGCACAGGGTGCGTCAAGGCTACTTCCACACGCTGACGCTTGCTGTTTCGCCGCTTATCGCCGACACCGTTCTTCCGTCTGTCATGAAGCGTTACACAGAGGACAATAAAGAGACCGAGATGACGGTTACCATTTACGAATCGGAAGAAATCGCCACTCAAATCAGAAACGGCTCAGCCGATATCGGACTGAGCTGCTTAAAGGGGCAATCATCTTCCCTCACATGCCGCCCCCTGTACAATGACCCTGTTGTGCTCGTCGCGCCCCCCGGCCGAAAACCAGGATCAGGGAAAGCGGATGAAGTGAAAGACCTGCTCGGACGATACCTGCTTTTGACCCATAACCATCCTGACTATTGGGATGATTTGCTCCGTCAGGTCAGAATACAGTTCCCCTTTGTCAGAACGATGAAGGTGACACAGACGCATATTACGAAACGATTTATTAAAGAGGGGCTGGGCGTCTCATTTCTGCCGCTGTCAGCGGTACGGGCCGAACTCGCCGAAGGCAGCATGATAGAAATCCCGTGCGATTTCGCCCAGATGCCGAGCGCGGGCGCCTACGCCATCGCCCTCCATGAAAATGAAAAAAAGAAAACCTTTTTAGATTTTTTATCACATTTTCATTTTTAGGTGAAACAAATGGAGCGCTGTTCCGTCTAAATAAAAAACCCGTTCTGATGAACGGGTTTTTCTGGCTGCTAGAATCTTTTCGCGCCCAGGTAGCGCGGCTTCCAGTAGCTGTTATTCAGATCACTTGTTGCGACGCCGTCAGAACCGGCATGGATGAACTTGTTGTTTCCGATGTACACACCCATGTGTGAAGGGCCGGCCTGATAGGTTGTAAAGAAGACGAAGTCGCCTTTAGACGGGCTGGACACGCTCTTCATTGAGCTCCAGTAACCCGCAGTGCTTGTTCTTCCGACACTCGTCTGTTTGTTTAATAGGTACCAGATAAATCCGCTGCAGTCAAAGCCGGAAGTCGTTGTTCCGCCCCATACGTACGGCGTGCCGATTAAAGATTGCGCATCAGAAATCAGCTTGTTTACATTCAGGCTCGTCTGTGCAGCATGATGGCTGGATGAAGGCTGTTTTGATGACGAAGAACCGGAAGACACTGAACCGGAAGTTGATCCTTTTACTTTAAGAACTTGTCCGATGCGGATGAGGTCCGTTTTTAAACCGTTTAAACTTTTCAATTGGTTTACAGTCATTTTATATTTATTCGCAATTTTCCAAAGGCTGTCGCCTTTTACGACTTTATATGTAGACGACGATGACTTGCTGCCCGAATTTGAACCTGAAGATGATTTACCATTGATCGAAAGCTTCTGGCCGATGTAAATGATATCCGATTTTAATTTATTCTCAGATTTAATGGAATTAATTGACGTTCCGTACCGATTTGAAAGTCCCCATAATGTATCGCCTTTTTTTACCTTAATTGTTTGCGCAGATGCCGCACCCGCAAACAAAGTCGTCCCTAAAACCACTGCCGTCGTTGCTGTAACAAGTTGCTTTTTCATTTTTTCCTCCCTGAATAATTCTATCTATTTTATAAGTCTCTTTTTTAAAGTTTTTATCTGTTTCCTATTATAAGGTTCAATTTCCACTAGAAATAGACTTGACTTCCCGTGACAAATTTCTTACTAATTCGTTTTTAAAAAAAGTTTTTAAGGGTATTAAATATTTCAATTTGATTTCAAACGTGACGAAAAAAGAGTCTTTTTGTCATGTTTTTTTCCTGTGATCCTCGTGTTTTGGAAAATAAAGATATTTATTTTCCACATTACCCCTTGTTAAAAAAACCCTCATCTTTTTTGAAATAGTGAATGATTTTTACTTTTTCTTGAAAACATAACCTTACTTGAGAATTTACATTTCTAACAATGTTTCACCTGAAATTTACAGGAGGGACAGGCGTTCTTTACAAACATCCCCTACCATTAGACATGCAGACCACGATTAAAGGAGGACGATTTGGGAATGAGTCTATTTAAACAGGTTCGGTCAAAACTTCTGCCGGCGGCAGCCGTATCCGTGCTGACAGCCGGTTTGATTGCGGGTGCGGGATTTCAGCACTCCGAACAGGCTGCGGCAAAAAAACAGCCTGACAAAAATGAGATCAGAAACGTCATCTTCATGGTCGGAGACGGAATGGGTGCGCCATACATGAACGCCTACCGTTCGGTCATTAACAAAGGAAAGCCTTCAGACGGCATGAAACTGACGGCGTTTGACCCCAATCTCACCGGCATGATGATGACTTATCCTAATGATCCTGATTCCACTATCACCGATTCCGCGGCGGCCGGCACGGCAATGGCCACCGGCGTGAAAACGTATAACGCGGCGATCGGAGTCGATAAAAAAGGAAAGCGGGTAAAATCTGTCCTCGAAGAAGCGAAACAAAAAGGCAAATCCACCGGACTTGTCGCAACTTCAGAGATTGCCCACGCCACTCCTGCGGCTTTCGGCGCGCATAACAAATCAAGAAAAAATATGGATGAAATCGCAAGCAGCTACTTTGATGACCGCATCAACGGAAAGCAGAAAGTGGATGTACTCCTCGGCGGCGGCAAATCAAACTTTATCCGTAAAGACCGCAATATAACGAAGGATTTCAAAAAAGCGGGATACAGCTACGTGACATCAAAACAGGAACTTAAAAAGGACCGCAATAAAAACGTTCTCGGCCTGTTTGCCGATGGCGGACTCGCCAAAGCAATCGACCGCTCAAACGACGTGCCTTCATTAGAAGACATGACAACAGCGGCGATCGACAGACTGAATAAGAATAAAAAAGGTTTTTTCTTAATGGTCGAAGGCAGCCAAATTGACTGGGCGGGACATGACAATGATATCGTCGGCGCAATGAGCGAAATGAAGGATTTTGAAAAAGCGTATAAAGCAGCGATCGCATTTGCCAAAAAGGACAAACATACGCTTGTCATTGCCACTGCTGATCATACGACCGGCGGATTGACGATCGGCGCGAATAACGATAAAAACTGGCATGTTGAACCGATTCTTGCCGCGAAAAAAACACCGGCATTTATGGCTGATCAAATCAAAGCGGGCAAATCCGTATCTTCCGTGCTTGCGCGTTATACCGGCCTGAAATGCTCAAAATCCGAAATCAACCAGATCGAAACTACGGCAAAGCAGGATAAGGACAAGGGCGCCTACAAAGCGATCATTAAGCTCTTTAATGCGAAAACCAACAGCGGCTGGACAACCGGCGATCATACGGGCGAAGAAGTTCCGGTTTACGCATACGGCCCGGGAAAAGAATCTTTTACAGGCCTATTAAACAACACGGATCAGGCTAAAAAGATCTTTCACATTCTGAAAAACGGCAAATAAAAAAAGGATGCGGGGTTTCCCTGCATCCTTTTTCTTTACAGATATCTCCGGTGCACTCCTTTGCCGTCATACGAGAACATCACTTCCTTATCTTCCAGAACTGATTCGATATGCACGCTCCTGCCCCACAGCTGGTACAAGTACGGCAGCACCTTCTCCAAATATTTCAGATCAAGCTCAATTCCCTCATACCAATGCTTAATATAAAGCTCATTATTCTTCAGATAATCCCCATCATTGACGGTCAGATAAGGAAACCCGCCGTTTACCCGCATGTTCACGAGCTGATCGCGCACGGCCTTCCATTCCTTGTCGATCACTTTATAGTCCCTGCCCTGCTTTTGGAATAAATACAGATCCTCTCGCAGCACGAGATCTTTCGTCAAATAATTGCGGATAAAAGAAATATCTGATTCAATTTCCCTGACCTCAAACATTTTTTCACGGCCGGAACCGGGCTTTACCCCTGTTTTTTTCATTTCTTCTGTCGGGTTGTCGTAGCGCTCTTCGATGTCTTCAAAAATTTTCAGCCCTAAATAATACGGATTGATTCCCGTTTTTGACGGCTGAACGACGCCTGCGTTCAGTTTCGCAAATTCGATGGCTTCATCTGAAGTTAAATCAAGCTCGCGGATAATCCGCTGATGCCAATAGGATGCCCAGCCTTCGTTCATGATTTTTGTTTCCAGCTGAGGCCAGAAATACAGCATTTCTTCTCTCATCATGGTTAAAATATCTCGCTGCCACGGTTCGAGCTCCCGCGAATGCTCCTCGATAAACAGCAGAATGTCTTTTTCCGGCCGGGGCGGAAACGCTTTTTTCCCTTTTTTCTTTTTCACCGGCTTCGGCTTATCCATTCCCCATAAATCATCGTAAGGCGATGGCGCAGTTTCCTCTTCGTCCTCATCTTCGTCATCAACGCTCCATTGCAGCTTCGGCCTGACGAGCGACGGATCGATATGCTCCTGAATCGCTAGAATGGCATCTAAAAAGGACTCCACCTCTTTAATTCCGTGAATTCTTTCATAATGCTTAATCCGCTCCGCCGCAGCCGCCATACTCTCGACCATGTCCCGGTTCGTATTTTGAAAGCGGCAGTTATGTTTGAAAAAATCACAATGGGCCAGTACATGGGCTACAATTAATTTATTTTGGATCAGCGAATTGCTGTCCAGCAAAAAAGCGTAGCAAGGGTTGGAATTAATGACAAGTTCATAAATTTTGCTCAAACCGAGATCATAATGGAGTTTCATCTTGTGAAATTGTTTACCGAAACTCCAGTGGCTGAATCTCGTCGGCATGCCGTACGCGCCGAATGTATAAATAATTTCAGCCGGGCAAATTTCGTATCTCATCGGGTAGAAATCAAGGCCGAATCCCTTCGCAATGTCGGTTATTTCCTCAATTGCCCGCTGTAAACCTTTTGTCTCCTCCGCGTTCAACCGAATCCCCCCTACTTGGACTTATTTATAATGTATGACCCCTCCTCTCAAAAGATGAAATAACAGGCGGGTTTCCGTCTGAAAACTTTCGGCACATCCGTCCCGTTTGCTTTATATGTAAGTGGGTAAACACACACCATACCCCATAAAAAAAGAAAAAGGAGCGATTCTACTTGAACACAGCAGACATGCTTACCACGTATCTCAGCAAACTGCCGAATCTGATCATTGCATTGCTCGTCCTGCTTATCGGCTGGGGCATTGCGAAAATCATTGAAAAAGCCGTATACAAAGGCCTGCAAAAAACAAAAATCGACGACAGGCTGTTCGCCGAAAAAAAGCCGGCGCGCTATTCCTCGGAAAAAGTCATCAGTAAAGTCATTTATTTTATCGCATTAATTATCGTTTTTATTCTATTCTTTAACATTCTGCATCTGACAACCGTGGCTTCGCCTTTTGTCAGCATGCTGTCGGCGATAACGGCGGCTGTGCCAAGCATTTTAAAAGCCGGTTTGATTCTGCTCTTGGGATGGGCGGCTGCTTCGCTTTTCAGCTATCTCGTCAAAAAAGCGGGCATGAAACTGGCTGCAAACGGCTGGATCAGAAAATGGACCATGGTTTCTGAAGAGGCGGAGATGAGCAAGTCCGTTACGGCCGCTTCACGAATCGTTTTTTATTTCGTCTTGCTCCTGTTCCTGCCGGGCGTCTTGTCCGCTCTTCAAATCAGCGGAGTATCAGGACCGTTTACACATATGATCCAAAGCGTGTTATCCTTTATACCGAAATTATTCGCCGCGGCGCTGATTGTCTTAATCGGCTGGCTTGTTGCCCGTCTCGTCCGTGATATCGTCACAAACTTTCTGGCGAGTATCGGCACGGAAAGACTTGCCGCACGTATGGGGCTTTCTATTTACCTGAAGGATACAAGCCTGTCGGCAATCATCGGAACGATTGTCTACGTGCTGATTTTTATTCCGGTGGTCATTTCTGCGCTTGACCGGCTTGATATTGCGGGCATTTCTGAACCGGCCTCAGCCATGCTGAACACGGTCTTCACAATGCTTCCTAATATCATTATCGGTATTGTGCTGATCATCGCCGGCATCTGGATCGGAAAATGGGTAAACAGTATTGTATCAGGGCTGCTGCACCGGGCCGGCTTTGACTCTCTTCTCGGAAAAATGGGCTTTGAACAGGCGGACCGTCCGAAGCTTACGCTTTCTCAAACTGTCGGCATGATTGCGCAGATCATCATCGTCCTGCTCTTTACGGCAGAAGCGCTGCAGCTGGTTCATCTCGAATTTCTCGTCGTCATTGCGACCGGGATTATCGCTTACCTGCCTAATGTTCTGGCCGCTGTATTTATTCTCGGAATCGGGCTTTTGGCCGGACAGCTTGTCAGCAGACTGCTTGTCAGCATGCTGAGCGGAAAAGAATTCAGATTCCTGGCACCTCTTGCGAAATATACGATTATCACGCTCTCAATCTTTATGGCGCTGGATCAGCTCGGTGTCGCCGACACGATCGTAAATGCCGCATTTATTCTGATTCTTGGCGGTTTCGCGCTTGCCTTCGGACTTTCATTCGGTCTTGGCGGAAAAGAATTTGCTTCCCGTTATCTGTCGAAGTTGGACCGCAAAATTGAAAAACATCAATCGGCTGATGACCGTAAACCGCCGATGTCTTAAACGAAAAAAACGTGTGCTCAGAAGGAGCGCACGTTTTTTTTTTTGAGATTGATGGGCAAATTCCTTTTTTTTCATTTTGAAATCCTATATGATAAACTGTAACAGAAGCAAAATCTCTTTTTTCGAGGTCATTCTATGAAATTAACGAACTATACCGATTATTCTTTACGCGTTTTGATTTTTTTGGCTTCCAGACATTCCGAAGAACTTTCCAACATAAAAGAAATCGCCGACACATATTCCATCTCTAAAAACCACCTCATGAAAGTCATTTACCGTCTCGGACAGCTCGGGTATGTGGAAACGATCCGGGGCCGCGGAGGCGGAATCCGAT
This sequence comes from Bacillus sp. CIS52, assembly GCF_053545315.1. Classification (NCBI taxonomy): domain Bacteria; kingdom Bacillati; phylum Bacillota; class Bacilli; order Caryophanales; family Bacillaceae; genus Bacillus; species Bacillus sp. CIS52. The sequence goes on from NZ_JBIUFR010000001.1 coordinate 976,360, forward strand.
TAGGAATGAAACCGGAAGACATTAACATTGGAGAAGTCGTTCGAAATACAGAAGACGACTTCAACATCGTAGAATGCTTTGACTCCCAAAAAAATCTCTGTATCATATCTCCCGCCTGCAACTTAAAGAATTTGCTGAATGAAGCCCTGCAAGCTTACCTGGCTGTTTTAGACAAATATACGTTAAGGGACCTGGTCAAAAATAAAGAGGAGATTATGAGACTGCTCAGAAGCTGAAGGAATGCCCGCATTCCTTCTTTTTTTATGCCTGCATAAGAAAAAAGAACTATTTCTATTAATATGATAAATGATTGCAGACAAGTGCCGATATAAAGATTATCATTACTGTTATCCTCACCTTGCGGCTGCAACGAATGGGGATAGTAAAATCATCGCAGGAAAAGGGAGATTCACTATGAAAAAAAAGGTAGCGGTCGGTTTGACTGCATCTGCGATCGTCGGGTCTGCGTTAGCTGTAACACCGGCAGAAGCACAAACGATTAAGGTTAAAAGCGGAGATTCATTATGGAAGCTTGCCCAAAACTACAATACAAGCGTGGATGCCATTACATCAGCCAATCATCTAAAATCCACCGTTATTTCCATCGGGCAGACGCTCACCATCCCTAACGGCAAATCAGATTCCGGCAGCAAAAAGCCATCTTCAAAGAACAGCGGCAAGACGACAAGTGTGTATACGGTGAAAAGCGGAGACTCGCTGTGGCTGATCGCGTCTGATTTTAAAATGTCCGTACAGGAACTGAAAAAACTGAACGGTCTGACAAGCGACTTAATCCGCGCAGGACAGAAGCTGCAAGTGAAGGGGAAAGTTTCCTCAAGCACCGACAAGACAAAAACCGTGCCGGGCAGCAGCTCAAACAGCAGTAAAAAGCAGTCATCTTCATCTTCATCTTCCGGGACATATAAAGTCAAACTCGGCGATTCGCTCTGGAAGATCGCAAACAGCGTTCATATGTCCATTGCGGAACTTAAAGTATTAAATAACTTAAAAACGGATACGATCTACGTAAACCAGGTTCTGAAAATAAAAGGAACGTCTCCTTCGGGAAACAAGCCGTCAAAAGACAATTCAAACAAAAATCAAAACCAGACGCAAACATCATCTTATACAGTAAAAAGCGGAGACTCGCTTTGGAAGATCGCAAACGCATACAATATGACGGTTCAGCAAATCAGAAGCATCAATAAACTGACGTCAGACATGCTGCGGGTCGGACAAGTGCTGAAGCTGACAAAAACGTCATCTTCCGGCTCTTCGTCTTCACCGTCATCTCCGAACCAGTCCGGAGATACAGGGAAAACCACTACATATACCGTCAAAAGCGGGGATTCTTTATGGGGGATCGCCCAAAAATTCAATGTAACCGCCCAGCAGATCCGCGAGAAAAACAATCTGAAAACAGATGTGCTTCAAATCGGACAGAAGCTGACGATTACAGGACAGCAGTCAAACACGACACCGAATCAGTCCGGCAGCACAGGCGGCACAGGTTCAACAAGCGCGAAGATTAATGTAATGATCGATGCCGCAAAAGCTCAGCTGGGTGTACCGTATGTATGGGGCGGGACAACGCCGAGAGGCTTTGACTGCAGCGGTTTTATTTATTACGTTCTTAATAAGGTCACTTCCGTATCCAGACTTTCAGCCGCAGGCTACTGGAATACGATGACATCAGTCAGCCAGCCGGCGGTCGGTGACTTTGTCTTTTTCTCAACTTATAAAGCCGGACCTTCTCACGTCGGCATTTATCTCGGAAACGGACAGTTTATTAATGCCAACGATTCGGGTGTCGTCATCTCCAGCATGAACAATTCCTATTGGAAACAGCGCTACCTCGGAGCGAAACGATTCTTCTGATACAGACAAGCTGCACAGCCGAAAAGGCTGTGCAGCTTTTTTTACAGCCTGAAAATATTAATGCTGATCACATGTTTAGTCACGGGGTGAAAATACACTTCAGCACGGGAGGAAAACGTCTCTTTTTTTGTTTGCACCGTTACGCGAAACACGTCTTTCGTCTGTTCCCGGTTTACTTTCGTACGGCCCATGTACGAATAATCGGTAAGCGCAGCACCCTTGTATTCACGTTCCAGCTGGTTCCATGCGAGCTGCTCCCATTTTCCGACTGATGGATCGAGGTGTTCTGTATGCCCTTTTTCAGCGATTGAGGCAATGAGAATGCCGCAAAACAAGAGGGCGAGCGCAAATGGAAGGAATTTCATCTTTATGTTCTCCTGAGTCGTTTTTGTCAATCTTAGCGTGTCCAAAGAAGAGACGGATATGCGTTTTTATTTTATGTCTCCCTCATATTGCTATGCCCAATTTATACGGACACCAACTTTTCCCCCGTTGCATCCGGGCTTCGGCGGCATAAACTAACGGAGAACTTCTCATTGAAAGGGGAAGCGTAAGATGGACCATGCCGATTATGATAAAGCCTTATATTACACACACAGGTCTCAATGGGACAATTTATTAATTTTGATGGTGCGTACGAAAGATGATTTGTTATCAAAGCGTATTGAACATTTTCTCCATGCATATCATTTTGAACTTGATTATGCGGTGCTTGAAAAAGAGCTGTATTCCCTTCTCAGGTATATTGATCATGCGGCAGAGCTCGCGTATGAAGATCAATTAGCCATGCTGACATAAAACAATCCCGGCGTCAGGCGCCGGGATTTCCCGTGTTTGTAAACATATTCAGCTCTTCCATCATGTCTTTCAGGCTGACCGCCATATCCTCAGATACGGTCCGGCGCTCCATGTCGATGTGAATCGGGTCTAAGACCAGCTGTTTCGGGATGACATTTGCATAGACGCCCCTCATCACAGTCCGCATATTCGCCAGCGCGTTCATGCCGCCTTTTCCTCCGCCCGCCGCTGCAATGATGGCTACCGGTTTGTATCTCCAGCAATCACTGCTTAAAAAATCAATGGCGTTTTTTAAAGCGCCGCTCATGCCGCTGTGATACTCGGGAGATAATAAGACGACGGCAGACGACTTTTTCACCTGCCGCCTTAACTCTTGCACTGAGGGCAGATCGTTCTGTTCTTCTTCACCGTTATAAAGCGGCAGTTCACTTTTGCTTAAATCTATAAAATCGGTTTGAAACCGATCTCTGATATACGAAGCGGCAATTCTTGTCCGCCCGTTTTTTCTCGGCGTGCCGCTGATCACTAATATGCTCATTTAGTTTACCGCCTTTCCGGAAACATTGTATTTTACGGCATACAATGCCGCTTGTGTCCTGTCTGAAAGATTCAGCTTTGACAGCAGATTGGACACATGGGTCTTCACTGTTTTTTCAGAAATAAACAGTGCTGCGGCAATTTCCTTATTGCTTTTTCCTTTGGCTATTTCTTGAAGAACATCTTTTTCACGGGGAGTCAGCTGATAATATTTTTCCTTATCCTGATCCTCCTGAACCATATGTGTCAGCACGTGAGGCACAATATCCGCTGAGAGCCGGTACCGTCCGGAATACACTTCCCGGAGTGTTTTCACTAAATCATCTGGCTGGGCGTCTTTCAGCTGATACGCTTTGGCTCCGGCTTTAAGAGCGGGAATGACATGCTGCGGGTCGGAATAGCTCGTCAAAACGACGATACTGATGTCCGGAAACCGTTCAGCCGCGATTTTTGCCGCTTCAATGCCGTCCATATCAGGCATTGATAAATCCATTAACACGATATCAGGCTTCGTTAGTTCAGCTTGCTGAAGCGCTTCAGCACCGGTAGACGCCTCACCGACTACTTCAATATCTTCCTGAGTGGCGAAGAAAAAGCGCAATCCTTTGCGGACAACGTGATGATCATCAGCGATCACAATTTTCATCAATCATACCTCCTATCCCGTAAAATGGAAGCCGAACGGAGACAATCGTACCGGCGCCAAGCTCAGATTGCAATGCAAACCGGCCTCCGATTGCTTCGGCGCGCGCTTTCATACCCGCAATGCCAAGCGACGGCAGCCCCGCATGCGCATCAGCGCTGAAGCCCGCTCCATGGTCGATAATGCGAAGCTCAGCATGATCCGGCTTTTTAACGGCAGAAATGATAACCCGGTCTGTTCCCGCATGCTTTTTGCAGTTATTCAAGGCTTCTTGAGCGATCCGCCAAAGCGCGTGTTCCTGTTCATCCGTAAGCTTCAGTTCATCTTCCATGTCACAGATGGCTTCCAGACCGATGAGAGCGGCATAGCTTTTGATCGACGCATACAGCCCTTTCGTTAAACTTTCCGGTCTCAGCTGCCAAATAAGCGTCCTCATTTCTGTCAACGCATCCTGCGACAGCTCTTGGATGAACGTAATCATCTGCCGGAGCCGTTCATCATCTGTAAAGCTTTTAGCGGCTTTTGCCGTTAAGCTGACGGAAAACAGCATCTGATTGACGGAATCATGCAGCTCTTGCGCCAGCCTGCTCCGTTCCATCAGCAGGGCGTTCTGCTGCGCAAATTCGGCCAGTTTCATCCGCTGGATCGCCGTTCCGATTTGAAAGGCAACCCCTTCAAGAAGATGCAGTTCTTCTTCGCTGAAAAACGTCTTTTCGCCTGCAGCGACGTTTAATAAACCGAATTTCCGGCCGCCGTCTTCAAGCGGAACGGTCGCATGATGCGTAATGCCTTCGGTGTCGCTGCAGCCCGTCGTCTGTTCCGCAAATTCAATCCGTTTACAATTCATGATGTTTACAGCCTTGGTCAATCCGCCATTGCTGAATTTGGTCAGACAATAGCAGTCCCCGCTGCACATTAATGCGTTTTCCCGCTGACCGAGAGCCGGCGGTAAATAAGCGGATGCGGCAAGCGTATAGGACCCGTCCGGATCAATCAGAAAAATCCACCCTGTCTGCAGCCCGGTCAGGCTGAGCAGCTCGCGCAGGACTTTATCAAGCGCTTCCTTCATATCGTGGCTTTGGTTTAAGGTTTCCGCAATCGCTTTTAAGGTTTTTAAGGTTTCTACCGTCGTTTTCGTCAAACTCCCTCACTCCGGCCATTCAGAATTATCCATATTATATCAATTCTAATCTGTATTTGCCTTTGCTTCAGCATGATTTTCTCTCATACTTTCGGATGAGGCGTAAAAAAACCGCCGGATATCGCTTCCGGCGGTTTTTTGTTTATTTCGTTTTTTCCACTATGGCATCCACCGTTTTCATGACGGCTTCAGATAATGCGGCAAGACGCTGTTCACTGTCTTGTAAAGAAGTTCCCTTCACTGCGAAATAGAACTTGACTTTCGGCTCCGTTCCGGATGGGCGGAGGCAGAACCAAGAGCCGTCTTCAAGGAAATATTTCAGGACATTTGACTTCGGCAGATCAATATCTTCTTCACGATGATCGGCAAATACAGTCCGTTTTCCCGTTGAATAGTCTTCAGCCTGCGTGATTTGTTTTCCGGCCATCTGCTTCGGCGGATCGTTTCGGAATGAAGTCAGGATAGCGGAAATCTGCTCTGCTCCCTGTTTTCCTTTTAACGTCAATGACTTCAAGCCTTCACGGTAATATCCATATTCTTTAAAAATGGACAGCAGCGCGTCATAAAGCGACATGCCCTGCTTTTTATAAAAGGCGCATACTTCGACGGCTAACAGCGCAGCCTGGATTGCATCTTTGTCACGCGCAAAATCGCCGATTAAGTAGCCGTAGCTTTCTTCATATCCGAACTGGAACGTGTATTGTCCGGTTTTTTCATATTCTTTGATCTTTTCACCGATAAATTTGAAGCCCGTCAGCGTATCAACCGTGTCTAAACCGAATGATGAAGCGACGGCGCGGCCCAATTCACTCGTAACAATCGTTTTCATGACGACGCCGTTCTCAGGAAGGACGCCTTGTTTTTTCTTTTCAGAAAGCAGGTAGTGCAATAAAAGCGCGCCTGTCTGGTTCCCCGTCAGCACCGTATACTTGCCTTCACTGTTTTTTGCGGCAATGCCGAGACGGTCGGCATCCGGGTCCGTAGCGACGAGAATATCGGCGTTTTGTTCTTCTCCCAGCTTAATGGCATATTCGAATGCCGCGTGCTCTTCAGGGTTTGGCGATTTGACCGTTGAAAAATCCGGATCCGGAAGCTCCTGTTCCTTTACGACAGTGACGTTTTTGTAACCGAGCGCGTCGAAGCCGCGGCGTACCGGTTTATTCGCCGTGCCGTGCAGCGGAGTGAACACCACGCTCACGTCGACTTCTTCCGAAAGCTCGGGATGGACGGAGATGGAAGTCAGTTTTTCAGTATAGGGTGTATCAATTTCTTCGCCGATGATCTTAATTAAACCTTTTTCCTTCAGCGCCTGTTCATCTTCAACTTGAATTGTTAATTCATTTTCAATCGCATTCACTTCTGCAATGACGATGTCCGCTTCTTTCGGCGGCAGCTGTGCCCCGTCATCGCCGTACACTTTATATCCGTTATATTCAGGCGGGTTATGGCTGGCCGTCACGACGATACCCGCATAAGCGTTCAGTTCTCTCACCGCAAAAGACAGCTCAGGCGTCGGGCGGAGCTCATCAAATACGTATGTTTGAATGCCTTGGGAAGCAAGGGTTTTGGCTGCTTCCATCGCAAACTCAGGAGATTTATGACGGGAGTCGTACGCGATCGCAACGCCTCTTTTTTTCGCTTCTTCTCCTTGTTTTGCGATATACGCAGCAAGCCCGGCGGATGCTTTGCGGACCGTGTAAATGTTCATTCTGTTTGTGCCCGGCCCGATTTCTCCTCTCATGCCTCCTGTTCCGAACTCAAGATTTTTGTAGAAAAAGTCTTCCAGCAGCTGCTCGTTTCCTTCTGCGTCCGCCAATAATTTTTTCAATTCTGAATCTAATTGTTCGGCCTGATTCCAGCGTTCGTAACTCTTACTCCAACTCATGTTCGTCCTCCTATAATTTCAGCTTATGACCATATTTTAATATGAAGCGGCTGTCCGTGTCACTTGATAACTTAACACAGTGCTTTATGTAAAAAGAAGGGCTCATGCCTTTTCGGCACAGCCCTCCGGTTATTATTGTTCGAGCGGAACAACCGCATCGTGCAGCAGCGTGTTTAACCACTCGGTATGTTTCGCTTTCGTTTCGTCATCCCATTGGAACCGGTCGCTCATGTAATCAATCACAGCCGTTTTATACGTCTGCACCCAATTGATGTCGAAGAACAGTCTGCCCGTTCTGCGGACGAAGAAATCAGCAGGTGTCGCAGCCATCTCTTCTTCAATGCTGTAAGCCGCTTCCGCCAGAATGTGAACCGGAATCTGGCGTTTTGCCGCTTCGTCTTTCAGGCCTTCAATCCGGCTGAATACATTTTCGACGTTAGAGCCGTATCTGATGGCTAACTGTTTAGCTGTTTCCTGTGATAAACCGATTTTCAATCCGTCTTTTGTCTTTGCTTCCACAAATGACTCGAAGTTTTTAGAGCCGCCGACATGTCCGCCGGAAATCGGCATCGTCTTCGTCTTACAGCCGCCGAAGTCCTGGCCGCCCTCTTCTTTTAAGCGGTCGCGGACAAGATCGACAATGTGCTCAGCCATTTTACGGTAGCCCGTCAGTTTTCCTCCGGCGATTGTGATCAAGCCAGATTGAGATGTCCAGATTTCATCTTTACGGGAGATCTCAGACGGATCTTTTCCTTCTTCGTGAATGAGCGGTCTGAGGCCGGCCCAGCTTGATTCAATATCGTCCGCCGTAATATTCAGTTCCGGGAACATATAATTGATGGAGCTGACGACATAATCACGATCCTGCACCGTCATGCGCGGATGCTCAAGCTTTTGTTTATAAACCGTGTCTGTCGTGCCCACGTATGTTTTTCCTTCACGCGGAATGGCGAACACCATACGTCCGTCCGGCGTGTCAAAGTACACAGCCTGTTTAAGCGGGAATACGGATTGGTCGAATACGAGATGGACCCCTTTTGTATGCTGGAGATGCTTTCCGCTTTTGCTGTGGTCTTTTTCTCTCAGCTCGTCGACCCAAGGACCTGTCGCATTGACGATTTTTTTGGCGTACACTTTGTATTCCTTGCCTGACAGCAGATCTTCAATTAAAACGCCGACGACTTTTCCTTTTTCATAAAGCAGCTCTTTCACTTTAGAATAGTTGACAGGCTCCGCACCGAATTTAACGGCTTCTTTCATGACTTCAATCGTCAGTCTCGCGTCGTCCGTCCGGTACTCTACATAGTAGCCTCCGCCTTTTAAGCCGTCTTTTTTGACGAGCGGTTCTTTTTGCAGCGTTTCTTTTGCAGACAGCATGCTTCTGCGCTCTGATTTTTTTACCCCTGCTAAATAGTCATATACACGCAGACCGATGGAAGTAGAGAATGAACCGAATGTGCCTCCTTTATGGAACGGAAGCAGCATCCATTCCGGCGTCGTGACGTGCGGGCCGTTTTCGTATACAATGGCACGTTCTTTACCGACTTCAGCCACCATTTTGACTTCGAATTGTTTCAGATAACGCAAACCGCCGTGGACAAGCTTTGTGGATCGGCTTGATGTGCCGGCCGCGAAGTCCTGCATTTCGCTCAAAGCGACTTTCATTCCCCTTGAAGCAGCGTCAAGCGCCGTACCGGCACCCGTAATGCCTCCGCCTATAATAAACAGATCGTATGTTTTTTTAGTCATGTCTTCCAGCATATGATCCCGTTCCAAACTCGAAAATTGGTGATTCATCATTACGTTTCCTCCTTGTTGTCACTGTATAGAAAAAGAGACCACAACAGCCAAAGCGCATGTTATCACTTTGGTGCTGTGGTCTCTCCTCATCTCAGGACCGTTCCTATTAACTTGTTTTCAGTATATCATAATTTTATCTTATTTAAAAGCCATAGCTGCATTTACTGCTTTTTTCCATCCGCCGTACAATTCATCGCGTTTTTCATCTTCCATTTCCGGTTTGAATTGCTTATCCAGATTCCACTGATCGGCGATTTCAGTGCTGTCTTTCCAGTAGCCGACAGCGATTCCGGCCAAATACGCGGCACCGAGCGCCGTCGTTTCATTAATTTCCGGACGTTCGACCGGCACATCAAGCAAGTCGCTTTGGAACTGCATAAGGAAATTATTTTTAACCGCTCCGCCGTCTACACGCAAAGTTTTTAAAGAGATGCCTGAATCAGCTTCCATGGCATCAAGCACATCTTTCGCCTGATAAGCGAGAGATTCAAGCGTGGCCCGGATAAAATGCTCCTTCGTCGTTCCGCGTGTCAGGCCGAAAACTGAGCCGCGCACGTCACTGTCCCAGTACGGTGTGCCCAGTCCGACGAAAGCGGGCACGACATAAACACCGTCAGCGGAATCCACACGCTCTGCGTATGTCTCGCTTTCTTTCGAATCATGGAACATCCGCATGCCGTCTCTCAGCCATTGGATGGCAGAACCTGCGACAAAGATGCTTCCTTCCAGCGCATACTCGACTTTTCCGTCTAATCCCCAGGCGATCGTCGTCAGAAGGCCGTGCTCTGAAGTAATGGCTTTTTCTCCGGTATTCATGAGCATAAAGCAGCCTGTGCCGTATGTGTTTTTCCCCATGCCTTCTTCAAAGCACGCCTGACCGAACAGCGCTGACTGCTGGTCTCCGGCCGCACCCGCAATCGGAATATTTTTGCCGAAGAAATGATAATCAACCGTTTTCGCGTACACATGAGAAGACGGTTTCACTTCCGGCAGCATTGATTTCGGCACGCCTAAAATGTCCAGCAGCTCGTCATCCCATTTTAATTCATGGATATTAAACATCAGCGTTCTTGAAGCGTTGGAATAATCCGTTACGTGCGCCGCGCCTCCGGACATTTTCCAGATGAGCCATGAATCAATCGTTCCGAAAAGCAGATTTCCGTTTTCCGCTTTTTCCCGCGCGCCTTCTACATTGTCAAGAATCCATTTGACTTTCGTTCCTGAGAAATACGGGTCGATCAGAAGTCCCGTTTTTTCTCTGAATGTATCATTATATCCTTTTTCACGAAGCTCTTCGCAAATGCCGGATGTTTGTCTCGATTGCCACACAATCGCATTGTATACCGGCTTTCCGGTATCTTTATCCCATACGACCGTCGTTTCCCTTTGGTTCGTGATGCCGATGCCGGAAATTTGGTCCGCGCTGATTCCGGACTCAGAGATCACAGTCGCGATAACGGCGAGCACCGATCCCCAGATTTCGTTCGCATTATGCTCCACCCAGCCCGGCTGAGGGAAGTGCTGTGTGAATTCCTTTTGAGCGGAATGCACGATTTTTCCTTCTTTATTAAAAAGAATCGCTCTTGAACTTGTTGTGCCTTGGTCAATTGATAAAATATAGGTCTCCATGATGCCGCTCTCCTTTTTAAATATATTCAGAATTTGATAATGTTTTTCGTGATTGAGATTTCTTGGTATAAACATAGAGTATAAAAAGCAATACAACCATTATAACGCTTACAAACCAAAAGCTAGATGTCACATTTCCTTTAAACGCGGCATTGTAAAATACGCCGCCGAACGCACCGCCCATGATCGGACCGATAACGGGAATCCAAGCATATTTCCAATTTGACGGCCCTTTTTTCGGAATCGGCAGAAAGGCGTGTGCGATTCTCGGCCCCAAATCCCGCGCAGGGTTGATCGCATACCCGGTTGTTCCTCCGAGAGAAATTCCGATAGCCACGATGAGGAATCCGACAATCAGCGGGTTCAGCCCTTTTGTAAATTCATTCGCTCCGATCGCCAAAATGCCGAGCACAAGCACAAACGTCCCAATGACTTCACTTATCATATTCCCAAATGTATGAGGAATACTCGGGCCGGTCGAGAAAACGCCCAGCTTAGCCGCCGGATCATCCGTCGCCTTCCAATGCGGCAGATAATGAAGATACACAATAACCGCACCGATCATTGCTCCGATCATCTGTCCAGCAATATAGACAGGGACTTCTTTCCAAGGAAAACTGCCTTCAAGCGCAAGGCCTATCGTTAAAGCCGGATTCAAGTGAGCGCCGCTGATTCCGCCGACAGCATATGCCGCCATGGCTACTCCAAGCCCCCAGCCGAATACAACAACAATCCATCCGGATTGGTATGAAAGCGATTTCTTTAAATTGACTCCCGCACAAACGCCGCCCCCGAAAATAATAAGCAGCATTGTACCGATTACTTCTCCCCAAAATGCTGTCATCATCATTCCTCCCAAATGACATAATAGCAGGTTTGACAGAGTTATAGAGAATAAAAAACCCACAACAGACCGCTTTACGCTTTATTGCTTCCGTAAAGAGCTGTTGTGGGTCTCCGGGTCTCCATCACATAGTATTAACCTAGGTCTATTGTAACAACGGGTGTAAGCGGTGTCAATCTTTTTTTGTCATAGAATGTTCATATTTAGCCCACAGCTCGGTGTCTGAAGTCGTCACCGCCGTGGCCCCCGCCTGCAAAGCGTTTTCAACATCCTGCTCCGTGCGGATAAAGCCGCCGGCAAAAATCGGAATGCCCGTCATCTCTTTAATTTCCCGGATTAAAGTCGGAACGATGCCCGGGAGGACCTCGATAAAGTCAGGCTTATGCTTCCCGACGAATTCCATGCTCTTTTCCATCGCGCTCGTATCCAAGAGAAACAGACGCTGGATCGCATATATTTTCTTTTGTTTCGCTTTGACGATGACGGCCGATCTCGTTGAAATGATGCCGGCGGGCCGGATGTCCTGACAAATGAATTCCGCACCGTATTCATCATGCTTAATGCCGTGAATTAAATCGACGTGAACCATCAGGTGTTTTCCGTGTTTTTTCGCTTCATTCACGACACCTTTTAATTGACCGAGGTGAATATCTAAAATAACGCCGTATAAGAACGGACTTTCTAAAAATGCATCGAATTGCTTCATGTTCCGGATAGCCGGTAAAATCTGCTGGTTGTGAAAACTCATGTTTTACTCCTTTACATTAAAAATCAATGCTCAGCACGCTTTCTTTGACCGTCGAAATGATGAAAGAAAGCTCCTCGTCAGAAAGGCAGAAAGGCGGTGAAAGCTGAATGACATTATTATATCCCGCTGCGGTATCGCCATTTTTCCCGACGAGCAGGCCTTTTTTCTTACAGGCGGTGATGACGTGCTGGACAGCGGCGGCATCAGCGGGTTCTTTCGTGATTTTGTCCTTTACGAGCTCGATGCCGGCAAGAAGGCCCTTTCCCCGTACATCCCCGACCGCGGGATGTTCTCTGAGCGGCTGAAGCTCCCGGAGCAGCCTTTCACCAAGCTCCCGGGAACGGGCGATCAGATTTTCGTCCTCCATCAATTGCAGGTTCTTCAAAGCAAGGGCGCAGGCTGCCGGATTGCCTCCGAATGTATTCACGTGCCGGAAACGGCCGTACGGCTCACCGTCCGAATACGCTTCAAAAATCTCCCGTTTCACTGCCGTCGCCGACAGCGGCAGGTAAGCGCTCGTGATGCCTTTTGCCATTGTGACGATGTCCGGTGAAACGCCGTAATGCTGAAATCCGAACGGCTCTCCCGTGCGGCCGAAACCGCAGATGACTTCATCACTGATAAGCAGCGCGCCGTGGCGGCGGCAAATGCCCTCTACCTTTGCCATATACCCGTCCGGGGGCATCAGTATACCTCCGCCTGTAATAATCGGTTCCATAATTACGCCGGCAATCGTTTCGCTTAATTCCCACGTCATGATCCGGTCGATTTCATGTGCGCTTTCCAATGTGTCAGCATCGGCGGGATTCCGATAGAGATCAGGCGGCGCCGCATGCAAAAATCCTTGGGAGAGCGGTTCGTATTTGTATTTTCTCTGCGCCTGGCCGGTAGCGGCGAGCGCCCCCATCGTATTGCCGTGATAGCCCCTGTACCGGGAGATGAATTTGAAGCGGCTGTGATCGCCGTTTTCAATGTGGTATTGGCGGGCAATTTTGAACGCGGTTTCATTTGCTTCCGATCCGCTGTTGGAAAAGAAGATTACATAATCGCCGCCGAGCCATTCATTCAGTTTTTCCGCAAGCTCAATCGCAGGTTGATGGCTTTGGGTCAGCGGATAATAAGGAAGCTCCTTCAATTGGCTGTAAGCCGCATCGGCAAGCTCCTTTCTCCCGTATCCGATATTGACGCACCACAGTCCCGACATGCCGTCCAAATACCGCCTGCCGTCAATGTCCGTAACCCAGGCGCCTTCCCCTTTTTGGACGATTATGCTGTCATCCGGCTCCGCCCCTTTCATCGCGTGCCAAATCAGCTCTTTATCCTTTTGTTTGAGTGACTGATTTTTTTGTACATGTTCCACACCGCTCATCTCCCTTTCAATATCATTGCACTGTATCGAAAGCTGCCCGGCTTCTGACGCCGATTCTCTTGGTGAAGTTTTCCTCTTAATAAGAATATAAAGGCGCGGCATGGGCGAGTCAATAAAGCGGCGGCAATTAAAAAAACGCTTTCTCCAAGAAAGCGAAAGGGCTACAAGAGCATATCCCGAAACCGGGGACGGTGCAAGTATTTTTATAAAAAAACCCGCTCCTTAAACCGGAGCGGGCTTTCTTCATTTAAGATGCGTAATCCGGTAGATGTCTTTACGCCGGTCTTTCAGCTGGCGCACGGTTCCGTTTTCACGCTGTCTTCTTAAAATTTCAAGGTCAACGTCCCCGATCACAACCATTTCGATATTCGGGTTCGTTTCACCGACGATTCCGTCTCTGGCAAATTCAAAATCAGACGGAGCAAAAATGGCTGACTGTGCGTATTGAATGTCCATATTTTCTGTTTGCGGCAGGTTCCCGACCGTACCTGAGATGACAGTGTAAATTTGGTTTTCAACCGCTCTCGCCTGAGAGCAGTATCTTACGCGCAAGTAGCCTTGGCGGTCTTCAGTGCAGAACGGTGTAAAGATAATTTTCGCCCCTTGATCCGCGGCAATTCTCGCAAGCTCCGGAAATTCAATATCGTAGCAGATCTGAATGGCGATCTTTCCGCAGTCCGTATCAAATACGCGCACTCTGTCTCCGGCGCTGATGCCCCACCATTTCCGCTCATTCGGCGTAATGTGAAGCTTATATTGTTTTTCAATCGTGCCGTCACGTCTGAATAAGTAAGCGATGTTATAAATTTTCCCTTCTTCTTCAACGAAATGGGAGCCGCCGATGATGTTGACATTATATTTCACCGCGAGATCTGTAAAGAGGCTGATATAGTCCTCTGTATATTCGGTAATCCTCTGAATGGCAAGGCTCGGAGAACGCTCCTCGAGGAAGGACATGAGCTGCGTCGTGAAAATCTCCGGAAATACCGCGAAATCAGATCTTGCATCGGAAGCCACATCCACATAATATTCAACCTGATTGGCAAATTCCTCGAAGGAATAAATCTTTTTCATTTCATACTGAATGACGCAAATACGCACCGGAAATGCCGATTTGTAATAGCGCTTCGACTGCGGCAGGTAATCGACATTGTTCCACTCCATTAATGTCGCATATTTTATGGACGCGGTGTCATCCGGGAGATAATTCGGATTGATCCGCATGAGCGTAAATCCGTTCATCAGCTGGAAGGAAAGCACCGGATCATAAATCTGATGGCGCGTCACCTGTTCGACATAGGCTCTCGCCGTCATTTCTTCCGCATATTTATGGTAATTCGGAATCCGTCCGCCGATAATGATGCTTTTCAGGTTTAATCGTCTCGCCAGGTCTTTTCTCGCTTCATACAGCCGGTGTCCGATCTTCATCCGTCTGTATGCCGGATGCACCATCACTTCAATTCCGTACAGGTTCATTCCGTCCGGATTGTGGTTCGTGATGTAACCGTCGTCTGTAATGTCCTGCCATGTGTGGCGGTCATCGTATTCATCGAAATTGATGATCAGACTGGAGCATGATCCGATAATTTCCCCTTCATACTCGGCGCAAAACTGACCTTCCGGAAAATGCGCGAGATGGCTGATTAAATGCTCAGGCTCCCAAGGCTCCATCCCCGGGAAACAATCCTTTTGCAGCTCAATAATTTTATTGATATCTTTCTCTTCCATGTTCCGTATGACCATTTTCTTTTCAAAACGGGTCAGATCAAGTTTCTCAGACAATGCCGCTTCCTCCTGCCGATTCGTTTTGATTGTTCAAGCGCTGTAAAAGTAATTCAAGTTCCATTTCCGCCATCGATTCGAGTCTGTGATCGTATTCTTCAAACAACAGGGTGCTTGTTACCTTATTCGGTACGATCACACATTTCATGCCGGCACGTTTGGCTGCGATTGAGCCATTGACGGAATCCTCAAAGGCAAGACATTCGGAAGGTTCGACGCCTAAATGTTCCGCCGCTTTCAAATAGAGTTCCGGATTCGGCTTCACTTCTTCTACGTCATCCGCCGTCTGAATCACTTCAAATTCATCAAACAGGCCTAACTCCTTCAGATGGCCCGATACCCATTTGAAATCTGAGCTTGAAGCAAGCCCCACCTTCAATCCTAATTCTTTCGCTGCGGCTAAATAAGCCTCCACTCCGGGACGCGCCGTTTCCGTTTTCATCCGCTGTTGGAAGCGCGCGCGCCTGATCGCCGTCAGTTCGTCATGATCGAGCTTTCTTCCCAGCTGCTCCTCTAAATACGCGAACGGCTTAAACCCCGCGGCCGTTCCGATCACCTTTCCCCAGACAGATAAAGGCAATGTCGATCCGTGTTCTTCAAACATTTCTTGCAGCACTTCATATTCATGGGTTTCTGTATCTAAAATTAACCCGTCAAAATCAAAGATTAATGCTTTTATCACTGCTTACAGCTCCTTTAGTTAACGTACTGTGACCTATGTATACACTATACCGTGAATTTCTTCCGCGTTCAAAATGTAACATTCGGACGGAAAGAAGAGCCTGCATGAATGCAAGCTCTCTTGATCCGTTACTGTGAGTTTTGGCTGGAAATATTAGAAAGAGCTGCTCCCGCAGACTCGTTTGAACGCTGATCGACCGCTAAGTCTCCAAGCGCAACGATCCCGACCAAATGATTTTGATCAACAATGGGAAGGCGGCGGATTTGGTGTTGGGCCATCAGGTGTGACGCCTCTTCAAGACTCATCTCCGGGTTTCCGGATACTACTTTAGAAGACATCACGTGCGAAACAGGTGTTTGGCCGTCGCGGCCTTGAGCCGTTGTTCTCAATGCGATATCACGGTCTGTCAGCATTCCTTTTAATTCCCCTCCGTCAACGACGGGAATCGCTCCGACATTATGCTGATGCATCAGCGCGGCCGCTTCCTGAATCGTTTGATTGGGAGAAACGGTAGCCACGTGGGTAGTCATTGATTGTTTGATTGAACTCATTGTAAAGCACCCCTTTCGCCATTTATTATGCTCGGGGATTTGTCTCATTATAAAGGGAGTTAGAGGAAAGAAATTGTGGTATCATGTCAAAGAAGCAAAAAAGAGCCTGTAAAAAGGCTCTTTACATCCATCAGATCAGCCTTCTGTGACCGCAGGCTTCTGATTCGGCTCCTGTCTCGAAATCATCATAGGTAAACGGAAAATTCATTCCGCAATCATTCAGCAAAGCGCAATTTTTATCAAACAGCGCCCGCTCTTTAGCATCATATACCGCGTGCGGCTTTGACAGCATGATATGTACCGTTTGCAGACAAGCCATAATTTGAAATGCTTCTTTTAACGTTCCTTGGTAAAGTTGGTTTTGTAAAGACAATACGCCCCTTTTTTTAAAGCGCTGAATTTCCAGTTCGGAGAAATAAAGAGGAAAGACATTTTGGAACAATTCAGAGGAAAGCTCTTGTATCGCGCTCTCTTGTCCGTCAGTCGCTGCGTTGACAATTCTCACATCAATCACCTTTCTTGCCATGTGAATATCCTTAATCTTTATCAAGAATAGCACAGAAAAAAACGCGAAAGCTAAGGTAAGTGTTTCCTATTGAAACAGCCGCTTTCCGCTTGAAAAAGGAGCTTTATGATATGAAACAAAATGACCGCGGGCTGGAACTTCTGATAACGGAAAAGCACGCCGGACAATGGCTGTTTTCAGTCCTGAAATCAGAATTTCAGGCATCAAAACCCGTGATAACCGAATGGATGAACCAAGAAAGCATTCAGGTCAATCGAACATCTCCCAAAAACAATATCATCCTGAAAGCCGGAGACCGCCTGTTCATTGATCTTCAGGAAAAAACGGAGTCATCGGTGATCCCGGAATACGGGGAAGCGGAAATCTTATTTGAGGACAATCATATGCTGATTGCAAATAAGCCGGCGGGAATGCCGACTCATCCGAATGAAGAGGGTCAGACCGGAACCCTCAGCAATCTGATCGCTTACCATTTTCAAATCAACGGCGAACAAGCGAAAGTCCGCCACGTTCACCGGCTTGACCGGGACACGTCAGGTGCGGTCGTTTTTGCCAAGCACCGCCTGGCTCATGCCATCCTCGACCGGCAGCTTGAAACCAAAACATTAAAACGCACCTATATCGCCGCAGCGGAAGGAAAAGTGACGCCGAAAAAAGGCACGGTTGATTCGCCGATCGGCCGCGACAGATCACATTCCGTCAGACGGCGCGTCTCACCCGGCGGACAAGCCGCCGTTACCCATTACAAGGTACAAGGCTATCATTCCGGCGCGCGGCTTTCTCTGATCGAACTTGAATTGGAAACCGGAAGAACACATCAAATCAGAGTGCATATGGCAAGCATCGGCCATCCGTTAGCGGGAGATGACCTGTACGGCGGAAGCCGGGCGCTGTTTCACAGACAGGCGCTTCACGCCAAAAAGGTCAGCGTCGTCCATCCGGTCTCCGGAGAAGAAATCATCGCCGAAGCGCCGATGCCCGCTGATCTGGCACACTTTACCGACACCTACTTTTCTTAAACCGGGTAAGCATATATAATATATCGTTTCGGTGCATTTCCGATGTAAGAAAACGGATAGCAAGTGGTCAGAATCAGTTCCTCCCGCTCATGCTGAAGGGTGATGACGGACGTATCATCCCGGCTGACGATTTTTGTATGGCTGATTTTATAAGAAAACGCGCCGTAAGACAGCATCACGTTCAGCCTGTCTCCTTTTTTCAGTTCGCCGGTCCGTCGGAACACCGTGTCCCTGTGGCCGGATAATACGATTTGGCCGTGTTCATCCGGATAAAAGCTGTCTTTGTAATGGCCGACGCCTTTTGCTAAATCGTCTGCGTCAGTCCCTTCCACGATCGGGAGCTCAGCATCGATTTTAGGGATTTCTAAAATACCGCTTGCTTCACCTGTTTTAGGATGAAATTCTTTTTTGCGCTGCGCCAAAGCGGCTCTATTCGTTTCTTTCTTTGCCAAAACGGGTTCGGTCGCTTTTTTTGCTTCTTCAAGCGATTGGTTTGTCTTCATGTGTGAATCGACGATCTTCCAGCTTCCATAGCATGTGACGATGACACCGATGATGATGACAAGAAGCGGAATATGTTTCAGTTTATTCATGGTGTGCGGTTGCTCCTTTTCCTTCTGAAAAGCCAGTATACGCCGGCGCCTGTGATCACCAGTCCGGCCAGTGCCGTCTGATAGCTGCCCGCTGAAGTATCAGGCAACGGGCGGCCTTTTTGTGAGCCGCTTTCAGTCTGTTTTGTGCTTTTTTCCGGATTTGCAGCCGATGACGGACGGGTTTCGGAAGCTGTTTCTTTTATAACGGGACGCTCTGGCTTTTTGGCTTGGTCAGGCTGTTTTGCAGCATCCGGGTTTTTAGCGGGTTTTTCCGCTTGGGGTTTTTCTGTTTTATCGGGTCCGGTGTCGCCCGGTGTTTCCCCTTTTCCCGGCTGACTGTCGGTGTCATCAGGTGTTTCGGCTGCTGATGCCGTGCGGATGCGGCCGTCGGTTTGATAAGAAATCGGAGCGGAAAAGCTTTTGACATAGTCTACTGTCGCTTCCAAATCCTCAGGCCCCGTCACCGGATTCTTGCCGAGTTTCCCGATCGGGCCGTATTTTGCCCCCGCTGCCGTTGCCATAAATTGATTGACTGTTAATGTATATCCTTTCTCGGGCTGTATGTCTGTCCCGTCTGCCATTTTCATATCAATCGCTTTTCCGGTTTCCGGGTTCCATGTATAGGAAAATCCGCTGATGCTGTAATCCGGTCCGTAAACCGGAGAAATTTGCGCATTGATGATCTCCCGCAAATCCTTTCCTTTGATTTCAAGCTTCGTCAGCACATTGCCGAACGGCTGAACATTATAAAGGTCTCCCCATGTAATCGGCCCTTTTTTTATGCCGTCCCGGATGCCGCCGCCATTCATTAGCGCAAAATCGGATTTCATCTTCGCTTTCATACCGTCGGCAATCAGATTTCCAAGCGCCGTGTCGCCGTCATTTGAATAGCCGCCCGTTATATCATGGGCCGCTTCCCCGACCGTTTCGCTGATAATCGGTTTCACTTTCTCTTCATATTTGCTTAATATGCCTGCCGCATCCGGGTCCGGCTTGATTTTACTTTGGTCGATATATTGGATTTCCGCTGATTTTTTCACGATATCCTTCGACTCTTTATCAAGTTCAAGATCGGCGATTCCGATTGCTTTTCCGTATTCAAATGCCTGCACGATCAGCTTGCCGTTGACTTCTCCGTTTACGACTTTATGATTGTGCGCAGCGAAAATTACGTCAATCTCTGAGTCTGTCCCGCCGGCAAGCTTTGCGGCTTCTCCCGTGATCGCACTGCCGTTTTGTTCAGCAGACATATGGGCGAGCACGGCGATGGCTTTAATTCCTTTTTTCTTCAGGTCAGCGGCGGCGTCATTGACGGCTTTTACCTCATCCGTAAACGTGATGTTTTTAATACCGTCCGGAATGACCATTCCTGCTGCCGATCTGGTTACAACTCCGATAAATGCAACCGGAATTCCGGAAACGTATTTGATTTCATACGGCGGAAGAAAGGACTCACCTGATTTCAGTTTACAGTTGGCGCAGACGAGCGGGAAATTTTGGCCGTCATAACCGCTTGTCCCCTTTCCGTCCGGATGATCTCCTCCATTGATGATCCGTTTAAGCTCATTTGTTCCTTCATCGAATTCATGATTGCCGACAGTCCCGGCGTCAAACCCGATGTCTTCCATCAGTTCTACTGTCGGTTCATCTTGAAAAAGGGCTGACACGGGAGAACTGCCCCCGATCATATCGCCCGCATGCACCACGAAGGCGTGTTCTTTTTCGGCTTTTGCTTTTTTAATGTACGCCGCAGCGTAATCCATTCGGCCGAACGTGCCATCCGGTTTACCATCTCCGTTAAGATCAAGCTCATATTGCTGATCAATTTTTCCGTGCAGATCATTCATGCTGATGATTCTGAGCGGGACACGGCCGGTGTCTTCAGTCTGCTGTTCTTCATACGCCTTATCCGTTCCACTCTCATTCAGCAGTCCGGCTTGTCCGATTGCTGCCGCATCTTTCACGCCGGAGACCATAAAACAAACCATCAGCACACAGCACGAAAGACGCATCCCCCTTTTTTTCTTCATTCATTTCCCCCCTTGTCTTCTAAGAAATACGTTAGCTTATTTTCTTAAAAATCACACCACTTTTTTTGTAAAGATTGTCTTCACAGGCGCAAAATAGTAAATAGTCCCCATGTAACGAAATAGGTCTGTATGTATAACGGATCAGCTTTTTTCACATCTTAATGATGATTTGACATGAAGGAGGAAAACAATCAGTGGAACAGCAGCAGAATCAGCAGCAGCCGCCAGTAAATCAGGGGATGCCGGGTTCACCGCAAGTGAATCATGGAGGACATGAGCTTTTCGATATGCATGAAGTCCTGGCCGGAACAGTCGGCGTCCTGGATCAATTTATGATGCTCAGACAATTTATACAGGATCAGCAGCTGGCGGATATTCTTGACCGCCAATACCAATTCATTCTCGGACTTTATAATCTGACGGCAGAATGCTTTAAGACCGGCCAAAAGCCTTCTCAGGAAACTTCGACATATATGATGAAGGAACAGAACCAAGCCGTGTACGGCATAAAACCGACACAGCCGAAAAAACCGAATCAATCATTAAATGATGTCAAAGATCTCGGGATAAGCGGTCATATGCTCGGCCTGATTAAAGCTCAAGCTTCTCTTTTGACGATGAGCTCGCTTGAAATGACCAATCCCGTGACAAGAAGAGTGCTCTCCGCCCAAATTCAGCAATATGTTGAAATGGCATTTGAAATCTTCTTGTACCAAAACAAACACGGTTATTATCAGGTTCCTCAGCTTAATGCACAAGATATGCAGACGATGCTGAATTCATTTGCCCCGGCTCAGGGACAGCCGCAAATGCCTCCGATTAAAGGACAAATGGGACAGCCGCAAAACCTGCATTGATTAAGAAACGGCGTTGGATACCCGACTCTCCAATGCCGTTTTCTTTTTTTCATATGTTTTTGTGAAATCACGTTCAAACTGTCTCAGGGTTTCTTTCGTGGCCGCTTCAAAGCCTTTTTCAAAATCCTGTGTTTCGGCGGTTTTGTTGATAATGGTTAAAATAATGCCTTCTCCGAATGTATCGGTTAAATCCTTTATCATATAGAAGCTTTGCAAATATACATCCGTCTCATATTCCATCCGCGATTTCTGCCATTTTCGGTCGGTCGTTAATTGATCAAACGGCACGACGGAAAATGCAATCGGATCAATGACTACATCATAATGCGCAACCCATTCGCTCAGCCCCTCATGAAACCAAAGCGGAAATTCAGACGTAGATGTCCCCATTTGCCGCGTTTTTTGATGAAACGCATAGTGCGTATATTCATGTATAATCAATTGTTTATACATAAAAACGGCCAGCTCATCTTTTTTCAGAAGCTGTTTTTTCTCTTCAGGCAAAAGCCCCATCATCTGCTCCTGCTCTGAATAAAAACCGACTACGTTTTTCAAGCCGGAATATTGCTCAATTTCAGCTTCATCCGCAAAGAAAATAAGTTCAAGAGGCGCTGTTCCTTTATAGCCGACAATGATTTGATTGATACGCTTTGCGTAATCTAACGTAAGCTTGGTCAGATCCAAGAGCGGTTTTTCATCCGCCGTATAGTAAATCGCTGTATGTTTGTAAATTTCTTTATTCATGTGTTCAGTCACTTGTTCCTTCGTCGGAACAGAGCGGCTGTTTTGGCCTGACAGGACGTACATCAAACTGACTGAAACGGCTGAACTGACAGCCAATATGACAAGGACTCCGCACAGGATCAGAGTGAATGCCGCCCGTTTCCCCATGCCGTCACGCAAACAAGCTCCCTCCCCGATCCTTCAATTTTTCATCTTATTCTTTACTTTATGCGCCGGAAGGTTTGGCCGTGACGGCAGATAAAATAAAAAAGCCGCAGCAAATGCGGCTTTTCCATTCATTCATTTATTTATTGGGGTTTGGGAATACACGCTGCACCATTTGGCCGAATTCATCAAACAGACCGGATACCGGGTGACCGTTTTTGATTCGTTTTCCGTAGCCTTGCATACGTTCCACGAAATCCGGATTCGCTGATACATATACTGTCCGGACATGTTTATCGGCTGATTTCACCTTATCGGTTATCTTATTTTTCAAATGGTTGGCAATGGCGCCTTTTTGCCCGTTTGTCAAAACAACGGCAACATAAGCGCTGTTTCCGGCAACGATTACAGTTGCATTTTTAACTTCTTTCAGATCAGTCACCTTGTCTGCGGCTTTATCAGCAACCCTCAGGTTACGGTTGTTATTGTGATCTGCGGTGTTTTGGTTATGACGGTTCCCTGTATTCATATTTGTCGCACCGTCGTTAGGCGTGTTGCGGTAATTTACATTTTGGGTGCGGTTGTCATTTCGTTTTCCTTCTCCCTGGTTTCCCATACTGCACCCTGCGGTAATCAGCATCGGCAGAAGAAGGGCAGAGATAACTGCTTGTTTTTTTATCATGTGAATTCCTCCTTTCTCACTTTACGTATAGGTTTTTCTATTCGGCTGGATTTATGCACGCCGTTTGCATTCTGAGCGGTTTGGATAAATATCAGAAGGAAAGGAAAAGATAAATGTAATCAATAGAATGAGGAGGGATTTAACTTGTTCAGACAAAAAAGAGGCATCAGCCCGACAGCGCTGCTGATCGGCTCATCACTTTTGATTGCAGCTTTATCACCGGAAATCCGCCGCAAAATCACCGGAATGGTTTCAGGCCGAACGCAGCATAAAGATGACGCACACTCCATGCAGCCCGCCGAAATGATTAAGCAGGCTTTCGGCGGAGAATCCGGCGGACAGCAGCACACGGACAAAGCACGGCATTCACAAAGCGGGTCCATGCAGCCCGCCGAGATGATCAAACAGGCTTTCGGCGGGGAATCCGGCGGACAGCGGCACACTGACAAAGCCCGGCACTCACAAGACGGCTCCATGCAGCCTGCCGAGATGATTAAGCAGGCTTTCGGCGGAGAATCCGGCGGACAGCGGCATGAGCAGACTTCCCGCCAACACTCCGGCTCATCTTCATCGTCTCATGAACACAGCCGGAGCCATACGGACGGACAGGCAGACCGCAGAAAAGAGACTCCGGCAAAGCCTCACTATACGGAGCCGATTCACTTTGAAGAAAGCGCGGTAAATGTTTTAAATGACAGCACCGTAATGAATATGCTGGAAGATCTGGAACCCGGAAATCATTAAAAATACGCGAATTCGTTTTTTAACGATTTGAAGAAGTTCCCTTAATCACAATGCCGGGGAGCGGATAATGTTGCTTCCCGCTAAAAAAGCCTTAACTTCAGGTGAAGTTAAGGCTTTTTAGATTGAGGAAAGAACTTGCTAACCATGCAGTGCGGCTCACAGCAAAGTGATGCGCCATGGCTGGTTTTTGCTGATGATCCTCTTTTTATTAAGCTTCTTCAGCTTCAATGACGATTGAGGAATCATTGTAAACCGAGGTATCGGTTTCCTTCGTCATTTTACTTGTTAACAGTCCCGCGGTCATGCTGCCGCTGACATTTAAGGCAGTGCGCCCCATGTCAATTAACGGCTCAATTGAGATGAGCAGCCCGGCAAGCGCAACAGGCATGTTTAAAGCGGATAAGACGAGAAGAGCTGCAAAAGTCGCGCCGCCTCCAACGCCTGCTACACCGAACGAACTGATTGCCACTATCGCGATGACCGAAATAATAAATCCGGGTTCAAACGGATTTTGCCCCACTGTCGGCGCAATCATCATCGCGAGCATTGCCGGATAAATGCCGGCACAGCCGTTTTGACCGATCGATAAGCCGAATGAACCGGCGAAGTTCGCAATTCCTTCCGGTACGCCCATGCTTTTTTGTGTTTTAATATTGAGCGGCAAAGCCCCTGCGCTTGAACGGGACGTAAACGCAAACACCATGACCGGAAATGCTTTTTTCACGTATGTGATCGGATTTAAACCGCTGAACGTAATCAGCAGCAAGTGAATGATAAACATGACGATGAGCGCGGCGTATGATGCGATCACAAACATCCCCAGTTTCACAATGCTGTCGATGTCGCTTGTCGCGATCGTTTTCGTCATAATCGCCAACACCCCGTAAGGCGTCAGTCTTAAAATTAATGTCACGACGCGCATAATAATCGCGTAAACCGCATCGACAATTCCGCTGAATGTCGCAGCGTGCTCCGGCTGCTTCCGTTTCACGCCAAGGAAAGCGATGCCGAGAAAAGCGGCGAAAATAACGACTCCGATGGTGGAAGTCGGTCTGGCCCCGGTGAAATCAAGAAACGGATTTCCCGGCAGAAGCTCAACGATTTGCTGAGGAAGCGTTTTAGCCGTCATATCCTCCGATTTTTGCTGAAGCTCCTGGCCTCTTGATAGCTCAGTGCTTCCCTGGTCGATATGAACGGCCTTCAGATCAAAGGAAAGCGCCGAAACAATTCCGACTGCCGCAGCAATTGCTGTCGTGGCGATCAAAATTCCGATGATCAGGCCGCTGATTTTTCCGATGTTATGGGTCAGTTTCAGCTTCGTAAATGCGCCCAGAATGGAAATAAAGACAAGCGGCATGACGATCATCTGAAGCAACTTGACATAACCGCCGCCGGCGATATTAAACCAATCAGCTGTTTGTGTCACGATATGTGAAGCCGGCCCGTAAATCAATTGCAGTGCAAAACCGAATACAATGCCTAATCCGAGCGCGGTAAAGACACGTTTAGAAAAGGAAACGTGTTTTTTTTGCATCACAAACAGACCTGCTATAAGCAAAAGCATAATGAAAACATGTAAGACTACAAATAAATTCTCCAAAACAGGTAAACACTCCCTTGCTCATTATCCTTAAACACTATATTATATGAATTCCGATCGGTCAAGTATGATTTTACAATATATGTATTTTTATAGACTTTTCTCTTTTCTTTCCACCCTTTCTTTAGTAACTTATATAAGGGTGATTGTTATGCTGAAGGAACTGTTTCTTAATTTGACGATTTTAATCACATTTAATTATCTCTTCACCCTTCTTTTTAAAGAGTCGCTGTCGTATAAAGAAGACCGTCCGATGTTTCAATTACTGAAGGGGGCGGCTTGCGGGCTTTTAGGGGTTTTTCTGATTGCTTTCGGCTTTTCTTACTCTGATTCTATCATTGACCTCAGAAATATCCCGATTATCATCGCCGCTCTTTACGGAGGCTGGGTGTCTACGGCAGTTGCCTTTGCGATTATCGTGGCAGGCCGTATCCTGATCAATTTCAATGCCAGCGCCATTTTTTCCATTGCAGCAGTCGGGATTATTGCCATACTTTCTGTGGCCGTCCTCAGAGGAAAAAAGCCGGATCGCAAAAAGGCGTTCGTTATGCTGCTTTTCTCAAACGTTATTTTCACCCTGACGCTGCTGTTGCTTGTGCCTGAACAGCCTGCCGGGACCCTCGTTTATTATTGGCTCATTTCCACTTTGGGCGGAATGCTGTCACTGTATATCATCAAACACGAAGCCGATGCCCGCCTTTTATTCAAGAAATACAAGTTTCAAGCGAATTATGATTTTCTGACTGGGATTTTTAATAAGAGAAAGTTCGAGGAGATCTCGCGCCTCCTGTACGACCGGGCATCTCGATCAGCCTCATCTCAGCTTGCGCTTATTTATTTAGATATTGATCACTTTAAACAGATCAATGATCAATACGGCCATTATGAAGGTGATCAAGTGCTGAAAGAACTAGGGACGCGGCTGAGATTCTTAATCAGCAGTTCTGATCCGTCAGCCCGTATCGGCGGCGAAGAATTTGCGGTGCTTATACCGAATTGCACGTATACAAAAGGGCTTCACCTCGCAGAAGAAATCAGGCAGACGATGGACGGGAACCCGATTCTGCTGACGAGCGGAGATACAATTTTCGTGACCGTTTCTATCGGCATCGCGCACTATCCGACAAATACGGCGGATCCGCAGACCCTGCCTCTGATCGCAGACCGGATGCTGTACAAAGCGAAAACCTCAGGACGCAATCAAGTGTGCAGCACTGAAAAAAAAGAATGATCGCCGCAGAGGGGGAATCATTCTTTCTTTTCAGTGACAACGGCGCCCGCCTGGAAAACGGGAATCAGGCTGCCCTGATATTCGATACAAAGACAGGAGTTTTTGCATCCGCTTATCAACTTTATCTTCTGCGCCGGCCAGATCAGCGCGTCCTTTTCCGCATGAAATCCTGCTTTTTTTGGTGAAAACTGCTGCTTCACGCCTTTTCTACGTAATCAGCCCGCCGTTTCATCAGACACGATCATCACCGCTCCGTCCGGTATATCCTTCAGCCGTTTATACTGCTTGGAATAAATGCCGAATACACGCCGCATACGTCGTTCCTAAAGGGGCAGCTTCTTTTTTCCAATAGTCGGCAAACTTTTAAAATAAGCAACGGTTTGAAATGTATTGGCATCAAAATCCCCGCCGACAATGTGCCAAATCAGCCTGGGCATAATCCGAAATGTTACCAATGAAAGTTTCAATCCTTCCTCTCCGACTTTTTTGCAACAAATCCCCAGATAAATGGATGACATACATTGATTCTGATAGTAATGGCTCGATTTCAAGCGGGAGCATGGCATGAAGTAAGCGGCATGGTCAAAATGAAGAGAAGCAGACTATTTTATAATCCGCAGCTTCAAGATGACCTACTCCCTCCCTATTTTTATTTGCAGTGCAGCACTGCACCATGCATTCGGGCTCATGATTAAGTTAAGGTTGTAGAGAGCGGCTTTTATGAGCTGCAAAATGTGCTGTTCAATCTCAGATCAGCCTTCCGTATCCGCGCGATTTCGACTTAAAAAATGTTATTTCAAAAAAAGTTACATTTAGCAGTTGTTTTTTCTCCGGATTACTGGTAGAGTAAAGGTAATTATTTTTGTTCGAACTATCTTTAAGAAGAAAGTTTTGCAAGAGTTTTCGTCTTGGAAGTTTGTTTTAGAGCAAGAATAGTGAATTTAAGCGTTATGTCGCTTTAGGAGGAAATTTCATGTTAGAAGGTAAAGTAAAATGGTTCAACTCTGAAAAAGGATTCGGATTCATCGAAGTAGAAGGTCAAGACGATGTATTCGTTCACTTCTCTGCTATTCAAGGCGAAGGCTTCAAAACTTTAGAAGAAGGCCAATCTGTTTCTTTCGAAATCGTTGAAGGAAACCGCGGACCACAAGCTGCTAACGTAACAAAAGCATAAATGTCTTAAAAAAACCTGCCGGTGCAAGCCGGCGGTTTTTTTTATACCTAAAAGCTGTTTTGCCTAGGCAAAACAGCTTTTTTACATCAGGTCGCAATATCCCGTTTTAAGAAGACGCCGAATGCGAGCGCCATAAAAATAATGAAGTAAATCACAAGCATCACAACCGAAAATGTCATCGTCATCCCCTCTTCTAAAGGAGTCCCGTTCATATATTGCGACAAATCCGTGTTCGCAAATAAAATATATTTCGTCCATTCAAATTTCGTGGCAAGAAATATAGTCGCCGTGTTTCCCATAACCAATAGAAAAATAGAAAATCCGACCGCTAACGAGCTGTTCCGGAATACCGCAGACAGCATAAACGCCATCGTCGCAAGCATAAAAGCGGAGACAGATTCATAGATATATGTTTTAGCGAGAAAGGCGATGATATTTTGTTCAAAAACACGGCCGTCTTTGTATACGAGTTGGACATTGGCCGCAGTATCTCCGCCAGTACCGAAAAAGAGCAATCCCAACAGAGCGGAACCCGCAAATAAAATCACAAGCATCAGCAGTCCGAACAGCAGCACCGTCATATATTTAGAAAGCAAAATTTGAAAACGGCTGAGCGGACGGATGGCCAGCAGTTTGATGGTTCCCCAGTTGAATTCATTCGCCACGATGCCTGCTGCGATGATAATCGTGAACAGGCCGGTCAAAACCGTCATCATCGAAGAATCAGCTACGTATGACCACACTGTGTACCCTGTATCCTCGGGGATATTATGATCCATACGGTATTCATTTATCGCGATATTCTGTTTCAGACTATCAATGACAGTCTGATTTCCGGTTTCCTTTATCTGCTGTTTCATTTCTTTGTTTGCACCCTGGAGCTCCTGCTTCCAATTCGGATTGGCGTCGCTCGAGGTGAAATGGTTTGACAGAAGTGCAAAGCCGGTCATCGCAAGGCCTAAAATCACAATCATAGCCCACGTGCCGACACGGCTGAAGATTTTAATCCATTCATTATAGATCAGTTTAAGCATATTGAGCCTCCTCTTTCGTCCCGCCGGTAATTTCCAGGAAACGGTCTTCTAAAGATTTTGTTATGATTTTCACTTCATATAAGCGGATATTTTCACGGACGAGAAGTGAAATCACATCAGGCACTTCCTGTTTTGACAGCTTGATCTCAAAGCCGTTTGTTTGCTTCACACAGTCAAACTGACTCAGGACGGCAAGCGCCTCTTCCCTTTGTTCAATATGGAAAAAGTATGTATCTTTTTCTTCTGTTCCTTCATCTCTTACCTTTTGAATATCAACAAGCTCTCCTTTTTGCAAAATTCCGATTCGATCGCACATCAATTCCATTTCGGACAGCAGATGGCTCGAGACGATAACCGCCATTCCTTTTTCCCGTGTCAGCTTTTTCAGATGGTCTCTGATTTCCCTGATACCGGCGGGATCAAGGCCGTTTGTCGGTTCATCCAGAATCAGCACCTTCGGGTTATGCAGCAGACTCTGAGCAAGGCCGAGGCGCTGTCTCATCCCGAGAGAATAGGTCTTTACTTTGTCATGAATTCTGTCCTGTAATCCGACGAGCTCGATGACCTCATCTATCTTTTCTTTCGTAACGCCTTTTACCATTCTTGCGTACTGCTGTAAATTTTTATAGCCGCTCAGGAATTTGTACAGCTCCGGGTTTTCCACGATGGCTCCGATATGCCTGACCGCTTTTGCATAGTTCTTCGTAATGGATTCTCCGCAGATTACGATGTCTCCATGAGACAGTTTCATTAATCCGACCATCATTCTGATCGTAGTCGTTTTCCCCGCTCCGTTCGGCCCTAAAAATCCAAACACTTCGCCTGCCCGGACGGAGAAGCTCAGATCATGAATAATCGTTCGTCCTTTAATCGTTTTCTTTACCTGTTGCAATTCCAATACTGTTTCCAATTAGAATCCCCCTTCTTTTTCGTACGCCTGCATAATGCTTTTATACCATTGCAGTACGGACATTCCTTCCTGCTCCCTGAGCTCTTCGACTTCACGCCGTTCAGCGATTTTCCCTTTTCTGAACACCATCACTTCGTCCAAAAGCGTCTCAATCTCATCGATCTCATGTGTGGCGATGACTACGATCTGACTGTCAAAATCAATATACGATACGAGACTGTTGACGATTGACTCCCGGACCGCCGGATCCAGACCGGAAAACGGCTCGTCCAGCAAAATGACGGATGCTTTTCTCGACAGGGTCAGGACGATTTTCAGCCTGCCCCTGCTGCCTTTAGACAGCTCTTTTATTTTCTGCTCCGCTGAGAGATTCATTTCCGATAATAGATTCCGTGCTTTTTCCAGCTGAAAATCCGGGAATTGTGAATGATAAAATGTGAGCATATCACCGACAGTCGTCCGGGCGAAAAACGTATCATGTTCGGTTAAATAAGCCGTACGAAAAAGCATCTTCCGGCTTACGGCACGTCCGCCGATCCGAACAGCACCCGAGGTGGGAAATGCAAGCCCGGCAAGCATTTTCAGCGTTGTTGATTTACCGCTTCCGTTCGGTCCTAATATTCCGTAGATCTTACCCGGAGACAATGAAAATGATACATCGCTGACCGCGAGCCTGCGGCCGTATTTTTTTGTAACGTGTTCAAAATCAAGATTCATCGTCTGCTTCCTCCGCATATTGTTTGATCCCGTCGAGCATTTCTTCAGGAGATAACCCAAGCTCCGCCATTTCCTGAATAAAGCGTTTGAATACGTCTTTTGTCAGCCTGTCTTTCAGCTCTTCTTTCAGATCGGGTCTTTCAGCTATAAAGGTTCCCTGTCCTCTTCTCGTTTCCACGATCCCCAGCCTTTCCATTTCACTGTACGTTCTTTGTATCGTATTCGGATTCACTTTCATCTGCACGGCCATCTCTCTTACGGACGGCAGTTTGTCACCCGGCGAAAGCTCGTTTCGTATCAGCCGGTAATATACACGGTCGGCAATTTGCAGATAAATCGGCTTTGATGATTGAAATTCACGCTTCATCATTACACCTCAACCTTGCGATTCAGCAGCATTGAGGCCAGCGCGAGACAGAGCGCCGCAAGCACAATCACAGCCAGGAAGCTGAAAAGCGAGATGTGGACGGCCTTCAGCTCCATCGTCCAGCCGGCCAATTTTGTATAATGGATTTCAAAATTCGCATACACTTTTACCGGCCATAAATCATGTTGAGATGAAGTGAAAGGCGTAATGAGTTTATCGTCAATATAGGCCCAGACAAACGCAAGCACGATGCAGATCACCCAGCGGAGAACGGGGAAATGTTTTAACGAGTGAAAAACAGTCCAAAATACGGCCACGATCACAGATAAGTACGCTGAGCTGATCAGCAGGTAAGCATTCAGTCCTGTTAATGTGCCGGCCAGGGGAATGGTGTGTTCCAGCGCTCCTTTTGCAGCAAGCATCCGGTACATCCAAATACCGTAGCCGGTCAGCGCCAGCTGCCCGATAAACTGATACAGCAGTGAGGCCGTCAGCTTGGAAGCCAGCAGATAAAACCCGCCATTCGGATTGTAAAGCCACAGCTGATTTTTCCCTTCTTTGTGGAGGTGATAGTACATAAAAAGCGGCGCCGCAAGAAATTGAAAAAACCCCATTGCCGCAAAAAAGCCGAAAATGACGAGCGGTTCTTTCTGACGGACAGCAATAACGTGGGCTGCCGCCGCCCAGAAGATCATGCCGCAAACCCAAACCGCCAGCCAGACCCATGAAACCTTCGCATCTTTTTTCAGCAGACCTAAAAACGATGTCATTCTTTCTCTCTCCATTCGGGACCAGTGTATGAGTCACATAGTACACTAGATCATCACAAATTACAATATCTTCAATAAAAAAAAGACAAATCCGCCCTTATGCAGATTTGCCTTTTCCGTTACTTCTTTTTGTTTTTTAAGGAGAGCAGCGCATCACGATAGCTGCTATCCTGCATTTTGCCGCCGCTTTCGGGATCTGTTGTTTCCTGATCCGTCTCAGAAGTCTTGAACTTCTGAAGCGCCTGACGGTACACATCATCGCCCATTGTATTCTTTTTCTCGCGGGGAGATTCAGATTTTACAACGACGGGAACATGCTCGGCTGAGCGTTCCTCGGCCGGATCATGCTTTTCCGGCTGTTCGGCTGTAGTGCCGATCGCTTCTCTCTTTTCTTCTTTGACATCCTGTCCTGCAGAAGTGCTGCGGACATTGAATGTGATAAGAAGTGCAATCACAATGACAGCAGCAATAACCGCTATAATAATGGCCATATAACCCTCTCCTTACTGTCGTCCGGCAGTTAGATTACCTGTGACCTGGCTGACACGTCTGCCAAGCGCACGGCCTAATTGAAGGCCTTCTTCCGTCATCAGCACATCGCTGTCAACCGGGCATGTGACGCCCGCGCCGTAGTAAGAACCGTACAGCGCATTTTCAGGAACGTTGCCGGGAAGACCGACAACAATCATGCCTTGGTGAAACATAGGAGTGATCAGATTGTGCATTGTCATTTCTAATCCGCCATGGGTTGTCGCAGTCGTACAGAATACGGCGCCGACTTTATCAATCAGTTCGCCCTCAGCCCACAAATAGCCGAGTCTGTCGATCCACGCTTTTAAGCCTGAACTGATGGTGCCAAAGTGTCCAGGGCATCCCCAGATAATCGCATCCATGTCTTTCAGCTTGCGGATGTCAGCTTGATCGACATGGTCAATCAAGACTTCAGCATCAGCGTTTTCACTTGCTCCTTCCGCAATGGCTTCGGCAAGGTATTTTGTGTGTTCGCCTTCACTATCGTATACTACGTAAATTTTCATTCAGGAAACCTCCCATTCAGATGATTAAGATTCCTTCACTTCTTTAGGGGCGGGAAGCAATGACAGCTCCTCTTTTTTCTTCGCCCGCTGTTTGTCTTTCCGTACGTCACGCAAGAACAGGCTCAAGACTACACCGATAACCGCAAAGATCGTCGCCCACATAAACGCGTCATTAATTCCCATAACGTTGGAATTAAGTGAAGCCGTTTTGTATAGATAGGCATAAACGGTTTGTTTCGCCGCATCAAGCGACATGTTCATGTTGACCATTAAATTCGAAACCGCGCTTTGGAACGACTGCATGAAGCTTGGATCTGCCGTGCTTGTTTTATCCGCAATCTGCGAATAATGCATCGTCGTGCGGTTCGTATAGATCGTTGTGATCAAACTTGTTCCGATTGAACCGCTGATCTGGCGGAGCGTGTTGCTCATCGCCGTGCCATGGCTGTTCAACCGTGCCGGAAGCTGGTTCATTCCGGCTGTCATTACAGGCATCATTAACAGTGACATACCGAATGCGCGGATGGCATAGACAAGCATGATATGCGTATAAGGTGTGTCAATTGTCAATTTTGTATACTGGAATGTCGTTGCGACCGTAATGACCAGCCCGACGATCGCAAGCGGTCTCGGACCGATTTTGTCAAACAGAATACCGGAAATCGGCGACATGATCAGCATGACAATCGCTCCCGGCAATAGCAAGAGGCCTGATTGCAGCGCCGTAAAGCCGACTAAGTTCTGCAGGTAAATCGGAAGCAGGAACATTCCTGTGTAAAGCGCAACGGTAATAATGATGTTAATCACACTGGAAAGTGAGAAAATATCATATTTAAATACCCGGAAGTCAAGCATCGGTTTTTCAGAGCGCAATTGCTGAATGACAAACGCGGCAATCGCGATGATACCGACAATAACGGTAGACAGAACGATCGGGTCTCCCCAGCCGTCGCTTCCCGCTTCACTGACTCCGTAAAGCAATGAGGCGAATCCGACAATGGACAGAATCGCACCCAAGCTGTCGAGTTTGATTTTTTGCGGTTCCACCAAGTTCTTAAAGAGGAAAAACGCTATGACAATAACGATCGCCCCGATCGGAACAAGGCCGTAGAACATAATGCGCCATGTGTAATGCTCGATGATCCAGCCGGAAAGAGTCGGTCCGACCGCCGGAGCAAACATCATCGCAAGACCGAAAATCCCCATTCCTTTCCCCCTGCTTTCAGGCGGGAAGATAAGCAGAATGGTTGTCATGACCAGCGGCTGCAAGATACCGCCGCCGACCGCCTGAATTAACCGGCCGATCAGCATGGTTGAGAAGTTAGGCGCGATTCCGCAGACTAACGTTCCCGCTGTAAAACAGAACATGGCTACGAGAAAGAGGCTTCTTTGCCCGAACCGGGTAATTAAGAAGGCCGATAACGGAATCAAAACACCGTTGACCAGCATGTATCCGGTCGTCAGCCACTGAATCGTCGTCGCACTCACACC
The DNA here is from genome assembly GCF_053545315.1 of Bacillus sp. CIS52. Taxonomy (NCBI): domain Bacteria; kingdom Bacillati; phylum Bacillota; class Bacilli; order Caryophanales; family Bacillaceae; genus Bacillus; species Bacillus sp. CIS52. The sequence goes on from NZ_JBIUFR010000001.1 coordinate 1,010,317, forward strand.
GAACTCGGTCATTAAGTGCGGCATCGCCACGTTAAGAAGCGTTTGGTTCAAGATCGCCAGGAATAACCCGGCCATAAGCACAATAAGCAATGTTTTAGGACTTTTTACTTGATTATCTGATTTAGCCACCTAAGACAACCTCCCTTCATGGTTTGATGACTGATCTGTATTATTCAGAGATTTTTACAGATGCGTTCATACCAGGAAGCACCTTGTCAGATGGGTTGCTGAGTGAAATTTTAACAGGAACTTTTTGCGTTACTTTTGTGTAGTTGCCGCTTGAGTTTGAAGAAGGCAGCATATCAAAAGTTGAATTTGTCGCATAGCCGATTTCTTCTACAGTTCCGTCAAATGTTGTATTAGGGTCACCGTCAACAATGACGTCTACTTTGTTTCCTACTTCAATGTCTCTGATGTCAGTTTCTTTAATGTTTGCAGTGATGTAAAGGTGTTTCATGTCAATTTCTTGGGCAATTGTCGTACCGGCTTGCACCATTTGGCCGTTTTTCACTTCGTTTTTCACGATTGTTCCATCCATGATGGCTTTAACGTCAGCATTTTGCTGTCCTTTGATTTTTGCAACAACGTCGTTTTTACTTACTTCTTTCCCCTCATCAAGGTTCCAGTCAGTTACTTTACCCGCAGCAGGAGCTGTGATAGCAGCCATGTCGCCGGCAACTTTTGCTTCATCGGTTTTTACATAGTGCGTGCTTTGATAATAGTAGTAAGCACCTCCGCCTATAATTGCAAGAACAACAATCAAACCGATAATGTTGGTCAGAATTAAACGTCCTCTGTTCATTTTGTTTTCTCCTTTCGTTTCTTCCTCTATCATTTTGTGGAATGATGATAAAAATATGTGGGGATTTTTTTATTTTCCGTTTTTCACTGCACAGCCGTTTGCAAGCTTCGTTAAACTTTCCGCCAGCTTGCGCAGGTACTGCAGTTCAGCGGTATTGAGCTGCCGGTATAAGACCGCCGCTTTTTCGGCGTATTGAACAGCAGCTGTCTTTAGAAGTTCTTCCCCCTCTTCGGTTAACTGAATCATAACAACACGCCGGTCGTCGTGATAGTCGCTCCGAACCATTAATCGGCGCTTATACAGAATATCGGTCATTCTCGTGACAGACGCCGGTTTCAGATCAAGCGACAAAGCCAGCCTTGAAAGCTGCGTGCTTTTGCTCTTATGTATTTTGAACATCAGCAGATACTGCAGGACTGTAATATCAAAAGGTTCAAGAACTGTCTCCAAGATCATTTTCTGCTTTTTGTAAATTGATCTGGAAGTATCAAACAGCTGTTCAAAACTGAGCAAAGCAAGCTCTGATTCAATCACCGTATTTTCACCTCATTCCCTTAATAATAGTTCACAAGATAAAATATTAATAAATGAAAGAAGATTTGTAAAGAGAAAAGTTTTATTTTTTAAGGATTTTTTTTATGCCTTTTTTTCTCTTTATTTTTAATTAAAAAAAGCCGAGTGAAGAACCGCGGCCGCACGATTCTTCACTCGGCTTTATGTTTAATACTTATGCTTTGCTTACCCCCGCTTCCTCTTTTTTGAAGAAGTTTTTCAGCGCTTGAAATACGTCTGATTTCTGCTTTAAGATGTAATATTTAAATTTATCATCTTTGACGTTTTTATAGGCGGACATGAGGGTGGAATGCCTGTTATATTGATTGACCTCACCGTAGCAGAACAGATTTGATTTTTTCATGATGTCATTGACGAGCTTTACGCATCGGGCGTTATCCGATGTTAAATTATCCCCGTCTGAGAAATGGAACGGATAGATGTTGTAGCGGGCGGGGTCATATTTTTCATCAATTAATTCAAGAGACTTCCGGTAGACGGAGGAGCAGATGGTTCCCCCGCTCTCGCCTTTCGAGAAGAAATCTTCTTCCGACACCACCTTCGCTTCCGTGTGGTGGGCGATAAATTCGATATCTACCGTTTCATACTTTGTCCGTAAAAAACGTGTCATCCAAAAAAAGAAGCTCCTCGCCATATACTTTTCCCATACGCCCATCGAACCGCTTGTATCCATCATGGCTAAAACGACAGCTTTCGATTCCGGCTTCGTCACATCATTCCATGTTTTGTATTTCAGATCTTCCGGATAAATCGGATAAAACGACGGCTTGCCTGACATGGCGTTTCGTTTATAGGCAGACAGCATCGTTCTTTTCTTATCAATATTCCCTGTCAGCCCGGTTTTCCGGATATCATTGAATTCAATATCGGTATGAACGATATTGTCCCTTTCCTTTTGCTGCAGATTCGGCAGTTCTAATTCTTGAAACAGCGCTTCTTCCAGGTCCATCAATGAGACCTCGGCTTCATAATAATCCTCGCCTGCCTGATCGCCGGCTCCCTGGCCTTTTCCGGCCCCCTGCTTTTTATCTGCGCCGTCTCTGGCGACGACATCGCCGATTTCGCTGTCGCCGTCACCTTGGCCGACATGTTTGTTTTTATCATAGTTATAACGGATTTTATATTCATCAAGCGAACGAATCGGGATTTTCACGACATCTTTTCCGTTGGACATAATAATGCTTTCCTCAGTGACAAGGTCCGGAAGGTTGTTTTTTATCGCTTCCTGTACTTTCTTTTGGTGGCGCTGCTGGTCGTCAAAGCCTTTGCGATGGAGGGACCAGTCTTCCTCTGAAATCAAAAAATTTCCGCTGTCATTACGGGACATGAATTCCCCTCCTTAACCGTTATGGTCGTTTTATATGTGTATTCCGGCTTGGTCCTGTTTATGAAACAAGTCCGGCGAAAAGATTTATTCTTATCTTATGCCGGACGGACTTTTCAATTGACAAACAATTTTGAAATATAGACAAAAGAACCCGTCCTTGTACGGACGGGCCTATCATGAATCAAGCATCAGCGGTTGAGCAGGCTTCCGACATACTTCAGCAGTTCATTTGCGCTTGTCGAATTATAGCCGTGTTCATCTATTAACCGCGCCACTACCTCATTAACCTTTTTAAGCTGCTGCTCATCCGGCGTTTTGGTTGAGGTCGTAATTTTCACTACATCTTTTAAGTCTGCAAAAAGCTTTTTCTGAATCGCTTCGCGGAGTCTTTCGTGTGAGTTATAGTCGAAGCGTTTTCCTTTTCTTGCATAAGCGGATATGCGAATTAAAATTTCTTCACGGAATGCTTTTTTGGCGTTTTCCGAAATGCCGATCTGCTCTTCAATGGATCTCATCAGCTTTTCGTCAGGGTTCATTTCTTCTCCCGTCAGCGGATCGCGGAGCTTATTTTTGTTGCAGTACGCTTCCACATTATCTAAATAATTATCCATGAGTGTTTTCGCGGATTCTTCATATGAATAAACAAACGCCTTCTGCACCTCTTTTTTGGCGATGTCATCGTACTCTTTCCTGGCGGCGGAAATAAAATTCATATACCGCTCTTTGTCCTCAGCGGAAATGGACGGATGCTGATCGAGTCCTTCCTTTAAGGAACGCAGCACGTCAAGCGAATTGATGGATTCCATATTTTTTCTGATAATCGTTGAGGAAATACGGTTGATGACATAACGCGGGTCAATTCCGCTCATTCCTTCATCATGGAATTCCTTCTTCATATCCTCCAGATCAACGGAATTGTAACCTTCAACGCTTTCTCCGTCATAGAGCCTCATTTTTTTAACGAGATCAATATCAGAGCGGTTCGGTTCCTTCAGCCGGGTCAAAATAGAAAACATCGCGGCCACTTTTAATGTATGGGGGGCGATGTGTACGTCAGAAACATCACTTTCCGAAATCATTTTTTCATAAATCCGTTCTTCCTCGGACACCTTTAAATTATAAGGAACAGGCATCACGATGATTCTGGAGTGAAGGGCTTCATTTTTTTTATTGGCAATAAACGAGCGGTACTCCGTTTCGTTCGTATGCGCAACAATCAATTCGTCGGCTGAGATGAGCGCAAACCGTCCGGCTTTAAAATTCCCTTCCTGCGTGAGTGACAGAAGGTGCCAGAGAAATTTTTCATCGCATTTCAGCATTTCCTGAAACTCCATCATTCCGCGGTTCGCTTTATTTAATTCACCGTCAAACCGATAAGCGCGCGGATCTGATTCCGAGCCGTATTCGGCAATCGTTGAAAAATCAATGCTCCCCGTCAAATCGGCGATATCCTGTGATTTCGGATCAGACGGGCTGAAGGTTCCGATTCCGGTACGCTTATCCTCCGAGAAGAAAATGCGTTCAACCTTTACATCCTCAATTCTGCCGCCGTATTCTTCTTCAAGCCGCATGACATTAAGCGGAGACAGGCTTCCCTCAATTCTGATCCCGTATTCTCTGTAGAAGTCTTCGCGCAGATGATGGGGAATAAGATGGAGAGGATCTTCATGCATCGGGCAGCCTTTGATAGCGTAAACGGCCCCGTTGTCTGTCAACGAGTAGGCTTCAAGCCCTTTTTTCAGCATGGTGACAAGGGTCGATTTCCCGCCGCTGACGGGCCCCATTAATAGTAAGATCCGTTTTCTTACATCGAGCCGCTTGGCAGCCGGGTGAAAGTATTCCTCCACGAGCCGTTCCAGAGATTCTTCAAGGCCGAATAGTTCCCGCGAGAAAAAACTGTACGTCTTTTTCCCGTCGTCCTCCTCGATTCCGCTGTCTTTTATCATATTAAAAACGCGAGAATGAGCAGACTGCGCGACCAATGGATTTTCTTTTATGATCTCCAAATAATCAGCGAACGTCCCTTCCCATTTGAGACGCTGCTCTTCCTCTCTGTACTTTTCAATTTTCTTTAATATATCCATAAGAACCTCCTCTATCATGGTTAATGCACTAGAAATAAGGTACTTTGTTACAATCTATGCGGTGACGTGATAATACATGCTTTTCGTTTCTAAAAATAAAGGCGGCTCAAGGGCGGTCATTGACAAGGGTCTGGTGCACCGTTCATAATGAAAGAAATACAGTTTCATCCAGACTCGGACATCAAATGGAAAAGCAAAGAGGAGGAGAAATGATGAAAACGATCATCTTACTGGGGGTCATTCTCACTTTTTTAGTATCCATTTTTACGGCGGGTTACGACAGCAAACCTGAAAACGAATAACGGCAAAAAGGGTGCTCCTTATGAAGAGCACCCTTTCCTGTACAACATAACAATGTTTCATATTTGAAGGTGTTCTTGGACAGTTGATTTTTCATGGGCTTTGCAGCTTGTTTGATACTCGATTTTTCCGATTTTGCAGCCCGGGCCGATTTCCACACGCTTTCCTCTGACGATGTCCGCTTCCGTGTATTCGAGGTAAATCGTATCTCCCTCGATCAATTCAGCCGAAAGCATGCCGGCTTTCCGTTTCAGAAAACCGGGTTTCCGCCTGACTGTGATCGATGTACCGCCGATTTCCTTCACGTTGCTTCGGTCATAACGCAAATGGATATTGACGTCTCCCGCGTTTAACAATCCCGCCACATTGATACAGCCTGTTACATGAAGCTGCTCTGTCTCGCAATCGCCGCCGACGGTGAGGCTTCCTTTAATATGACACTGCTCTCCCGCGGCCCCGCCGGAAATGTCGGCAAGTCCTTTCAGCCTCAGCGTGGTGAAACGCATGGAGCCGCCGATTTTCAGCGTGCCGAGCACATTTGCGGAACGCGCCGATAAATCTCCATCAGTTTCATGTTCCCCGAAAATTTTCAGCCGATTGATCTCGGCATCTCCGAGAAAATGCCCCGTACCGAATATCCGGCAGCGCTCGCTTTGAAGTCCTTCGCCGACAATGCCTTCTCCTTTAATGCTTACATTCTGGTAGGAGCCCCCGGCGGCGTGTCCGGCTCCGTACATTTTTAAATGACTCAATTTTTTTGTTGTTTCCACTGAAGCTCCTCCTATATTTTTACGGCTTTGTTTACTAAAGCTGAAGGATCACATGTAAAATCTCCGCTGTATTCCACCGTCTCAATGATACAGCCTGCGCCGATCTGCACAGAATTTCCGCGGACTGTCTTCGCGTGCGTGTCCGCCAATTCAATGATGTCACCTTCAATCAGCTCTGCGGTCAGCACCGGAGCCGGCATCAGCTTAAACCGCGCGAGCACGCTTTTTCTGCTCATCACCTTTAACTGACGGCAGCCGATTTCTTTCACATGGCTCTCGCCCGCCGCCAGCTTCATATTGACGTCATCGGCGTTCAGCAGGCCGCCGATCTTGCATTTGCCTTCCGAACGGAACGTTTCTGTCTCGCAATCCTCTTCAATCCCAACTTTCCCGGATATGAAAATATCATCAGCTTTCACACCGCCGCCGAAAGATGAAAATCCCGCGACGTTCAGCCGCTCCGTTTTGATATCACCTTTAATGACACCTGTTCCGTTGATTCGGATGGATTCGGCTTCGGCACTGCCGGAAATTTTCCCCGAACCGCTGATCGTCAGCGTTTGCGTTTTGACATTTCCGTCTGTTTTACCGCTGCCGTTAAACAAAAGGCTCGTGCACTCTACGTCACCTGACACCGTGCCGCTTCCGTTGATCTCCACCGTATGAAAACGGCCTCCTTTTGAACTTCCTGAACCGTTAATGACTAATTTATCTGTTACATCCATTGATGGTCCTCCTGCATCCATTTTGTTTTTAATTCTTCTGATGCCGCAGCAAGCGCCACCCGTTCAGCCACTTTGACAGACGGTTCAAACAGAATATGTTCCGCATCTGCGATGAAGCACGTCGTTACGCCGAGTTTCCGGAGCACGACGAGCTCTGTATTTGCCTTCAGCTCAGAAGCCTCATACGTTTTCAGCACCTCTGCCGCCATTTTTCCTTCTTCAAGACTGATATTTCCCGATTGCAAAAGCCTTTCAAGCACATATAAAGACAGCAGCGCCCGGGACGTGAATGTCCCGCCTTCTTCTCCGTAAACTTGCAGCGCGGCCTTTGAAATCAATCCTTTTTGAAGCAGCTCCGCAGACGATATATCGACATCAGCCATTTGCGGAGACAGCATTTCCCTCATTTCATCCAGAGACAGATTTTCTTTCATTTTCTGTATTTTTGAGATGCGTTTTAAGATTTCCGCTCTCGGAAAAAATGTTTCCTGGCCTGTAAACGTTGATTTTCGGATAAACCATTCCTCAGGAATTAAATTTTTCCGCTTCCAGCGGTACAGCTGTCCGTATGAGATTGATGTTTCTTCAAGCAATTCTTTTTTAGAAATCAGTTGTTCCTCCATAAATCCAGCTCCTTCGATGAACACATTGTAACATAACACTGTTACGTTTGTTAAGCCTATAAATATAACATTGTATGAACCCCGGCTGCATTCAATAAAAAAACCGCCCGAATCCGGGCGGTTTTTTCTCATGTCAAATCTCTGTAATTTTGCTGGCGCAGCGCTTCATATACAAGAATCGCGGCAGTGTTGGACAGGTTTAATGATCTCACATGCTCGGTCATCGGAAGACGCAGGCAGCGGTCCATATTGTTTTCGATCAATTCTTTCGGAAGTCCGCTCGTTTCTCTGCCGAATACGAAGAAAAAGTCTTCCTCCGTATTTGAGTAGTCAAACGATGTGTGCGGCTTTTGCCCGAATTTTGTAATGAAGAAAAACTTTCCGTTCTCATATGCCTCAAATAATTCATCCAATGAATCATGATAAACGACGTTGACGAACTCCCAATAATCGAGTCCGGCGCGCTTCAGCATTTTATCATCGGTTGAGAATCCGAGCGGGCGGATCAAATGAAGCGTTGTGTCTGTTGCCGCACAAGTACGTGCGATATTTCCCGTATTGGCCGGGATTTCGGGTTGATATAAAACGACATGTAATGCCACGATGTTCACCTCTGTTTTTTATTCCGCCCACCATTATATCATTAATTACTCTTTTGTCGTATCATCCGTAATATGAAAAAACGCATATCTGATGGAAGGAGTATATGCCGTTGAATCCTCATATGACCAATATCTCATTCTGCTGTCATATGTTTGGGCATTGACGAGCGGCATATTGCTTTTATCTTTTGCGACCACGATCGTCGTATGGTTAAAACGGCCGTCACCTTCAAAATCATAGCAAATCACATCTCCGGGCATAAGCTCCTCGGCGCTTGACACCTGCACCGCGCGAAGCCCGGCCTTGGATTGGGCCAGATACATCTTCATGGAATGCGCGACCGTCCAGCTGTAGCTCCATGAGCTTTCCTTCATCCACCAGCCTGAGCCTCTGTTCGGATGCCCCCGCATCGGCGCTTTTCCGGCATGTAAACATTGGGAAATAAAATTTGTGCAGTTGTCGCCGAAATTTTTATAAGCAGGATTTCGTTTATTCCAAAACTTTTCCGCGTACTGAACGGCAGCCAGACGGTCGTATTGAAATGCCCGCCCGAAATCTTCCCGTTCACTCCGCTCATATTCGATTACGCTGTTTCCGTCAGAAAATCCGGCCGGTTTTTTCTTTATTTCCCGATCTTTAATCAGCAGCTGGTCATAGAGAAAAGCATTCCGTTCCTCAACCTGCTCTTCTAAATAAAGATGCCCGTCCTGCTCCTTGCACAAATATTCGAAATGAATGATGTACATGACGCATAACGTGCCGTCATCCTCAAGACTGCTTTTGACAATGACGGCTTTCGCTTTCGCTTTAACGATGTCAACTTTCCGTTTTTCAAACAGCTCTTTTTTTCTCGTCAGGACCTCAAGATCGCCGGCCTGCCCATTGTGCCTCATCTCGGTTCCGTTGACTAAATAATGAAGCCGGGCCTCCGCTAAGTCTTCAATAATATGCTTCAAGCGCTCCACCCACCATACTGTTTTATAAAGAAAAAACACTTGAACTCACGCCAAGTGCTTTTTCTCTATACATATGTCAGGACCGGCCGGTTTTAGTCTTATCAGAAACCGAAAGCAGCTCCAGCCCCTTTTCTATTTCCTGTATGGCTTCCTCATCCTGCTCTTTGTGAAGCGCTTTTTCTAATTCCTTCGCATATTCCGGATCACCGATTTTTCCGATGGCCCAGGCGGCCGTCCCCCTGATGACGGGGCGCGGGTCTTGGTGCATCAAAGCGGTCAATTCGGGAAGAGAAGAAGCATCTTTGAAATGAGCCAATGCTAAAATGGCATTTCGCTGAATCGGCTTCTTGCCGCGCCATGAACCGGATACATGTCCGAATTTTTCTTTGAATTCCCGGTTGCTTATGGTCAGAAGCGGCTTTAACAGCGGCTTGGCGATTTCCGGATCGGGCTCCATCTGCGGATGAAGATGAAAATCTTTCCCCTTATTAATCGGGCAGACCGTCTGGCACGTGTCGCAGCCGTACAGGCGGTTTCCGATTTTCGTACGGAATTCATCCGGCAAAAACCCCTTTGTCTGGGTCAGGAATGAAATACAGCGCTGTGCATTAAGCTGCCCGGGATTAACGAGCGCGCCGGTCGGGCACGCGTCTAAACATTTTGTGCACGATCCGCACATATCTTCAATCGGCACATCCGGTTCAAAGGGCAGATTGGTGATCATTTCAGCGAGATAGACGTAAGAACCGTATTCAGGTGTGGTGATCATGCAGTTTTTGGCGCTGAAACCGATTCCCGCCCGTTCCGCCACGGCCCTGTCGGACAATTCTCCCGTATCCACCATTGACTTCGTGCGGATATCCTCATGTTTGCTTTGGAGAAAATTCTCCAGCAGATCAAGCTTTTCGCGCAGCACGTCATGATAATCCTTCCCCCAGGAAGCTCTGCAAAAAATGCCGCGCCGGCCGTCCCTCGTGCTCCTCGGCGCATCTTTCATTTTGGAAGGATAGGCAAGGGCGATGGCGACGATCGATTTGGCTTTCGGCAGAAGCAAAGACGGAGTGACCCGTTTTTCAATATCCGGCTCTTCAAACCCGGATAAATAGCCGAGTGATTCCTGAAGAATCAGCCGGTCCCGCAGACTGTCGAACGTATCAGCCGTCGTAAACCCGATTTTGTCGACTCCGATGCTTTTGGCGTATTCGATTAATTCCTCTTTCAGTTTATGAATATTCATTTTTTGCACAGCCTCCTTTCTTTGTGATCAGGCTCCCGCACGGGTATAATAGAGTTTTACCATCCCGAAATGGAGTGAACACAATTGAACATCAGTTTAGATCCTCTTATTGCTGAACGGGTGCCGGGGATCAAAGCGGCAGCCGTATTATATGAACAGATTGAAGTCGGGCCTGCCCCGCAAATGCTGAAAGGCCGCCTCCGTTTATTTCAAGAATCGCTTTACTTTGATTATGCTGACGGCGGCATAGATGAACAGCCTTTTGTGAAAGAATGGGCACGTATGATGGAACAGCTCAGTCCCGCCTTTTCAGGACAAAAAACGCCGATGGAGCTTATGCTCGGCGATATTTCCCGGGAACGATTCATCGAAAGTGTGAATTCAGCCCATGATACCATACTTTTTTTCTCCTTGAAATATTCATTGCCCATCATGGCGTATGACGCCGCACAGATGGATGAACCGATTTCAATCACAATCGGAGAAAAAGAACACGTACTGGCTTTCTCCGACTCTGGCGGCATTTTCGGCGGCCTTACCGGACAAATCAACACCCGCCCTGTAACAACCGGCACAAAGAACATGCTGCAGCTGATCTTTTTTCCGCCTTCAATTCATGCCGACGCGGCAGATGAGCTGTTAACATCCTTAACCAAAATGTTTGAACAAATTCACGGAGGCACACATACCGTCTCTTGGCTTTCATAAAAAGACACGCCTTCCGTGTCTTTTTTCACATAAAAAAACGCAATACTTCGTTTATCAGAGAAACGAAACACTGCGTTAATAACGTATGTATGGAGCGGGTGATGAGAATCGAACTCACGACATCAGCTTGGAAGGCTGAGGTTTTACCACTAAACTACACCCGCATCAAAATGCTTTTTTGTCAGCACCGATTTGATGTTTCTAATATTACATGCATATTTTTTTTTCGTCAAGGGAATGTTAAAAAATTTGTCGAAAAAAATTCTTTTTTTGTCCACATGTTAAGTTAGGTTTACATTTTGTTAAGAATACCATACAATATAAAAAAGAAGAAAACTTGAGGTACGCCTGATGATGAAAAATAAAGTAAAAGAGCTGAGAGCCAGATTCGGCTATTCTCAGGAAACGCTCGGAAAAGAAGCCGGAGCCACCAGACAGACGATTGCGGCGATTGAAAAAGGAGATTATGTGCCATCACTCTTATTGGCGCTTAATATCTGCCGGGCTTTCTCCCTGCCGATGGAGGAAGTATTCTGGCTGGAGGAGGAGAAAAAATGAGTTTAAAAAGAAAAGCGTGTTTTCACCTTGCACTCTACGGATTGGCCTGCTGGACGCTTATTTCCATTATGGAAGCAGTGCCGCGTATCGCTCAGTTTTTCCAGACGGAGGGGAGCGGTTCATTTGAGCTGAACATCACGCCGTTTCTGCTGTTTACCGTTTGTGCCGTATTATATATCTATACTGAAAAGAAAAAACGGAACGGCAAAAAGCACAGGCTTGTGCCTGATGAATTTGAGGAACAGGATGAAAGAGAACGGATGATGACCGCTAAAGCCTGCCGTTCCTCGTATATTGCCGTTTACTTCTCATTGCCGGCCGCAGCCGTACTGCTTTTGTTTTATCCGCTGATTCAGCCGTATCTTCCCTTTTTTCCGATTCTTTTGATTTTCATTCTGATGATGATTCAGCATTTGGCTTATGTTTTCACATTTCATAAGCACGGCAAAAACTCCGGTTCATGACAGATCCGGAGTTTTTTATGTTACCAGCTCGCTTTTTTCACTCCGGGAACCCGGCCTTTATGGGCCAGCTCCCTGAACGCGATTCTGGACAGTTTAAATTTTCTCATATATCCGCGGGGCCGTCCCGTCACTGTACAGCGGTTATGAAGTCTGGCCGGAGCAGAATCACGCGGCAGTTTGCTCAGCGCTTCCCAGTCTCCTTTTGCCTTTAATTCTCTTCTGATGTCCGCATATTGTTCAACAAGCTTCTGCCGCTTGAGCTCTTTGATCACTTTTGATTTTTTAGCCATTCCAGCACTCCTTTTAAATCGTAATAATTACGTTTTATATCGTATCATTCATATGATCATCGTGCAAGCTAGGCGCATTAAAGGCGGGTATTTACCCGCCTCCTTTTTGCCAGTTTCACATCAGACAGCGGCATTTCCCCGGAAATGAATCAGCAGAAAGCGCCCGCCGGCAATTATCCGCCTTATGATGTCATCAGACTGTCGCTTTGTTCCCTCTTGCAAAATGGTCGTTGCCCATTGCTTCGCCCAGTCTGCGCTCAAGCTTTTTCGTCCGCTCGTTTTGAAACGGCAAAAGCGGAAACACGAGTTCAGCCAGATAATATGCTTCTTCAAGATGCGGGTAGCCTGAAAAGATAAACGACTCAATGCCGAGCGCCCGGTACTCTAAAATTCGATCGGCGACAGTCTGGGGATCACCGACAAGCGCCGTGCCCGCTCCGCCTCTGACCAGCCCGATGCCGGCCCAGAGATTCGGGCTGATCTCAAGCTTCGTCCGGTCGCCGTTATGAAGATCGGCCATCCGTTTTTGTCCTGAAGAATCAGCGCGCCGGAGTGCAGCCTGCGCTTTCGCAATCGTCTCTTCGTCTAAATGGCTGATTAATTGTTCTGCCGCTTTCCATGCCTCTTCCTCAGTCTCCCGGACAATCACGTGAAGCCTGATGCCGAAGCGCATTGTCCTTCCTTCTTGGGCAGCCTGTTTTTTGACGGTTTCAATCTTTTCTTTTACCTGCTCCGGCGGCTCCCCCCATGTTAAATACACATCTGTATGTTTCGCCGCAGCCTCAATTCCCGCCTGTGATGAACCGCCGAAATATAATGGCGGATGCGGAGCCTGTTTTGGCGGAAACAGCAAATTGCTGTTTTCCACTTTGATATGGTCCCCTTCATATGTCACCGTTTCTCCCCGCATGAGTCCGCGCCATACGGTCAAAAATTCTTCAGTCGCCTTATAGCGCTCATCGTGGCTGATAAACATCCCGTCTCCCGCCAGCTCATAAGGATCTCCGCCCGCTACGACATTTACGAGCAGACGGCCGTCTGACAGCCGATCCATTGTCGATGCCATTCTCGCGGCGACAGATGGCTGCATCAGTCCCGGACGGACCGCCACTAAAAATTTTAAATCTTTCGTTTCACCCGCTAAAGCCGCAGCCGTCAGCCATGGGTCTTCACATGATCTCCCCGTCGGCAGCAGAACCCCCGTATACCCGAGTCTGTCTGCCGCCTGTGCCACTTGCTTAAAATAAAGATGATCGGCGGTTCTTCCTCCCGTTTGCGTCCCTAAATACCGTCCGTCTCCATGCGTCGGAATAAACCAAAGAATCTCCATATGAATCTCTCCTTTTTTAAATAGGCTACCCTTCATAACTGTTCCGCCATTTTAATAGTTTCCGTTCGAGCATTCTGACCAATGCATCTGTCAGCTTGCCGACAGCCGCAAAAATGATAATGCCGACAAACACCTTATTTGTCTGTGAAAATTGTCTCGCATCCATAATCATATAGCCGACGCCCGCGCTCGATCCCATCAGTTCCGCCACCACAAGGCCGAGCCACGCAATACCGAGAGAGAGCCGGATGCCGAGCAGGATATTCGGCAGAGACGCCGGAAGAATCAATTTCGCCATCTGCTGATACCAGTTAAATTCCAGCACCCGGGCGACATCAAACAGCTTTGCGTCCACGCTGCGGATTCCGAGAAACGTATTAATGTATACAGGGAAAAAAGCCCCCAATGCGATCAGCAGAATTTTTGATGTCTCATCAAATCCGAACCACAAAATAAACAGCGGGGTCACCGCCAAGTGCGGAACCGTCCTGAGCATTTGCAGAGACGGATCGATATACGCTTCCGTCCGTTTTGAGAACCCGACCAGCAGCCCGAAAACAAGCCCGAGGCCCGCGCCAAGCAGAAATCCGGCAGCCGCCCGATATAAGCTGATCTCTAAATGGCCCCAAAGCTCGCCTGACAGTAGAAGTTCCTGAAAAGTCTGTAAAATGACGACGGGTGACGGGAGCACCGTTGCCGAGACGATGCCCAGACTTGCGATAAACTGCCATACCGCGATAACCGCAGCCGGGAGTACAACCCCTTTCATCCATTGGTATGAATACTGCCGGGACTTTGCCGCATCTTTCTTTTCTGATTGGCTCAATGTGCCGGGAGCCGTTGATGCTTCTGCTTTCATTATTTGCCGCCCTCCGTTTCAAGCGCCTTTTTGATAAATGAATTGTCGACAACGTCTTTTACATTGATTTTCTTATGAATCGCTTTTGTTTGATATTGAAAATCAGCGGTTTTCTGCTGGGCTTTGACAATATCATCATTAATCGGTTGATTAAGAGGCTCTGTATTGTTGAGCACGTTTCTGACGACTGAGGGATCAAGATTTTTGATTTTCGCATATAAAGAGACAGCTTCCTCTTTGTGTTCCTTTTGCCATGTGACTGCTTTATTGAACACTTTCAGAAAACGGACAACCTCATCCGGGTGCTCCTTGGAAAATCCAGTCCTGACTAACGTAAAACCCGGAGAATATAAATCCGTGCTCTCTCCGTTCGCTAATATTTCCGCCCCGTGCTGCAGCGTTTCAATCGACAAATACGGCTCCCAAATCGACCATGCATCAACTGATTTGTTTTCAAAAGCGGAAACCGCCTCATCAGGCTGAAGCTGAATGATGGTGACGTCATCGGCGGAAAGTCCGGCTTTATCCAAAGCTTTATAAAGAAAATCAAAGCCGCTGCTGCCTTTGGCTACAGCGATTTTTTTCCCTTTCAACTCTTTCAGGCTCTTAATTCCGCTGCCCTTGTTTACGAGAATGCCGTTTGCCTTTAACCCGTCTTGGGACAGCCCGATCTCTTTAAAATCAATTCCTGCCGCCTGGCCGGAAATGACCGGTGAATTGCCGACCTGGGAAAAATCAAGCTTATCGGCGGCAAGACCTTCGAACTGCGGGGGACCGCTTTGGAATTCGACCCATTTTACCTTTATTCCGTCTTTTTTGAAGGCTTCTTCAAACCAGCCTTTTTCCTTGGCAATGAGAAGCGGGCTTAAACTCTGCTGGATGCCGATCCGGATTTCTTTCACCGTTTTCCCGCTCCCGCCTGCTCCGTCGGCACTGCATCCGGCTAACATCATGACTGCTGCGGCTAAAAGAATGATGGTTTTTTTCACTTTGCTTCGTCCTTTCTATATCCCTGATCCATCCGCAAACCGGAGATCTTCCGTTTTCTCAAATTCAGCAAGCACCTTCTGCCGGACGGCCTGAAAATCAGCTGACGTCCGATTGCGCGGATGCGGAAGCTGAATCGGCACCAGACTGTGCAGCCGGCCGGGCTTTGCCCTGAGAATTGCCAGCTTATCGCCTAAATAGACAGATTCGTCAATATCATGCGTAACCAGAATCATCGTCGTTTTTTTCTCGCGCCATATATCAAGCAGCACATCCTGCAAGTGTTTTCTCGTAAAAGCGTCAAGCGCTCCGAACGGTTCATCCAAAAGCAGCACCTCGGGCTCACGCAACAGGGCTCTGGCGATGGCGACCCGCTGCGACATGCCGCCGGATAATTCGCGCGGATAAGCGTCCTCTGCTCCCTGCAGCCTGACAACCTCAATCAGATCATCCACTTTTTGACGAACGGCCGGGTCGTTTATATTGAGATCGGCAGCGATGTTTTGTTTCACCGTCAGCCAGGGAAACAGCCGGTGCTCCTGAAAGATAAATCCCTGCCGGATGCCCGGTCCCGACACATGGCGGCCGTTTATTGCGACAGAGCCTTTATAATCGGTATCAAGCCCGGCAATCGATTTTAAAAGCGTGCTTTTTCCGCAGCCGCTCGGCCCGATGACAGTCAAAAATTCTCCTGATGCAATTGACAGTTCAATATCATTCAGCACCGGTGTTTTCCGTCCTTCATGCTCAAACGCTTTTTCTTGTATGCTGATGGTTACAGCCATCTGTCTTTTCCCCTCTCTTCCTGCCGCATGCGATCGAAAAACAAAAAGGCCCCCATCTCCGTTGCTTGTAGAGATGAGAGCCTTCGGCGGTCCGATCAGCTGCCCGTTTGTTTTTAAATTTGAATATCATGTTAATTCAAATTATTCCGACTTGTCAACTGTTTTTTGTAAGAATTAAAAATGCGCCCTCCGGCATAAACCTGCCAAAGAGCGCATCAGCTGTATCACGTATTTATTTCCTTTTGCGGCTGGTCGATTTTCAGCAATGTCCGCGCATTGTTTCCGAAAATCTTCTCTATGTCTTCTTCCCGCATGTTGATTTCCCGGCAGGTCCGGACCTGCTCCTGAAGATATCGGTATACGTATCCTCTCGGAAATCCGTTTGAATCCGTCCCAAAGATGATTCGTTCAGCACCGATTAATTCGGATGTCTTCCGAAACAGAATTTCCAAATCAAGCGGGTACGGCATCCACCTCATCCACTGGTTTGATCCGGACGTGTCAATATACACATTCGGGCAGCTCCAGCACAGCTGCAGCAGTTCCTGATAATATCCGGCGCCGAAATGCGGGATGATGAATGGTATATCAGCATACTCTCTCGCCACGCGATAGATGGAGAGGGGATTGATATTGCGGTGGCTGACAATGCCCCCCGCTCTCCCTAAAAGCCCGAAGTGGATTAATACAGGGAGCCTTTTGTCAGCTAAATACGTCCAAAGCTTTTTCAGCGACGGATCATGAAACTCGATGTCTGTCAGCGGCCCGAACAGTTTATACCCTTTCAGACCGAGCTCTTCTACGGCTCTTTTCAGCTCTTCATATGCATCCTCCCGCTCCAAAGGATGATATGCAAATCCGGTAAACCTCGCGGGATTGGCTTGAATAAACGCCGCCATCCGGTCATTGCTCTCCGCTGTTAAAAAATTCAGTACGCCGATGCCGTATTTATCTAACTCATTCTCCCATTTTGTCATCAAAGGGATTTCCCCGTCATCACCCTCATGCGGATCAGGAAAATCCCAAGTCAGATTCATTCTTTCTGACCGCTCCCGATTATAATCGGAAAATGTCTTATCATGTTTGCCGAAATAAAGGCTGTACGGCAGATGACCGTGAATATCAACAGGTTTAAAATGCTGCCGGAAAAGCATACAATCGCCGCCTCCCTTACCGCCGACAATGAAAAAAGGCCCTTATCCCATGAAGAATAAGAGCCTCTTGTGTTCAAGTCAGCGGTTTCTATTTTTTCTCATCTTAAACCCATTATTCCCGTCAGTCAAGTAAGCTTTCAAACCCGACTTCTCTTTCCGATAATAAAAATAATTATTTTATAATCATTATAAAATAATATTGACTTTTTACTGATAGGTGATATTATGTTTTTATAAATCTAAAGAGGTGATCACATGAGTTCAAATAAATTGACAACCAGCTGGGGCGCTCCTGTCGGAGATAACCAAAACTCAATGACGGCCGGAGATCGCGGCCCTGCTTTAATACAAGACGTCCATCTGCTTGAGAAATTGGCGCACTTTAACAGAGAACGCGTTCCCGAGCGTGTCGTTCACGCAAAAGGCGCGGGCGCACACGGTTATTTTGAAGTCACAAATGACGTTACAAAATATACGAAAGCCGCATTTCTGTCAGAAGTCGGTAAACGCACACCGCTCTTTGTCCGTTTCTCAACCGTTGCAGGCGAACTGGGCTCTAGTGACACAGTGCGCGACCCGCGCGGATTTGCCGTTAAGTTTTATACAGAAGACGGAAACTACGACATCGTCGGAAACAATACACCCGTGTTTTTCATCCGCGATGCCATTAAGTTCCCTGACTTTATCCATACACAAAAAAGAGATCCGAGAACACATCTGAAAAACCCGACGGCCGTTTGGGATTTCTGGTCTCTTTCACCGGAATCACTGCACCAGGTAACCATACTGATGTCAGACCGGGGCATTCCGGCAACACTTCGCCATATGCACGGATTCGGAAGCCATACATTTAAATGGACAAATGATAAAGGCGAAGGTGTCTGGATTAAATATCACTTTAAAACAGAACAAGGCGTAAAAAACCTTGATGTCAATACAGCCGCAAAACTCGCGGGCGAAAATCCTGATTACCATACGGAAGATTTATTCAACGCGATTGAAAACGGCGATTTCCCCGCATGGAAATTATATGTTCAAATCATGCCGTTAGAAGACGCAAACACATACCGCTTTGATCCGTTTGACGTCACAAAAGTATGGTCACAAAAAGACTATCCGCTCATTGAAGTCGGCCGCATGGTTCTGGACCGCAATCCTGAAAATTACTTTGCGGAAGTAGAACAGGCGACGTTCTCTCCCGGAACATTAGTCCCTGGCGTCGACGTCTCACCTGACAAAATGCTTCAAGGCCGGTTGTTCGCATACCATGACGCCCATCGCTACCGTGTCGGCGCGAACCATCAGGCGCTGCCGATCAACCGTTCCCGCAATGAAGTGAAAAACTATCAGCGTGACGGACAAATGCGTTTTGATGATAACGGAGGCCGCTCCGTCTATTACGAGCCTAACAGCTTCGGAGGCCCGAAAGAGTCACCTGAAGATAAACAGGCGGCATATCCTGTATCAGGTTTCGCTGACAGTGTAAGCTATAATCATCATGATCATTACACACAAGCCGGCGATCTGTACCGCCTGATGAGCGAGGAAGAGCGCGCACGCCTTGTCGCCAATATCGTCGGTGCGATGAAACCTGTGGAAAAAGAAGAAATTAAGCTGCGCCAGATCGGCCACTTCTACAAAGCTGACCCTGAATACGGCAGACGCGTTGCCGAAGGACTCGGATTGCCGTTACCAAAATAACATCAAAAAACCTGCCGGTCTGTCCGGCAGGTTTTTCCTGTGTATTATCAATAAAAAATGCTTTTTCTCAATTATACAAAATGGCATGCTGCAAAATGCTGAGACCCCTTCTCCGACAGCGGCGGACTTTTCTCAGCACATATCTTCTCGGCTGCCGGACATCTCGTTCGGAATTTACAGCCTGAGGGCGGATCAGAGGGACTTGGAATATCACCCTTTAACATCACCCGCTCCCTTTTCGCTCGGGGATCAGGAACAGGCACGGCTGATAACAGCGCTTTTGTATAAGGGTGAAGCGGCCGTGAAAAAAGCTCCTCCTTTGACGCGTATTCGACAATCGTCCCTAAATACATAATCGCGACCTTTGTACATAAGTGCTCCACCACGCTTAAATCATGAGAAATGAACAAATATGACAGCCCGTGCCGTTGCTGAAGGCTGCTGAACAAATTGATCATCTGCGCCTGAATGGAGACATCCAATGCCGCCACGGGTTCATCCATAATGATAAATTGCGGCTTAAGCGCCATCGCTCTTGCAATCACGATCCGCTGCCGCTGCCCTCCGGAAAATTCATGCGGATAACGGTCGATAAAGTTTGCGGAAAGACCGCAGGCTTCAAGGACCTCCGCCGCTTTATCACGCGCGTTCCGCTTCACCGCCAATTGGTGCTCGGTCATCGCTTCACCGATGGCTTCTCCGATCCGTCGTCTGGGATTTAAAGAGCTGAACGGATCTTGAAAGATAAGCTGCGCTTCCGATCTGAATGTTTTTAGCTCACGCCGGTTCATCCGGAACACATCTCGCCCCTGAAAAAATACCTCTCCCTCTGTTTTTTCATGAAGTCTTAAAATGGTTTTTCCGATTGATGACTTGCCGCTGCCCGATTCACCCGCTAAACCGAACACTTCTCCCTTTCCTATCGTAAAACTGACGCCATCCACCGCTTTTACGGGATTGTTGCGGGCCTTTCTCATCCCCCCCTGCCCCTCATAATATTTTTTCAGCCCTTTGACCTCCAGCAACACATCACTCATCTGCTTTCTCCTCTCCGTAAAGCCAGCACGCCGCCTGATGCCCTTTCCCGAATTCAGTAAAATGCGGGCTCGATCTCCGGCATATCTCCGTGCTGTGTTCACACCGCTCCGCAAAATAACAAGACGATCCGGACAGATCTGCAAGCGCGGGAACCTGCCCCGGGATGGTATACAGCGTCTCTCTCCTTTGACCGATAACCGGTTTTGCCGCGAGCAGCCCTTTCGTATACGGATGCTTCGGATCGGAAAACAGCTCCGCAACCGGTCCTTCCTCCACAATTTTTCCCGCATACATGACAATCACATAATCAGCCATTTCGGCAACCACGCCAAGGTCATGGGTAATGAATAAAATAGACGTGTGAAATTGCTTTTTCACATCCCGCAATAAATCCAATATCTGCGCCTGAATCGTTACGTCAAGTGCCGTCGTCGGCTCATCGGCAATGATCAGTTTCGGATCGCAGCTGAGCGCGACAGCCGTCATAACGCGCTGCAGCATGCCGCCGCTCAGCTCATGAGGATATCGGTGCATCATCTGCCCGGCATGGGGGATCTCCACTAACGTGAGAAGGTCAACCGCCTTCCTCCATGCCTCTTTCTTACTCAGCAATAAATGCTCGCGAATCGGTTCCGTCAGCTGCTCACCGATTGTAAACACCGGATTCAAAGAGGTCATCGGCTCCTGAAAAATCATCCCGATTTCGCAGCCGCGGATTTTCTGCATTTCTTTTTGTTTCAGTTTCAACAGGTTCCTTCCTGAAAAATGCACCGCTCCCCGTTCGATTCTTCCCGCCTCGGGAATGAGCTGCATAATGGACAATGACGCCATGCTTTTCCCGCAGCCGGATTCCCCTACAATGCAAACCGTTTCCTCCTCATGAATTGTAAAGCTGACATCGTCCACGGCCTTTACCGCACCTTCCTCCGTATAAAAAACCGTTTCCAAATGCCTCACTTCTAAAAGCGGTTTTTTCATTTCACTTTCACCTGCCGTTTTACCTTAGGATCAAAAGCGTCTCTTAAACCGTCTCCAAGCAGATGAATCGCCACAACGGTCAGAAAAATGGCCGTACCCGGCGGTATCCACAGCCACGGACGGAGTGTAAAATCCATATAATGATTCGCCGCTTCCATCATGTTTCCCCAAGAAGGAGTCGGCGGAGCAACCCCGAGTCCGAGAAAACTCAGCGCCGATTCACTCAGCATCGCCCCCGCCACATGCAAAGTCGCCGCTACCATGAGTAACGGCAATGTATTGGGAAGCAAATGATAGAGGATTTTCCGTTTATCACTGAGCCCCAAAACTTCCGCAGCCATCATAAACGGCTGCTCCTTCAGCGACAAAATCTGTCCGCGTACAAGCCGCGCCAAACCGGGCCATCCGATCAGGCTTAACATCATCATAATCAGGTACATCCTGTATTCAGAAGGCACTTTCCACTCCGACATCACCGCAGCCAAAATCAAAAGCAGCGGCAGGCCTGGGATGGACATGAGCATATCAGCGATGCGCATAATGATCATATCAGCGGCGCCCCGATAAAATCCCGCTGCAGCCCCAAGCAGTGAACCGATGACAAGTGACAGCACCATCGAAGCAAGCCCCACAGTCAGAGAAATCTGCCCCGCCAGCATCAGCCTCGTCAGCACATCTCTCCCGTACTGGTCGGTGCCAAGCCAATGATGAACCCCCGGATGCTGATTGGCATTTGAAATATCCGTCCGATCCGTTATGTACGGAGAAAAAGACGGCCCGATAAAACACAATACAAACATAAAACATAAGAATAGAAGACTGATGACCGTCAGCTTATGATGCAGCAGGCGGCGGTACGTCTGCTTCCAAAGAGAAGGCGGCGCCCCTTTTTGTTTTTTCACCCAAAACACTCCCTATTTCAGCCTGACTCGCGGATCAACCGCGGCATAAGCGATATCCGCCAAGAAATTCCCCACAATCGTTAAACAAGACAAAAACAAGGTAAACGCCATCAAAACCGGATAGTCCCGATAATGCACAGATTCCAGCTGAATACGGCCGACACCCGGCCATCCGAAAATCTGTTCAATAATAATAGCCCCGGAAAACAGACCCGGCAGTTCAAAAGCAAGCAGGGTGATCGCCGGAAGGAGCGCATTTTTCAGCGCATGTTTCCAAATGACAGTGCGCTCTTTCAACCCCTTCGCTCTCGCCGTTCTGATATAATCCTGCCTGATCACATCAAGCATCCCGGAGCGGAAATATCTTGTCAGTGAGCCGATGCCGAGCATAGATAAAATCACAACCGGAAGAATCATATGTCTGGCGGCTTCAAGCACGTACGAAAAACCAGAACTCGTGCTTCCGGTATCAACCATCCCTCCGACGGGCAATATTTTTAAATCCACTCCAAACCATTTAATAAACAGCAGGCTGATAAAAAAAGACGGGAACGCCATGGAAGCAAACACAAAAAATGTTACGATCCCGTCAAACCACGAGTATTTCCTGACAGCGGATATGACACCCGTTATCATCGCGGCAGACCATGTGACAAGCAAAGCCAAAAACGCGACAAAAAACGAATTCCAGACATATTTCTGAAGCAGTGACAGGACGTTTTCCTGATACTTCAAAGAGAATCCCAAATCTCCGCTGAGCACATTGCCGAGCCACGTCACATAACGCTGCCAAATCGGCTGATCCAGGCCGTAAAGCGCTTTTAGCTCCTTCGCCCTTTCCGGGGTCAGGTTGACATTGGAATCAATATAATCGCCCGGCAGTATCGCGAATAAGAAAAAAATAATAAAGGACGTACCGAATAAGATCACAAGCATTTGAATGAACCGTTCTGCGGCATACCGTTTCACAAAAAGCCTCTCCCTTCCGCTGAGGGCAAAATACCCTGGACACCGGGTATTTTGCGCCATTGTTCTACTGAATTGACACGTTTGAGAGACTCGAACTGATTCCCGAATAATTGTCAGGCTCAAGCCCTTTTATTTTTCCGCTGACCGCCCTTGCGCTCTGACGGTAATGAATCAGAATGTAAGGCGGGTTTTCCCCGAGCTCCCGGTACAGCTGGTGATAAATCTCTTTTCTTTTGCTGATATCAAGCGTGCCGGCTCCTTTCTCGATCAGCCGGTCCGCTTTCGGATTGGAATACCCCGTCACATTATTGGGATGGCCTGAAGCCAGCTTTTCCACCGTGTCATTCGGATCAAGAATCTGCGAGGTGGAAACGGCGGCAAGATCGTACTGTTTATCATTTATTTTCGCTACCTCTGTATTAAAATCCATCACTTCCGGTTTTAATGAGATTCCGATGTCCGCGTAATTTTCTTTCGCGATCGGGATGAAATCATCATCCGCTTTAGAAGTGTAATAGCTGATTTCAAGCTTTTTGCCGTTTTTTTCACGCACGCCGTCTTTCCCCGTTTTCCAGCCTGCTTCATCAAGAAGCTTCTTGGCTTTTTCCGGATTAAACGTGTACGGATTGACTCCTTTGTCATCATAAGCCCACGAAACCGGAGACACCGGCACATTTGCGACTTCTCCGTAGTGTTTAAAGCGGACATCGACGATTTTCTGCCGGTCCAGCCCGTAAATAAGCGCTTGGGACACTTTCTTATCTTGAAAAGGCGGACGCTTATGATTCACGTACACAAGCCCGTAATCATTCACGACCGAGACGCTTATATTCGCAAAACCGAGGCTTTTTAAATGCTCAACCGTATCATCATCAGGAGAAAATGAAGCGTAATCAAGATCACCCGTTTCAAACAGCTGAAGAGAAGTTGACGGATCAATAATTTTATAGATCAGCTTTTCTGTTTTCGGTTTTCCGGAATAATAGTGTTTATTAGCCTGATAGCGTATTTCCTGTCCCGGGAGGTATTCTGTAAATTGATAAGGCCCTGCTCCGAGCGGTTTGGCATAAAGCTCTTTTAAATAATCCAGTTTGCCGAATCGATAATTCTTTCCGTAGTAAGCTTCCGACAGCACCTGCCCGCCTAAAAGAAGCAGCGACTTCGCACTGACTTTCTCAGTCGTGATTTTAATGGTTCTGTCATCAAGGACGCGAATGCCCTCTATCGTCTTTGCTTTTCCTTCTTTATAAGCCTTGCCGCCTTTAATATAGGCCGTGGTGATATCTTCATAGCCTGCGTAAGCGGGATCATGCAGCAGTGTTAAAGTGAATGCGGCATCCTTTGCGGTGAGCGGCGAACCGTCACTGAAAACGAGATTTTTTCTTAAGCGGAACGTGTAGGTAAGCTGATCTTTGGAAACAGTCCAGCTTTCAGCAAGAGCCGGTGCGGGCTTACCCGTTTTATCCAGCTTGACTAACGGTTCAAAAATAGGATCTGTCGCATTTCCATCCCAGCCGTTTTCATAAAAGTACGGCAGAAACACTCCCCCCGGCGCGGAAATCCCCGCAACAAAAGTGTCCGTTCTGGCCTTCGATTTAACGGGAAGCGCCTCCGGATGAGAAGCTTTAAATTTCTTTGTTTTGACTTGAGCGATACGTGTTTCCTGTTTTTTATCCGCCGCAGAAGACGGTTCTTCTCCGGCACTCCCTAACGCGCACCCTGATAGCATGAATGATACCGACAGCGCGAGTATGATGCCCGTTGTTTTCATCCTCAAAGTGTTCCCCTTCATTTTGATCGAACCCCCGCATGCTTTTCATCTATCTTTATATAAATCTGCTCCATCTGTTCCTCACTTCTCATAATCTCCCATTTGTTTTTCTCCACAAGCAGTTCGAAATTCAATGTGTGTTTTCTGTACTTTTTTCGCTTTTTACTTTTTTTGCGCACATGTGATGCCTTTTTTAACGCCACTTTTCATCCCTCCGCTTTTCATCCAATGGCTTTCACGCAAAAAAGGCCCTTATCTGTTTACAAGATAAGAGCCTTCGGTGATCCGATCAGCCAACGTTTGGAAATATGTACTGACTATGTTAATTCATACAATCCCTACCTGTCAACTATAATTTAAAATATCGTTTCATTCCGGGGGTTTTCCTCATACACTCTCTTATTTTTCCGCATATGTTAGAAGAAATAACAGATCCCGATGAAAGAGAGTGATAGTGTGGAAAAGACAACATTGACCGGGCGCATCGTCAGAAAAGATGACCCGGACTATAATGAAGCAAGAACCAATATCAACTTAAGCCTGCAAAGATATCCGGACATCATTGTGTTTTGCCAAAACAAACATGATGCCGTCAATGCACTGAGATGGGCGCGTGAGAATAACGTGCCTTTCCGCATCAGAGGCGGAAGACACAGCTACGAGAATTTTTCCCTGTTAAATGACGGGCTTGTCATTGATCTTAGTGAAATGAAGAAAATAAGAGTGAATAAAGATAAGCGGCTGGTCTCGATTGAAGCGGGTGCCGATTTGGGAGAAGTGTACCGGACACTCTGGCGGTACGGCTTGACTCTTCCCGCGGGAACCATTGCAAATGTGGGAATCACGGGGCTGGCGCTCGGAGGAGGAATCGGATATTTAACAAGGGCTGCCGGCCTGACTTGCGATCGTCTCCTCCAACTCGAAATGATCACAGCAGACGAAAAAGCGGGTGCTGAATTGATAACAGTCAACCGCTCAAAGCATCCTGATTTATTTTGGGCGTCTCAGGGCGGAGGCGGCGGCAACTTCGGCATTGTCACATCTATGGTGTTTAAAGCCGTGCCGATCTCGTACGTAACTATTTTTTCTGTCACTTGGGGCTGGGATGATTTCGAGGAGGTATTTAATACGTGGCAGAACTGGGCTCCATTTACAGATAACCGTCTTACTTCATCCATTCAGTTTTGGCCTAAAGAAGTCAACCGCATAGAAGCGCTCGGCCAATTTATCGGAACAAAAAATGAGCTGAAAGAACTGCTGGCTCCGTTAATGAAAGCGGGAAACCCGACAAGCGGCATGGTCAAGACAGTTCCGTTTATTAGAGCGGCAGCCTTTTTTAACAGCCCGGGAGGCAATGAGCCGCAAAAGATGAAACGGTCAGGATCCTTTATTGAAAAACCATTGTCAACACGCGCAATTTCTGCTTTAAAATACTACTTGGAGCACGCTCCGAATAAAAACGCCAGTGTCTGGCAGCAATCTCTCGGCGGGGCGGCCGGACGGATCGCTCCGGATCAAACGGCATTCTACTATCGCGACGCAATCATTGCCCAGGAATATATAACAAACTGGACATCTCCTGAAGAGGAAAGACAAAACGTCCGCTGGATCGAAGAGCTGAGAACGTCTCTTTCAAGAGAAACGATGGGGGATTACGTAAATTGGCCTGATATAGACATTAGAAACTGGCTGCGAACATATTACGGAGGAAATGTCGACCGCCTCCGTCAAGTCAAAACGAAGTATGACCCGGAAAACGTATTCCGCTTTGAGCAGAGCATTCCACCGTTTCGCCGGTCACCGTTTTTCTAAAAAAAGATGAAGATGGACACACTCCATCCTCATCTTTTCTTTTTTATTGATATAAATGGCTTCCCTTCTCGACAAACTCTTTTGCTTTTTCTTTTAATCCTTCATTGAGGGCCTCGTCTTCAGTCAGACCGTTTTCTTTCGCATAATCGCGAATATCCTGAGAAATTCTCATGCTGCAAAACTTCGGGCCGCACATCGAACAGAAGTGAGCCGTTTTTGCGCCTTCAGTCGGCAGCGTTTCATCATGATATTCCATTGCTCTTTCAGGATCAAGCGACAAATGAAATTGATCGCGCCACCGGAATTCAAACCGCGCCTTAGACAGAGCATCATCACGGATCTGAGCACCCGGATGCCCTTTGGCAAGGTCTGCCGCATGGGCCGCGATTTTATACGTAATGACTCCCTCTCTTACATCATCACGATTCGGCAGGCCCAAATGCTCCTTCGGCGTGACATAACAAAGCATCGCTGTCCCGTACCAGCCGATCATCGCCGCGCCGATCGCCGAAGTAATATGGTCATAGCCCGGAGCGATATCAGTCGTTAATGGGCCCAGTGTATAAAAAGGCGCCTCTTTACAAATTTCCAGCTGTTTGTCCATGTTCTCTTTAATTTTATGCATCGGCACATGACCCGGTCCTTCAATCATCACTTGCACATCGTGCTTCCACGCGATTTCCGTCAATTCCCCGAGAGTCTCCAATTCCGCAAACTGCGCTTCATCATTAGCATCCGCAATCGAGCCGGGACGCAACCCATCTCCAAGAGAAAATGCAATATCATACGTCTTCATAATTTCACAAATTTCTTCAAAGTGCGTGTACAGAAAGCTTTCCTGATGGTGAGCCAGGCACCATTGCGCCATAATCGCCCCGCCGCGGGATACGATTCCCGTCGTGCGTTTGGCCGTTAACGGGACGTAACGAAGCAATACGCCGGCATGGATGGTGAAATAATCCACGCCCTGCTCCGCCTGCTCAATCAATGTGTCTCGATAAATGTCCCACGTTAAATCCTCGGCGATGCCGTTTACTTTTTCAAGCGCCTGATAAATCGGCACCGTCCCCACAGGTACTGGGCAATTGCGGATGATCCATTCACGTGTCGTATGAATATCTTTCCCGGTGGATAAGTCCATCATCGTATCGGCGCCCCAGCGAATCGCCCACGTCATTTTTTCGACTTCTTCTTCAATAGAAGATGTAACAGCCGAGTTGCCGATATTTGCATTGATCTTCACATGAAAATTCCGGCCGATAATCATCGGTTCACTTTCAGGATGATTAATATTTGAAGGAATGATCGCC
The DNA here is from genome assembly GCF_053545315.1 of Bacillus sp. CIS52. Lineage (NCBI taxonomy): Bacteria > Bacillati > Bacillota > Bacilli > Caryophanales > Bacillaceae > Bacillus > Bacillus sp. CIS52. Next base: position 1,037,933 of record NZ_JBIUFR010000001.1, read on the forward strand.
CGGCCGCTGGCTACCTCGTCTCTGACAAATTCGGGAGACACATGCTCGCGAATTGCGATAAACTCCATTTCCGGTGTAATGATGCCTTTTCTCGCATAATGCAATTGTGTAACGTTTTTCCCTGCCTTGGCCCGCAGCGGTTTCCGCTGTAAACCGGGATATTCGGCGGCACGGCCTTCTTTTTTATAGCCGTTGTCCTCAGGTTTCACGGCCCGTCCGTTATATTTCTCCACATCGCCGCGCTTTGTAATCCACTTTGTGCGGAGCGGCTTCAGACCTTCATGAATTTGAATTTGTACATCCGGGTCTGTATACGGTCCGCTCGTATCATAAACACGGACCGGCGGATTCTCCTCTTCCCCGAACGCCCCCGTTGTCGGACTGAGGCTGATTTCCCGCATCGGCACTCGTATGTCAGGCGAAGAACCCTTTACATAAACCTTTTTACTGCCTGAAAAACTCGACATAATAGAAATGTTCGCTTGCTGTACTGATTGATTTTGCATACAAATCTCTCCCTTATCCATTTGAATAACAGAACCAAGCTCAGCACCAGCACAAAAAAACCGGATTCATTGGAGAACCCGGTTTTGCAGTCAGAAAGAAACTATTATTGTTTTCCACAACAATAATAAAACCTTTACTTCCCCACGCTGGTACGAACCAGATCAGGTCCAAAGGGTTAAGAAGCCGCCGCTTCTCTCTCAGCCCGCTTAGACGGGCACCCCCAGTAACTATTCATTTCGGTTTCATCGTAACATAATTTGCATACAAAAAAAAGTATATTATCAAAATTCAGATAACGGAATGACTGGAAGCTCTGTTTCCCTTACGCCTTCTTCAGTATCAAAAACCCTGTAACCCTTTGCCGTTTCCCGGGAAGAGACAGACCGGAACAGCTGATCGTTTTTATAATGAAGCGCAGCGCCGTCATCAGCGGCATAGCCCTCCTGAAGTTTATTTTCTGAAATCAGACGGTGATACACCGGCCGGCGCTCCGCTTCTCCGTCATAGTGAGGACAAAAGCTTCCAGGCAAAAACCCTAAAGCTTGCAACTCTCTCAAATCTCCTGACGAATCTGTCACTCCTTCTTCAAACCAGCAAATCGCCCCGGCGCTGAGACCAGCCAAGATTACACCGTTCTCCCAAGCCTCACGCAGAATAAGGCCGAGCCCCCATTCTTTCCATAAGACAAGCATATTGCGCGTATTGCCGCCGCCGACATATATGATATCTTTCTTCATGAGAAAGGACCTGAGATCAGAACACGGCGGTTTAAACAGCGACAAGTGATCCGGCTGACACTCCAGCTTTTGAAAGGCCTGATAAAACCTGCCGATGTAATTCTCCGAATCTCCGCTTGCTGTCGGCAAAAAACAAACTTTCGGCTTTGACCGCACCGATTGCTCTAAAATATATTGATCCAGCACAAGATGATCCGGCTCCATGGAAAACCCCCCGCCGCCCATTGCAATAATCTGCTTCAACGTCATCACCTCTTTTTTCTCAAGTATAACAGCTCATTAAAAAGACGGTATTCCGTTTTGGATACCGCCTTTTTAATATTTTTCACAAGCCTTAGAGGGTATTTTCATACAACAAAAAAAGCTTCTACATATGTAGAAGCTTTCTTATACCGGTGGCCGGGGTCGAACCGGCACTCCAGAAGGAACACGATTTTGAGTCGTGCGCGTCTGCCAATTCCGCCACACCGGCATGTAATACGTCGTGTTCAACCGACGTATATAAATATAACATGCATTTTATAAAGTGTCAACGGTTTTAGTAAAGTTTTTTTAATGGTAATGCAGTATACACGATACAAGCAAGAAACTTATATTCATAGTCTTGACGCTTTTATTATATAAAAAAAGTGATCTGCAATATGCAAATCACTCTCATATATGTTTTGTAATGTAAAAATTGATGACCAATTTAACATGTTTCGTCCAAAGTTAAATTGGTGCCGAGGGCCGGACTTGAACCGGCACGGTAGTCACCTACCGCAGGATTTTAAGTCCTGTGTGTCTGCCAATTCCACCACCCCGGCAAAAGAAAGGCGACACCC